>NZ_VEGP01000057.1:37946-38304 GCF_007679495.1 Paenibacillus sp. 32O-W | reverse complement strand
CAACTCCAGCATTGGATTTCGAGTTTGCCCAATTATATCAAGGGTTTGTTTGGACAATTAAGCTGCGAAAGTTGAGTTATTAATTATACATTATATTTTCCAGCCCGCAGTACAAGGATCGATAATGTGATCCTTGTTCATTAATTCTATTAAAACACAAGTTTAATTTATTGGGCAGAGTTCATTTCAATGTTTCTATCTAGAACCGGATCCGCCTTTTATTTACCTATTTGTAGGGACTTCTGCGTTTTAGGGCCCGGCTCCTCCTCCGGCGACCTTTTGACTGTTATCCCGCTTACTCAGGAGCATCATGCCGAGACCTGTTGCTCTTTGCTCACCCTTTGGACCATTATCCCCT
>NZ_VEGP01000057.1:0-37856 GCF_007679495.1 Paenibacillus sp. 32O-W | reverse complement strand
ATTATCCCCTTCACTCAGTTACTCTTACCCAGCCTGTTGCTTCTTCTCTCCTTTTGACTGTTATCCCACTCACTCAGTAGCTTCATGTCGAGGCCTGTTGCTCTTTGCTCACCATTTGGACCATTATCCCCTTCACTCAGTTACTCTTACCCAGCCTGTTGCTTCTTCTCTCCTTTTGACTGTTATCCCACTCACTCAGTAGCTTCGTGCCAAGGCCTGTTGCTCTTTGCTCACCCTATGGACCGCTATCCCCTTCGCTCAGTTACTCTTGCTCGCCTGTTGCTTCTTCTCTCCTTTTGACTGTTATCCCGCTCACTTAGTAGCTTCGTGCCGAGGCCTGTTGCTCTTTGCTCACCCTTTGAACCGCTATCCCCTTCGCTCAGTTACTCTTGCCCAGCCTGTTTCTTCTTCTCGTCCTTTTGACTGTTATCCCTACTGCTCAGTTTCTTCTCACCGATGGCCCGCAAGGTTCCAAACATATTGATCAGCGCCCCACCATCTTAACACGCTACTCCCGGGGTGAGTTGCCCCTTACACGTGGGTGACCAGACACCATGCCCAGGATAGATACCGATTAAAAATTACAAGGACAGTGGCAAGGCTGAAGGAAAGCAAGTCATAATCTTTTCTGAGTCTAAGGGATAACAGTCAAAAGCATCAATTAAGAGATAAATGTAAATACCGGAAACAACTTTTTTTCATCTCAAGCAGCTTTCACGAAAAGTTTTATGGGGGTTTGGTAAAAGGGTTTGTTTTGTAATAGGGTTTGTTTTGTAAAAAGGTTTGTAGGTCTGTTCCATGGAACATTTTGCTCCCAAGAAGGCATAAGGGGAGCGTTAGAAACGCAAATTGAATTGGCTATAAATAAATGCAGGCCCACAAAATTCTGTCGCAGCATCTGGATAAACAAAAAAAACGACGCCCGGCCAAAGGTTTACCGGGCGTCTTCTCGTTCGTGTGTTATTGGTGGCCGAGGGCAATCCAGGTGATCATTCCATCGAAAGCCGGGCACAGTCTGGTCCGAACAACCTCTATGACAGCCGAGCCGGCCGCCTGCTCTTTCAATACGGCATAGCAGGCCGGATGGTTCGTCATCGCCACGATGGAATAACGATCATCGGAGTAAGCCTGGGGAAGCTTGACGGCGACCTCGACCGAATCTTCCTCCAGCCCGATTCGGAATGGCGCCGCTCCGAACTGCTGCAGGGGAGAGACTGTAGTCGCTTGGGCAGCCAATTCTGGCTGTGCCCCGTCGGACTTGGACGATTGCGAATTCGACGGTTCTCCCGGTCCTGATAGCGGTACATTCTCTGTTGCTTCCAATCCGGATACCAGCGCATCCTTAGTTTCTGCCAACTTCTCATCTTTAGCTTCTTCCATTCCGGGTACCGGTGCCTCCGCATTCACTTCCTCTTCGGAATCGGATGCGGGAACGGCGGATTCTGCCGCAAATTCAAGCCCTTCTTCCAAAGACTCAGCGCCTTGCGCTTCCTCCGTCGAGGAAGTCTCCTGCGGGCCTGCGGCAACTTCCGGTGTTTCCGCCGGAAGGACAGCAGCGGTAACGGTCCGCTGCAGGTTCTCCAGCAGCTCGGGAGCCAAGTGCTCCAGTTGAATGCTGCCCGGCTGGATGTGGATTCCGGCGACGCTTCGTTCAGCAAGCTTCGGGGCCGTCACCGAGCCATCCTTCAGATGCTCCTCCGTCACGGCCTCGGGCGCTATATGGCCGGAGTTTATCGCTTCGCTGACGATATGCTCGCTGCCAACCGATTCCGCCGCAAGTTTCGGCCCGGTTACCGCTCCATCCTCCAGATGCTCCTCCGTCACCGCTTCGGGTGCTATATGGCCGGAGCTTATCGCTTCGCTGACGATATGCTCGCTGCCAACCGATTCCGCCGCAAGTTTCGGCCCGGTTACGGCTCCATCCTCCAGATGCTCCTCCGTCACGGCCTCGGGTGCTATATGGTCGGAGCTTATCGCTTCGCTGACGATATGCTCGCTGCCAACCGATTCTACTGCAAGTTTCGGTCCGGTTACTGCTCCATCCTTCAGATGCTCCTCCGTCACCGCTTCGGGGGCTATATGATCGGAGCTTACCGCTTCGCTGACGATATGCTCACTGCCAACCGATTCTACTGCAAGCTTTGACCCGGTTACCGCTCCATTGACAATCTGCTCGGATTCTACACTCAAATTTCGAACGAGCGAAGCGTCCACTCCCGACTCCTCAAAATGATCCCATGTCAGTATCCCTTTCTTGATGTGGCGGGCATGAATCGCTTCCGTCTGAATGTGTCGGCCGAGAATCGATCCGATATGAATATGATAGCCGCGGATCGCATCCTGTTTAATATGCCGGCTTTCGACCGCTCCTTCCTCCAGCACCTCTGCGGTGACTGCTCCCAATGCCAGCTTATCGGAGGTGATCGTCTCCTTCTGCAGCAGCTCGGCGGTAATCGCTCCTTCCTGAATATGCCCGGTTTCGATCAATCCCGGCCGCAGATGGTCTGCCAGAATCGATTGCGGTTGAAGATGCTCGGAGGCGACCGCCCCGGGAGCCAGATGAGCTCCGGTAACTGCCTGTTCTTCCAAATGAAAACGGCCTATGCTCCCCGGTTGGAGTCGAGAGCCGTCTATACTCTCAGGAGCCAGATGCGCTCCGGTCAATCCTTCAGGCTGAATATGGCGGGCCACTACCGCTCCATCCTGAATATGCCCTTCGCCAATCGACTTCAGACGGATATGCCTGCTTTCGACCGTTTCTTCTTCAAGAATGGTTCTGTTCACTGCACCGGGAGCCAGCTTGTCGGAGGTGATCGATTCATTCTGCAGCATCGGCCCGCTTACCGCATTCTCCTGGATATGGGCTGGACCGACAATGCGGCCGGCCAAATGCTCTGTCGACACCGAATGATTTGCCAAGTGATAGCCATGTATAGCTCCCGAGATGATCTTCTCGGCGGTCACCGAACCGTTGGCCAGCTGTTCGGTATCGATCGTCAATGATTTCACCTTGCTGCCGTCTATCCCCTGGTCGGCGAAAATATTAGATGTAAAAGCCTCCTTCATTAAATGGCGGGGGGCTATCATCTCATCTCTAAGATGTTCTTCGCCGATGGCCTGCTCCTGCAGGTGAATTCCTCCGACAGATTGCTCTGCGAGCTTGTCGAAGGTCACGGCCCCGGGAGCCAGCTTGCTTCCCGTTACCGCCTCCTTGCCCAGAATATCCTCCGTCACGGAGCCTTCCTTGAGATGCGTCTCCTGGATAATCCGCTCTCCCAGATGTTCCGTATGAACCGCTTTATGGGCGATATGCCCGCTTAAGACAGACCCGGTCGCCAGCTTCTCCGACGTCACCGCCGCGCCGGCCAATTGCTCTGTATGGATGGAGCCCGGCTTCACCTTGCTCTCATCCACGCTGTGAGCAGCCAAATGGTCCATTTGGACCGCTCCTTTTTCCAAATGCCGGCCCTGAATGCTGCCCTGCTGTATATGACGTCCTTGAACCGTTTCGGTCTTAATGTGCTTGCCGGACACAATTTCGATATCCAGCTTGTCGGCAGTTACGCTCCCTGTAGCCAGCTTGCTTGTCGTTATGCTGCTGTCTCTCAGCGCATGGGTTGTCACCGAGTTTTCCTGAAGCTGTTCCGAACCGACTGACTGCGGATGGAGATGTGCAGTCGTTACCGACCTGTCGGCCAAATGCTCGCTCTTAACTGCTTGAGGCGCAAGCTTCCCGCTCGTCACCGCACCGTCGACCAGGTGTTGGGTCCCTATGGCCTGTTTTCTGATTTTGCTTCCGTTGACGGATTCCGGAGCCAGCTTATCCTCACTTACCGACTCGCTGTCCAGGTGATAGGTCCGGATGACATCCGCTGGCAAATGGTAGCCGCGAATGGCCTCGGACACAATATGAATGCTATCGACCGAATCTTCGCTAAGCTTTTCCTTCGTGACGGCTCCCGCAGCCAGCTTTATAGTGGTGATCGCTTCATCCATAATGGCCGAGGTCGAAACCGCCCGGTCCTGAATGTGCTGCGCGGAGACGGAATGGCGGTTCAGATGATGAGCCTCTACGGAAAGATGAGCCAGATTTTCCCGTGTGACGCAGCCGTCTGTCAAATGCTCACTAAGAATGGAATCAGGTGCCAGCTTCGTGGTTCCAACCGCTCCATCGGCCAGTTTCTCACCGCTTACCGCCCCATCCGTGATTTTCTCCCGTGAGACGCTTCCGTCGGCAAGCTTGGAGTGCGTCACCCCATGGTAGGCCAGATGCTCGGCAGTAATTTGCTCCCTTGCTATATGTCTGGATAAGACCGATTCAGAAGCAAGGATGTCGGAATCGACGGACTCCTTCGCAAATAGAGCGCTGGTCAAAGATTTCTCCTGCATATGTCTTGTTCCAATCGCCTGGGGAGCAATGTTCTGGGATTGTACCGCCTGGTCCGCCAGCTTGGCATGAGTTATGGAGCCATCCGCCAAGTGATTGTTGCCGATAGACCGGCCACGGATATGTCTTCCTTCCACCGATTCCTCTTGAAGATGTACCGCAGTTATGCTGTTAGGGCAGATTTTATCTGACACGACGGCCCCGTCGCGCAGTTTATCCGTAGTTACCGCCCCGTCGGCCAATTTGGCGGAATTGATAACCTGATTGCCCAAATTGCTGGAAAGGATGGCTCCGCTCTTGATCTTCTCGGTAGTAATGGCCTGATCCTGGATAAGCTCCGTCGAGATCGAGTTGGGATGAAGGTGCTTGGCTTGAATGGAGCCGTCCGCAATTTTGATCGAATCAATCGTCTTGTCCGCCAGCTTGGCGGATGTTATGCTGTTATCCTTTAACTTGTCCCCGGATATGGAATAATCCTTGAGCTTGGCTCCGGAAATAGACCGATCCATGAGGTGCTTCTCTTCCACCACCTGTTCGGCCAGCTTGATTCCGGTAACGGTCCCGTTGCCGAGCTTCTCGGTGGACACGGCAAAATCCTCCAGTGCCTCCGTCGTTACGCTTCCGGGCTTTAGCTTGCGGGAATCAATCGCATGAGGGGCGATTTTCTCCCCGGTAACCGCCGCATCCACCAGATCATCCGTATAGATGATGGGGGTATTCGGCATTTCCGTCTTTCTATCCAATACCGCCATCTTATCCGGACGATCCGTTGAAGAGCGTTTTTCTTGAGCTTCGTTAGAGGCCATCTTGGACTCCACCCTTCCCTCTTCTCCTCGGGCTTTACTTTCCGTATGGGCGGTATCAGAACTACTTTTATCCTCCTGAAAGCTTAAGTCCTCTTGGACGCCAGATACGGACTGCTGTTCCCTGTCTTTTGTAGAAGTATCCGTAATTTCCTCCCTGGGCTCGGAAGGGGAAATGACATGATGAGACTGCGGCGGCCTGGGTACAGGAACTTGACCGGCCCGTTCCTTCTTCTTCTCCAGTACCATCCTGTGAAGCTGCAATCCGTTCTTGACGGTTCCATCTTCATTTTCCCTAACTTGCCTGATTTCCGTTCTCCCCTTTTTATCCTTGGGGTTATCTTCCACCCGGTAAATATCGTCATCCAGCCAGTTCAACTCCGACAAATTAGCGTCTATGAACGTCCCGCGTTCCCGTACGCGTTTTCTGGAAGGTGATGCCTTTCGTTTTTTCATCGCTCGACTCCTCCCTTGCAAGTTACCTGGTCATTTGTAACATATGCGGAGCCTGACAGGGCGGTCACCTATAAATCTAATTTCAAAGGAAATTAGACGCCCACCCAACTGCCGCATGCAATAACTACTCAAGCGGAACGGCTTTCGGCTTAAATGAAATAACGCCTCCCGGCCATATGGATTTTCCGGTTACCGTCAAGTTTCATATAACATATGATGATTTCAGGAAGGAGGAGCGTCATGGGGCGGTTAGTCGGAATCTTGGTCAATGATCCGGTATACAGACGAATTCTGTACGGAGCCGGGGACGTCGCTCTGCTGAATCAGTATGAGGAGGCTGGCGCCAAATACGGGGTAAATCCTTGTTATTTACGTTTAAAAGACTTGAAGAGCGGAGGAAAGAAAGTGAAGGCGATCCTCCGGAAACAGGGAGCATACAGAAGAGTCACCGTGAAGACTCCGACTGTTGTGTATAACCGGGCGATATACCGGAAGCAGCCGTCCATCGATTTCCTGGCCCGCTGGTCTACCGCCGGAGGCCGGATCGTATTCAATGCCTGCAACCGATACAGCTTGCCGGACATTCGCCATTTACTATCACTCGATCCCTCCCTCCATCCTCATCTTCCGATTATTTATCCGTTCTCTCCCGAAGTTTTAAGAAGAATGCTTGAGCTTTATCCCTCCGTCGTATTGGAAAAGGGGAGCGCCTTAATCCATAGAGGGTATCGCGAGCTCGTGAAAAATGAGGAAGGAGAGTGGATATTTAGCGGAATGTTAAATCCGGGTGAGGACTCTCCGCAGAGCTTGCTCCATACGGAAGAGGAAACTCTGATTGAGCTGTACAACAAATATGTGATCAGACCCTCTGTCTCCATGGTGAGATGGGACGGAAGGCCGGCTCTCTTCTATGTCTGCGTACAGCGAAATGAAACCGGGAAATGGCAGCTGACAGGTTTGGTGGAAAAACCGGAAGAGATCCATACCGATTCCGAAGAGTGGAAGCCGGAGGAGAATGTGGAGAAGGAACCGTTCGTGAAGCATCTGGAATCCAAGCTGTCCGCCAACGGAATTACGTTGCTGGAGGAAATAGAGAGGGTAGCCGTTGCCATCGGCGAGCAGCTTAGCCAGTATCTGCCTTCGTTGGCCGACATCGGAATGGAGATCGGACTGAAGGAGCCCGATATTCCCGTCTTTCTAAGATGGCTTCCCGATGTCGGCCATGTTTTCCGGAAGACCGGGAGAATCGAGCTGTGGGCCGCGTCCTGCCATCACCCGATCGGTTACGCCAGTTATTTGCTGGATTATTTGGAAAAGCGGGAGGACACAGATATTCCTCATACAGTTTCAAGCATAAATCGTTTATAATAGAAGGACAGTGCTTCTCAAGGAGGAATTTCTCATGTCCCCATCAAATCTATGCGAGCCGAAGAAGAATGAGCTTCATTATCAGATTGGCCACTTTCTGGCGGAAGATCATTTCCAACAGCTAAGCAGGCTGATGAACGATCATTCCGTGGCCAAAGGCTCTCACTTGTTCTGGGAGGGGGAACCTGCAGAGCACCTCTTTTTTGTTAAAAAAGGGAAGATCAGGATTACCAAATCTACAGATGACGGCAAAGATCTCATTCTATTCTATTTACAAGAGGGAGACTTCTTCGGGGAATTCGCGAGCTATGACCCCGTCCAATATTCTTACGATGCCGTCGCGGTACAAAATTCGGAGATAGGCGTCATTCAGCAGAAGGAGCTGGAGCAATTGATCTCGGAGAGCGGAGAATTTGCCCTGCAGTTCATCAAATGGATGAGTCTCATGCAGCGAACGACCGAATCCAAATTCCGCGATCTGATCCTGTACGGCAAAAAGGGCGCCCTAGCCTCGACCTTAATCCGCCTTACCAATTCTTACGGCGAGCCTGTGGAAGATGGGATATACATTCGGCTCAAGCTGTCTAACAGCGATTTGGCCAATATGATCGGAACGAGCCGGGAGAGTGTCAACCGGATGCTTGCAGCTTTCAAAGAAGAAGGCATCATCGGCTACGAGAAGGGACACATCGTCGTGCGCGAGCTGTCGAGCCTCAAGCGGGTCGTCCGCTGCCCGGACTGCCCCGCGGAAATCTGCCGCATCTAGGCGCGGAATTCCCCACAAAGTGACGCATAGCCTTCGAAGCTTATTCCGGGTACTTTGCGGGGAGCCCCGGAACTTATGAAATTATAAACTAAAGAACCTCGGAAACCACCATTAGGGCGGAATCCGAGGTTCTTCAGTTTCCGAAGGTTAGAAAACCTGCGTCTTACCAGGTGACAAAAGGCTTCGAACCCGGAACGGGGTTATTGACCATATCCATCATCGGTACGGAGTAAGCGACCAGAATGAGGATAACGACAAGCGATATCCATACTCCCCAGCGCTCGAACAAACGCGGGGTTTGCTCCGCCGTTTCCGCAACTTCGGCCAAGGGATATTCGGTATATCCTTTGGGTGCTCTCAGCAGGGCGACAACGTTGTAGACCATCAGCACAACACCGATGAACAGGATGGTTCCGCCGACCGCCATCGCCACATGGTACGGCATCCAGAAGACGGCATCCGGATGATCCTGGTAAGTCGTGAATGCCGTACGACGCGGGGAGCCGAACAATCCGGCAGTATGCATCGAGCCGGACATGAAGAACATTCCTACGGCCCAGATGATCGTCTGCGCAATCCCCAGTTTATGCATACGAGCGGTAAGTGTCCTCCCCGTGATGGAAGGGATCAGCCAGTACGTAATGCCGAAGAAGGTAAGCGCTACTGTCGTTGCGACCGTCAGGTGGAAATGGCCGGTAACCCACAGCGTATTATGCACTACGGCATTCACCTGGTTGCTGGCATTGATAATTCCTCCGGCGCCGGCCGGGATGAATATGAGCATGCCCATGAACGGGGCGAAGAAACGTACATCCTTCCACGGAAGCATTTTGAACCAGCCGAACAGGCCCTGGGCTCCCTTCTCCCTGCCGGTTCGTTCGAATGTCGCAAACAACGAGAAGGCGGTCATGAGAGACGGGATGACAACCATCATCGTAAGCACGACCTGCAAATATTTCCAGAAGTCCGAGATGCCCGGCTCCATCAGTTGATGGTGAAAGCCGACCGGAATCGAAAACAATAGAAACAGCAGGAACGAAAGGCGTGCCAGCGCATCGCTGAACATTTTGCCGCCGATGACCTTGGGAATGACCACGTACCAGCAAATATAAGCCGGCAGCAGCCAAAAGTAGACGAGCGGGTGACCGAAGAACCAGAACAAGGTGCGGCTCAGCATGACATTAACCCGCTCCACCCAGCCGAAGGACCAGGGAATGAGCTGGAGAATGATCTCCAGGGCGACACCAACCGTAGCCACCATCCACATAATCATCGTCACAACGGCCATGAACGCAAACAGGGGCGATAATTTGCCGCGATTCGTCTTCTTCCATTGCCGATAATTATGAAACATGGCAATCCCGCTCATCCAGCTTCCGGCCACGACAAGCACCAGAGCAATATAGAACCACGGGGAAGCCTGCATAGGCGCATAGAAGGTATACAAAACGGTCGCCTTATTCAGCAGGATAAAAATCGTTCCGATTACGGTGCCGGCCGTCATCAGCACATATCCGATCCAGCCCAGCTTCCGCGATAACGGGAGCAGCCGGCCTCCGGTCGTCTTCGCTACTCCCGACAGCATAAATCCAATAATGAAGTAAGTGGTAAAAATAAGAGCCATCAGCACACCATGCGCTGTTAGCAATTGATAATAACCGATTCCCGATGGCAGGGTAATTAGCCCTCCTCTGACCAGACCTTGCAGCACTCCGGCAATCCCCCCGAGCAGCAGCGCCACAAATGCCAGAAGCACATGTGCCAGAACCAGAGTGGCATCCCGCCGGTCTATCGGCAATGCTTGTTTAGTATTCGTCTCCATAGATTCCAACCTCCCCGATTGACCGTCCGTTATCGTACAATGATCGTCGTCATCATCATTTCGTGCGCCGCACCGCAATACTCATTGCAGAGAATTAAATATTCCCCGGGCTCATTAAAAGTATGGCTGATCGTATTGACTTCCCCGGGCACAGCCATCATGTTCACGTTAGTTCCCGGAATGGCAAAGCCATGGACCACATCCGTACTGGTAACGACAAAATGAACCTTGGCGCCAACCGGCACCTCCATTTGCTCGGGACTGTAGCCGAAAGCAAAGGCCAGCATGACGGCTTCATATTCGTTCTCGCCAATCTGCCGTAAGCCCGGATTGTTGAAAGGTTCTTTCTCCGTCACCGTTTCGGGGTCTATCGAATGGTGATGCCCTCCCGGCGGCGCCACGCCCATTGCGAAAGTGCCGACTCCAAGCACAGCCAAAAAGATGACCAGCATGGATATTCCAATGATTAACCAAATCTTTTCCAGCCGATGAATATGCATAAGAGCCTCTCCTTTATGTTGCGGTTTCTCTTAACTAACTGCGAACGATGTATAGAAGAAATACGCCCAACCAGGTCAAGGCGATAAATCCTCCGAGCATCAAAACCGCAGCGAATGTTCCTTTTAACGTTTCTTTCTCTTCGTTAACCGGAGATGGTGGAGTTTTGGCCTTGCTGTCTTTTTGGGTAGCTATCGGTTGCTGCATCTTAGGTTCCCCCTTCCTGCCGCGCGCCCTTAAAGCGGCGCTGTTTAAGCTTATTGTAGGAGTCAGGTCCCGGCCTTCACTATGACAAAAGTCACAGTTCACAGGATCGCAATGGAATCTACTTAATTTCGCCACTTTTACAAACGCATTGAAAATTCAGGCGACGAGCCGTATCGGCCAGAAGATCATACAGGTTTAAATAGTGGAGAGCTCTCGCATCATCGGGCTCTTATTCTTTTAAAAATACATGTTGAATTTTGTCGAAACAATGCCGATAAAGTTTCTATGGGTAAATTTTCTACGTAGAGGTGACAAATGAAGCCAATGAAACAAAAATTGAAATCCGCATTAAGAATTACGGTAGGGAAAAAAATAATGGGAGGTTTTCTGCTTCTCCTGGCCTTGACAACCGTATCATCCCTCATGAACTTGTCCGGAATGCGGAGCATTAATAACAAGATGGAAACGGTCTTGACGGACTGGATGCCGGGAATGGCGACGATTCATAAAACCGAAGCCGCTCTGAATGATTTTCGCGCCAAAACATTGCTCCTGCTGCTCTCTTCCGGAGAAGAAGAGGAAAGGCTCATGGAGGAAAGAAAGCAGCAAATCGATACTATCCAGGAACTGCTCTTGACTTATGAGAAAACCATTAAATTGGAGGAAGAAAGAGATCTGTTTGACGATTTCAACATTGGCTGGTCGAAGTTTCTGGCCTGGAATGAACAGATGATCGATCTCAGCAGAGCAGATAAAGAGAGAGCGATCCAGAGCCTCCAGAATGGAACGGCTATCTTGCTCGAAGCTCAGGAGAAATTGCTGCCGCTTACCGAGCTGAATTGGAAGATGGCAAATGAAACCAGCGAAGAAACCCGGAAGCAATACGGCTTTAGCACAAGATTGGGTTGGATAGCGATTGCTGCTGGTCTATTGATAGGGTTGATCGTTGCAGGCTCCCTTGCCAAAATGATCTCCTCCCCGCTCGCCCGCGTGACCCGAACCATGAATGATATCACATCCGGCAATCTGGCGGTTGAGCCCATCGTCATCCGCAACCGCGACGAGGCCGGCGAAATGGCGGCAGCGGTCAATCGGATGGTCGAGCAATTAAGATCGGTCATCCGCCAGGCCAGCGATTCGTCCGCGCAATTAGCGGCAGCGTCCCAGGAGCTGGCAGCCAGCTCCGAACAGACCGCCGAATCCGCCCATTCGGTCTCTCAGAGCGTACAGCAGATGGCCGAAGGCGCGGAGAATACGATGGTGCGCTCGGAAGAGATGGCTCGGGCGATGGAGGAAATGGCCGTCGGCATTCAGAAGGTGGCCGAATCCGCCGGAATCATCGCGGACAACTCCCAGAATGCCGAACACCAGGCGGAGCAAGGATCCCAGCTCGCCCAACAAGCGGTCAACCAGATGGCTACAATCGGTATGTCCGTCAGGCAGCTGGCGGAAGCGATCGACCGGCTGCATCAGCGCTCGGAGCAAATTGGACAGATTGTCTATGAAATTTCCTCCATCGCTGGCCGGACGAACATTCTCTCGTTAAACGCGGGAATTGAGGCAGCCCGTGCTGGTGAAGAAGGCCGCGGTTTCGGGGTAGTGGCTAAAGAAATCCGCAATTTGGCCGCTCAGTCGGAGCAATCTGCACAGAGGGTCAGCCAATTGGTTGAGGAGATTCAGGGGGATACTATGAAGGCCGTGCAGTCCATGGAGCAGGGCTCACGCGATGTGGAGCAGGGAACGTTGGTCGTCAACGAGGCAGGACAAGCCTTCGAGGCCATTCTTGAGGCGATCAGGCAGATGGTCCGGCAAATCGATGAGACCTCCGCCGTTACGGAACAGATGTCCGCCGGCTCGCAAGAGGTGCTGGCATCCGTCGAGCAATCGGCTTCCATAGCCCGGGAAGCGCTGAGCAACGCGCAGACGGTCGCTGCAACGACAGAGGAGCAATTGGCGGCGGTACAGGAAATTTCCGCCTCGGCGAACGATCTCACCCGTGTGGCAGAGAATTTGCAGGAAGCGATAGCCAGGTTCAGATTGTCATAAGCAAATACAGGACAACTAAAGGGGTGTCCCAAAAGCGTTCGCATAAAACGAAACATCCAAAAAACGAAGCAAAAAGGACCTCAAATCCCACTGGTGTGGGAACGGGGTCCTTTTTTTAGTTGCCAAATTAACTCTAGGTGGGGCTTGAAAAATTATAGATCGACTTATGAGACAACCTCTTTAATTTCGCTATTCCGTCCACGGGTCGATATGCCTGAACGGAACGGTTATCCACAAATATAGATGACCGGCTAACCCAGCTTGGAGCTGTATGTATCCGTTAATGTATAACGAGGCACATGAGACGTGTTATTGTCCCTGCATTCACGGCATTGACCTAGAGGGACGCCCCTCCGATAGAAGCCCGTACGAAAAATTGACCCGGCGTTTTCCTCCGAGATCAAATGATTACATTCCACACAATAAAATTTAGCGAGTGCCATACCTGCTCTCCCCTTCCATTGAAATAATGAAGCATTGAACAGTCCAGGATAAAATGATGACGGCTTGCAACAATAGTATAGCTTATGCGTGGCACATTGTATGTCATTTGATGGGAAGTTTTTACACCTGTCAGCTTCTAATTTTGTCGAATCGGCTTTGCCTTCTGTCAAACGGCCCTAATGGACGGCCCATTTCCCCTCATCCGGGCATTGTATGATATGCCGGCTTATCCCTCTGCTAACGGAGAGCCTGTCAAAGTTCTTGACTACAGATGCTTTTCCACAAAACGCATCATAGCCAGTTCATGAAACGGAAGCCCCTCATGACCGAAGTCCGGATAAATCTTCGCTTCCTTCTCCCCGGGAAGATGATTGAAGGCGGCGAAGCAAGTCGAAGGCGGACAGGTGGTGTCCTGAAGCGTAATGGCCATCATCGTCTTGGCTTCCACCCTTGCGGCATGATTCATTCCGTCGAAGTAGCTGAGCGTTCTGTATACCTGCGCTTCCTGTTCGTGCTCCGGGTCGTAGATGCGGAACCAGTTTCTGATCTCGGCATACGGTCCGGTCGTATAGATTTCCAGCGCACGGCGGAAGTCACACAGATACGGGAAAATCGGCAGGGCCAGCTTCGGCCGGTCATCCAGGCCCGCTGCCGCCAGTGTCAGGCCCCCGCCCTGGCTGTTGCCTGAGACGATAATGCGGGAGGTGTCGATCTCCTCACGTTCACATACGAAATCGATTGCCCGAACGCAGTCCATATAAACTTGTTTGTAGTAATAGCGCGAAGGATCAAGAATCCCCAAGGTCATCCATCCCGGGGCGCTGCCGGTTGGATATTGGGCGTAATCGGGTGACAGCCCGCCCTGCCCTCTCACATCGATGGCAAAGACGGCGATCCCCATACATACCCAGTGCATATAATCCTGGGGTCTGCCCGCCCTGCCGGTGTACCCGTGGTATTTAACGATGACCGGCATCGGGCGCTTAGTCATGGATTCGTTGGGAACGAGATAGATTCCATGAATAGGCGTTCCATCCATTCCGTTGTAAGTGACATCGTATACCGATACATTCTTGGCCGGATAATCGACCGGAACCACTTTAGCCTGCAGAGGAACAGCCGACGATTCGCGTTTAGCCTCCCCCCAGAAGGCGTCAAAATCCGGCTCCGCCGTCAGTGCCGGCTTATATTTCTCCAGCTCGGACAAGGGCATGTCTACTAAAGGCATTTCCATACATCCTCTCTCACTATTTTCATATATTAAACTATCCTCTTGAATGTACTACAGAATCGCACTTAACGTAAATATGTATGGATTAGGTTATTGATTTGTCGTTCCTTCTATGTCAAGATAGTCCTCATAGATTATTAATTCATGGGAAAACAGGTGAATACACTATATGGCAAAACGATTTTTTCGTTTACTTACCGAACTTTCTTCGCGAAAATCGGTTTCCCGATTGACCGGAGCCTTTGCCAAATCGAAAATAAGCCGCTCTCTAATTCCATGGTTCGCCAAATCATATGGAATTCGAATAGAAGATGCCGAGAAGCCTGTGGCTGAATATAAATCGTTGAACGATTTCTTTACCCGCCGACTGAAATCCGGATTGCGACCGATTGATACGACCGCCGAGGCTTTAATCAGTCCGGTTGACGCCGCCATCACGGGGATGGGGACGATAGCGTCCGGACAGATTGTTAACGTGAAGGGGCAGGATTACACGCTGGAAGAATTGCTGAATAAATCCCCGAGACAGCTTAACTACAAAGACGGCTTCTATTATGTGCTATACCTTAGCCCTACCGATTATCACCGGATTCATTCTCCGGTGTCGGGAACGGTGATCGAGAAGGAGCATATTCCGGGCAAGGTATACCCGGTGAACGAGTTCGGCCTTCGCTACATGAGAAGGGTGCTCAGCCGGAATGAACGGCTCGTTACTTACCTCAAGCATCCCTTCGGAGAGCTTGCGGTCGTCAAGGTCGGAGCCCTGAATGTCAGCAGCATTCAGTATGTCGAGCCTTTGCCGAATGAGCTCGCGGCGGGAGATGAGCTGGCCTATTTCGAGTTCGGCTCCACCGTCGTCCTCCTCATGGAGAACGGCACCTTCGATCCGAGAGACGGCCTGGCCATCGGCAGCAAGGTCAAGATGGGGGAACGGCTCGGAACCTTTCATAGCAAGAAGTGATGACTGACGGTTCGATTTATTGATTTTTCGCTAAGAACATAAGATTTTTCATTCATGGGAAGAAGGTTACAACATATGCAAACCGCTGTAGCGGCCGGCATAGCCCGGCCGGATCCAAAGCCGACTTTGTATCGGATACTTTTTCTCGTTAGTCTGGTCCATCTGTTTAACGATTCGATCCAGGCGGTGTTCCCCGCCATTTATCCCATCTTGAAGGACTCGATGGGGCTTTCGTACACGAAAATCGGTCTGCTTACCTTTTCGCTCAATTTCACGGCCTCCATCATGCAGCCCATAGTGGGCGCCTATACCGATTCCAAGCCCTCGCCATTCCTCCTGCCGTTGGGAATGGTCTTTACTTTTGCCGGGATGCTTACGCTCGCATTTGCCGGCAACTATACCATGATGCTGCTTTCGGTGCTTCTCGTTGGCCTTGGTTCGGCTGTCTTCCACCCGGAAGGCTCCCGCGTTTCTTACATGGCCGCCGGATCGAGAAGAGGGCTGGCGCAATCGATTTATCAGGTAGGCGGCAACGCCGGCCAAGCGTTGGCTCCGCTGATGGCTATTTTTATTTTTTACCGCCTCGGTTTGTCCGGAGCGGCCTGGTTTACGGTCGTTGCGGCAGCGGCGATCGGAGTGCAGATGTACATTGCCAGATGGTACCGCGGTTATTTGGCGGCCCATCCTCCGAAGCCGAAGACTCGCGGCAGCCGGGCGTCCGGATTGCAGGCCGAGCGGAAGAAGCAGATCACCGTTGCCCTGTATCTGCTCGTTTTTCTCGTCTTTGCCCGGTCCTGGTACCATGCGGCGATCTCTAATTATTACTCGTTCTATGCGATAGAAAATTTCGGGATCAGCAAGGAAACCGCGCAATATTTCATCTTTGCCTTTCTGGCCGCCGGCGCGCTGGGGACTCTGTTGGGAGGCCCCCTGGCGGACAGATTCGGCAGGAGGAACATCCTGGCCTTCTCTATGCTCGGCTCGGCTCCGTTCGCCATTTTGCTGCCGTTTGTCGGTCAGGTATGGGCGTTCGTCCTGCTTCTGCTGATCGGATTTATCGTCCTTTCCAGCTTCTCGGTATCCGTCGTGTACGCCCAGGAGCTTATGCCCGGCAAGATCGGCACCGTCTCCGGTCTCATTGTCGGCCTGGCCTTCGGGATGGGGGCGCTGGGAGCCGTCGCTCTCGGGAAATTGATCGACCTTACGTCGATTTCCTTCACAATGATTGCCTGCGGCTTCCTGCCGATAATAGGGATATTGACGATGCTGCTTCCTTCGGACCGCAAAATCAGGGAATGGAATGCGGAAATGGGAGAGGAATAAAATAACCCCACAAACATACATGACCTGTCGGTCGCCATCGACGTATAGCCTCCGAAGCATATTCCGAGTACTTTGCGGGGAGCCTCTGTAAACCCCCCACAAAGTGACGTATAGCCTCTGAAGCATATTCCGAGTACTTTGCGGGGAGCCCCTAACTTATAAATTAATAAACCTCCGGCGCCTCTGTAGAGAGGCCCGGAGGTTTTCTCGTTCAGAGACGCCCCATTGTATAGATGAATTCACATTTGATTGGCTTCAGACCTGTCTATTGGGCGTTATTTCTCATCACTCCACTTTCGCAGCTTGAAACTCGTTAAATATCCTTGTCGTGTGCCGTAATCGCAGAATCGCGCGTCTAACTGGATTTCATACAGCTAGTTTGTTCCTCTGAAGCGAAAGGCGGTAACTAAAAAAAACGAGGCTGTCGATTAATGGTGTACGATTTATGATCATGGAAACCTTGTACGGTTTGGTTTTAACGGAACCAGACGACCTTAATCGCTCCAAAAGGGCCTTTCGGTCATTTTAACGGAACTAGATGACCTTATTCCCAAGAAATGCAGGCGAAAGTAGGATAATTTTATGAAATAAGCGCGTCTGGTTCCGTTAGTCCAAGGATAAACGGCTATCGCCGTCCTTAGGACGGGCGCGTTTACCGATGAAATATAAGAACAAGTATAAGTCGAAACTTATACTTTCTTATATTTTACAAAAACCGCCTATTTTGACGAAATAAGGTATCCCAGTTCCGTCACATTTTCGCTTTTATCCATTACTATATTAGTTTCATTGATGCTAGACAATTTTGCTTTTACTATTACAATCATCCAGTTGAACACCTTTTCCACATTAAATCGACAGCCTCAAAACCGCAGCTATATTAGTTTGTGCAAAAAAGGCGATTTCAGTATAAAACTCGATTTTAACTGCTATTTTTTCCATTTACTTTAATCACTTTTCACCATTCGCTTGAATTTACCTGCATAAATTACAGCTAATTCGTCCGATTTGCGAGCGACAGGGAGCCCCGCCATCCCTAGACATAACAACTGTGCCGCCCAATTTGTGGCAAGGAATGGCTGCTATTTTCAAATGCACGCTCGGTTGGCTCGGTTGAGCTGTTATATCCGCTGCCACGCCCGGACCATCCGTTCGATGCCCTCTTCTATTTCAGACAAGCTCAGATGGGAGAAGCCGAAACAGGCAGAGCATCCAGCTTTTCCGACAAAGTAGGAAGAGGTCTCGGACCACTGCACCCCTTCCTCGCGGCAGGCTGCGGCGTATTCCGCAAATTGTTCGGGCGAGCGTCTCCACCATGCGAACAAATGCAGTCCGGCTTCCGATTCCACAGGCTCGAATAAGTGGGACAGCCGTCCCTTCAGTCTATCCAGCAGTGCCGAGTATTTACGGCTGTACACTCTTCGCATCCGCCTGAGATGCCGCTCATATTGACCGCTGTTCATCATGACAGCCAGTGCCGCTTGGTCCAGCACTGCCGTTGGATGAGGCTCGAACAGCTGCTTCGCTTTAACAAAAACCTCACGAAGGCTGCGGGGAAGCACGGCATAACCGATGCGAAGCCGGGGCAGCATCGTTTTGGAAAATGTTCCGATGAACACCACCCGGTCCTCCCGATCCAGCACCTTCAGCGGCTCCAGCGGCTTGCCGCGATGACGGAATTCGCTGTCATAATCATCCTCTATTA
This sequence comes from Paenibacillus sp. 32O-W, assembly GCF_007679495.1. Lineage (GTDB taxonomy): Bacteria > Bacillota > Bacilli > Paenibacillales > NBRC-103111 > Paenibacillus_L > Paenibacillus_L residui. The sequence continues at coordinate 19,839 of NZ_VEGP01000057.1, read as the reverse complement.
CGATTCCTCCCTTCCTGGAGGCCCATTCCAGCAGCTTCAGCCTCCGTTCCATCGTCAATACATGTCCCGTCGGAAACTGTCTCCCGGGGGTCACCAGCGCCAATCGCGCCTCCCAATCTTCGGGCACGATTCCCTCCTCGTCCACCGACGCTGCCAGAATCTTTCCTCCGGCGGCCAGCACCGCATGGCGAAAACCGCCATATCCCGGATTTTCCATAACGACAGGGTCTCCCGGGGCCACAAGCAGCATGACGAGCAAGCCGATCGCCTGCATCGATCCGTTTACGATGACAATATCATCCGGCTCTGCCCGTATTCCCCTTGTCCGGCCTATGTGATGGGCGATCGCCCGGCGCAGCGGAGCATGTCCGGCAGTTTCGTATGCATCTTCCAGCCAGCTTTCCCTCTGCATTCTGACCTGGGCATACAAATATTTATTCCATATCGAATTCGGAAAGACAGTCAAATCAGGCTCTCCGATATGAAAGCTGATCCGGTCCGGGACCCCCTTATGCCCTGCAGCAAAGGAACGCATCGGCAGCTCGGCCATTCGTTTCCCCCACGGGGAAAACCGCAGCGGGACCGCGGGCCGGTCCGCCTGCCCGGATGGGGCGGCTTTCCGGGTAACGAACGTCCCTTTCCCGGTCTGTGAGGCAATATACCCTTCAGCTGCAAGCATTTCATAAGCGACATTGACCGTTCCCCGCGATACCGCATACAGCTTCGCCAGTTCTCTTGTCGAAGGGAGCCGGGTCCCATAAGGCAGCCTCCCGTCTGTAATCGCATCTTTAATCGCCTGAAACAGCGCTTCATATTTGGCCGGATAGCGCTTGGTATATTCCAAATAGTGAACCTGGAAATCCACTTCATTCACCTCCGTCTGCATAAGGCCTCCGGCAATCTATTCTCCATCGTCAATGGTCTATTAAAAATAGAGTAAAATGGATCTTTTTTCATGTCAATAAAACGATTAGGATTGTTAGCAAGTGGACAGCAGAAGGATCCAGGAGTTTTTTTAAAAAGTGGGCTTGAAGAATCCGGCCTTACTGGTTCCGATCATAGGCTTCCCGGACGGAAGCAAATCATTTAGTACAAGTACAACAATATAGGATAGCTCATAAAAACAAAGGGGTGTTAGGCTTGAGGAGAAAAGAATTTTCAATGAACGAGCAAGCGGAAGTGGAGCAGTTTCTGAACGAGATGACATACGGCTGTCTAGGCACGACAGGAGAAGATGGCTGGCCTCACGTCACCCCGGTCAATTACGTCTACCACCAGGGAAAAATCTATTTTCACGGCAGCCGAAACGGCCAGAAGATGAAGCATCTGAAGGCGTGTAAACAGGTCACCTTCTTGATCGCCAAGGAACATTCCCTGATCCCGTCCTATTATACCGATCCGGAAATGGCTTGTCCGGCCACCGCCTATTTCAAATCCGTCCTCATTAAAGGAACGGCTGAATTGGTGGAAGATCCTGTGGAAAAAGCCGGAGCGCTGCAGGCCTTCATGAGTAAGCTGCAGCCGGAAGGAGGTTACAGGCCGATTACGGCCGAAGATCCGGAGTACCGTCCAAGGATCAAAGGGGTGGCCGTTCTCGCCATAAAGATTATGGAGATGTCTGCCAAATTCAAATTCGGCCAAAATTTGCAGGAGGAGGTCCGGGAATCCATTATTACCTCGCTGAACAGCCGAAAGAGAGAACTGGATGAAGAGACGGCAAGGCTGATGAGGAAATATTGTCCGGCTCATAAAGACAGTGGTAACGACCCTACAGAGGCATAGATCGCAAACCGGATTTCATCCGACTTGAGGGAAAAACAAAAAGCCTTCCCGAGGGAAGGCTTCAATCCTATTATTTCAAGTCTTTCATATCGACCATATCCATGTCGCTGAATTCCTGGTTTTCTCCGGCCATGGCCCAGATGAAGGTGTAATTGTTTGTTCCAACACCGGAGTGAATCGACCAGCTTGGAGAAATAATCGCCTGTTCGTTGCGGACTACGAGGTGACGAGTTTCAGTTGGCTCACCCATCAAGTGGAACACTACTCCGTCTTCCGGCATATCGAAGTACAGATAAGTTTCCATTCGGCGATTATGTGTATGGCAAGGCATAGTATTCCACATATTTCCTGGCTCCAGAAGCGTCATTCCCATAACGAGCTGACAGCTCTGAATTCCTTCATTGTGGATGAACTTATAGATTGTCCGCTCATTGGACTGGCTGATCGATCCGAGGTGATTCGGCTGTGCATCGGACAGAGCCGCTTTAACCGTCGGATAGGTTTTGTGAGCGGGAGTCGAACTGAGGTAGAATTTCGCAGGCTGGGACGAATCCGCGCTTTTGAAGATTACCTCTTTGCTGCCCTTTCCTACATACAGGCAGTCTTTAGTTTCCAACTCGTAGTCCGTACCGTCTACGGTTACCGTTCCCTTCGGTCCGATGTTAATGATACCGATTTCGCGGCGCTCCAAGAAAAACGCGGATCCCATCTCCTTCTTGTCGGCATCGAGCAGAATCGGTTCATTGGTCGGGATAACCCCTCCGGTAATAATACGGTCTACGTGGCTGTATACCAACTTAAGCTGGCCTGGAACAAAAAGGCCCTCCATTAAAAACTCTTTCCGCAGACGCTCCGTATCATACTGCTTGACCTCTGTCGGATGAGTAGCGTAACGAATTTCCATACCTAGTAAATCCTCCTTGAGTAATGGTAAAGAACAGTGCACATCTACTATACTAACAAATAAAATGAAAAAGTGCCAATTTACCAGATTTTTGGTAACGTACCGTGGCAAAACTATCAGCATTGATCGGTCAATTAAGACCGGCATTTTTCCATTATTCAAACCTATCAACCCAAGTTATGGCCCGGCCTTCCTCCTTGATCGGAGACAATCACCCCTTTCCTTGAAACGGATGACTCCCTGCGAGGAAAATGATATAATATTCCCTAAAATCTTTACTATCGCTGTTGGGAAGGATGAATCCTCTATGAACGAGCTGGCTAAACAACTTAACGAAACTATCGAACGGGAAAACCCGCATGTCTACGGCATGCTCTCCGGACTGGGCAAACAAATTTACTTCCCTAAAGTGGGAATTCTTAGCCAGTCCGCCGAAGCGAAGGCAAAGGCGGATAAATATAACGCAACGATCGGCATTGCCCTGGAGAACGGACAGCCGATGCATCTTAAGGTTATCCAGGATACCTTGTCCGCTTACTCTCCCAAAGATATTTATGAATATGCCCCTCCGGCCGGCAAGCCCGAGCTGCGCACAGCCTGGAGGAAGAAGATGCTGGAGGAGAACCCCAGCCTGGAGGGCAAGAGCTTCGGCAATCCGGTCGCGACGAACGCTCTGACACACGGCTTGAGCATTGTCGCCGACTTGTTCGCAGACCATGGGGACGCCGTCATTATCCCGGACAAGAACTGGGAAAACTATGAACTGACCTTCGGTATCCGCAGAGGAGCGGAAATCGTTCATTACCCGCTCTATAATGCCGATAACCGGTTCAACTCCCAAGGGCTGCGGGATGCTATTCTTGCTCAGAAAGAGAAGGGAAAAGCTATAGTCATCCTGAATTTCCCCAACAATCCGACCGGTTACACCCCGGGTCCTGAGGAAGGCCGTGAAATCGTTGCCGCCATCCAAGCAGGAGCTGAAGCGGGAATCCGTGTCGTGGCCGTAACGGACGATGCCTATTTCGGGCTCTTCTTCGAGGATTCGGTCCACGAGTCCCTATTCGGCTCGCTGTGCGGCCTGGATCCGCGCATCCTTCCCGTTAAGGTCGACGGAGCTACGAAGGAAGAATATGTCTGGGGCTTCCGCGTCGGGTTCATCACCTACGGCTCTACCAGCGAAGCGGTCCTGAGTGCCCTGGAGCAAAAAACGTTGGGCATTATCCGCGCAACGATTTCCAGCGGGCCTCATCCGTCGCAAACCTTCGTCCTGCATGCTTTGAAATCGCCGGATTTCCAAGCGCAGAAGGAAGAAAAATTCGCCATTATGAAGGGGCGCGCCAATAAAGTAAAGAGCGTTCTCGACAGTGGCAAATTCGACGACGTCTGGGAATACTATCCTTTCAATTCAGGATACTTCATGTGTCTTAAGTTGAAATCGGTGCATGCCGAACAGCTGCGTTCTCACCTTCTGGATAAATATGGAATCGGGACAATTGCCCTGGGCGAAACCGATCTGCGGGTAGCCTTCTCGTGTATAGAGGAAGAGAAGATTGAAGACCTGTTCCATCTGATCTATCAAGGAGTTAAAGATTTGGAAGAAGCGGCGGTTTAAGTAACGATACCGTTTATTACAGAGAGCTATACGGATTTAAGCCGAAATGTTTACGAAAGAGAGCCAACCCATACGGTTGGCTCTTTTTCGTTGCGCTAAAGCTTGAAACCGGTCATGATATCGGCATCCATTTGGTCGTTGTCTCTTTTCCCATCCTTCTGACTGTTATCCCTTACGCTCAGTTACTTTACATGGGCCTGTGTCTCTGTCTCCGTCCTTTTGACCGTTATCCCCTACGCTCAGTTACTTTACATGGGCACGTGTCCCTTTCCCGGTCCTTTTGACCGTTATCCCTGTCATTCGGCAGCACTTCCGTTTTCCTACTTCAGATAGATCTTTATAATAAAATTAAAGTTTTTTCGGAATACCTACAAGAGATTGTTTTGTGCTCCTTAACTGGGAAGTATACTATCAACATAAACGTAGGACGCTTCGCTGAGACAACTTCCTCCACCGACCTCATCTACCCATCGTCCCATTAATTTAACATGGATTCGGACGCTTCCAATAAATATCGATAACTATTTGCGGATCAATAGGTTAGCTTATTGTAGGCCTTAACGCTCACATATTATGGGGGAGCTTAACCCTGTCAAAGATTCCGGTATCTAGAATAACGTCACTAAAAGAGGATACATCCGCATCCAAAGAACCTTCAAAGTAAGTGATTTCCCCTTTATTCAGATCAACTAAGGGATGAATATAGGTGCCCAGTTCTTTTCCAGTACTATCCAAGAACTTGAGTGAAAAGGAAATCGAATGAGCTCTATTTGAAGCATCATCATCAATGAACATAAGTCCGGTTACGACAGATTTGCTTCCATCTTGTTCAATATGAATGTTGCCTACATGAAAAGATGGAGAGGTTGAATCGGTCAAAAATTTACTTCCATACGGTAAATAATTCAACGTAATAGTATTGGAATTCTCAATAAAATCGACTGTTCCTCCAATATATTCACCAATATAACGTATCGGCAAGTAAGCATGACCGTTATAATTAATTATATTATACTCATTGTCAATTACTGCCTCCTTCCCATTTATTATAATTTTTGACGGAAAGAGAAAAGCTTGGATCGTATCACTTGCATACGCTGTACTAAATAATCCTACGGTTAACCCTATGGTTAAACCGTAAACTAACCCCTTGATAGTCTTTTTCATTAATCCATCAGCTCCAAATAAGATTTTTTAAAAATTCTTCTCCTTATAGACTTTTAGATAATATCAAAATGAATTTGTACAATTAATCTGACGATATATGAAGAAAATATGTTGCATCTTTTATTCTCATTTTCGTAAAATAATACAATTATATTCGTGCTTCCCCACTTTCCAAGCATACCGCAAAACTGATTCACTCCAACTTATTTCTTTCTTAGCGTATGTTACAGAAACAATGAATGTTAATGTCTGATTATAATACTATATAGACCAATTTAATAAAAGAGGCTGCTCTAAGTGTGAGCCAGCCCCTTTTATTAAATTTGTTAATATCTATAGTCAATAGAAGCTTGATATTTGTAATATGGGTTATGAATATACTCTGAAGTGACATTTGTTCTAAATCCTGGCTCCCAACCGTTACTAGTTGTCTTTCTTGAATCCCACAAGCCATACCCAGATGTGGTATATAGATAAATATTATCCCAAATAGAACCAAGCATGTACGCTCCATTCTGGCGATATGGAAGTCCGGGACTCGTACAATGCTGCGCTAAACTAATTTCTGAGTTCCACCTTGTATTGGTACCGTTTTGGTTAAAGCCATTGGCAGCAGCACGAGAAAAAACATTATGTGCCGCTACTGACCAATTAGTTTCATTATACACAGTAACCTCAATTGCGTTATTCAACTCTGTTACAACAAGTTGCAAAGGAACTCCTGTTGGGATTTTCTGGTAACCGTTTTGCCATGCATTATCTCCATCATAAGCTCTAAACCCATTTACAAAAGTATACCATCCAGCGGGAGCTATTACATTTCCATAAGCATCTTTAGCATCATAACCTCGGTACCAAATACCTGCATCAGCACCTCCGCCTCCATTAACATATATCCCAAAGAAGATGTACGGTATATCATTTTGCACTTCTATTCCGTTGCTGTTTACATATTTAGTGACAGCATATCCCCATGGTAAAGTTACATCACCGCTAGCTTGTCTATATCCATAACCTGAAGATACTATATAATGGTAACCTTCCCCTGAACCACATGAAGTTGGTGGCAGTACGTTAATTGTGTGACTTTCGGCATCTGAAGATAACGATCCGTGTAAAGGAGAGGAAAGTTTTTCATTATCCAATAGCTGAGGTTCCAATTGATTGTGTGTGAAAGTATCTAACGTTTCATTACCATTTTTATTTTGTTCGGCAGGGATACTTCTATGAGGGACAGGAAAAGCGTGTCCATTATCATAAACTAGACCATCCTTCACCGGTAACGTTATAATGTTACCGCTTTCCAGATTTAACATACTATTTTTTAGATTGGTTGCCTGCTCCTTGTTAAGATTTTTTTTCTTGATAAGGCTAATTAAGGTATCTTTGTGGTGCTCAAGTTTAATAAATTCGTCATCTGTTACTCCATACTCAGCTAGATAGTTCTTCTGAATTTGAAGGTCATCGGGAGTTTTTTCATTCTGTGCAAAAACAGGTTGGATACTTAAGCAAATAAGTGACAATAAAAGTAAACACCACCCTTCTACATGTTTTTTTCCACTTTGAATAAAAATAGGTGTTTATATCCAATTATAGTTTGAAATTTGTATTTGTCTATATTTTTTTGGAAATTTATACAAATTATTACACAATATCCCATACTCCTTGATAAGGCTTAATATATAGTAGACATACGCAAATAGATAAATGTCACTCCCTTTCCCCTAAATTTTCAGATAGTTCGACCGGCCCCCAAGATCTACTACAAAGCTGCGTGCGTTGAGCTCCTTAGTATGAAGCACACTTGGCACTCATCAACATATGCAAACGGAGAAATTATCGTAGTATTAAATCAACCCGGTGTATTTACGTCAGAGCGCTAACCCCAAAAGATTGTATGAACGTAACTTTCTTCGCTCAAGTGCGACAGATCACGTAAAGCAAGCATTAAAAAGAAGTTGATGCAGAGCACGGCGACACCATGATTTCTAATGGATGGGCAGCCCTACAAAAAGAAATAAGATCGCTCTACGTCATACGAGAAGTATTCAGCGCTACCATCCTGTCTGCCCAAAACTAAAGAGTGGTTCCGAGGGGATAACTTAAGGAGCTCCACCTTCCTTCAAGTTAGGCTTCCCCATCATTTGGATTGTTAAGAATGACCAGAAATCCATACTTTGGACATGAAAAAGCCCCCCTCAAAGTAGCAGGTTTTATTATATAACCTGCTACAATAAGGGGAGCATATCATTGCCGGGATAATCTATTAAATATCGGTTAGTCCTATTAATTCTGGATCACTTGAATGATTTGAACCTTGTTGTTTTTGCCGCTCAATTCCACTTGGGTTTTCGGCTGGTTCAGAACCAGCTTGGAGGTATCGCCAATTAAGCGAACGTCACCCTCTACCGCATAGGTTACGCTCTTCTCCTGTCCGTTAACCTTCTCGGTGATTGTGATCGAGCTGATTTTTCCCTGCTGATCCACCGTGAATTTTTCAAATCCTCCTCTGGCTATCAAGGCATTCCCATACTCGCTGTGGATGACATCGACAAAGACGATAGTATTGTTATACAACCGGACCTTAACAAAATCCCCCGGCTGGATATCGCTCGCCTTCACCCGAACTCCGTTCTTGAAAATAAAGGCATCCGGTTCCAAGCTCAAGTATACATTCTCATTGCCTTGACGGATAGTGAGCGTGTTGTTGCTCACGCCATAAACTACCGTACCCGCACGCAAGGAATGGCCCACGTCCGGAATTTGGTCTCCCGTACGATCAAGCAGGGCAGCAAGCTCAGCGCGAGTCACCGGTTTGTTGGGGAGGAACTTGCCGTTCTCATAGCCTTGGATTAATCCTTTCTCCAGCGCAACGGCAACATATCCTACCGCTCCGGCCGGAATCTGGTCGGCGTCCTTGAAATCAAGCTTCGTATTCATCTTGGCCTTCGCTTCATCCTCAAGCTTCATCGCCTTGACGAGCAGCATCGTTGCCCAGAGACGATCCGCCGGTGCTTCCGGTTTAATGGAAGATTCCGTTTCCAGGAACAAATCATTCTTCAGAGCGACGGAAACATATCCGACAGCCCATGGATATTTCTCTGTCAGCTTATCGGCATCTTTGAAATTCAACGGAGAGTTCTTCGCCTCTTCCGACTCCGCTTGATCCCGCAATCCTAACAAACGGACCGCTGCGGTGATTGCTTCCAGGCGGGTTACCGGCTTGCGCGGCTGGAACGTTCCATCCTCATAGCCTTCGAATACCTTCAGAGCTGCAAGACTCGCAATATGACGGTTGGCCCATTCCACATCTCCGCCGACCATATCATTGAAATCCGCTTTGAATTTATTTTTCGTATCTTTTTTACCCTTGCTTTCCTTCTCTGCTTTCTGTTCCCATTTCGACTGCTCTTTCTTGCTGTTCTCCCAGTTTCCTTTTCCGGGATGGTCTGAAGCTAAAGCGGACGATGCTCCTCCCAGTACGAAGGTGGCCGTCAAACCGCCGATCAGCAGTTTTTTGATAGAAGATGGTGTATTTTTTGTCATCTATGTCCTACTCTCCTTCACATAATAAAATGGGATCAGACCTGTTCGCGAAAGGTTCCCTTAGTACACTACACGGTTCGCCGGATAGAAATCGTTTGAGGGGGTAACAGGAAAATGTTAGACTATACAAAGTGGCTATTCCTACTTAAACCCGCATTCTTGCAAGCAACGACCCTTGAAACAACCTGAAGAAGGAGAGATAAGAAGATTATGCGTTTGAAATGGACCCTCTTAGCCGGACTAGTCCTTCTCGTGGCAGCCGTATTGGCAGTCATTGTTATGAATGGGCCTGCACCGAAAGCGCTAACCGATTTATCGGGTAGTGATCCTGATTCAGCGGCCGTTAAGGAGGAACCGACACCGGAACCCGAGCCGGACGTTGAGGAGGCCTCTACGGATATCGTCGTGATCGGCAGCGAAATGGAAGGAATGTATTTGGCAAGGGCAGCCAAGGATGAAGGCTTGGATGTCGTAGTGCTTGACCCCCGCGAGAAGATCGGAGGGCAGCTGCTGCAGGGCGAGATGCTGTTCCTGGATGAAACGAGAGACGGCAGCGGCAAGCTGCTGGTCCAAGGAAGAGCCAAGGAGCTGTTCGACGGCTTCCGCGCCGGTCAAATTCGCAAGCTTTCGGAGTTCACTGACTATTACAACAACAAGCTGGCGAAAGGCATACCGATCGAATCGGGGATACAGCTGAAGAAGATCGAAACAAAGCCGGGCGCGAACGGCGAGGAAACGGTAACTTCTATCCTTTACGTGAAGGCCGATGGCTCCCACCACCGGATAACCGCCTCCTATTTTGTGGAAAATACCGATTATGCAGCGATGGCCGGTCAGCTGAAAGTAAACCGGTTACCGGGACTCGAGGCTTTCTACGGAAAGAACGAAATCGAGTATATGAGCGCAGGCATGATGATGAAATTCAAAAATGTCGATTGGCAAAAATTCAAAACTCATTTCAACGGCTTGACTGCCGCCGAGCGGAACAAAAAGTACGGCTACGGGAATGTTAACGAAAGCTATGCCATTGGCTTGAGCGGAATGACGTCCGCCTATCAGCCCAGCAATGACCGGGTTTTCCTCCGGGGCTTGAACGCCGTTAACCAGCGGGACGGGGAAGTGATTATCAATGCCTTTTTGATCTATGATGTCAATCCGGCGGACGAGCAGTCCGTGAAGGAAGCCATAGAGCTTGGGAAGGCAGAAATCCCGTTGATCCTGGAGCACTTCCGCAAGAACATCGTCGGCTGGGAAAATGCGGAGCTGAATGGATTCCCGGATTACCTGTACATCCGCGAGTACGATCATTACGAGACCGATTATGTCATGCAGGTTTCGGACATGCTGGGCGGCCGCATGTTCTATGATAATGTCAGTATTGGAGGATATCCGCTCGATCTGCAGGGTATCAGCGTACAGAAGTGGGGCATCGAGATGGGCAGACCGGATAAATACGGGATGCCGCTGCGCAGCTTCCTGCTGAAAAATTACGATAATGTCATTATGGCCGGTAAAAACGTCGGCTCCTCCGCCATCGCTTACGGCAGCGCCAGAATCCAGCCGAATACGGCTCTGGCTGCGGAATCGATCGGAGTGATTCTCGCTCAAATCGATGGCAAGAAGAAGCTTAAGGAGCTGACGGAAAGCGATTGGCCGGAACTGCATGCTTATCTGCAGGAGAAGTATCAGATCAAACTGACTAATATTCAGGCGACCAACAAGCTGGCAGGATGGACCGAAGAAGAGATCCGCAAGCTGAATGCCGGTGAAATTATATTTCCGCAGTACTCCAGATCCAAGTAAGGTCACTCTAATACGATAATTAATGGCAGGAAATCGTGTTCGTTCCCGTAAGGATTACGGTCATATTATCTTCGACAAGACAAAGAACCTCGGTAACCCCAATGCGGGATCCGAGGTTCTTCTTGTTGATCGGAAAATCGTTCGCTGGAAACAAGCTGGACGGTTTACCTAATACCCCCGATGGTGCAAAAAGTCCTCCAGCAGTTCCTCCACCCGGCCTTGATCGACCTCCCAATCGATACGAACTCCCCCGGGCTGAATCCCGATATCCGTTATTCGGATAAAGGAAGGAAGATGCTCGTCCAGCCGGAAGCGATATTGGCGCCCCTCCACCACAGCTTGCGGCAGAGTAAGCTGCTTCGCCTTGATCCGTTCCAGTTCAACAACTAATTCCGGAGAGCGCCATTCCGCGCGCAGGTATACGGTAGCCGCTATTGGAATTCGCTCCTTGTACCGAAGGTTGAAGTCTGCTACAAGCCCGCCCTCAGCCAGACGAACATCCGCCCCTTCTATTCGGATATCCGGAGGGAGAGGCAGCGGATGCTCGCTGATCGCTCGTTTGAACAAACTGTTGACTTCCTCTTCGCTTAGGGTAAAAGAAAGCTGCCGGTTACGGATCATCTGTTCTATTTTATCCCTGATATCTATCGGGCGGTAGCTCAGGTCCAGAGTCTTATCCGGCTTTACATAAAACAATAAGGCCGCAGTCAAGAGCACAGCTAGTACCAGGAGCAGAACTATTAGGGTGAACAGCCTTTTTGCTATTTTCACAAGGGTCATCCTCTACTGCTTTTTATTCTTCAGCCATTTGGGAGCGCCTTTGTTCTTGCGGTCGCGCAGCCGACTCGTCTTGGCCTTCTTGGCGGAAGATCCTGGTGCAGGTGAATTCGTTGAAGAGTCCTGGATTCTTTTTAGCGTTCCGGTCCGCTTCTTGAACTGCTCTTTGTCTGCTTGGGGACTAACACTGGAAATAACAGCCTGCTCCTTCATTCTGCCGGCACGGCGGCCCCGCTTATCAGCGGGATCAATGATAACTCCCTCATACATATCTTTGTGAACGATAGGGGTTCCGATCGCCTTGGAAAACTTCTCGATGATGAACAGTTCCCCGACCTCGGCCAACGACACGACGGTCCCTCTCCGTCCCATTCGACCGGTCCTTCCTGCCCTGTGCACATAATGATCCGGGTCTACGGGAAGCTGCAGGTTAAAGACGTGCGACACCTCCGGAAAGTCAAGGCCGCGCGATGCCACATCGGTGGCAAGAAGCAATTGAAACTTGCCCTCGCGGAAACGCTTGATCGTTCGGGCTCTTTCTTGTTTCCCGGAATCCCCGTATAAGGCTTCCACCGACAAACCGACGTATTGCAGCTTGGCAGCCACTTCTCCCACCTTGTCGGTATCGTTAATAAATACGATCGCCGATTTCGGATGATACAGCCGGACCAGGCGCCGCAAGGTGTCGATCTTGTCCCGCTCCTCGCTTATAAAGTAGATATGCTCAATGGAAGAGGGTGCCATTTGATCGGGGTCTACGCTAAGACGGGTAATCGGGGCTTTCATTAACCGTTCAGCCCAATCACGCAATTCGTTGGAAACCGTAGCTGTAAAGAAAACAAGCTGTCGTTCGCGCAAGGCGCTTTTAATAATCGCCTCTGCTTCATTCCTCTCGCCAAGACGGAAAACCTCATCCGCTTCATCGACTACGATCGTACGCACATAATGCATGGACAGCTTCTTCAGCTTGATCAGCTCCAGCACCCTCCCCGGCGTTCCCACCACAATCTGGGGATGCAGCTTAAGCTTGTCGATTTGCCGCTGAATGGAGGCTCCTCCGATCAACGGCTGGGCTATAATCCCGGTATCCGGAACCAACGACTCTATCACCTCAAGAACCTGCATGCCTAACTCCCGGGTCGGCGTCAGAATGACAGCCTGAAGCCGCTTGGATGAACGGTCGATGGTCTCCAGCACCGGAAGAACATAAGCCAAGGTCTTCCCGGTCCCGGTCTGGGAACGGGCAATGAGATCATGTCCTTCGAGTATGGCCGGAATCGCTTCGGCCTGGATCGGGGTAGGGGTCACGATCTTCATCGCATTGAGCTTCTTGATCCAATCATTGTCCAGCGATAACGTTTCGAAACTCGCTTGCATGCCATTCCTCTTTTCTAATTTTATTCTCTTCCAAGTATTCTCGGGCTTTTTTTAATCATTTGTTAATTATTATAGAAGATTGCGGGCGACTATTCCAATCTCGAGAAGAAACAAGGATAAACGGCTATCGCCGTCCTTAGGACAGGCGCGTTTACCGATGAAATATAAGAACAGGTATAAGGTGAAAACTTATACCTGTTCTTATATTTTGAAGGAAAAGGACCGCCACCCGCAAGGCAACGGTCCCACTTTGTCATTCACCGCCGGGACAGGATCGAGCTGTCCCGGGGGATTCTATCTTATCGTATTCGCTATTGGCATCGCAATTCCACTATTCTGGCATGGTCCAGCCCGTTCGTCGAATGAACCCGGATGGTTAAACGGCTTACCTTCCACAGCCGGACAGGGAAGTCCAATTGACGCTGGTAATTATTCTCGACATGTATAACTTCTGTCCTGCTTCCGTCCTGCTCCGCTTCAATCGTAAACGATTTGAGCGTTTCCGGTTGGGCGCCCCACTTCATTCTGCGGCGAAAGCCTTTCTCGTGTGTCAGCGTAAGCTGACGATGCAGGCCGGTATCGAGAACGAGGGTGATCTGCGAGAGATCGACAGGCTGCCGCCAGCTTAGACTCAGCCACGGCTCACGGTCGGACGGTTCCGCCATCCAGCGATGCGTGCCGGGCGTTGTCAGCTCCGGCCTGACCCCTCCGGCACCATGCACTGTTCTCGCATAACCGTCCACCACGTTGGACGCTTCCCCGCCGGGCTGTTCGGAAGAAGCGGTAATCTCTGCCTGTGCCGCCAGGTTTCGGTCTTCGAGTCTCCTGCCGGGAAGAAAGGCGCCCTGACGCAGAAGCTGCTGCTGTGCCTCGTATATAACGGATTTATTCTGCCAGGCCTCCTGCAGCGGGATGCCCCGTCGTATCGCGCTGGCGGCGAACGTCCCCGCGCCCTCCCCCATGACGGCGCAGGTCGCCATAACCCGAGTGCTGGAGAAGGCAATGTGCGTCGCCGAAATATTCCGTCCGGCAAACATCAGATTGCCTATGTTCCGGCTGATCAGTGATCGCACGGGGATACCGTACATGTATGGCGTCATCGGCTGATTACACGGGTTCTCCTCCTTCGCGTCAATTCCTCGGGGAGGATGCGTGTCCATCGACCAGCCTCCGTACGCGATGACATCTTCAAAATCGACCGCCTGCTCCAAATCGTTCTGGGTCAGGACATGCCGGCCGATAAAACGGCGCGATTCACGCTTGCCGGGCAGAAAGCCGAACCAATCGAGCGCCCATGTGTCCGACTCCGGATGATGGCCGCTGTTTTTAATATGGTCCCAGACTCCCAGCATAATAGCCAGAAGCTCGTCGCGGATGTCCTCATTAGCCTTGATTGTATCCCGAGTCCCCCCATATTCCACCCACCAATACCCGTATTCCCACGAGCTATGGCTGCGGAATTTCAAGTCCTCCTCGGTAAATTGGCGCGCCCAGGGCGGCGGAGTGAACGGCATAGGTTTACCCATGTCGCGCGTTGTGAACAACAAGGAAGAGCCCAGCCTGTAGCTGTCGCGGTTCGCGGCAGCTCCGGACTCGCCGTACTCATCGGCAGCTTCCCTGCCCGTAGTGAACAGAGCCCCGGCTTCTGCGCCAAGCCGTCCATCTCCTGTGCAATCGATAAATATTTCGGCATTCAGGTCGAACTGTTCTTCCGTGCTTTCGCGGTTGGCCTGAGCGGACACTATCCGCTCGCCCTCCATCGCTACTCCTACCAAAGAAGTGTTCAGCAGCAATTGCAGATTAGGCTCCGCCCGGCACTTTTCGTATAAAATCAAATCCAGCATGCTAGCGCTGCTCTGAGGATTCCGGACCGCACATTCCAGGCGGATTTCTTCCAAAATGCCGGTTTCCCTCGCTTCCGTCTCCATTTCTTTGCCTCGCGGACAAGCTCCTACAATATGCATACGAATTTCAGAGGAGGCATTCCCTCCGAGCACCGGACGGTCCTGAACCAAGATGACCTTCGCCCCGTTCCTTGCTGCCGAGACGGCAGCGAGAACACCCGCCATCCCTCCACTAGCCTAAGAAAATGAGCCGGGCCACAACCATCGGCTCATTTGTACAATGTTCACAAAATGTTCACAATTTTGGACAAACTTTCCATAGAGTTGAATCGTCCAATATATGTAATAAAAATATAAAAATGGGAGGTATTTAAAATGACCCTAAATCGTATGTTCAAGCCATCCTTGCTGCTCGTTCTTACCCTTGTCCTCTGCTTTGCCATGGCCGGCACAGCCGCTGCAGAACCGGCATCTCCGTACCCTAACGGGGCAAAAACAGCTCCGCCTCCGGAATCCGACATGCATCCGGAACCGATCTTCGTCCGCGACTTTACCCCTGCTCCGGGAGATTTCGGAACGTACAAATTCGAACCCTGGCATAAATACCTCGATTCCGGAAACGTGTCGATTACCGACAGAGGCAATGGGAAGGTTGGCTTCTCGGGAACTACTTTCGCCACCCAGAAGGTCAGCACCGTTGCACTCAAGCTGACACTGCAAATGTGGACAGGCAAAGAGTGGATTGATTTGAAGGAAATCGAATTCAAGGACAGTAATGACATCACCGTCTATGGTTCCGACACCCGGGATTGTCTGACAGGCTATTATTACAGGGTGCTTGGCTATCACTGGGTCATTCAGGGGACAGATTTTGAAAGAGGATATACTACAGGAAACTCGATTCTAGTTCTCTAAGGGAGCTTAAGGATCGGTGGATGAATTTAAGAAGGGGCGGACCATTTCCGCCCCTTCCGTATGTCTATACAATAGATTAAATCAGCTTCCGCTTCCCGAAACCTCTCCTTCAAGTCCTCCTGCCGGAACATTCTCTCACTGAAGACTTTCGGCAATGCTGTACAGCTCTTCTACAGAGATTTGACCGGTAATTCTGATCAAGCGGCCCTCATCGGTCAGAATCATATCATTCTTGTCGCTTCCCTGGATCAGCTTCCCCTTGCGACCTTTAATTTCTACATCCTTGACCGTGTCGTTCTCGTCCGACAAGGTGGTATAGACCGTATTTAATTCCAGCACACTCTGCGTGACCAGATAAATTCCGCCTTCCTCATTTTCATAGTAGATAACCGCGTTCAAGGTTTGCCCGTGCTGGTCCAAGGAAAGCTTCACCGAATCGAGCTTATATCCGTCCAGGACATATTGCGGTTCCAGCAAGGGGATGGACGACTTCTGCTTCGCTTCCTCCATCGATATCTTCAGCGTCGTTGAAGCCCGGGAACCGTCCGAATGATCCTCGGGAATGTTTTGAGGCGGCTCCTCCGTCGGTGGAGGCGGCTCCTCCGTCGGTGGAGGCGGCGACGTCTTCGCCCCTGTCCGTTCCTCCAACCCGGACTCCCCGTAGAAAAAGCTAAGCATATTACCGGTCAATTGCTTAAATATTGCAGTCAATGGAGCGAAAGCGTTCGTGATCTGAGGGGTGCTGAATATGAAGGCCCCAATTAGAAGTGAAGCCGCAATGGTCGCTATCCTGCTTCGCCATCTTCTTCTCGCCCTCCTCCTCTTCTCGGCCTTCAGCTTCTCTCTTACTTTCTCCCAAGAGGGGGTAGGATCCGGGACTTCGCAGCGATAGTTCTCACGAACGGCATCTTCGAAGACCGAATCCAACAGCCGATCCCATTCTTCCTCTTTCCTCATCGGTTTCCCCACTCCTCCTTTAATTTATTCTTAATAGCCTCCCGTGCGCGAAACAGCTTCTGCCGAATGCTGCCTTCCGTCACCTGAAGCGCATCGGCCATCTCCTTATAAGAAAGATTATGAATCCACCTCATTTCCACGATTTGCCGATACTCCGGCTTCAATCTATCCAAGTAACGGGCGATTGCCTCCTTCATCATCGTCAGCTCCACTTCCTTGTCTACAGGCAGGGCCTCCCCGTTCATGGAGAACTCTTTGTATAGAAAGACATCATCAGAAAGCAATTCATCACGCTGTCGACTCCATTTTCTTAAAAAACTTAACGTATAATTTTTTGTTAGCGTTTTCAACCAGCTCTCGAATTTTTCCGGTTCTTCCACCTGCGCCGCTTTGTCGATGGCTCTCAGAAAAGCATCCTGAATAATATCCTCAGCGGCCCCATGATCCCGGACCATGGCGAATACAAGCGGGTAGACCAAAGTATAAAACTCCCGGTAGACTTCCCGCTGTAGAGATTCAGACAGTGAATAAAAATCCGCATCGTATAAAAGAATTAAGTGACTTGGCATAGCGTTCCCCCACTTGCATGACTGCATCCGTTCAGATCGTCTTCTATTTTACTACAAGAGGATGTACAAAAGGGTAACCATAGTTTGCTAATGTTTACTATCACTATCTATTGTTGACTTTCATTCTTCAAGTGGGTCTGGATCCAGTCATGGATCTCTCTTAAGGTCCGTTGCTCCTCTGCTTGTGAAAACCGATGCTGCAATCCCTGCATCAGCATAAGCGTATATTTCTTGCCCGCCGCTTCCAAAGCCCGGGCTAACCGGCGCGCGTGCTCAGGGCTGACATGATCGTCCTCCGTTCCATGAATGATCAGAATCGGATGGGAAATATGGGTGGCCCACTCTACGGGCGATCTCTCCTTATATTTCTCCGCATCCTTACGCGGGTGACCTACAACCCTCTTGAGCATCCTCCTCAGGTCCACTCTTTCTTCATAGGTAAGCCTCAAATCGCTTACCCCGCTCCATACGACAATGGGCCCTATCCCACTGCATTCCCTCGCGGCCAGAAGCGCCATGATCGCACCGCGCGAAAAACCGATAAGCGATACCGGATCGCCCGTCGTTTCGTCAAGCGAATGAAGCAAAGCAACTGCGCTAAAGACATCGTGGCGGTCTTCCCCGCCAAATTCATCCTTTCCCCAGCCTCCGTCATTCCCCCGATAGAAAGGAGCGAACACAATGTAGCCCAGCTTGGCCAGAGCGGTCATGCGCGGAAGCTGCACCATCCCGACACGCCCTATTCCTCCACGGCAATATAGAAGCCCCGGAAGAGGATACGGCCGCTTAGGAAGAAGCAGGTAGCCTTTGACCAACAGCCCTTTGCTGGCATAAGTCACCTTATAGGCAGTGACATCCGTTGCCGGCCTGTCCAGACGTTCCTTATGTACTATATGGCCGTCCGGGTAAGGGCAGGTCTTGTTTTCCCCGTTCCGATCCGTTGTCATGTCCGTTTTTCGCTCCATCGTTTCTTCGACTTTATTTTCCCCCAGTCTTTCATATTATAGTTTAATCGGGTGATTACTACGCCCGCCGTTTTAAGGTCTGATCTATTTCCGGTTCAGAACGGAGGCAAACAAGCGATCCGCCCACCGGGGAAACAATTGATACATTTTACTGCCGATACCAGCAACGAAGGGCAGGTCCACTTCCGCCTTCTTGCGGTGGATGACTTGAATAATGGCCTGAACCACCTGTTCGGGCTTAAGCATGAACCAGGATATATTTTTAACATACTGTCCGCTCGGATCCGCACGGTCGAAGAAAGGGGTATCGATCGGTCCCGTATTTACGGAGGATACTGTAATTCCCGTTCCTGCCAGCTCTTGCCTTAAACAATTGGTAAAACCGAGCACCGCATGCTTGGTTGCCGAATAGCCGGTTGATTTCGCCGACCCTACCTTCCCCGCCATGGATGCTATGTTGACAATTTGTCCGCTTCCGGCCTTCATCATATGGGGAAGCACCGCTTTAATGCATCTGACCGTTCCGAAATAATTAACGTCCATCATATCTTCGATCGAGGACATGGATGCATCCTCCAAACGCTCGAAAATTCCATACCCGGCATTATTCACAAGCACATCGATTCTTCCATGCTTGCTCAATACCTGTGCCATCGCACGGTTAACCTGATCCTCATCCCGGACATCCACCGGCATCCATTCATGCTCCTCCTGGATCTCTTCGGAAATCTGCCGGAGCTTGTCTTCCGAGCGCGCCATCATAACCGGGAAAGCTCCTTCCGCGGCTATTTTTCGGGACAGTAATTCACCGATCCCGCTGGAAGCTCCCGTCACTACTATAATTTGACCGGCTATAGACTTCGGCATATCCATCCCCCGTATTGATCTAATAAAACAAGTGAACGTCACCAGACGTTCTTACCATATTCTAACAAAGCACATACGGGAATACAAAGCAAAACAGAAGGCGCGAAAGCCTTCCATTCTACTTATTTTAATATGGGGGCAAGAAACTATGCAACGACCATTTGGATATCCAATTCGCCGATTCCGTCCATCATTAATGGAACCGAGATCACTTGGCGGGGGGTCCAGATTTTGGCGCTGGCGGGGAGAATGATCCGGGGAGGAGTAATATCCACGTTAAGTCCCTGATTGTAAAGAATGGTGCTGGCATTCCCGCTGATCATGTTGCCCAGCTCCGAAATGGCGCTCCGGCCTATGTCGTCCAGCTCCGTCATCGAAAAGCCGCCCATCATCGCCGATACGAGCTTGAGAGCGACGCCTTCATGGAGGCCAAACATAACATTCCCGTCCATCTGTCCCGTTAAGCCGATCTGAATCCAAACGTAGTTGTCCAGCATCTCGATTTCTTTAAGCCCGTGCTGTCCTCTCGTCGGACGAACCTGGGTCAACTGCTCGATGACCGACGTGGCAGATTCCAAGAACGAATTTATATATTCGGCTTTCATGCCTAAATTCCCCCTCCACTCTAATACTAAAGAATCATAAATATGTACGGTTTTTCCAGTCAAGAGTATTATACATGACCTATGCAGTTCAAGTAAGTAATTGGTAATCAGTCATAACGTCAATTGTTAGAAAATATTTCGCTAAATAT
>NZ_VEGP01000056.1 GCF_007679495.1 Paenibacillus sp. 32O-W | reverse complement strand
TTGGCGTCTTTCCAAGCAGGGTTCACACCTGCTACCTCACTCGACCTAGGCTTGGTCGCTCCAAAAGTGCATTAAAAATCTGCCTTTTTCCAAAAAGAAGGCGAAAGACGCTCAAATCAGGCATGTGGCGACTTTTACCCAAAAAGACCTGCATTATCGCTTTAGAATAACGCACCACGCGGCTTCTTCCCAAAAAGACCTGCAGTTTTGCTTGTCTTTTACACAATCCCGGCGGACAACCGGGCCTGTCCCAGAGTTCGCATAAAACTAAGCTCTCCGGTACTGAAAATCCGCAAACCGGATATTGGGACAGCTCTCTGGGCCGTATCAGGCTAAAACGTTCGGTTTTAAATGCCGATTTTTTGAGCTGCCTACGTCATTTACCGCCAAATTGAACTGGAACAACGCTCCAGAATTTGCGATATAACCGGAATGAGAGATTCCGCCATCCGGGTAAAGCCTAAATCATTGGGGTGAACGCCGTCCACGGTGCACTCGTCATAGCGCTCTCCAAGCAGCCGGTCTCCGTCGCAGAAGAATACTCTGTCGTCGCCGGCTTCATTAAGCTTGCGGACGAGCTCGGTCGCAATTCGCTTCCGTTCCATTCGGTCTTGCCGGGAGATGCTGTTCACCTGCTCCTTCGCATAAGGAATCCGCGACACGACCAGGATAGGAACGAGCCGCTGCTCTTCCCGGTAGAGGCGAAGGAACGGCTCCAGAGTCCGGCCATACAGCTCTGTCGAGCAGTTGGCTTCATAATCGACAATGAAGCAGTCCACATGGGGAATAAGCCGGATGACTCTGGCCACCTCCTCTTCCCCCTTGCCGCTGCCCGAGAACCCGAGATTGATCACTTCCCGCTGCAATCGTCTGCCGATCTGCTGAGGATAAGCAAGACCCGGACGGCTTGCGCATCCCCCTTGAGTGATCGAGGTTCCATAGAACACCAGGCGGCCTCTTGAGCTTGGAAAATCATTGGCTTCCAGGGCGGCTTCCGGAGGGAGGCCCACCATCACTTCCGTCACACTTTGGTACAGAGGAAAATTAAGCGTGACCGTACGCAGCCGATCCGGCTGATCACCTTCAAACAGCAACGACTCGTACTGCTGCTCTCCCGGCTTCATTCGGCTTGTTCCTATGTACCGCTCCTGACCGGGCTCCCCTACATAAGCATCGAAACCGATCTGGCCGGTAGCAGGCATATGATCCATCGATGCCGGCCCCCGCAGCTTAACCCGGATCGCTACCCGCTGCGCATCGGTCTTAAAGCGAATTTGTCCGCCTGCGGTACAATCCGCAAGCTTATCGACCGCTTCGGGCAAAGCATGATTGGGGTGGAGCGGCAAACGGCGGTATACCCTGTCCTGCTCCAGCCATGGGAAACCCAGCACTTTAAACGGAGCGGAAAGCGGAGAATGCCATTTCCAAGTCCCCTTAGGCTGCTTTAGCAATAAATTCGTATCCAGAAGCTGAAACAGCGTCTGACTTTCTACGGACAACCTTACCACTCTCCATATACTCCAAACAAATTTACACAGGATGGACGGCCCCCCCATCCAAGATTAAAATTCGTTATCTTTCCCTTGAATAATTAACCTTTAACGGCCCCCATCGTCGCCCCTTCCATCAGAAGACGCTGGAACAGCATAAAGATAATGACGGACGGCACCATGGCAATCGTAACTCCGGCAAACAGCGTGACCCAATCGGCGGTATATTCCATCTGCTTGTTGGCGGAATACATCTGTACCGCAATCGGATATTTCTTGGGATCGCTTAAATAGATGAAGGGTCCCATGAAATTATTGTAATATCCAAGAAACTTGAATACGGCTACGGTGACGATCCCCGGAGTGGACAGCGGAACGATGACACGCCAGAATCTCTGGAACAGCGTCGCCCCGTCCATCGTCGCACTCTCTTCCAGCTCCTTCGGCAAAGAGCTCATGAAGCCTCCGAGCAGCATTAGAAAGAACACGCTCTCCCCCAAGCTGGACAACAGAATCAAGCCGGTCAGGCTGTTGGTCAAGTCGAGCTCCCGCATAATGACATATTGGGGAACAAGCGCGTTGACCCCGGGAAGAAACAAGGACAGCATGATCAGGCTCCAAATCAGTTTTCTTCCCTTAAATTCCATACGTGTCAGGGCGTAAGCATTGAGGGTCGTAAAGAACAAGCTGACCACCAGGCTCCCGCCAACATAATAAAGTGTATTTAGAAGCGACTGTCCGAATCCGTACTGGTTCCAGGCTTTCAGATAGTTGCCCCACTTAAGCTCTGTAGGCAAAGCCCAGATATCCTGGAAAAACTCCGGATTGCTCTTCAGAGATTCGTAAATGACCCAAACTAGCGGAAAAAGAATCGTCAGCGCCCACAGGTACAGGATTATTCGCCAGACGACATCTAACCATGTCCGTTTTTCCTTCAAAATTATCCCTCCGAACCTTCAAGCGAATAGAGACTAGTACTCATAGCCCCTGTTTGGTAAAAATTTATCCATCAGCAGCTTGGCAGTGACCAATATAACGAAAAGAATCATCCCCACAGCAGACGCATAGCCGAAGTTCCTGTATTCTTCCCCGAAGGCCAAATTAAACATATAGAGCCCGATGACATCGGTAGCCCCATAAGGACCTCCGTTGGTCATGATGAGTATGATCTCGAAGCCCTTCATCGTTCCTACCACCAGGAACAGCGCACTAACGCGTATTATTGGCGATACAAGCGGAATCGTAATCCGGAACAGACGAGTCATATGCCCGGCCCCTTCGAGGATCGCTGCTTCATACAGCGATTTCGGAATCGCAAGCATGGCATTGGCGAAGATGATGACGTACAAGCCGACTCCGCCCCAGACCCATGCCGGGATAATGGCCGCAAGCGCTGTTTTGTCACTACCTAACCAATAAAAGTTACCCATGTCTATTCCGACCAGTTTAAGCATCGCGTTCAACAGGCCATAGGTGCCGTCATAAACAAATGCAAAGAGAAGTGCAACCACAACCGTGGACAATACATTCGGGAAGAAAAACAGCACCTTCAGGAAACCGTTCTCACGATAGCTTTTATGGGTGATCAAGTAAGCCAGTAATAAGGAGATAAGAACGACGAAAAGCGGAACCGTCACCATAAAAATCAGATTGTGGGTTAAGGCGCGCCAGACATATTGATCTTGAAACGCAGTAATGAAATTTGAAAATCCGACAAAGGTGGAATCTGTAAGTCCATCCCAATCCAGCATTGAATAGTAGACGGACAAAATATTCGGAAATAAAGTAAACAGCAAATACCCTCCGAAGGGCGGGATGATAGCCAGTGCGAGAAAAATATATTTCTGCGTGTTCGCGTTATCCAGCCTCATCCTTCTTCTCGAGGTTTGTGGCTTCCTTACCACGGTTGATTCGGACATCGAAGTCAACTCCTATCATAAAATGGAGAGCGGAGAGTGAGCCTCCCCGCTCATGGCAGCATTACTTCTTCGCTGCCTCCACCGCTTTTGTCAGCAATTTCTCCGCTTCCTCCAGAATAGGCTTCGGATCCTGCTTGCCCAAAGCAAATTTCACGATATTTTCGTTCAACAGCTTCTCTGCCTGCGCCAGGTTCGGATCCGAGATGCTGACCGATCTGCTAGCTTTATACGTATGGGCTTTATTATCCGCAATGTATTTCAGAACTGCTTGAGCCGAGCTCGTAAGATTAACCGTTCGGGACGGGTCCTCCGTCAAATCCTTGCGCATAGGCAGCGCACCCGCTTCTTCCGCAGCAATTTGCTGATTATCAAGGTGAAGCAGCCAAACGATTAATTCCTTGGCCCACTTCTTGTTCAAATCCGGTTTGGCCGCCCAGATGTAGTTGAAGCCTGTAGTCCCGCTTCGAATCCAAAGTGTCTGGTCTTCGCTGTCCCGGAACGGAACGGCCATAAACCCCCATTCGAAATCGGCGGGTGTCGCTTCCTTCATTTCGTTCTCGACGTGGGTTCCGGTCGATACCATGGCCGCCTGTCCTTGAAGCACTTGCATTTGCGATTGCGTGTGGGTTAAGGCCGGCAGACCTTCTGCAAAATACCCTAGTTTACCCAGCTCATAAAAGCGCGTCCAGGTCTCAACCGTTTCCGGATTGGTATATTGCGGCAGCGTATAAGTTTTGTAATTCTCGATAAATTGTTCGGCATGGCCGTTAATATCAGCCAATTCAAAATTTTTCGCCGGTCCGAAAGCCCACGTATGATAGTTGGGATGGATGCCCGGGAACGTGATTGGAGCGATGCCGTCCGCCTTAATATCCGCTAACAGCTGCTTGAACTCCTCCCAGGTTTTCGGGTTTTGATTCCAGCCATGCTCCTCGAACAGCTTCTTGTTGTAGAACAGTCCGCCGAAGCTGGTGAAGATGGCGAATTCATACCTCTTCCCTTGAATCAACGGTGTAGATTCATACATTCCCGGCATACTCAGATCTTTCACTGTTTTGTCAGGCACATCCGGAAGCTTGTAGTCCCAAATGTCGTCCATGGGCTCCAGCTTCCCGGCTTCAGCCAGCGATACAACGCCTCCGGCAGGTGCGGTATTGAACAAGTCGAACATATCTTTATCATTGCCTGCTGAAATCTTGGTGGAGAGGATCGTTTGCATATCCGATGATGCCGTAATATCTATCTTGACATTCGGATATTTCTTGGTGAAGGATTCCACTGCTTTATCAAACCATTCACGCCCGTAACCCCCAATGAAATAACCGACTTTAAGCGTAACCTCCTCATTTTTCGGCAATCCATTCTCAGGGTATACCTCTACTTCTGCAGACTGCCCCGGACTGTTCGACGGGGATGAAGCAGGTCCCGAAGTATTCCCGTTGCCGCCGCAAGCCGCGAGCATAGTAGCCGATAGGATGGCGGCCGCTCCAGCAGACATCCATCTTTTCATTTTAGTGTTGAACATCGTTATAGCCTCCCCTTTTCATTAATAAATAAAATTGATTGACTAAATTCTGTGTTTAGTTTACTACCTGTTTGTTAATTGAATATCAATTATGAGCACGGATTATGTAAAATAATGTTGTCGTCTCCTTCCAGCTTCACCTCCTCGTCTTGTGAAATCGTTTTCAATAATTGGTGTAGTCTCATCGGTTCTTCCTTCTCGGGATTAAAACAGCGTGTGCTTTGAGCTTCCTAAAGAAAATCAGGAGGCTTATTAGCCCTGCGTTAATGCCATGTTTAGCTATAGCACTCTCTCAGAACTTATGCCTTCTCCCGTATCCGGCAATCAGACAACTCGCCGCCTCTGCATCAGACAATGCAACAAGCCCGAAAAACAAAGTATAAAAGTTTTCAATAGTTAATCAAATTGCTTTATTAATTGATATAATTAATAATATCGTTCTTTTTCGTATTGTCAATCCTAAATTACTGCAGAAGTTGAAACTTTTCTTTATTCCCGCTTTAGTGCTAAACTAGGGCGAGAATCTTCTGCTAATTAGAAACCGTTAGCTGTTTATTTTTTGAAAACAACTGGGAGTGTGGAAGGGGAAAATAAGGCATGAGCGACTCAGAAAAAAGAACAAGCCATATGCTTTTGAAATCAATTAATCAACAGAAAGTACTTTATCTTATTTATTCCGAAGGACCGATATCCCGTGTGGAATTAGCAGAGAAAACGGGATTAAGCCGGCAAACGGTTACCAATATTGTCAATCGGTTGCTGAAGGAAAAGGTGATTACCGTTGGTGAACATATGGCCCTGGAGTCGGGAAGCGGCAGAAAAAGAATCGCGCTCCATGTCAACAGCGGCAGACTGTATGCCATCGGAATAGAGCTTGCAGGAAAATATATTCGAGGCTGTGTCTATAATTTGCGCCAAGAACGCATAGCCTCCTCCGAACGCACCATCGATAAATATGGATCGATCGAAGTCCTGCTTCGCCTGCTGCACGAAGTCATTGATGAACTCCTTCCCCAAGTGCCGGCCTTGGACAAGATCAAGGGCATCGGCATCAGTATGCAGGGGCTCGTAGATTCACAGAACGGCATCATCCTGCGAACTCCCGGAATAGGTGTCCACCGCTTTCCGCTTAAACAATTGCTGGAAGACAAGTATCATATTCCGGTCTATATAGAGAATGACGTCAATTTATTGTCCGTGAACGAAAATATGAACGGCTGTCTGAAAGACTCCAAAGACAATATTACTTTAAAATTCGATTATGGAACGGGCGGTGCTATCGTTTCCGAGAAGCGTCTGATCCCGGGCTCGAACTTCGTGGCAGGCGAATTCGGCCATTACAAAGGCTTCTATGGAGCGGACGCCTACCCTTGCCACTGCGGAAGAAGCGGTTGCCTTACTACCCTGGCCTCTATTAGCGGTCTTAGCGTATCTATGAAGTGTACACTTGAACAATTTGCGGAAGGTGTACGTAACGGCGATCCCAAGATGCTTCGCTTGTACGAACTCGTGATCGAGGGAATTTCTATCGCAATTACCAACATCATCACCTTTATTAATCCCGATAGCGTGCTGCTGTCGGGCAGGGTACTGCGTACTATAAGCCCCTATATGATCCCTGAGATCAGAGCAAGGGTAATCAAGCAGCTGCCTGTTACCGTCAACAATGTCCGGATCATGCATCTGGAGGACAAACCGGATGAGACCAAGCTGGCGGCCGGCCTTGTCATTAAGCGGGCTTTTGAAATTCCGCTGGATACCCTGTCCCTATAGGGTTATATTGCTAATAATCTCTTTGGCAGAGAAGGGGTTGTTTCATAAGTCGATCTATGATTTTTCAAGCCCCACCTATTAAATTTGGGTGCTAAAAAAGGACCCCGTTCCCACTCAAAGTGGGATTTGAGGTCCTTTTTGCTTCGTTTTGGGTTGTTCCCGTTTTATGCGAACACTTTTGGAACAGCCCCTTCTTATCCTTTCAATTCTAGCTGCTCCACACCTGAATTAATGACTGGCTCCTGGAATGAAGCGTTCGTTTGGCGGCTTCCGTCACATAAGGAGCCATAGACTTTTTGTTCAAGTGCTTCTGGAAGTCCTCCAGCTTCTTAACCGCCTGATCCGCTGATCCCTTGTCCCATTGATGCCTGGCTTGCTTGATCGATTGCGACAACTGATTGGCCAGCGGGACCTTCACCTCTCCCGAAGCCATATACTGATTGAGGATATTCTCCAGAACGGCAAGATCCATCCGGTTGGTAGTGGCTATTAAAGGCTCGCTTGGCTCGGAAACGCCCAGAATCGGATGCTCCGCAACGACGGTGAATCGATACTCCAGCGCAATCCTTCTTAATGAACGGGTTAATGGTCGTTCACTTAGTAGTACTCATTCGTGAGATTCCGACCCACAAACCGATCTATTGCAGTAATGAGCGCCGCCGAGTGTGACGTATAGCTTTCGAAGCTTACTTCGTCTCCGCGCTCCAATAGAGTTTGCGTCTAAAACCTTCCTCTAATTGCTGCCATACAATACTTGCGGGAGCCCGAATTTAAAAGCCTGCAATTCTGCATGCTTTTAGCCGTTTGGTCCCGTGTCCGCAGCAATGCCTGTAAAAATGCATCTTTTTTTTATTTCAGGGGGGAACGGATGATTTGATGCGTAAATTGATGTATTATCGCAGGCTTTTCTCCGGAGCGTTTGGAATCGATTCAAAATGGATGCATAATAGCAGGAATTCGTGCCCGCTATAATGGCGTCTCAACCTTCCTCTACTCGCGGTCGCTCTTCCTGCTTTGCTTCGTTAAAGGTTTACTTTAACGGGGAGCCCTGTGACGTGTGACCTTCGAGGCTTATCCCCGGGTGGCTTAAATCCCCTCATTTTTTCAAACAGCCCTATCCTTACTTCCGAGCCTTATCCAAATGAATATTGAAATAAGTGCGCAGAGCCTCGTTATACTCCTCTTCCGACTTGGGGGTAAAGCTGCGCACCCCTTCCGCGGTAAATATGCGAAATTCCTTGCCGGCGAGCGTGTTGCGCCCTTCGCGGGTGCGGATTGCCGCCATAGCGCTCTTCGTAAAAATCGATTCCGGCGAATTCTCACACCAGTAGGTCGCCATAATAAAGTCTTTGGCCAACTGCGGCTCCTCGGTGAAGGAATACAATCGGCTCCATTCGCCATGCTTGAGCTCGCATAGCATCCAGCCGTATTCCGGGTCCCTCTCCAGGCGATAGCACTCCTCCCCTTGCGGATGCTCCAGCCCTTCCACCATCAAGATCGGCCGCCTGGGAACGATTCCCCCTACCCCCACGTCGCACAGATAGTAAGCATCCCCTGCCTTGACCTTCAATACATGATGGCGCCTCTTCGGCGGCGGATTAGGTTCATCCCGCCAGAAGCGGGACATCAGGTCGGTTACGGGATATCCGAGCTCGCGCAGCAGCCAGCCAAAGAGGGCATTAAGCTCGAAGCAGTACCCGCCGCGCCGGCGGACAACGATTTTCTCGATCAGGTCCGGAATTTCCAGCGATAGTGGAATGCGCTTCAGAATATCCAGATTTTCATAGGGCACCGTATGCAGGTGACACTCCTGCAGCTCGGCAAGCACGGCTGCACTCCCGTCCAGAGGACCCTCATAACCTATTCGTTCCAGGTAAGCGCGTACAT
Organism: Paenibacillus sp. 32O-W; assembly: GCF_007679495.1. Lineage (GTDB taxonomy): Bacteria > Bacillota > Bacilli > Paenibacillales > NBRC-103111 > Paenibacillus_L > Paenibacillus_L residui. The sequence goes on along the minus strand of NZ_VEGP01000056.1, from coordinate 29,938 downwards.
CGGGCTTTAAATGATTACGGCTGTCGCTCATTCTATCCGCTCCTTCCATGTATTAAATTGCTTTCGGGGCTATATCTCGAAGAGTTCTCAACCCTTCCAACAAATCGAACACCCTCATCTTAACAACTTCTTTTTCTTTCAACAAGCCCATCCGCCGGGTGAGCATCTCCGCTTCAGAAACTTATACTTCTTCATTCCAGACAACAGCGGCTTCGTCAATTGGATAGGGACGAGCTATGGGGGAATAGCAGCAGAACTCCAAGCGCCATGATAATAATATATAAGTAGCGGTCAAATTTAGCCGCGGGGATTCGCTTATTAAAACAACTCCCCAGAGCGATAGCCAAGAGAATGGCCGGCAGGGAATAACCGTACAAAATCAACGATTCCTTAGACCACAATCCTCCAAGAGCGTGTCCCGCAACGACCAGAACGCCGGAAATGAGAAAATGTGCCTGCAGCGTACCGCGGAAGCGCTCCGGGTGCCAGCGGCGCAAAGTTCCGTAAACGACAACGGGTACCCCATTCATATTATACGCGCTGCCCAGCACCCCCGAGGCAAAACCGAACGGCAGCACCCAGCCGCGACCGTGAAGAAGCGGACGTTCGGCCGTCGCGGTGAGGCTCTTCTTAATTAAACAATAACCGCCGTAAGCGATCAGAAAAGCACCGAGTCCGAAAGTGACGACGCCTGAGGGAGTAACATAAAGCAACGCCAGTCCGGCGGGGATTCCAATAACGGTGGCCGCGGCCAACCGGATCAGAACCTGCCGTTCAATGTGACGCCATCCGCAGAATACGGTAAGGGAAGCGACAGTGAGCCCCGCCAAGCCTATCAGAGAGACAGATGTATGTAGAGGAATAGGGAGCAGTGCCAACAAAGGCATGCTCACGATCGCTTCTCCGAAGCCAAACATCGATCTCATCAATGCACCTGCAAAAACAGCCGCAACCACCAGCACCATCAGGGTCACCGTCATGTCATATACTCCCCGCGGCAACCAACCCATCTTGGATTGTGTCGGCAGCCTCGTGCTGTAATATTAACCATTTCACAGAGCTTTCTTCTCCTTTCGTACCAAACCGTCCTATCCATTGAATACCATTCATCCTGCACTTCCCCTTTCTATCATTAACCAAGCGGCCGCCCTGGTGCTCCAATAATAACATAAATTATAATGACCTAAAACCTTTATTTTTCATCGATTTTAAGGCGGTTTTCAGCTTGTTTAAGGCAATAAAATCCATTAGTTCGAGGGAATCTACACAGAAGTTCAAAAACGCCTTAAAATCGAATTTTAGACGTTTAATCAAACGATCTATTATCAATAATTTTCATCTGCACGAAAGACAAAAAAATAAAAAAAGCTCCAAACGGAGCCTCTTCGAAGACGAATAACCCGGTTTTAAAGGTAGCTTTTTATGCCAATTAGAAAGTTGTTCCATGCTTTAATGAAAACTTAAACTTGTAAAAAAGCCGTCCGGGATGTTCCCGTACGACCCGAGGCATGCCTGCTTAAACCGTCGATTTGCGCAGCATGAAATAGGACAAGATCGCATAGCCGACCGTAAACAGAACCGACCAAGAAGCGAGCATCGATGCAGGGTGGCCGGCCAGCCAATGAAACATAGTCGCCCACCATTGATTAAAGGTTATTACATACGAGCAAACGGTCATCAACGTCACTAACAAGATGAAGAAGACACCAAGACCCTTCTTGCCGAATCTTCGATAGATGCTGGAGATGAAAAACCCGAGAAAGAACATGTTTATCAGGATGGAAAAATAGATCCATAGCTGCTCCGCAATCCCGCCGTCATTGAAATACGGCAAAAGGAAGAAATGCAGATCCACGCCCCAAAATCCCGTCCGTTTCTCCACGAAGGAAAGCAGCAAAAGCAGAACCGCCATCAGGATGCTGACTGCCCCGGCAACCATTGCAGTGCCGGTAAAATAATCCGTTCTCCGGACACTTAAACCCAACGCGAAAGGAAACGATTGGACCAGGGAAATTATCCCCGCAACCAGCATGTAAATGTAGAGGGACATTATTCCTCCGGTATAGATGGGCTCCTCGACAAAATAACTTATAGTTATATTAATAAGGAAGCTGGGCAGCAGAACCAGAAGGGGAACGAAAAACCACAGCCACCTGTCTCTCAAATGCATCTTCATTACACCTTGTACCCTATTCATCAGGCATTCACCGCCTTCCCGCAGAATGATCACTCGTCAGATAGACGATCAGTTGCTGCAAGGAGACGGAGGCAAGCTCCAGACCCAATGCTTCCGCCTGCTCCCGCTCTCCGGCCCCCGGCCGGCCCAGAACGGCAGCTGATACCAAACCGCCGATCGACTCGCGATGAATCATTTCTTTGCCTTCCGTAAAGCTCTCCACCTTGGAAGCGGGACCCACGACGGTAAACGCGCGGCCGCGAAGGGCTTCCGCCTCCTCATCAAGCAGCAGCTTCCCTTTATCGATAACGATGACATGCTCCAATATATTGCTGACCTCGTCAATGAGATGCGTGGACTAGATAACCGTGCGCGGATGCTCCGAATAATCCTCAAGCAGCCGGTCAAGCGGCTGACCTCTACGGCATAATTCATTTCGACCTATCCCCTTTCCGGATCATCTCCGACAGTTGGTCTGTCGTAATTCCAAGCTTCTCCGCTTCCCGGATCATTGTCACCACATACTGCTCGTAAAACTGTTCTTTCCTCTGTTCCCTTAGCTTCTCACGAGCTCCCGTGGCCACGAACATGCCAATCCCCCGCTTTTTGTACAATATATCCTGTTCGACCAGCAGATTGACCCCTTTGGCTGCCGTCGCCGGATTGATCTGATAGAAGGAAGCGAATTGATTCGTAGAAGGGACCTGTGATTCTTCAGGCAGCCTTCCTTCGAGGATGTCATCTTCAATTCGTTCAGCAATTTGCATGAAAATCGGACGACTGTCATCTATTAAAGATCCCATTGCCACCCTCCTGCTGCTTTTACACTTAATCGGTTAATTACTCATGTAACTAACTATACAAGCGAAGAACAATATTATCAATAATTCTCTCCTTTTGGGCAGGGCGAGTTCCTTCAAAACGAAAAATACTGGACACCCCTTCCTTTTTTCAATAAACTATTGGAAAAAACAGGAATGCGATAGGTGGATGATCATGACAGTAAGGAAAGCACGTCTGAACGATGCCTCTGGCATCGCAAGAGTACAAGTGGATAGCTGGAGATCGACTTACCGCGGAATCGTTCCGGATCATTATCTGGATGGAATGTCGTATCAACAAAGAGAAGAGATGTGGCGGGGGATGCTGAAGCTTGCCGGCGTCCGCCCTGTCTATGTCGCGGAGGAGAGGGAGGGAATCGTCGGCTTTGCCGCCGGAGGACGGGAGAGGACCAATCATCCGGAATATCAGGGAGAGCTGTATGCCATTTATTTGCTAAAATCCCATCAAAGACAAGGAATCGGAGGACAGCTGGTCCATTCCATCGCCACCGAGCTGCAAGGAGCCCATGTTCACTCCATGCTGATCTGGGTACTGGCCGATAATCCGTCCCGGCGCTTCTATGAGGCTCTGGGGGGAGTTCCTGTTCAGCAGCAGCCAATTGACATCGGCGGGACTACTCTGACGGAAATCGCCTACGGCTGGAGGAATCTCGGTCTGCTGACGAAACGCTGATACGGCCGGGACCCCTTCCTCTTATTAAGTATGGCTTCGAGGCGTTCCGTCCGCTCCGCAACAATGTCGGCTTCTAAACCTTCCTCTTATCGCGATCATTCTTCCACACTTTGCTTCGATAGAGAGGTTTTATGGTACTTGGTGGGGGCCTTGACCTTAAAAGCCTGCAAATCTGCATGCTTTTGGCCATTTGGTTTCCTGTCCGTGGCAAAGCCTGCGAAAATGCATCTTTTTTCTCGTTCCGTGGGAGACCGGGGTTTTTTTTACCGAAATTGCTGTATTATCGCAGGCTTTTTTCCCAGAGTGGTCGCAACGCTTCAAAATTGATGCAGATTCGCAGCAATTTGTTCCTGCTCTAAACGGCATTGAACCTTCCTTAACGCGGTTACGATGCGAAATTCCTGCATTTTCGCAGGAATTTCGAGCCCGCTTTTGACACGTCTAAATTTCCTACAACCGCGGTCGCTCCGAAGACGAATAACCCCGTCTGGAAGTGGACTTTATGCCAAAATTTTATTGACTTTGTTTTAACGCTTGAAGTTTCTTATGTGATAAAATAAATAGCGGCATGTTTAAACTCTTTGTATTGTTAAATAAGAGTTGAATCTAATAGAATCGAAGGGATCGACAGATGAAAGTGATGGAAAGATGTTTCGGCCAATATTGGAGCCCATATGTTGCGATGGGACTTGCCGGGCTCCTTAGCGCGGTCTATTTCGGCATTACCGGGACGGTATGGGCGGTGACCGGGGAATTCACCCGTCTCGGAGGCCATGTGCTGGAGATGTTCGGAGTCGATATTTCCGATTGGGCTTATTTCAAGCTTATTCATATGGATGGAACGACATGGAGCCGGACAGACGGCTGGATTGTATGGGGGATGTTCATCGGGGCGTTGTGTACCATTCTCTTCAGCAACAATTTCAAAATACGCGTCCCGAGGCAGAAACGCCGCCTGGTTCAGGGCCTGATCGGCGGCATCATTGCCGGTGCCGGCGCCCGTCTGGCATTAGGCTGCAATTTGGCTGCCTTCTTCACCGGGGTTCCGCAGTTTTCCCTGCATTCCTGGATATTTATCGTCGCCACAGCCGCAGGGACTTATCTCGGCACCAAATTAGTCAATACCTCCTGGTGGAAAGGCAAGCCCGTACTGCTTAAAGGAGGACTGACGTCACAGACCGGCGGTTCCCGTAAAGTCCAGCCTTACATCGGCGGGCTTATTATGCTGGCATACGCCGGGCTTATCGTCTACTTCTTCCTCACCGGACGCACGATGCTGGGCGTTGCGGCCATATTCGGAGCCGCCTTCGGAATTTTGATAGAGAGAGGACAAATTTGCTTCACCTCGGCGTTCCGCGATCTATGGATCAGCGGAAGAGCCACCATGACGAAGGCCATCTCCTTCGGTATGGCAATCAGCTCCGTGGCAACTCTGGCCATCATTCTGGCTTACGGCCTGGACCCGATTACGAAAATCGCTGCCCCCAGCACATTGGTCGGCGGAATCCTGTTCGGCCTGGGCATCGTCATGGCCGGAGGCTGCGAAACCGGAATGATGTACCGTCTGATGGAAGGGCAAATCGTCTTCCTGCCGGTATTTATCGGCAATATTATCGGTGCGACCGGTCTCGCTTATGCCTGGGATCACCTTGGGGTCTACAGCTTGCTTGTCCAAAGCGGAGCGCCGATTAATCTTATAGCAGAGTTGGGGCCTTCTGCGGCCCTCATCGTTACGCTGCTTCTGTTAGGATTAAGCTTCGTTATCGCCATGTACTGGCAGAAAAATTATCGCTTCGGCACAGGCTTTAAGAAAGGAGCATAGAACATGACAGCAGACTTCACATTAGATCTTAGAGGAGAATCCTGCCCTTATCCTGTTATCTATACCTTGGAGACATTGCGTGATTTGCAGAAGGGGCAGCTTCTGCAGGTAATTACCGACTGTCCTTCCTCGTTCCGCAACGTTCCGGAGGAAGTCGTCAAGCACGGCTATACCCTTGAACAGGAGCCGGTCAAGAACGGCCAGGAGTTTCTGTTTTACATCAGAGCTTAAGGTTCTTACCTCGTCGAATGTTTCTAACCTGACCTGGCTTGACAATAAGGAGAGGCCCGATACGGCCTCTCCTTATTTATTATAGAGTCGGATGTTCAATGTTATGCACTCCTCTATTCTCCCTCCCTAACCTCATAACTCCCGCAACTTAAAGAGGGGAAAACTCCCCGGCAAATGAATAACTTCGTCCTCTATACAGGCTATTTACCACACCTTATCCTAAGAGCTTCATAAAATGATCTGAAATCGTTTGGGGGAGGACGCTCATGAATAGGGAGAGGAAACTAAAGCTATGGGTAATGACCAATGAATTCCATCCGAATATTATCGGAGGACTCGGGGTTGCCGCCACTCATCTGGCCAAAGCGCTAAGCAACGCAGGGTTGGAAGTTACCGTCTTATGCTCCGGCGACTCGGGAGCGCCGGCGTTGATGAACCCGGGCGGCATGCAGCGCATTCTGCGGCTTCCCAAAGCTTCTTATTACTTTAGCCGTCCCTCCCAATCTTCAAGCCCGGCGCAGTGCTAAGGTCAGCAGCCGCCAACCAATGCAGCAAGCCTGACCTGATTCATGTTCACAGCACGGAATTTGCAGCCGTTGCGGCAGCGGCCGGAAGCTTGTACCGGGTTCCGATCGTCTATACATGCCATTCCATGGTATCAGCGGGAGCCCGTTCTCCGGCGGGACAAAACCAAGCGAAGCTGATTCGTATCGCAAGCCGGATCACGGTTCCGAGCAAATGGCAGGCGGCTGAAATCATCCGTCTTTATCCGGGCAGCCATACTAAAATCACCGTCATCCCGCACGGCGTAAACTTCGTATCAAGACAAGCCAATATTACCCCGGCCAAGCTGCTTTATGTTGGCAGACTCATTCCTTCAAAAGGCATTGAACCCTTAATTAAAGCCATTGCGTTGTTATCACGAAATCGGAAAGAGGTCAGTTTAACGATTGTCGGAAGCGGCAAAGCACAGTATGTAAATCATTTATATACTGTTGCCAGAAATAGCGGCATCGCAAACCGCATTCACTGGATGAAGAAAAGCTCGAACGATGCGGTACAGCGGATGTACCCTTCGTACGGAGCCGTTATAGTGCCGAGCCGGAAAGAGTCGTTCTGCCTTGTCGCTCTGGAAGCGATGGCCAGCGGCGTTCCGCTTGTATCGACCCTGTCGGGCGGACTGAAGGAGTTCGTAAGTCCCCGCAATGCCCAAGTCATAGCATCTCTTGACAGCTCCGCCATAGCCCGCGCCATCGCAGCCATGTGGAACAATCCGGCCAGGACGAAGCAGCGGGTTAACGCCGCTCAAAGGACTGCCGCCCGGTATAGATGGCCTGCTATCGCTCTTCGTTATCAATCTCTGTTTATGAATCTAAAGAAGGGGAGGTAGATTATTGGAGGAAGTTGGTTACTAACTGGGGGAAGTTGGTTATTGGGGCAAGTTGGTTATTGGAGGAAGTGCTATCGGAGGAATCCTGCCGAATCGCTCAATCCGGTCGCAGGCCGGGATTGGGCAAGAAGGAGTACGAACCATTTGATCTCGACAAGTTCTCCCAGTAGGGGGATTCCCAGTAGTTCCCATTTCGGTTCGTCCCATTCACTCATCCGATGGGTCCCATGAGCAAACCTTGGATGGCTAAATGGAATTTATACAGTTAGTTTAGCCCTCTCAATCCGAAATATGGAAACTAACTGGAAAACCTACAGCTAGTTTGTGCAAAATGGCCGAAATCAACAGAAATCCTCCACTTTAACTGTAGTTTTTCCAGTTAGATAGTCCAAATGAGAAATTCGCCTGAATTTACCTACATAAAATACAGTTAGTTCACTTCTCTCATGCGATAATGGCAGCTAAGTGGATATTTGGAATTGTCGGCCATAATTCTCGTCGCGTTTACGGAGGGGATACAGTATATTAAGCTAAGGTTAACCACGGCCGCTTCCAGTCTTCCATAGACCTCCAGCTTATTTTGTAAAATTGCAACCTTGTCATTAAATTCCTTAGCAAGCATCACTTTAAATTCTTTATACAACCAAACAAGCAGCGTCCCCAATATAGTAATAACCAGAGACCAGGCCGGATTTAATTTTATTAAATCGGCTATTTCACTCCACATTCCTTATGCTCCCCTTTTCTATATTGCAATTGATTGGACTACGTCTGCTTACTTGACCCGATAGGTCCAAACCAATATCTTGTAAGTAACTGCATACCTTTTTAGTTAAAACGATCCTTTAACCACCTTTAGTCCTTTAAATAGTCATCGGAAGTCTTAGAAAAAGATTTAATACAATCTCCTACCCCTCCTAAAAATTTGATATACAAATGTATCCTCAAGAAGAGCTGGTATCCCCCTCCAAGAGAATAGTCCTTTCGACCAATTACAAAAGACCCATTATCATTCCGATCTTAGACATTCTGATGTTGATAAAAATAAAAAAACAGTTGTATTTGTAAAATTTTGTGATAAATTAGCACTTAAGGACAGGCCCCATGGAGATGAGTAGTCCATTAAGACTATCTTCTCGGACTATTTTATTCTCACTTAACATTTAAAAGGAGGTGGCTGCGCAATGAAGGTCTTGCTTAGCACCGAGAGCGGTCTATCCAAAGAAGTTAAAGTCGGATTTAGCTGGACTACGCTCTTTTTTGGATTTTTCCCCGCTCTTTTCCGTGGAGATTTAAAATGGGCCGCGATCATGTTTATTGTCGCTCTCGCTTTTGGCTCGTTTACCTTTGGTATTGGCGGATGGGTAAGCGGTATCATTTTTTCCTTTATATACAGCAAGATATACATAAAAGGTCTGATAGAAAAAGGATATCGTCCGGCAAATGAGGTGTCGAGATCTGTTCTAGAGAATAGTCAAATTCTTTCTAGAACGGCTTAATCTAGCAAGTGGCCTTAACACGATTAATAAATCGAGGTTAAGGCCTCCGTTTATTTCAGACTCCCTTCATCCTTATCGCCCTCCTAACAGGTGTCCATTTAAAAACGGCCCTCCAAAGAAGGACCGTTCCTTTAGAAATAAATATATCTCACTAACAATATTACAAAACATGCCGGATCACCGGTAAGCAGCGCAGATTTAGCAGATCTCCCCTTCTATTAGTCTTGCAGAGGCTCGACCTGACTGCTGTCATTTTGGACCGGCCCCACATTGTATCCGTATTTAATATTCGATGTCGTCCCTTCGAACCAAATCCCTCTGCGGAAGGCTCCGGACAGGATGTTGTCCCTAACAACGCCCATATTCGTACCCTCCTTAATAACGAGAGCATCGTACACGGAGCCGGCTCCTTCGATCAAAAAGTTGCCTGAAACAAGCAAACCGGTAGTTGCGGCAATTTCCATACCATTCGTGGACATCCGCGCCGCATGATTTCCTATAACTCTAACATTTCGGCAATGGTTAATTATCAGGGCGTTGGGTGAATCGCTGATCTGATTATCTTTTGCAATTAATCCTTGCAGTCCTTCGCAGCCAATTCCGGTTTCACGCCCATTCGTTATTACACTTCCGCCAATTTGCACATTTTCCCCATCTTCTATATAAATACTTTGCTTTTGAGCCTCGTTAATCTGATTATCCAGGATCAAGCAATGATTGCAGTTTTTCAGCAGCACCCCATATTCGGAAGGCTTGAAGATTTGATTTCCTTGCACAGTCACATTCAAGCAGCCGGTAATCTCTATGGCGTCCTTTTTCATATAGTTAATCGTATTATTGCAGACCGATATGCGCTTGACGTTCCTTATAATGATTCCTGTATCTTCAGCTACGCTAAAGGTGTTTCCGGCAATCTGCACATCCTCGGAAACGACATCCGTCGAAAAGATACCTATCATAAACCGCCGATTCCCTGCAAAAAAGTCCGGATAAACCGCCACCCCATTAATAAACTGATTGTTCACAATCGACAATCTCCGGAAGGGTCCGGCTGCTCCGTAGACGGCATGATTGGCCCCGCTTACGGCATAAATGCCGCCCCCGCATTCATAGAATCGGTTCTCTGCGATCAACGTGTTCAGCCACTTGTAGGGGCGTATCGCATAATAGCGCATTCCTTCAAACGTGTTGTTTCGGATCGTAATGTTCTGGTGCCATTTTCCTTCCTTATGGGTGTGTCCGCCGACCCCGGCTGTCCAGGCCTTGAACTCTACCGTAGTAGCAATCCCCCCTTTGTTGAATGTATAACTATGACCTTTGCCAAAATAACAATTTTGGATCGTAATGTTTTTACAGTGCGTGTCATCATACGGCAGGGCCCCCTGAATCCCGCTTGTCGAGGCGTGATCGATCTGGATCGCCTCCACATACCAGCGATTATTCGCCAATTCCCGGTAACCATAAAATTTACAGCCGTCAATAACAACGTTCTGGGAGGAATTGATTTCTATCGCATGAGCATCAATGACATCATAAAATTCACAGTGCCGAAAAGTCCAATCCGACGCATGGGCAAATTGGAGTATGTTGCCATCCTCATAACATAAGACAGACGGATTTAACCCGACAAATTCGAAACGGGCATTCTCGAACAGAATATTCCCGTTGCCGCTATAGCCGGCATTGGCCTCGCCATTATACTCATAGTTGTACATCATCGTATTTCCGTGATTCCGCCAGAACACCGCTCCTTGTTCACAGATGACCGAAGTGTTTCCATAAACGACAACAGGCTGGGACCAAACATAATCCCCTCGCGGAACGTAAACGGTTACAGAAATCTGATTGTCCTTCGACAGCCGAAACACATTCCGGAATGCCTCCGTATCGTCCGTTTGTTTATCTCCTTTCGCTCCCCACCATTGCGGATATACCCCTTGCCCATAGAAGTCGCCTGTTACCTTCCCCGCCCCGCCGAAAATGTGACCCAGCCCGGCCTCTACCGAAGACTGGATCTTGACGATCACGCCGGCATCCGGAACCAGCATTGCGCCGTAGTCGAAACGCAAGTGAACTCTTCGGGGAAAAGTCAAGTGACTGCCAATCCGGTAAGTTCCCGCAGGAAAATACAAGGTTGCCTCCGCACGCTGTGCTGTAGATTGAATTAACGCTTCCAAGGCAGCAGCGTCATCTCGGGACCCGTTGCCAAGAACATTGTAATCTTTGACATTATACCAGTCTATATGAACAGACGTTTTTGCCTTCTTACTCCCTTCGGCGCTCCATAATTCTGCGCTATCTTCCTGGGCATAGGCCTGTATTCCCGCCGGAATCTGACTGGTTATTGCCGCACCGGCCAATATTCCGAGCGAGGTAACAAAGCGTCTTCGGCTAATACTGCCGGATGAGGAAGCACCCTCCTCACTCTTCGGTTTCTGACCGCTTCGGCTTTCATTCATAGTTATTCCTCCATTTCTAATAAGGGTGGATCTACTTCTCCCGGGCTTGCAAGCCGTAACTAAAGGCTATTGCAGATCAAGCGGGAACGATTCGTCGTACATTGGAGACTTAACTTAACAAGCGATTCGCCACTCATCCTAAGGGATTGCCACGATGAACTCCCGATCCTGCTCCCTCCCCTGTACATAAGTGCGAGCTTCATTATAATCCGGACTAAATCCTGTCAGGCCCGACAAATCCAGGCGATGGGTCGTCATTCTCATCTGTGTATCCGAGACCTCGACCAGTTTATATTCGAACGGAGTCTCGACCAGGGAGCTGGCGGAGGCGAAGGCGGCTTCCTCGGTCAAATGAAGTGTGTTGAGATGGTTGTGCCCGGATAAGACCACCTTCAAGCCCGGATGCTTGCGAACCAGATTAACGATGGATTGGCGAAAAGTTTCAGGCGCATCATGGATGACTCGGTCCAGTCCGCTTTGCTCCCGGCTCATGCCAAAGACCGGGCTATGGGTGACGAGCACATGCGCCTTCCCTGGGTGAGCCTCAATGGCCTGTTCCAACCGATGGAGCTGTGATTCGGTGAAGCATGGCATCTGCGCGCCCTTCCAGTAATACTCGTAGCCGCTCTCCCAATGATTGGGCATAACGTGGACGACACAGGAAGTGCAAACTACCTCATAATGGGGGGAACCGCCGATAAACAAATCCGGAGCGTGTGACAACCACAGCTCCACTGCGTCGGGGCGGTCCAAATCGTGGTTCCCCAGACATAAATAGACGGGAACGGGCAGCTTCAACAGGTCATAGGCCTGACGAATCAAATCGACACTGCAGCAGTCTATCAGATCTCCACCGTGAATAACGAAATCGGCGGAATGCCGGATCACTTCTCCACGAAGCGCGTTAATCAGATCGGCCAGGCGTTCCGGATAGGCCGTCTGCTGATGAAAGCCAATCGGATTGGCGCCGAAATGAGTGTCTGTCAAATAAAGAAAACGTGTCATGGAAACTTCTCTCCCTCATCCATAATGCAATCCCAAGCAACACAGGATCGTAAACGATTGCCCCGGTTTATGTCATGGTTTGTTCCTTTAGTTCCTTCGCTGCGCCCTTAGCCAACTCCTTCACTAGTTTGTTTACTATTCCTTCCCGCGCCTCTTCAATTGTTCTATCATCACTCGTTCTTTCATTTGTCCCTTCGAATCTTCCTTCAGTTGATTTCCAGATTTATTTATACTGTTGTTCTCCTATTTGTTCCCCCCTTCCTTCTTCACATGTTTCCTTCATTTTGGTCCATTGCACCTTCCCTAACTTGTTCCTTCTCTTGCCTAGGGCAGCATGAGACTGCTTGGCCAACCTCATGCAGCACCGCAATACACGCCGGAGGAGCGAGCATCGGTAAGAAGCTTTACCACTTATACGGAAGGGGAGAGGAGACCGCTCCCCCGCCATCAGTTATTCTTATACCGCTCGTAAGCCGCTTGCTCAATTTCCATATATTTATCAAGCCCCATCTTCTTCACCGTATCGACATATTTATCCCACTCGCTAAAAGGAGTGTCGCCGGCAATCAATTTGGCCTCGGTTTCTAGAATAAAAGTATGGATATCCGAGCCGACCGACGTCATGAATTCTGCCTCCTCCTCCGTATAGTTGAACGCATTCCATATTTCCTGCGGCACATACGGCTCTACCTTCTTCCCTGTTTCTATAGCATTCGGCAGCGATTCGGCTCCCTGGAAGTATTCCGCTTGGACGAAGCCGGGATAGCTTCCCCCGTTCCAGGTGAAATATTTAGTTCTTGCCTGGGTCATCGTAAGACCGTTCGGGTTATTGGTAATATCCTCTACGTATTCCAAGGATCCGTCCGGCTTTTTCGTATAAGTGACCCCTTCTTTTCCCATAAAATAGAACAGGGCCCCCTCGTCGCTGTAGAAATAATCGATCCATCTGACCGTCGCTTCCGGATATTTGTTTTTATTGGTAATCGCCATAGATCCGGGTTGAACCAAAGGCGATTTCACATGGGAGTATAATTGATCGCCATGAGGCCCTTTCAGTGCCCCTAAACCGATGTAATGGTCTAAATTAAAAGCGGTAACCGGATTAGTCGTAATGGCCGATCCGATGTTTCCTTCGGCTCCTTTGGCTCGGAATGCGCTATCCTTAATCGTGAAGATTTCCGGATCGATCAATCCTTCAACATACAGCTTATGAATAAATTCCAGAACCTCTTTATATTTCGGATCGAGGCGGAAAAAACGCAGCTGATCCTGGTCCGGGTCCATATCGACAAATAGATGGCCAAGCCCCCGATTACCCAGACCCCATGACCCTTGAAGCGAATACTTCAATACATTGATATTAGACCCGCTGTATGGAATTTCGTCCGCTCGGCCATTCCCGTTAAGATCGGTCGTCTTGACCGCTTGCAGGAATTTGTAATAGTCTTCAATCGTTTGCGGCTCCTGCATATTCAATTGGTCCAACCAGTCCTTATTGATCCACAGTGGCGTCCCGATCAACATAGGCAGAAACTCGGGAGAGTAAAAGGTTGGGAACGAATAAATATTGCCGTCCGGCATCGTCAGCCCTTTTCTTAAATCCGGATACTGATCCAGCAGCTTTTTGAAATTCGGCGCATACTGATCAATGAGATCATTTAATGGAATCAGCACTTCCTGCTGCGAGCCATATTTCATCAGATCCGTTGCACTCAGCCTGGCCGTATAGAACACATCGGGGTAATCTCCGCTCGCCAGCGCCAGATTGCGTTTTTCTGTTAGGCTTTCAAATGGCACCAGCTGAAAATTCACCTGGATATTGGACATTTTCGCATATTCTTTCCAGACGAACGTTTCTTCGAATTTACTGCTGTTGGATGCATCCTTACCGGTAAAGAAAGTAAGGGAAATCGGTTCCTTCACAATCGGAAATCCGCTTGGATTGAGATTGCCGGCTTCGTCTTGCCCTTCCCCTTTCGCTTCTCCTTGTGCTTCACCTCCCTGGCTCCCCGTCCCTGGAGAGCTTCCTTCCTTGCCACAGGCAGATAATAAGGGGGTCAGAGCCATCACCGCCGCAAGCAGCAGCGATCCCCATTTATTTATTTTCATTAGAAGGATTCCTCCTGTTTTCTTGTTTTCTTTGTCTAGAATATCATCCTTTAAGCGCCCCGATCATAACTCCTTTGACAAAATATTTTTGCAAGAAGGGATACAGTATCAGCATGGGCAGATTAGCCACCACCACGACCGCATATTTCAATGCTTCAATCTGCAGCATGTAATTCATTAGAGTATCATCGTTAGACGAGGCCATCTCATCCATTTGCTCTTGAATCAAAATTTCCCTCAAGAACAACTGTAACGGATATTTGTCGCGATCGGTCAAATAAATCAGTGCGTTGAAAAAAGCATTCCAATGCCCTACCGCATAAAACAGCGTCATGACCGCAATAATCGGCATGGACAAGGGCAGTACGATACGGAGGAGCGTTTGAATATTCGAGCAGCCGTCAATAAAGGCCGATTCCTGAATTTCGAATGGAATGCTGGTCTGAAAGAATGTCCGCATAATGATAATATTCCATACCGACACCGCCCCGGGAATGACCAGTGCCCAGATCGTGTTCAACATGTGCAGATCCCGGATCAACAAATAGAGAGGGATCATCCCGCCACTGAAAAACATCGTAAAAACAATGAGCGCCGTAATGAGGTTGCGCCCGTAGAAATCTCTGCGGGAAAGAGGATAGGCCGCCATGGTCGTAAACAATAGATTAATAGACGTCCCCGTAACCGTATACAGAATCGTATTAAGATACCCCGTCATAATGTCCCGGTTTTCAAATACTTTTCGATAAGCATCGAACGTGAAGCCTTTGGGAAGCAGCCAGATCTCCCCTCGCAGAATGGCCGCCGGCTCGCTGAGTGAAGCGCTTAAAACATAGATTAACGGGTAGATAACGATAAGCAGCACCAATCCCAGGGCTGCATAGACAATTCCTTCAAAGACACGTTCTCCCCGGCTCTTGTACACCATCTACATGATGCCCCCTCACCACAAACTGGTATCGTTAACTTTGCGCGCGATGTAATTGACCACCACCAGCATCAAGAAGTTGACCACCGCATTGAACAACCCTACCGCCGCTGAGTAGCTGTATTGAGCCCCAATAATTCCCGTTCGGTAGACATGCGTCGCAATCACATCGGAAGCGTCCATATTCAGTGAGTTCTGCATCAGGAAAACTTTCTCGAAGCCAACGCTGAGCACCCTTCCGACGTTAAGAATAAGCAGAATCACTATCGTCGGTGCAATAGCGGGAAGATTAATATGCCAAACCCTCCGCAGCCGGCCGGCGCCATCCACTTTGGCCGCTTCGTGAAGCTGAGGATCCACCCCGGACAACGCCGCCAAATAAATGATCGAGCTCCAGCCCATTTGCTGCCAAACTCCGGACAAGACATACACCGTCTTGAACCAACCCGGCGAAGTCATGAACGATACGGGCTCGAAGCCGAACCACTGCAGCAGTTGATTAACAGCTCCGGTTTGTGGAGACAGGAACAAGAACAGCATACCGACAATGACGACGGTGGACAAAAAGTGGGGAGCGTAAGTGACGGTCTGAACGACCCGCTTGAACAGCCGGGAACGGACCTCATTAATCATTAACGCCAACAGAATGGGAATGGGAAAGCCGACAACGAGCTCATACAAACCGATCCCGAGCGTATTCTTGATCAATCTCCAGAAATAAAAGCTTTCGTAAAAGCGCACAAAATGCTTCCAGCCTACCCACGGGCTGCCCAAAATCCCTTTAGTCGCAATAAAATCCTTGAACGCAATCTGCACTCCATACATCGGATAATACTCAAAGAGGACAAAGTAAACGAGTACAGGAAGAATCAACAAATACAAATCCAAATTACGGCGTAGCCTTCTTTGGAGCGGACTCTGCAATTTTTTGCTTACGGGCTCTCTCCCTTTCGGGAGGGCTGCTTTCTTTTTTCCCCCTCGGATGATGATACCCGGTAACGATAATTTAATTTTCTTCACCCCCTTCTCGCGTTTCTCACGGCGATTATATATCGAGCAGGCAGTGAAGCCTATTTACCGTTTTCTAAATCCTTGACAACATTATCAACCAGTCAAAAAAGTGAAAACTATAGAGAAAAAAGGCAATCCATTTATATAAAAAGATGGCTGTGGCCTAAGATTTCGCATGATACAATCAAAAGGAAACGCTCCGTCGCCTTATACGGCGATGATTTTCCGAGCACGGAAAGAACGTCTATAAGTTCAAGCTTGTACAAAAAAACTTCTGAGGGTGTTGTCCAATTGTCATCTCGCATTAAGACCAGAAACTCTTTATTTATCCAAATGTTCACCGGATTTCTTGCCGTGATTTTTCTGCTTTCCTCCCTTCATTGGATTTCTTTCTCCATTTTAAAAAACGATACCAAGGGGGAAATGATCAAGTACAATCGTCTGCTGCTGCAGAACGCCGTGAAGGAGTACGAGGATCTATTCAAGTCCGTCAAAAGCATTCTATACAGTCTCTACTACGACCCTAAAGTAACGTCCGCCAACGTGAAGCTGGCCTTGCAAAGAATGGACCGGATCGATTATATGAAAGAGGGGCAGATCGTTAACCAGATTGAAAACCATGTTTCAAACAGCGATTTGTTTTTGGACAATATTCTTATTTATTTCAATCAATCCTCCCTCGTTCTGGATAAGGGAGGGCGATCGGACGCAGAGTTTACTTTTGCAAACGATTACAGAAGTTCAAGCTATCCTTTCAGTTTTTGGCAGAAGCAATTCGGTGAAGGGTATACTTACCGGACTTTTCCAAAAAGCGAATTTTCCGTTGTCCCGGGGTTTACCAAAAGCCTTCTGCCTATCTCCATCAAAGAAACGCCAAAGTATCAAATTATCGCTTTGCTGGATGCGGATCGGATGCTGCAAACGTTTCACAACGTGCCTGATGCCGAATTTATGATTATGAATAGTGACCGGCAGATCATTTTCCAAACAGCCGGAGATTTTCCGGAACCCGCCCTCAGCGCAATAGAAGGAAAGGAAGGGGAGCTTGAGTGGGGACAGCATTATTATTTCTTGCAGAAAGGAAATGAAACCGGATTCACTTACGTCACCATGATACCTGCCTCCATCATTACTTCACAAATGGAGAAATTTAACCTCACGTTGCTGCTTGCTCTAGGCTTGTCGATTGGAGTGGGGATTGTCTGCTCCCATTTCTTCAGCCGCAGGCTGCATCGCCCGGTCAAGCAAATCATCGCCTCCGTCCAGCAATCGCAGCAGGGGAGCCTGGGAAGCGCGATTGGCGAGTTCAATTTGATCCATGATAAAATTCATTCTTTGATCAAGGAGAAGAACGACATTCAAGCCGAGCTGCTGGACCAAAGGTCGCTGCTGACCAATTACGGGTATATTAACAAGCTGAAAATGATCCGCTCGGATTTGAACGACCTGCAGGAATTCATCCGGGCGAACCGGAAATTCCGAATCGTTCTTTATCACCTGCAGTATTGCAATGCTTCCTTACAGCAAATGGGCATTACGACTGACGAAGTCTCTTACTATCTTCGGGAATATATTAATTTAACAGTGTCCGAAAGCTTCCCGGGTTCACATACGTTTCAGATTGAAAGCGATCAGATTTTATCGATTCTTTTCGAAGATGAACCGACAGAGAATGTCAAGGAAACTCTGCTCCCATTGAAAAAGGTTTGGGACGGGGATGCCGGGTATTACCTTATTTCCGTGGCTCTAAGCTCCGTCTACACTTCCGCTGCAGAGTTCAGTACCGCATACAATGAAGCTTTGGACAAGGCCGCTCAGGCCAAATTGCTTGGGGAAACGCAAATTATCTCCGATCTCCGCCCGCCGGCCAAGCATCACCCTTTTATACCGGAGAAAGAAAAGGAGTTCGAGCTTAACCTGCGTGAAGGGAATGACGTGGAGTGCAGGGAAATCCTGAACCGGATGCTCGATTATTTGCAGCACAAGGAAGAGAGCGCCGAACGCATCAAGCAGTTTGCCAAATCGATACTGGAGACAATGATCCATCTTGCCGGATCGATTATCCCGGACCCGAATCTATCCGAGCTTCAGAAGGCCTTGCGGCAAACGGAAGAGTGCTTCACCCTGGACCAATTGAAACGGCTGCTCGAACCGCAGGCGTCCCGCGTCGCATCGTTATTCAGCTCGGTTAAGAACGAGCGGAACGATTTGGTCAATCGCGCGACAGACATTTTGGAGTTGCGCTATGCGGAGGATATTTCGTTGGATTCGGTGGCGGACAGCCTCAATATTTCAAGCAATTATTTGTCTATATTGATGAAGGAGAAAACAGGGATTAATTTCAGCGAGCACTTAAACAATATCCGTATCCGCAAAGCGAAGGAATTGCTCGAATCTACCAGCCT
Organism: Paenibacillus sp. 32O-W; assembly: GCF_007679495.1. GTDB lineage: Bacteria > Bacillota > Bacilli > Paenibacillales > NBRC-103111 > Paenibacillus_L > Paenibacillus_L residui. The sequence goes on along the minus strand of NZ_VEGP01000056.1, from coordinate 11,388 downwards.
TAGTGTACAGGAAGTAGGTATAAGGATCGGCTACCGCAACGTCACTTCTTTTATCCGCATGTTCAAAAAAATAACCGGCCTGACGCCGGGCGATTACCGCAAGCAGATCAAGCTAGAGACTTTGCGGTAAGCTGCAAATTCCGGTAATGATACGGTTTCCGTGATCAGCACAGCCACCAAACGGTTATTGTGCCTGCAATTCCGGTCGGGGAGAGACCTGGAGGAATCGCAATAACTCCCATAACGATTTAAATAGGGGAGGGGTCACGTTGGAAAAAATACCAGACTTTAAGACCGAAATAAAACTGTAATGCTCTTACGACGATCACCAAATCGTAAGGTACGGACAATTCCTGTGAAGACCACCAAGGAAATGGGCAGGCACGACGTCCGGTGAAAGAGGCGTATATCCGGAGCGCGTCTTTAACTTATTGTTTTTCATGAATTTTTTTAGCAGGGATTTAATATAAGCTATAGAATAAACCTCCAAATGAAATGTTAGGATAGGAGGGACTACTATCTATAACAAACGAACTGAATTATTTTTGATACTCTGGAAAAAGGTCAAAGAGCGCACATTATATAAAACGATATTTGTATTTTTCATGGGAATTTGGGGAGCGGCTATAGGTGTTTTTTTCGCCATATTACTTCTCTGGGGTTATGAGTATAAATGGAAATTAATATTGATACTAATCGGTTTTGTAGGCGGAATTTTGTTAAGTTATAGTCAATATGGATACTGGGACAAGAAATATAATAGTTTTAAGGATTTTGCCGAGAAGCATCAATCAAGAAAATGAAATTTATTGTGTGGGAGGGGGGAGATCCCCCGCCGAGAACTAGAAAAGAAATGCGTGTGATGCTCGATGATACTTAAGGCCAAGCCAGCTCCACGCCATGTTTCGTCAGCAGCTTCTGGAAATCGGCCAGTTCGGCCTTATCGTTCCGCACGCTGCGTGGAGAAATCCCTCGGTCCAGGCAATAGGCGGCCAAAGCCCCCGAGGCTTCGCCAATGTTCCACTCAACGGGATGAAGTCGATAGCAGCCATTCGTAATATGGGTCGTACCGATATTCTTGCAAGCCGGAAGCAGGTTATTCATCCGGATGGGCAGAAGGCTGCCTAACGGAATGTGGAACGGCAGGCTGGCCACATCAATATAGTTGCGGCCTCCGGTGCTGGGGTGCAGATCGATATGATAATATCCGATCCCTACACTGTCCTCATACCGAACCGCGCCCTGCTCCCCCCGAATCTCCGGACTGAGATGCTGCTCCACGACCGTGAATTCCGCCTTGATTCTTCTCGATTCCCGGATGTATGCCATCTGCGCCAGGCCGTCCTCGGTCCCCATGACATCGCCCCTGAGCCGTAGGCCGGGATAGCCTTGCTTGTCATCCGGACGCGGCGCTTCGGTCTGCATCCAGTATAGAAGAGACAAGCTTAACTGCTTGGCCTGTTCCAGATGCTTCTGCCTTTCCTCCGGGCTCACATCGATGACCGGACCGAGCCAATAGTCGTTTTGCGGCCAATTGACGATCGTGATATCGCTCTGGAAAGTGCCCGGCTCGAACAAATTTTTGTCTATGACTCTCCGGTAGTTCCAGAGGGAGAACAAGCCGTCCCTTGGAAACAGCGCATATTCCACCTTCTCCAGTGTACGCGGCTTAGGGGAATACCAGCTCAGCTGCCTCTCCGGCCAGAAGTCCGCCTGGTACTGCCTCCAGAAATCGTAATCCTTCGGCCTGGCAATCGTATGGTCTTCCCCTTCGATATAATCGATGGCGAAACAATGCGTGATGGCCTGCATATCCATCGGATCGGCCGCTCCCTGCATGGCGTGAGGCTCCCCTGTCTCCTTCACGGATTCCGCTCCGGTCGTATATTCCGTACCGGTTAACGGCAGCAAATCGCCGCAATCGGTCGCATCGAGAAAATAAGGAGCGGTCAGCACCAGTCTCTCCCCATCCGCCAACCGGCGCACGGTGACTGCCCGGACGTTGTCGCCGTCCGTCTCGGCTGCGATCGGAACGACCCCCGTGATGACGGTTAACCGACCGCTGTGCTCATACGGGGCCAGCATCGCCTTAAGCACGGCATAAGCCGCCCTCGGCTCGTGGCTGATGCGGCTCACCATCGCATTGCCGGGATTTAACAGCGGCTTAAGCTTCTCGCTCTCCCGCAGAGGGAAGAACTGCCTGTAGTAGCTGCGGACATGCTCCCGGTAAGCCCGGTAGCTCCTAGTACAGCCATGATGCTCAATCCAATGATGCTCATCGGGAGGCACCGCCTGCGAGGTTAACTGGCCGCCGATCCATGCCGCCTCCTCGGTCAGAACGACGCGCTTGCCCATCCGGGCAGCCGCCAGCGCTGCTGCACAGCCCCCCGTGCTTCCGCCTACAATCACAATATCGCTATGGATATGCTGCAATCTTTATCTTCCTTTCTATTCCTGAAAATCGGATGGGCTTTTGCCCGTATATTTTTTGAACACCCGCGCGAAATAGCTTGGATCCTTGTAGCCCAGCCTGTCCGCGACTTCATAGACCATCACTCTCTCCACCTGGAGGAGATGAATCGCTTTCTCCATTTTTTTGCGGATAACGAAATCGGAGAAAGACTCTCCCGTCACTTTTTTGAACATGCGGCTTAGATAAGAGGAATTGATATAGACATGCTGGGCGGCATCCTCCCTCGTAATATTTTCATAGATATGCTCGTCCACATAATCCATCACCTGCTGGATGATCTTCGTCTTGCGATCCGTGCGGAACCCTTCGTAGCTTTTGCTTAATTCGATATATAGCTGCCGCCACCAGCTCATCATTTCCTCCAAGGTGCGGAATTGCTCGGGATGCCTCCACTTCTCCATCTGCTCATCATTAACGAAAGAACGGACACTCTTGCCCAGCCGATGGGCCAGCCCGGTGAAGATGCCCGCCAATTGAAAAGACCATTCGTCCGCATAAGCAAGGCTGCCGCTCTCCTTCCATTGCCCGAACAACTCCTCCATCATTCTCGCGATTTCTGCCTCGTCGTTCATTTCGACATGCTGCACCAGCAATATCTCATCGGAAGGATTAAGGAGGGCGAACGGATTCTGCTCGGGCTGAGCCAGACTTTTATGAAGAATCGTATTCGTCCCGAGGGATAGCTTCAGCCTGAGCAGACCGATCGTTTCTTTAAAAATGCGGGGAAGCTCCGCGGCGTGCACCGCTTCGGCACTAACTGCCGCGGTCAGGCTGATCTTGAGAAGGGAATTGATCTTGACCCGGGCCTGCTCCGCCCACAGCGACAAATCCTCCGCCAAATCGGAGGAGAATGATTGATAAATGACCACCGTCTGCCCGTTCCCCCGCTGATAAGCAATTCCGCTGTCACCCAGCAATTCTCCTATGACGTTGTTCATCGCGAACTCCAGCAATCTGCCGTCGCCGCTGGACAAGCCTTCCTTCCCGTCCATTTCGAATATGGCTATGGCGGCTTCCATATCCCACTCGTAAGGAATATTCAAGAAGGAGAAGCTCTCCCTTAAGGTATCTTCCCCTGTAGGAGCGGCTCCGTTCAGCCATTCTTCCAGGAAAGCGTTGCGAAGCACCGGCAGACTGCTCTTCAGCTTCTCCTCCCATTCCAATGATTTGGCCTGCCGCTGAAGATCTGCTTGCAGCTCCTCCCGGACTTTGTCCAGTTCCGTATGAAAACGTTTCTTGCCGATAGGCTTCAATAAATAATTGGTGACCCCGAGCGATATGCATTTCTGGGCGTACGTGAACTCGTCATGTCCGCTGATAATAATGACCTTCGTATGCGGCTGGATTTCGAGAATCGCCTCGGTCATGGCCAGCCCGTCCATAACCGGCATGCGAATATCCGCTACGACCAGCTCGGGCCGATGAAGGCGGAACAGCTCCAAGCCTTCCAGCCCGTTGGCTGCCGTCCCGATAAGCTCCATGCCGAACAGCGGCCAATCGATCGCTTCGGCCAAGCCTTTGCGGACCCGCGGCTCATCTTCAACGATGATTACTTTTATGCTCATGCGTATCTGCTCCTTCCAGGCGATCCAGCCGAATCCGAATGGCGACGCTGGTTCCTTCCTGCAGCTTGCTCGTCATTTGGAAGTCCATGTCGTCTCCGTACACAATCTTCAGCCGCTGATACAGGTTCCGCAGCCCGTAAGTCGCGTCGGAAGACCCGTGCTCCCGCTTGATTTCATTCCATAATTTCCACAGGCCCTCTTCGTCCATGCCAATCCCCGTATCGGTCACCCTGCATGTCAAGTACTCCCCTTCGCGCTTGATCCGGATCGTCAGCCGGCACGTATCCGCGGCCTTCTCCAGCCCGTGAACGATGGAATTCTCCACGATAGGCTGCAGCATCAGCTTCATGATCCGCAATGACGATACCGCGGGATCGATGTCCCAATGAACTTCAAATTTGTCGGTATGCCTGAACTGTTGGATACGTATATAGCCTTTCAAGTGCTCTATCGTTTCCTCCACCGTAATGAAATCTTTGCCGCGTGACAGGCTTAAACGGAAAAAATTGGACAAATCCAGCACCACTTCACCTATCTCATCCACGCCGCTTTCCTCCGCCACCCAATAAATGGAATCGAGCGTATTATACAAAAAGTGAGGGTTCACCTGCGATTGCAAAAATTTCAGTTCTATCTCTCTCTTATGAAGCTGCTCCTCCAGAATTTCCCGCCGCATCTTCTGTTCATTCTGCACCATATCGTTGAAACGCTGCTGCAAAAAGCCAAGCTCATCCATCCGTTTAATGGGTATCGGACGGAACGCAAGACCTTTCTCAATGGTAAGCATTCCTTTAATAAGCCTCTTGATCGGATTGAAAATTTGCAGATAGAGCACATGGAACAGCAGCAGCAGAAAAATAGCGATGACAAGCAGGACCGCAACCGCTATCCGCTTCATCGTAAGTACATCCTTCATGATTTCGGCATAAGGGATAATCATATGAACAGTCCAATCGGTCGTCTCCGATCGCTTGTGCACCGCCAGATAAGAGTTCCCGTCTATTCGGATCGTCTCGTAGGGCTGCCGGAACGATTCCTTCACGGCCAGAGCCCCGGCCGATTCGCCCAGAGGGGCACCCGCGGTGTAAAAAAGATCCCCTCCGGCACTATGGATCACAATCCCCGTCCCGTTCCATAATTCGATCCGGCCGACGAACAAATCCAGCACCTGCTTGTTAAAATTGATCATCAGCAGGTTTTCGTGATTTTTGCCCGGCAGCTTCTGCACCACGGTGATCATGGATTGCGTTCCCTGTCTGAACGATGGCAGAGCTCCGGGAAGATCGGCCCCAATCGCCAGCGGCTCATTCTGTCCAAGCATTTGCTGAATCCATCCCATCTGATCCCTGGAAGGGGTATTGTAAATGCCGTCAGCGGTCGACAGCACCTTCCCGGATTCCGGATTGTAGATCCCGACGGAATAAAGATAGGGATTCAAGACCGAGTAGTTCTTCAGCTTGTCCAGCAGCTGAATCATTGACCAGACGGAGGAAGAGGAAGAGAAATCCGGATTCTCCCTAAGCAGCTTGATGAAGCCGCTGTCGCTGGCTATCGCATTGGACAGCCGTATATTATTGCCAATATATACCTCCATGTTTCCCATCAGCGTCTCCATCGTCTGTTGAGCGAGCACGCTCACTTTATTCTCAAGAGTCGACTGAAACCAGAAAAACAAGGCATATACGAGAACGAAAAAAAGAAGAAGATGGCCGACGACCAGAAAGATTAATTTTTGTTTAATCCCCAGCTTTTTTCGTCTTTGCTCCATCTTCCTCATGCTTCTCACCGTACCTTGGGTTGTCTATATTTTATTTCGCGCTTTCGTACCATTGCTGTACTTCTTGAGCAATTTCTTCTCCGCCCTTCTGCTTATATTCCTCTACGAAGGAATCAAAAGCGTCAATCGGCAGCTCGCCGACAATGATTTTAATAAAGGTTTCCTCCCGCAGCTTGTTCAGACTGCTCTGCTTCTCCACCATGGTCGGAGTCGGAGCACCCAGATACTTATTCGAAATGCCATACATGGAGGAATGCTCGATCGTGCCGACCAGATTGAATTGGGCGCCGAGAGATTCCATCTTCTTGGCGTTCAGCTCTTTGGGCTGCATGAACATCAGCTGCTGACGGTAGCCATACTTGTTATGGTTCTCGAAATTGAGCGCGTATTTTCCGTCCTCCATAGTATACATGAAACCTTCTCCCAGATCGTCAAAGCCGAAGACAAATTTGTCGATCGTCTCCGGAACCGCCATCCAGTTAAGCATGCGCAGGATAGCATCCAGATTTTTAGCCTGGCTGCTGATCACGGCAAACGATTTATATTCGGCTCCGCCCGCTACACCTTGCTTGCCGTTCGGTCCGATCGGAGGTGCGATGGGAATCCATTCCGCTTCCGGATCGTTCTGCTTGCTCGTATTAATCTCGCTTCTCGGAGCCGCCCAGCTTCCTTCATAGATGCCGACCTGATTGTTCGCCACCTTCTCGTTGTAGGCGGCAATTTTCGTAATTGGCCATTCGTTATCCAGCAGCTTATCCTCATGCAGCTTGCGGATGTAGGCCAGCGCTTCCTTCATTTCCGGCTGGATATCGGCCTGGACCAGCTTGCCGTCCTTCTCCACCCAATATCCGGGAATGACCCCGAACGCGCCAAACAGGTGCGACCAGCCGAGCATATTTTCGTAAGCAATCATTCCGTACGTGTCGTTCTTATTCGTGCCGTTCGGATCCTGATCGCGGAAGGCTCTCGCCACATTCTCGAATTCCTCCAGCGTCTTCGGCACTTCCAGCCCCAGCTTATCCAGCCAGTCTTTGCGGATATAGACGTTGTCGGTCGCTTTATTGCCATCATTCAGAACGGGAATGGCGTAAATCTTGCCATTGTTCTTAGCTGCTTCCCATGCGCTTGGATAAACCGCATTCATCAAGTTGCTGTAGGAATCCAATTTCCCGTCCAATTCCATCAAAGCGCCCATTTCCGCATTTTCCATCAGCCAGTTCTGATAGCTGGCGGGGATGACGAACAGATCGGGAATATCATTGGAGGCGAATTTCAGCGTGAGCTTATTCATAAATTCATCGGCCGCCGAAGGGCCGTATTCGATTTGCAGATCGACATTATTTTCCTTCTCGATCAATTGCGTCCAAGGGTTGTTGTTAATATCCTCGCCGGCCGGGAAGTTGGCTCCGCCGGACATAAATACTTTAATCACATCGGGCTTCGCCTTGTTTTCTCCTTGAACCTCCTGCCCCTTATCGGTGGAGCTTGGGCCGGCGTTGTTCGACGTACCGGAGCCGCAAGCAGCCAGCATGGACAGAGACAGAACGGCGGCCAGCGGGATCATAGCTTTTTTCTTCATGAACATGGACCCTCCCTAAATATAAGTATAGAACACATCAGGACAAACGGCGCGTTATTCCTTAAGCGAACCGAGCATCACCCCTTTGGCAAAATATTTTTGAATGAAAGGATAAATCAGGATCATCGGAATGACGCTGGCCATAATAGTCGCTGCCTTCAATGTCTCCGGGGAGACCAGGAACAAGCCGGTGTTGTTCGTCATTTCGATGTTGCTGTCGTTAAGCACGATCATATTTCGCAAATACACCTGAAGCGGATTCAGATTAACGTTGCTGATATACATGACCGCATCAAAGTAGCTGTTCCAATGCATGACCGAATAGAACAAGGTCAAGGTCGCCACCGCCGGCAGGGACAGCGGAATGTAGATTTTCCACAAAATCGTGCCATGCCCCGCTCCGTCCATCTTGGCCGATTCCTCGAGGCTGACCGGCACGGATTGAAAGAAGTTTTTCAACAGAATAAGGTTAAAGGCACTGACAGTGGAAGGCAGCAGCAGCGCCCACAGCGTATCCAGCAGGTGCAGCTCCTTCAGCAGCAGGAAAGACGGGATCAATCCCCCGTTGAACAGCATGGTGAAGATAACCAGATTCATGACGAGACCCCGGCCCTTCAAGTCTTTGCGGGACAGCGGGTAAGCCATCAGGCTCGTTACGACCATATTGATCGTCACCCCCGCCACTACGCGGATGATCGATATTCCGAACGCTTTATAGAAAGCACTGTCCTGCAGCAGCAGCTTGTAAGCCTCGATTTGAAAATCAACCGGAAAAATCGTCACCCGGTTAGAGACGACCGCCGTTTGGCTGCTCAGCGACTGCGCCAGCACATGCAGAAAGGGGAAGAGGGTTACCGCCCCGAACAAAGCAAGCAGCGAATAGTTGAGCAGGCTCCCCAGCTTGGATGAAACATTAACTTTGCCCATTACCACAGTCCCCCTCCGCCCAAGCGCTTCGCCAGCCCGTTCGCAATGTAGATCAAGATCAGCCCGACCGTGGACTGAAACAGGCCGACGGCTGTGGCAAAGCTGTATTTTTGTTCCGTCAACCCGACGCGGTACACATAGGTGTCGATGATGTCTCCGACCTCATAAACGAGCGGATTGTACAGCATGAATACTTGCTGCACGCCCAGCTCCAGAATATTTCCAAGCTGCAGGATAAACAAAATAACGATCGTCGTCCGTATGCTGGGCAAGGTGATATGCCAAATCTCGTGCCATTTCCTGGCTCCGTCCATTCTCGCCGCCTCATACAGGGAAGGATTTACTCCCGCTATGGCCGCCAAATAAATGATGGAGGACCAGCCCGACTCTTTGACAATGTCGGAGACAACTAGAATGGCCCGGAAGAATTGCTTCTGTGTCATAAACAGGACCGGATCGCCTCCGAACCAGGAAATGAGCGAGTTGATCATTCCCTTCGAGGAGAGCACCTGAATAACAATCCCTCCGAAAATAACCCAGGAGAAAAAATGCGGAATGTAAAACAGCGTCTGCGCCGTCGCCTTGAACCATGTCTTCCGCACTTCATTGAGCATGAGCGCCAGCATAATAGGAACCGGGAACCCGAATAACAGCTTGTACATGCTGATGATAAGAGTATTGCGAAAAACGGTGATGAACTCGGCATCTTCGAAAAAACGGATAAAATGCTTGAACCCGACAAAGCTGCTTCCCGAAATTCCTTTGAAGGGGCTGTAATCCTGAAAAGCTATAATGATGCCGTACATCGGCAAATATTTGAAGACGATAAAATAAAGCAGTCCCGGCAGAAGAAACAGATAGAGCAGCCAGTCCGCACGAATGGTTCGCAGCCATCCTCTTCTTTGCATCCATACTCCCCCTTGCTGTTCGGTGCGGCAAAATTGCGCCCTTCGTTTGCCATCATTGTAGATAAGATCGGTCTTCGAGGGCAGATGAAAATCGTTGAATTTATGGGACGATTGTGACCTTTTCCTCTCCGAGGAGGTATGCGGCGGCAGAGGCCTGCAAGGACGGGGCCCGGTCATAAGCGAGCAGGCACGACGCGGAGCGTTCCCGCACATCGTATTCGGAGCCGAAATGAATCCACAACCCCTTCCGCACGCCGCCCAGCAGCCGGTCGGCCGCTTCCGTGAAGGCCTCTCCCATGGGCTTGTTATGGGAAACGGCCAGCAGAACCCGGGCATCCGCAGGGAGCTCCGATAACAGAGCGAGCGTTCCCTCGTAGCTTGGAGCGGATTCTTCACGCAGGTTCGGCAAACCGGAGCGGAGCCGCTCGGCAAACCCGGCGGTATGCTCGTCGCGGATCAGAATCCATGGCTGCTTCTGCGGTTCTCCCGCCAGCACTCCCCGCTGCAAGCCGCGAAGAGGAGTCAGCGCTTGGTCCGCAAGCGCCCTGCTGATCCGCTGCGAGGCCGGGGAGTTCAGCCGGTCCGTCGATATATCCGGGAACTGGTATTGCTCCGCCGTTAACCGGTACTTTTGCTTCATCTGAAGGATTCTCCGGACGGATTCCTCAATACGGGCCTCCGTAATTTCCCCCTGCTCCACTGCGGTTACAACAGCCTCCAGCACCGATTCCGCCTGCTCATAACTGTCCACAGTCGCGAGTAATATGTCCGCTCCGGCCTGAACAGCACGAACACAGGCCTCCTCCAGTGTAAATTGATTAGTAATTCCTTTCATGGACAGCCCGTCCGTTACGATTAATCCTTGAAAATTCAACCTCTCTCTAAGCAAACCGGTCGTCAAAGTATAAGATAGGGAAGCCGGCAGGGAAGAGTCGTCCCAGGCGGGAACGGCAATATGTCCGACCATTACGGCATCCACCCCGCCCCGGATTGCTTCCCGGAAAGGAGCCAGTTCGAAGCTTTCGAGCCGCTCCCGGCCGAAGGGAAGCACGGGCAAGGCTTCGTGGGAATCGACGTGAGTGTCCCCATGACCCGGAAAATGCTTCGCCGTGGCGATCATCCCATGCTCCTGATATCCCCGAATGACGGCTCGGCCCAGTCTGGATACCGTATCCGCATCCTCTCCAAACGAATGAGTGCCGATGACCGGGTTGAGCGGGTTATTGTTAATATCAACGACCGGGCTGTAGTTGAAATTAACTCCCATCGCCAAGGACTCCTCAGCCGTAATCCGCCCGGATTCATAGGCAAGCGCTTCGTCCCCGCCGGCTCCAATCGCGCGGTTCTTCGGGAAATGGACGGCCCCTTCCCGAAGCTTACAGCCGGCACCGGCGACGAGGTCGGCCGCTATGAACAGCGGAATGCCGCTGCCTTCCTCAAGCGATGCTTGCTGTAAATCGCGGCAGAGCTCCCCGACCTGTCGGGGATGGATTAAAGCCGACGTGCCTAGAAATATCCCCCCCGCCTTCAACCGGGTGACCAGCTTCCGTGTGTCGTCATCCAGGACAGAAGCGAAAGCGGGAAAAGTGAACAGCTGCGCAACCTTCTCTCTAAGATTCATTTCTTGTAAATTCATAGATTTCTCCTCCGTTTTCCATGTCCGATAATGGATTCATTGTAAAAGGCGGAGAATTAAAAACGTAGAGGAATAACGTACGATTTCCGGTACTATTGTGACCAGATGTCCGCCAGCCTGTGCCCAGCTTGTCCGGATGGCCCGGCTTGCCCTCTAGCGATGCAGTCGCTAGTCAGGCGGACTAAACATGTGGTTGACCGCCGTCATGAGGACGACAAACACCGCGCACTGGGAGTCTCGCGCGTTGCGATGCGGAAAGAAAGTGCAAAGTGATGATGCATGGCCTTCGAAGCGTATCCCGTCAGCCTTGGCGGGGTCACGCGCCATTTCGCTTGCACGGCACCAACAGAAAATGAAAACAGACGGATTTTCAAGGTAGACCCCACCATCAGATGATGAAAATGGATGGATTTTCATGGAAGAATAGAGTTGAAATTGCTTCAATAAGTGTGAAATTTGAAAACTAAATGGATTTCATACAGTTAGATTTCTATATTCGGAAGAAATATGGAAACTAACTGGA
>NZ_VEGP01000055.1 GCF_007679495.1 Paenibacillus sp. 32O-W | reverse complement strand
GCATTATTTGGTGCTTCTTTGGACTACGCCAAAACCGGAAATTTACCAAGGATTACCTCGAAGTGCATAGGTCATGCATTATAGAGCAAAATGGCTATTTCATCCAGCCGGAAGGCTAAAATCTTAAATTAGCAAGTGAACATCAGCATTGATCCATTGCATGATACGGAATCTGACGAGGACCGCGAGAGACGCTCTTACCAATCGTGGTGGAACTATGCTTTGAAGGTTAGCTCGCCTTGCAGACTCCCTACTACCTTCCGCAAGCTTGCCGCCCACCTTGCCACCTCAAGCTTACTTCAAATTGGCGGACCAGTTCTCCGCGCGCTTCTGCAGATCGTCCAGGAACGATTGGATGTCCGGCGCATTGCCTGTCGCGGCTTTGCTTATGAAGCCGTTGACTGCGGGGACGATATCGCTCATGTAGAAGGGGTTCGCTTCATCCATCAGCTCCGAATGTCCGACCTCCGCGATTTTGAGAGCCATCTGGATATATTTGTCCTCCTTGTCGACGAAATCGGCATTTTTCAAAGTAGGCGTGTTGGAGAAGTTCTCATACAGATACTTTTGGGTCTGGTATCCGGACAGAAACTTCATGACCTCCCAAGCAGCGTCCACATCCTTGGCGTCCTTTGCCATGACGAACGGGTCGACCGCCACCCAGCCTTCTCCCTTGGGCCCCATATTCATCCGCGCCTCGAACCGGTCGAGCAGCTCTTTATTGTTGTTCGAGCGATACTCGCTCATCGTGGAACCGCCGGTCTGGTCGATGCCGATGGCGATCACATTCTTCTCCCTTCCAAAGTTCTCCGCCCCCTGCCCGTTGACGAATCCGGCCGGCGGAAGCTTGGCGGCTTCCTTGAGCCACTCCATTACTTTAACCATTTCCGGAGTATTCAGCTTCCACTTGATTCCTTTCAAATCGGTCAAATTTCCTTCCGCGCCCGGAGCATTAAAGGCCAGAGTCAGAGCAACGAAGGTGGAACCGTTGAGCGAGTTTCCGCTCCAGTACAATCCATAGTTATCCTCGCCGGTCTTCGGGTTCTTGCCGGTCATCTTCTTCGCTTTCTCCAATATTTCCTCCGGCGTCGGCTTCTCGGAAATCGGTTCGACGCCCCACTCCTCAAACAGCTTCTTGTCAAAGACAATCAGCCTGCGTCCCAGTATGGCCGGAATCCCGAATTGCTTCTTCCCGTCCGGCGACTTGGTGCTGTACGAATTATTCCATATTCCTTCCAGGTAGATGCTCGGATCAAAGCTGCTGTCCTTGGCGATCAAATCGTCAATATCGCGCAGCAGTCCTTCGTTGTACCATTGAGAGGCGAAAGCTCCCCCCGAATACAGAACATCCACATCCTTGGACATCAGCATCGCTGTTTGCTTGGCCTTTGCGTTCTCCCAAGGAATCTGGTAAATTTCCAGCTTGATGTTCGGGTACATTTTGTTAAAGGTCTGCTTCAAATACTGGTTGAGACCAACGGTCTTCTTCCCGGTTTGCGGGTCCAAGCCGTTGTCCAGATTCCAACCGGCCAGCGCTACCCGGACGGTGCCCTTCATATCGGACACTTTGCTGACATCTCCGTAGTCGCTGCCGCCGGAACCCGAGGAGCAGGCGACGATCGAAACCGCCATCAAGATGGATAGCAGGATTAACACGACTTTTTTCATGGAATAACCCCTTCCTTTTATATGAACTCGTGAACTGCTGAAGGGACCCGCTATGGTTGGTTATGCTGCGGGGTCTCTCTCCATTGAACAGACCTCTACCTTGGTCCGGAAACTCTATTGTTTAATTCCCGTCAAGGCAATGCTTTCGATAATATAGCGCTGCAGGAACAAATAGACGACAACGACCGGAATAAGGCTCACCGTAGTGGCGGCCATGATGATGGAAGGCTGCTGGTTGATGCCGTTGTTATAGGTGAACATAGCCAACCCGATTTGGATTGTGTATTTATCGGGGGTCTTGAGCGCAAGCAGCGGCCACAGCATATCATTCCAAACCCCGAGAAAAAGCAAAATAACCATCGTAGCGATAATAGGGGTGCACAATGGAAAATAAATTCTCCAGAAAACCGCAAACTCGCTGGCTCCGTCAATGACACCGGCCTCCCTTAAGCTGGAGGGCAATTGATCGATGAACGCCTTCGCCAGAAAGGTTCCGAAAGCATAGTTCATAGCAGGCAGGTAAAAAGCCCAGTACGTATCGATCAATCCGACTTTGCTGAACAGCAAATACTGGGGAATCATCGTCATTTCGAACGGAATCATCATCGTGCTCAGAGCCAGCAGCAGGACGATATTCGCTCCTTTAAACCGGATTTTGGACAGGGAATAACCCGACAGCAGTGCGGACATGGAGCTCACGAAAATCACTCCGGCGCTGACGAGAATCGAGTTCAAAATATATTTGGCCATGGGAATGTTGGTAAAAGCCGCTTCGTAAGTTTTGAAGGACGGCTCCTCGGGCCAAATCTTGGGAGGAAAAGTAATGTTCAGCCGGGCTGCCCAGTCAAAGCTTGTGATCAGCATCCATAGAAAAGGAACGATCATGACAAACGAGCCGATAAAAAGAACAATAAAAAGGAAAGTCTGTGCAGCAGCCTCCTTTCTTCGCCGACTGCCGATTTTGGGCTGTATTAATGGAGATTGAGGCTGCAGGGTATTCGTTTGGGACAATGCTCTCCCCCCTTAAGAAGTTTCTGCCTTGACTGCCATTCGATTTCTCATGAAATCGCCCCCACGAACGGTCTATAAAAATGAAAGGATTTCTCCGAAGTAAGCGTTTACCAATTAAGCCGGCGCAAGCCTTGGTTGAGCGGGGTTGAGCGCGGTTGCGCAGGGCTCTTCAGGATCTGCGATATCCTCCGTATCTTTCAGAGTAATTCCGAATACCGCACTTGCTTAATAAATCAGTCGATGCTGTTCTTCCTCCGATTCATCAGCATCATGAAGATGGTCAGGATCAAAATGATAATAAACAGCAAATAGGAAGCTGCCGTAGCTACGCCCATCTGCGAAGCGAGGAAGGCGTTCCGGTAAATATACAGTACCGCGGTCATCAGGCTGCCGCCCGGGTTGCCCGCCGTGCCTCCGATTAACCAAACATCGGTAAATCTCTTCATGCCCCCGATGGTACCCATGATCAGCATGAAGACGAAAATCGGTCTTAAATACGGTATTGTAATGTAATACCAGCGCTTCAGCCCGCCCGCTCCGTCCACCTCCGCCGCTTCGTACAATTCCCGCGGAACGCTTTGCAGCCCGGCCAGGAAAATGATCGTATTGTAGCCGAGAGCTCCCCATAAGCTCATCAGCACGATGCTGAACCGGGAGAACCGGGGATCGGTGAACCAGCCGACCGGCTCGATGTTAAACCAGCCGACGACGAAGTTTAGCAATCCTTCTTTGGCCGGATAAAACAGGAAGGAGAATAACAAGCTGGTGGCTACTGCCGAGACAACGTTGGGAAGAAAATAAACGCCTTTAAAAAAGTTTTTGCCGAGCTCCCATTTCAGACTGTTGATCAGGCTCGCCAGTATAAAGGACAGCCCGATTCCAAGAACAACCGAGAAAATCCCCATATAGAATGTGTTATACAAGGCCTGCCAGAAAATGGGGTCCTTCATTACATACTCATAGTTGCTCGCACCAACCCATGTTCCGGACATCGCCGATCCACCCGTCTGGAGGAAGCTCATATACAAGGCGGCAAACATAGGGTATATGGCAAACGCCAGCACTCCGACGATCAACGGGGCGCTAAACAAATACCCCATCCAATCGTTGCGGGTCAGGAATCGTTTGCGGCGTCGCACAGGTACTCGCGGCGGGTCGATATCCACTCCGGTTTTTACGGGCAAGTCAAGATCCCTCCTCCGATGTCGAAAATTCCCACTTCGTTACTTCTCTACACCATGCCGGTGCGGGCCGAGCCCTCGAAGCTTCTCCCGGGGAAAGCTCCGGCCTTCTGATTCCATGCCAAAAAAACCAAGGACAACTTGTACAGAAAGCAAATTTCCCGTTCGGAATTTCAGGTCCAAAGCCTGCCTTCTGTCCCCGGTACCACCTCCCTGATTCCAGAAATAAGGTATCACCAAGAATACTACAATTGCCTAAGGCTAACGCCAATGTCATAGAATCACTACATTTTGCACAATATTCAGAAAATTTAAGTAAAACATCTTAATCATTTACCGCATTAACCATTAAAGGTGGAGCATTTTCAGCTCGAGGTGGATAAAAATCAGGCCGGAAAGAAAGTCTCTAGAAATCCTAAACGGGGGACTAGGCTGTACCCCTGTTGAGGTGAAAATGAACGCTTGCATTATTAAGTAGTTGTCCCCCCTTTACCATTCATCGACTGCTTGAATTCCATCGGGCTCAGGCCGGTGTGCTGCTTGAAAACGCGGCTAAAATAACGAAAATCGCTGAAACCGATTTTCTCCGATATTTCAGCGACGGTATTCGAAGTCTGCAGAATTAGCTGCTTGGCCCTATCCACCCGAATTCCGTTCAAGTAACGGGTGAAGTTGACACCGGTTTCCAGCTTGAAGAGCTGGGACAGGTAATTTTTATTCAAATGGAAATGCTTGGCTGTCTGTTCCAGCGTAATCTTGCTGGCATAATTGACGGATAAATAGCTTTGAATTTCCACTATGACCCTTCTCCGTCCCGTATCCATCAGTCTTCGCTTCCGCTCCAGCAAATAAGTGCAGTACTGCTTCAGACGCTCCTTCGTCCGCTCGACGTTCCAGTGAAGGTTAAACCCCGGCCCTTCCCAATCCTCGACCGGTCCTATATCTTTGGCAGACGGATAACTGTTAAATTCCATCGCGCACACCTTCATCAAAGCGGCCGTCTTGTCTATACATTGCTTCGCTGTCCGGGGCGTACATCGGTCCGCCTGCAGCAGGGCAAAATGCTCCTCGATCGTCTCCAGAGCCTCGTCTTCCTTGCCATAGGTTAACGCATGTGTAATCCGCTGCCGGAAGCCGCTGTCAAAAAGAGCCACCAGATCGGCATCCTCACCCGCATTCGGCTGATCTGATAGCTCGCGGCAATGTACCGTAAAGGTTTCCTTACGGAACATGTTCATTTCTGCAGCTTTCTTCGCTTTGGCGTATCCGGTCAACAGCCGCTCCAGAGGGCAGAAGCCGCTAATTCCAAAACGGACATCAAGCTTAAGATGCTTCCGGATATGACCGGCTAGCTCTGTCCATCGGCGGATCAATCTTGCTTCATATTCACATAAGCTTTCCTGCGGACGGCTTTCCACAAGAAACACATATTCGTCATGCTCCACTTTGAAGAAATCCAGGTCTTCGTATTTATGAGCCAGCTCCTGAAGCAGATTAATCAGCGAGAAGCTGACCAGATAGCTGCCGTCTTCCCCAAACCGCAGCAAAGCCTCCTTCAGATTCACCTGCATGACGGTCACAGAAAACCTTACGAGGGTCGAGCGGAGACGGAACAGACCGGCTAATTCCTTGATTTGATGCGCTGCGTACCTATAGGTCAGGATATCTTTAAAGAAGCTCTCCACCTTATAACGCTCCTGCGGCAGTATGCTCCCCCATCCGTTTCGCGGCTTTTTCTGCTCTATCATTTCTGCGGCGACCTTACGAACACATTCGGTCAAATCATCGGGACGGATCGTCATTTTTAATAAAAAATCGGAGGCCCCGAGCAGCAGGGCTTCCTTGACATAATTGAAATCGTTCGTACAGCTCAGGACGATAAATTTGCTGGAGGGCTTGCGGGCCTTGACCTGCCGGATTAACTCAATTCCATCCATGTCGGGCAGGATCATATCGGTAATGATTAAGTCGGGCTGCCAATCCTCGAAACGGTCCATGACTTCTTGCCCGCAGGCAGCTTCTTCCACCCGGCTGAATTGCAGATCTTCCCAGGGTACGGAATGACGAATTCCATGACGGACAATAGCTTCATCGTCGACAATGACCAGATTCAGCATTCTCATCCTTCCTTTCCTAGTAAAGGCAGTGTGACCGTAACTATCCCTTCTCCGGTACGTTGTGAGCCGATCCTGGAACTGGTAGCAGACGGGAGCCTGTCCGATGAATGAAAATGCAATATTTACTGGAACAAAGTTAATCAGCCGTCCTATTCCGAAGGAAAACGCTCTCCGCCCGAGACAAGGATAAACGGCTATCGCCGTCCTTAGGGCGGGCGCGTTTACCGATGAAATATGAGAACAGGTATAGATGAAAACTTATACTTTCTAATATTTTGAAATAAATATCCGAACCAATCGCTTCGCGACAGTCTTCCCCGGGGCTTGCGACCAGGAACACGATAAGCCTATAGAACCCAATTCTGATTTTATAAAATTCATCCTGCTTTAAATGCTCTTGTCCGAATGCTGTATTATATTCGTTGGGGACAATTTTTTCCCTACTATATTCAAGGAAATAAATGGGATAAAATCTTGAAATAAAGAGGGGGATTTATTTATAAAAAGATTGGTATTGGAGAGTTGTTTTGAAGTTCAGCTATGCCGGATATCTTTGTTCAAAGACTCATGTATGCGTTAAGAAAAGACCAACCATTATGCTTGCATAGTGGATTGCTTTTTAGAAATGAAGGGAAGGAGTGGAGAAGGTTTAATCGAAGAGGCCTGTTAGTCAAATACATAAAGAGGAGGAAAACCGATGACCTGGATTATCGTTATCCTGTTGTTAATCAATACGGCGATTCTCTTGAACATCAACTATAAAATTAAAGGGAGAGATCTCGTTCAGGAAGCATTGGATAGGGATCAGCGAAGAGGACGTACAGTTTCTCGACAAAATAGAACTGAATAAGCATGCAAAACTTATACTTTCTTACCCCATTAGAAAGTTTAAGTTGAGTAAAGCATTAAAATGCCTGACGGAAAGCCACACGTCGCATCCGGGCCAGTAGAATCGCAAAGACGAGCAAAAATACATTAAAATCGTGCCTTTTCCCGAAAAGAAGGCGAAAGACGCTCAAATGTGCAGGTCTTTTTCACAAAATGGGGCCATTTCGCTAAAAACGCTCCAAAGACGTGCACTATTGCTCTAGAATCAGGTATGTGGCGACTTTTCTTCAAAAAGACGTGCGTTATTGCTGTAGAATTAGGCACTACGAGGTACTTTGAGGCTTTACTCGAAAGACCTGCAGTTTTGCTTGTCTTTCACACCATTCGGTGGACGATCCGGATTGGGGCGTTTTCAAAAAGCCAAGAGGAATGCTTGTTCGCTTATAGTTTGTGAAGTGAAACAACTAATGGCCCTGACCGAAAGGCCAGAGCCGATGCAAAATTCCGAGAGGCTTAACTCATTGTAAAGAGGTGCTTTTTACCAACAAGAAAAGGTTAATAACCATATTGACTGCTGGAATTATTATAATTACTTTATCCGTGTATTTTGTGAGGCAGAACATTTGGATCATCAACAATTTATGAAATATCCTGTCGAATTTGATGAAGAATCTTTATACTTTATCAAATCTAAGAACAGAAGTTACATTATTGCAGTGCTAAATCCTGCTTTAAGAAAATTATTCACGATGGAGATTTTTTATTAGCTCGACTTCGCAGCAAGCGCCGATAATCTTTTTGATAAAATTAAACCAGCCCACCGTAAACATCAGAAAATCTTTATTATAGCTGATAAATTTCAATTTGGAAGAATGGGGTGCGCCCCCGCCCATTTTTCCGCAACATTTATCGTAAAAAGAGCGAGGACAGCCTAAATAATCTTGTTCCCATGCGAATACATTGAAATTTAAGTATGCTTGTAAACGGCTTGCCCGGAATGCTTCCATAAGCCGGAATCCATCAGTTGATCCGCGAAGCTCCGGAACTGTGCGAGATCGATCTGCTGCTCCGAATCGGACCAGGCCTCCGGCGGATTCGGATGAACCTCCACCATGACTCCATCGGCTCCGGCCGCCAGAGCAGCTTTGGCACAGGGGAGCAGTATATCCTTACGCCCCGTCGAATGGCTGACATCGACCAGTACCGGCAGATGGCTCTCCTGCTTCAGAATCGGCACGGCCGAAATATCAAGTGTATTCCGGGTCCACTTCTCGTAAGTGCGAATTCCCCTTTCAATGAGCATCACCTGCGAATTGCCCCGGGAAACAATATATTCCGCCGCCATCAGAAATTCTTCCATCGTGGCGGCCAGCCCTCTTTTTAACAAGACCGGCAGCTTCATCATCCCGGCTTCCTTAAGCAGCTCGAAGTTCTGCATGTTGCGGGCGCCGATCTGGATAATATCGAGATATGGGGCGGCCGCTTCCAAATGAGCCGGCGTTACGACCTCACTGATAGTCAGCAAGCCGTATTCATCCGCCACTTCCTTCATCATCTTCAGCCCGTCTATTCCAAGCCCCTGGAAGTCGTAGGGTGATGTACGGGGCTTGAACGCCCCTCCGCGAATAATTCGAACCCCCTTCTCCCGCAAAGCTTCGGCTGTCTGCCGCATCTGCTCCCAGGACTCGATCGAGCACGGTCCGGCGATCAGCTCGGTGCCGCCGCCTCCAATCTCCACATCGCCGAATCGAATAACCGTATTCTCCGGTTGGGCCTGGCGGCTTACTCTAAGCGCGGGCTTGGCTGGCTTGACCGGCTCCTGCGTCGCTCTTGCAATGGCATCCCGCAATTGCCGGATCGCCTGACTGTTCAACGGGGCGTTCTCATCCTCCCCGGCCTCTCTCCACATCGATTCGGTCAAGCAGAGAGACCGCGCGCGATATTCCGCCGGGAGCTCCCGGAACACCCGGGCTCTCTCATTCAACAGACGAATGAGAACACTGTCGATTTCGTTCACTTTTCCTTGCAGAACCTGAAGCTGCTCGTTATTCATAATGATCTCTCTCCTTAACCTTGTATTCATACGCGAAAGCTTGGGTTTCTCCGGCCGACCATATAGGGGAAGAGCAAACACCGCGCGCCAGTGTTCAACTCCATTCCCGCCTCATGACCTGATATAACCAAAAAAGCTGCCTAACTCCGGGACGCGTCGACGTGGTACCACCCGAATTTAGACAGCTTCAAACAAACAAGCTTTCTCTCTCACCATGATAACGGTATGAAACCGGAACTCTCCTACTGGGCGCACCGCCGTTCAGAGGTCAGCTCAGGAGTGAACTTCGGCTGGCCGTACCCCCGGAACGCTCTCAGTCTACCGGCGTTCCGTCCCTGTGGGGACTGCTTCGCTTACTCTCTCCATCATAGCCATTTAGAATTAAATCTAAATTTTCAAACATTATATGTTCATTTCCAGAACAATGCAAATATTTGCTTAAAAGCGAGCCAGCTTTAAAGCGAAAAAGCACTGCTCATAAACCTGACTGGGCACTTTGAAGAGGCTAATAAGCATTCCGGGCGGCCCCCTCCCTCCAACAAGCTTCCATCTCGCGCAACGCGATACGGCTCTGGCAGGAGAAGGGTCCGGCTCCGGTCAACAAGCAAGCGAGTGCAGCGGATCCATTAACGCCGATTATCCAGACTTAGCAGGTTGTAAACGGCTTGGGCGCTTTCACTGCGAATCACCGCACCTTTAGGCTTGAAGGTGTTGTCCTCATAGCCGCTGAGCAAGCCCAGACGAGCTGCGGTATGGACATAAGCTTGCGCCCATTCGCTGATGGTGCCGGAATCGTTAAACACGGCCGGCACCTCCATACCGGGCTGCTCCCCTGTCATAACCGTATAGGTCCTTAGCAGCATCACCGCCATTTCTTCGCGCGTAATGGAAGCCTGCGGATGGAAGAGGCCTGCTTCGTCCCCGGTTACGATCCCGGCCTCCCGGGCGGCGGCTATGCTGGCCGCGTACCACTCGTCAGCCGCTACATCCGGGAAGCCGCTGCTGCCTGCTGCCTTCAGATCGAGCGTACGAACGAGCAGCTTGGTAAACTCGGCACGAGTCACCTCACGCCCGGGCTCGAACGTATCCGCCGTTACTCCATCGACGATATGCCGGGCAGAGAGTAAGCGGACCGCTTCGGCGGCCCAATGGTCGCTGGGGACATCTGTGAAGGTTTTGTCATATTCAAGCAGCATATAGTTCCCCGACCGGGTGACGTCGGCAGCCATCCGCTTCTCATCCCAGCGGCTTCGGAGATAATGAAATCCCCCGCCCTCTCTCCATTCATAAATCCCTGACAGGGAAGCCTGTTTATTTGGGGACAGCTTCAACGACATCCGAATCGGCGGCGCAAATGCTTCCTGCACCGTACGGCTGCCGTCCGGCTTCATTCCTGCAAACTCGATCCGATAGGCGTCAGAGGCCACCTGAATGGCTTCGGAGGAATGAGCCGCTGCTTGCAGACTTCTCGCCGCCTCCGTTGTAGATATGCGGGCTATATCCAGCACCAGCCAAGGGGCAGCTCCTTCCTGCTTGCCTAACGAATCCAGCATGGAGCGGATCGTAGCGGCGGGAATGGACAGCTCGCTGCCTTCAAAACGGACGATGACGGAATCAATCTTCTTGAAATCGGAATAGGCAGCGGAGAACACAAGTCTCCCCTTACCCTGCTCCAGCTCCACCGCAACGATGCCGGCTTCGGCCGTCTCCAACCTTTTGGCATCGACAATAATATCATCCGGCCCCGATGGGAGCTTTGTATCATCGCCGGGAGATGCCGTACCCGGCTTCGGAGAAGCGGCCGGATCCGGCGTAGCACTCGGCGTCGGCTGCGGACTCGGATCCGGCGTAGCACTCGGCGTCGGCTGCGGACTCGGATCCGGTGTAGCGCTCGGCGTCGGCTGCGGACTCGGGTCCGGCGTAGCGCTCGGCGTCGGCTGCGGACTCGGGTCCGGCGTAGCGCTCGGCGTAGGCTGCGGACTCGGGTCCGGTGTAGCGCTCGGCGTCGGCTGCGGACTCGGGTCCGGCGTAGCGCTCGGCGTCGGCTCTACCGGAGACTTAATCGTGACCGACTCCTCGATGGGATCGGCCGCCTTAGCCCCGCCTATCCTAATCCGATACGTCTGCCCCCGCATGGAAGCTGTAAACGGGAAATCAAATACATATTCCCCTGTCTCTGAACTGGCTGCCTGATCTACATAAATAACATTTTCACGGGAATCCAGCACCTGGATCGTAACCTGCAGATATGCATCCGGAGCGTTGCCCGAAACGGTCACTTTCGTCTCCGATTGGACAATACGCACGGGAGACCAGCCGGGAGAATCCGCCGCTGCGGCCGGCATCAAGCCCATAAGCAGAATTAATAGGGTCAGGATGGTAACCTTCTTCAAAATAGCAAGCCTCCTTTCAGGCATTTCATCGGACCGGAACGGTCACTCGATTGGACAGCGGCCTCATTCCGTCCAGACTGTCCCAGACGAAGGCGCGTACTTCATAGGTGCCGCTTGCCGGTATTTTGATCATCGCCGTAGGGGTTATGCTCTTGGCCGCCTCAACTTCTTGGGTAACGGCCGTATAAGCCACCATTTCTCCCGATGTAGTGTCGAACAGGCCCATGATCAGCGTCATCTGCTTGGAAGAAGTCGTCAGATTGGTAGCCTGCACGGTCATTTTCGCATCGTTGCCTAACCGGAATTCATCCGCGGGCGACTGCCATTCGATCCGGAACGGGTTCACGTCAATAGAGTCCAGCTTCGCCTGAAATTCGGCTTTCTGCAAGCTGTCCGGCAGCGCTTCGACCAGCTCCCGGGCAATGTCATAATAATCTCTATCCCTTAAGGCTTTGACTACCGCATCCGAGGCTCCGGCAATCTTCTCCTCCAAGGACCCCGGAATCAAATCGCTCGCTCCCCAGTTAAGATAGACGATGTTATCGCGAGTGATCATCTGACCATCGGCCGACAATACGAATAGTCTGGGCGTAATGTCCGTATCGTTCACACCGTCATTTTTATGAAATTTAAGAGTCAGGAGATCGGGAGCTCCCTCGAGTATTTTTTGCTTGCCTGCCAAATCCCCGGCCAGCGCATCATCGGGATTATGGATATCGAAGCTGACTTTCACCTCGCCGGGCGTGCTATGGTCTACTACCACATCCGCCTTCCCTTTCAGCGCAGGGCCCAGATCATACGTGTCATACGCCGCTTTACCGACATCATACATAATCGTGAAATTTCCCTTGACGAAGTTATCCGCCAGCGGAAGCTTCACATTCACTCCAATATTCGCTTTATCCGTTACGTTCGTGACAAGCGTCGCCGTAAATCGGGGCTGGTAAGTACCTTTGACATATTCGAAAACCCGGTCATACACATTCCGACGAATGACGGATAGGGAGTCTGTTTCCTTGTTATCTCTAGGTGCATAAGCGAAGGCACCCACGACAATCGGATTGGAGCTTAAATAATACGTGTTGGCCGCTTCCGTCATATAACCGCTGAAGTAGCCGTAATTCAAATATTGGGCCAGCGTCCGGTAATCATCATATTCCACCTCGATGGAGCCCCCAACTCTTCTCGCCAGCTCTTCGGTTGCCGGGAAAATCTGCTTGCTGGAATTTCTGAAAGCATAGGAAGGCTGAATGGAGGCCGTGTCAAAGCCAAGATCCCGCCAAATATAAGGTGAAGCCGGTCCTATGTAAGGAATCCAGGTGAAATAGTAGCCTTTCTCGTGCAAATGATCGGCCGCCGCACGAATCATTTCCACCTCTCCATCCTTGGCCAGCACCCTCTCGTGATACCAGTAGAAGCTGTTCAGCTCCAAATGATCATATCCCGCAGCTTTAAAACGGCTAATAACCTCATCGATATACCAGCGGACAATGGCCTTTTTGTTCTCTACCGCCAGTCTTGCCATTTCGTAGGAACCTTCTTGGGATTGCGGATCCATCCCCTTCTCTCTCACCGCAGAGGCAAAATCGCCGGCATAAGTATAGAATGGGGCGCCATAGCCAATATCGCCGAAATCATTGCTTTTGTTCTGGTCGTCCAGATACGGAATAGCCATATTGATTCTCACTTTTTTATCCGTGCCCAGCTGCTTGTTCAATTCTCCGACCGCCCAGTTGATTGCCCCCAGTTGGGTTTCCTGCTGGAAAATAAAATCGACGAAAGCCAGCATGTCGCCTTTGGTTTTGTAAATGGCCGCACCGGTGCCGGTCGGCGTCGTCGGAGTAACCATCGCAACGACCGGAATCGCCAGAATGTCATCGAAGTACCAATCGGTGTAGCGGCCTTCGATGTCCCGGTGGCCAAGCATCGTCATCACTTTCTCCCGGGTCCAGTCCGTAAAATGCTTGTTCGCCTCATTCATAGGCCCCGTATACCACAAAAACTGGTGAGCGACCTCCGCCCCTTCCGGCACCCCCGGCTTCACCAATTCATCGTAAGTGAACCCGTCCGGGAAGTTCAGAGTCTCCGGCAGAACGGCATCTTCCGCCATCCCTTCCACACCGCGAATTTCAATTTCGTCCGCCCACCCGAACGTATCGATCACAAAGACCAGCTTCACATAGCGCGCCTGCACCGTCAGCTCGGAGCCATCCGGCAATGACGACAGCTTGTACAGCTTGCGGTCCATCTGGGTCGAACCGGGGTTGTATGCATAGAACAGCGGGACATCCGGCTCGGCGACCCCCACGTAGTGATACTGCTCCCCATCGTTCGAAACATAGTACCTGACGTTAAAAGGAGGAGCAATGCCAACATCGCTTCTTTGCCCGAAGCTGATCGACATCTCCTTCACGGTCTGAATGTCCCCGAGATCAATGATGACCTCTCTCTTCATCTTGCGGTAGAAAACAAACCAATCCGTTACATTGCTCCAGTCGCTTAAATTGCCGAGCTTCCCGTCCGTAAGCAGCGCCAGCTTGGCAGTGTCTCCCTTGTCCGATTCCTTCTCGTATTTCAGCGGCTCGTTATTGATCACATCGAAATGAATATCCGGTTCCAGAATAGTGACGGAGCGATTTAAAGCCAGATTTGTGTAAGTGCTTTCATTAACGGTCATGTCAAAATCCACGGCCGCCTGAGCTCTCTCCGTTGGAAAAACACCCGTGAACCAAGACAGAACCATGCACAGTACCATGACGATACTTATCCTTCTTTTGGCACTCATTCTTCTTCCTCCCCAAAAATCGGATTTTCCTTGCTACAAGTTCGGGTAACCATACATCTGCTGATACGATCCCCACTTGGTTGGCAAGCGCTTTCGATATCCTGAAAAAACAGCTCTCCTCCTTCTATTGAAAGGCCTCCTTTCCTTCCCCCTTTCTCACCCCATAACAACCTAATATTTCCCACTCATAGTAACACCCGTTATTATGTATGTCAATACATCTATCACACCGTTATTGATTTGCCACAATCCGGCTCCCCATATGAATAATATCTTCTGGCGCATTCAATACCCAAATCCTTTAAAAATAAGGCATTCAGGCTAATTTACCCACTCCCTTCAGTAGATAGATGTTCCAATGTGAATTGAAGTGTTACAAATGAATATTAAAAAATCCCATAACACTCGTTATCATCCAGAGTGCTACGGGATTTCGCCCGTATGTAACTCTAAAGTTGTTAGCCGCCCGTTCCGTCTGGATTTTCCTCCGGAATCCGGTCGGCGGATGATCTTTCCTTGTCTACTTTTCATTTCAGGTTACGGTCTTTTCAGCCAAGGAGAGGTACTAGCTGTTCCTATTTTTCCTGTGATCGTCATCCAGACATTGACGCGGGTCCATATGTATAAGCTCCCATTTTCCTCCCTGCCCCTTCCGGTACTGAGCCGTCAAAACATCCGTATCATTCGTCAGAACGAAGAAGATAAACCGATATTCCCTCCCGTCCGTCCCGGAGAAATCAATCTGCTTGATATAACCGTCCTGGCGGGTAGGCTTTCTCTTCTCCACAAGCTTGCACCAATTGCCGTATTCGATATCGACAACGGCCTCGGCCATGTGATTCCAATGATGGTAAGCTGCACATAAGAAATCCTCCCCTTGCAGCTCGACATCGGAAATTTCATAACGATCCCCGTTTTGTTGAATATAGACATAACCATAGTAATATGCAAAATAAGTGTTGGCTTTGGAGGAACCTTCAATTGTCTCCAGTTCAATAAAATACCGTTCTTCCCCCGGCCGGTCCGGGTCCGCCGGAACCTGACGGAGCTTAATCAGGTTAATATGGGCAATCTCCTGGAAGGACTGTATATATGCCTTATAAGAGAGTCTGTTCCGATATGCATCCGACAGAAAATGATAAGCGACCGGATAAGGGATCTTCGCATTTCCAATCGTTCCGCAGCCTCCCGTCGTTTCGCATAAATTTTCAGCCTCCCGAAGAATGCTGAAATAATTGAGAATGGTGTTCTCGGGGGTATCCATCAAAGACGAAGGGAGCTTGATCTCTTCCACCTTTTTATCATAATAAGGGTCGAAAAATTTCCCGTTAAACCGGTCGTTGAGAACGGGCAGCCTGGAAGGGCGGAAATACCGCTCCACATCCTTATCCTCCCGGATCGGTGCGCTCGCACTAAGGTCATCATCTTCACAATTTGCGGATGCTTGAACCAATCTTGCACCCATAACCGCCGCTTCCGATGGAGCGGAATCCCAGCCGAACCGGAGCACCAGAGCCAGGCCGATTGCCAGAAGCACAATGATCCCCCACTTTATGGGCTTCGCACGGATTGTCAGAAAAATAATGCCTCCCCCTTTATATTATCATTTTTGATATTAATTTCCTTCCATTCAGATAACCGGATTCCGGGCAGAAGTCCTACAGTCTGTGGGGTGTGTCTCTTACAAAGCTTGAGGAGTTGAATGACTTTTTGGGGTTGGTGGCTGCTGCTGAGAGTAGTATAGTACTATTCGCTTACAAGGATGAACCGTTAGGAGACTGCAGGATACGCCGTCCCTACTGATATATTCAAAGCGCAGCTTGGACAGAACGCCAAGTTGTCCATTAACCGGACGACTATGTTATCATTATCGATACCAATAACAAAATGCAGCAAAAAACAGGCTCCACCAATGGGTGAAGTCTGTCCTCACAGAAGAATTACTTGCTTGCGTGCTTCCATGGAGCCGCAAGACGTGGGTCCGCTGATCATGGAATCATTAATAAGGAAAGAAACTTACTTGTCTGCGGAATAAACTTAATGGCGGGCCTCGATAAATTGAAAACCGGGGGTTGAGCCGCCGATCGCCACGAAAGAGTGGGTCAGCATGCTTCCGTCTTTGAGCTTGCGGACCCCCTTCAACAAAGGGCTATCCGTGATTCCGGTCGCCACAAAGAAACAGTCTTCCGATCTAACGAGATCGTCGATCGTCAACCCTTTGTCGGGCTCGGACAATCCCATCCGGACGCAGCGCTCGTACTCTGCCCGGCTGTTAGGGACCAATTGGGCCTGCAGATCTCCCCCCAGGCATTTTAAAGCGGCTGCTGCAATGACTCCTTCGGGTGCGCCCCCCGTACCCGCTAGCAAATCAACATCCAGCTCTTCCAATGCAGTAGCTATGGCACCAGTAATATCACCATCGGAAAACAGCTTCACCCGAGCCTCCAAATCGAGGACTTCCCGAACTAAACCTTCATGACGGGGGCGATCCTGAATCATGACGGTCAGATCTTGCACCTCTTTACCCAGAGCTTTGGCCACCGCTTTCATATTTTCCGTTAAGGAAGCCTGGATATCTATGCACCCTTTGGCTTTAGGGCCAACCGCTATTTTCTTCATGTACATATCGGGAGCATGCAGCAAGCTTCCTCTCTCAGATGCGGCTATAACGGCCATAGCATTGTCCTGGCCCTTGGCCATCAAGCTGGTTCCTTCCACCGGATCCACAGCGATGTCCAGATGAGGGCCCTGCCCCGTTCCCAATTCCTCGCCAATGTAAAGCATAGGGGCTTCATCCATCTCCCCTTCTCCGATCACGATGACTCCCTTCATCGGAATGAGGTTCATCTGACGGCGCATCGCTTCCGTCCCGGCCCCGTCCGCTTCATTCTTATTCACCTTGCCGATCCAACGATAGGAAGCGATGGCCGCTTGCTGAGAGACGGTAAGAAAGCTCATGGCTAATGCCTGAACACTGCCCGCATCGCTTATCCTCCTATTGGCCTCCATCCTGTTCACCCCCCACAGGTAATCTCCTTCATGCTTATCGTGCTCTTACCGGGCTTGCAAAAATTGCCGCTCCTTATCGATAATTTGCTGCACTTTTCTGGCGGATCGGCCCCCGGGAAACTCGGATTCCAGATAGACTTTAACAATCTGCTTGGCTAATTCTATCCCGATAATTTGCGCCCCCATGGTGAGAACCTGGGCATTGTTGCTCTTCTGCGCTCTTTCAGCCGAATAAGTGTCGTGGCACAAAGCCGCACGGATACCCGGAACCTTGCCCGCCGCAATAGCTACTCCTATCCCCGTCCCACAGACGAGAATTCCTCTATCTAGTTTCCCTTCCGCGATATCGCCCGCAACCCGGAAAGCGACCTCCGGATAATCTACTTCCGTACAGGAGTCGTTGCAGCCGTAATCCGTTACTTCATGCCCCAGCCCCCGGATATGCTCCTTCAAGCTTTCCTTCATGTCAAAAGCATTGTGATCGGACCCTATACCGATTCTCATTTCCTATTCACCTCGCGAGATGTGATTATTATCGTTTATTTTTATTTATTATCATTTATATATTTATTTTTTCATTTATTTCGAAATTTGTCAATAATAATTACGTTTTGTTATCGTTATTAATTGTTTTATAGTTATTCCTTGCGGAATTCCCGCTATTTATCTCCGGCAACCTACTCCATTTGAAGAAAAATTCGACATTCCCTACTCATTTGATTTATAATTTTCCTGAATTGGGTAGAATAATATATTAACTCCTCTCTATCACTTATCGCGATCCATTCGGGCTGCAAGAAACCGAGATTTGCTCCTCCAAGCCACCACGACTGCCTTCTAGTCTGTTTATTGTTTTCTTTTGTGTTATAACGCTTTAATTTTTATTTTGTCGTATTTTACACAACAAATGATGTATGATGTATTATGAAACAAGAAGGAATGGCTCGCCATTCTATGCACCGATCTCACGCTGCCAGCAGAAGAGATCATCCGGATTTACGGAATCGGTTGGGACATCGAAGTGTTCTTTAACTTCAACAATGGATGGAAGGTGTGCCCAGTTACATCAAGGCTTATCTACCGAAATTAGGCTGCGAAAGTTGCACACGAGGGAAAGCCAACGTCGCATCTGGGTCGGTGAAGACATCGCAAAGACGAGCAAAAATACATTAAAATCGTGCCCTTTTCCAAAAAGAAGGTGAAAGACGCTCAAATGTGCACGTCTTTTTCACAAAATGGGGCCATTTCGCAAAAATCGCTCCAAAGACGTGCATTATTGCTCTAGAATAGGGCATTGCGTGGCTTTTTCTAAAAAAGACCTGCATTATTGCTCTAGAATCAGGTATGTGGCGACTTTTCTCCCAAAAAGACGTGCATTATCGCTTTAGAATAGGGCACTCCGCGGTTTTTTCCCAAAAAGACCTGCAGTTTTGCTTGTCTTTTACACCATCCGGTAGACGATCCGGGGTTGTCCAAAAAAGTTCACTATAAAACGAAAATCTACTAAGTTGCCAATAGGATAGGCAGCGATAACCGCGTTTTCAGTTATCCGGGTGGGACCGCCGACATATATGCTCACTCCGTCGATAGTTCTATCAGTAAACAGGTGCTGCAGACTCTTACCCGGAGATGCGGCCGAAATATACTCAGTGCGCAGGTGAATAATACAATGCAAAAAATGTTCGCTCCCGAAAGAAGACAAATTATACTGGAGAAGTTAAACAAACACCAAAGGGTGACAGTCAAAGAGCTGTCCCGGGAAATTAACGTGTCTGAGGCTACGCTTAGAATGGACCTTACCAAAATGGAAGAGGACGGTCTGCTTCAGAGAACCCATGGTGGAGCCATTTCCATCCAAAACACGGATCCGGAAACGAGCTTTTTTACCCGTGAGAAGAAAAATAAGAGCGAGAAATCGGCTATCGCCAAGAAAGCGCTGGAGCTGATTGCCGACGGGCAGTGCATCATGCTGGACGCCAGTTCAACCGCGCTCGAATTGGCCCGGATTCTGAAGGAGAAGTCGATTCGGCTCACCGTCGTTACGAGCGGGATTAATACTGCTCTAGAGCTGCATGAGCATCCGGATATGACGGTCATTTTGCTGGGCGGCATTGTCAAGAGAGGCTCCTATTCCTTGGAGGGCAGCCTGGGAATCCAGATCCTGAAGCAGATTAATATCGACTTGATGTTCACTTCCGCCAACGGCTTTTCCTTCGAAGCGGGCTTGACCGATTTCAGCGTCTACGAGGTCGAATTGAAGAAAGCGATGGTTCATGCGGCCAAGAAGGTGGTGGCCCTGCTCGATCATAGCAAGATCAATAAAAATTCGATCGCTTCTTTCGCTTCCCTGGATGAGATCGATATTCTCATTACCGATTACGCCATGCCGGACAGCGAGCTGAAGGCCTTGAAGGGACAGAATATTGAAGTTCTTATTGCACCGACAGACGAATAATCCGGATAAATAATTGTATCGCGGTTGAGCCTGATCATACGAAAACCTGCCCCGGACATTCCCACGGAGCAGGTTCTTTGCTTTATTATTATCGGCGGAACGGAACATCATTTCATCTTGCGAAGAAGCTCAATAATATAAATCACGTTGCGAATAATGTGATAAGGGTCCTTGACCGGCAGCGCGACTACCTTCTCTATCGGCTCGCCGTTCCGCTTGCGAATCTGAATCCACTCCCCGACTTTCCTGTCGGGATTGGGGAACGTGGAGAAGGTATAGTCATGCACCTTCCGATAGTCATCCAGAAATTCCGGGTTCCCGGTCAGATGGTAGCACAGCAGCGTAGTATAGAGCGCCTCGGAATGCACCCACCACAGCTTGTTGTCCCAATTTTCCCGGATCTGCTTGATCATCGGCTCCGACTCCAGACCGGCCGGTGCCTTCCCAACAGGAGGTCCGCCCAAGCGGTCCATGAACAGGAGCAGCCCTCCATACGGTTCGTCCCAGCCGAGCTCGAACATTTTCTTGGTCGTACGTACCGCCTTCTCCACATAGTCTTCCAGTCCCAGCTTCTGCGCGGCATGAATCAGGAACCACATATCCTCGATCACGTGGCCGGGATTGCAGTATCTCCCCAGCAGTGTATCGTCGCGGCCGTTATCGGAGCGGATCATTTCGTTCAGTACCCCGGATTCATCCATGAAGAGACAGATCTCCTCCATGCAATTCCTCATCATACCGGCCAGCCTGTCCGTATCCTCGTCCTTCAATGAGACGGCGGCTTCCCACAGCTCCTGGGTAACATTCAGCAGAATCATCGGAATGTTGTGAGACTTGTATCCTTCGGGAGTAGGATAAGGGGCCATGTGGTAATCCCGGCGGGCTATCCGGTCGGTCACCGAATCGTACAGGGATCTCGCGAAAGACAGCGCCTCCCGGTCCTCGGCCGCCGACGCATAATGGGCCAATCCGGCAATGACGAAGCAGTCGGCAAAGATGCTTGAATCGTAGGGATCACCCGGTTGATTGACTTTCGGGCGGCCTTTCTTATCCATGACGAAGGTGCAGTGGCCGTTTTCCAACAGACAGTGCTTCCTCAGGAACGAAGCGCCATGACCGGCCAGCTTCAGAAAATGCCTGCGCTCCGCGTCGCTGAAAATGCCCGAATCGCTCGTCGCCAGCTTGGCGTACATCCAGACGAACCTTCCCTGTGACCAAGTGTACTTGTCTTCGCTGACCAGCACAGCCCCGGTATTGTCATAGCAATTAAAATAACCCCCGTCCTCCCAATCGACAGACTTCAGCCAGAACGGCAGCAGAACATTTTTTAAGTGATCCGTATAAAAATCCAGCAGTGCATCTCTATTCCAATTATCGGTTATCATCGTTAGTTCTTCTCCTCCATTCCCGGATATTCCCTGACTACTCTCGCCATCTCGGAAAGATCGTGATCGCCGTAGCCCTTCAATTGTCCCAGCCGAAGCAAATTCAGCCCGCCATCCAGTACGAAGGAGGGCATCGAGTATTCTTCGAACAGCTTCTTCACGTATGTTATGTCTTTAAGCGCGAGATCAAGAGAGAAGGACGGCTCGTAAATCTGATCCACGATCTTCGGCCCGTTGCTCTGATACATGGCGCAATTGACGCCGCTGTGACCGATCGTCTCGAACAACTGCCGGGTATCGAAGCCCAGCTTCTCCGCCAGCGGAAAAATTTCCGAATAAAGCGCGACATACATAATCGCCAAATAATTGTTGGCCAGCTTGGCAATGTTGCCTGAGCCCGGCCCGCCCATGTATTGAACCCCCCGGGAAGCAAAGCAGCTCATTATCCCGCGGGTATCCTCGAACGTCTCCTTGTCACCTCCGAATGTGACCATTAGCGTCCCCTGCTCGGCATGGGCCGGGGTCCCCATCAGAGAAGCATCGGCAAACCGGCCTCCGGCTGCCCGGACCTCTTCGTGCAATTGCTTCGAGGACAAGGGATAGCTGGTGCTTAAATCGATGATGATTTTGCCCTTCACCCCGTGGGCTATCCACTCCCGAACGGTTTCCTCGACCTGCACCGATCCCGGCAGGGACAGGAAAATTACATCGCTACCGTCCAGAAGCTCCCTACCGTTCTCAGCAATATTCGCATAGGAGGCAAACGGCTTCAACAGTTCGCGGTCGATATCGTATGCCGTGACGGAATACCTCTGCTTGATCAAATTCCGGCAGATCCCGCTACCCATCCTCCCCAATCCGACCATTCCGATTTTTGTCATGGCAGTCTTCCTTCCTTATGAATGGATATGTAATAAGTGCGTAAGCTTTTTCATACCGACTAGAAAGCGATCCCTTCCATATTTAGCGTAGCTCTTTCTCTGCAGGTCGCTTAACCGGGAAATCCTCCGACAGCGGTTTTTCTCATTACAACTGCATGCTTCGCTCGGCAGACTCCTTGAAATAATTAGGATACTTCTTTAACAGCTCGTCCTTCTCAAAGCGGGATTTTACATGGATTCTCAGCTCCCGCTCCGCCATTTCGAAATCGCGCCGGCGGATGTATTCGACAATGCGGGTATGCTGCAGAATAATCGTTTCCCAGTCAAAATAAACCTCCAGCAGCAGATTGCGGAATCGCTTGTAATGGCCAAGCATCTGCTGAATGACATTCCACGTCCGGGCCTTGCCGCATTTGTAGAAAATAGCGCGATGGAATTCCTCGTCCAGCTCATGCATCTTCTCATAGCTGTCATGTCCAGCGTAGATGACTTGCTGGGATATAAGCGCTTCCAAATCGAGCAAATCCTTCTCACTAAAGCTTCTGCAGGCGATATTCAAAACGGCCACTTCCATATTCTCACGGACAAAGCGAGCCTCCTCTACTTGCGCCATATCGATCAACGATACAAACGAGCCCTTCTGAGGATAGATAACAATCAGCTCTTCCTCCGCCAGCTTGATAAATGCTTCCCGGGTTGGAGTCCGGCTTACCTGAAGCCTCTCCGAAATCTCCTTCTCGGAGATGAGCATTCCGGGCTTAAGCCTCATGTTCAATATGCTATCCTTGACGGTGTTATAGACATAATCACGATTCGAGCCTCTCTGAGTCACCAAACTAATCTGCTCCAGTTCTTTGATAAACTATATTCAACCAAATCATACTAGTATACTAGTATACTAGTGATACTAGCATGATTTGGTTGAATGTTCAACAATTTTCCATATTTCGCCGAAAACAGACAAATTCCTGCTTCTATCCCCTTTTCTTCCTTGTTCTTCACTTACTTCCCGTTCCTATATATAGAGGCCCCGCACCCTGCATTGCATAAGACACCGGACCGGGACTAACCCCGGTTATCCCTCTATACTGCGGGGCTATGGCGGGATGCCTCATTGCGCCAATAATAACGGCAGCTTCGAAAGGATCTATAACGGAATAAAGAGCCTTTCCCTAAATTGGGAAAAGACTCTTTATTCTTTACCGTCAAATTGATGCAGCGAAAGAACATCCCTTGAAACACAGACGTTCAAAATTATTCAATAGGATGACTCACTTCGCCTTGGCGGCGAGATAGGCTTCCTTGTATTGGGCGGCGCGCTTGGCTACCAAGCTGAAATCGCCGGTCTTGACCGCTTCCGCCGTCAGGTCGGAGCCGATGCCTACCGCTACTGCGCCCGCGCGGATCCAATCGCCCAGATTATCCAGCGATACTCCGCCTGTAGGCATAATGTTGGCTTGCGGGAGCGGGCCTTTGACCGCTTTGATCATTGCCGGCGAGAACAGGTTGCCCGGGAACAGCTTGACGATGTCCACCCCGAGCTCCAGAGCGCTCTGGATTTCCTGAATCGTCATCACGCCCGGCATGACCGGAATCCGGTAGCGGTGGCAGAGCGTAACCGTTGCCGGATTGAGCGAAGGCCCGACGACAAATTCGGCGCCGGACAGAATAGCTGCTCTCGCCGTCTCCGGATCGAGCACCGTTCCCACCCCTATGATCGCGAACTTCGCGGGATCTTCCGCCGTTGCGGAGTAGCGCTTGCCCAATTCTTCAATGGCGCGCAGCGCAAAAGGAACGGTCATCGTCACCTCGATGGCCTTGATTCCACCGGCAATCGCCTGCTCGGCCATCTCCACTACTTGCTCCGGAGTATCGCCCCGCAGTACCGCGACTACTCCTTCTTCCATCAGCTTGCTTGTTACGATCATTTTCTTCATAGAAATCACACTTCCGTCTGTTAAGGTTTAGTTGTTTCCTGACATTCGGTTATCTTTCAACATGGGCTACCCGATTCAAGGTCGCCTGCACCTGTTCCCAGGTCGGGATGCCTTCCCAGTCCCCCTCCATCTGAATGACCATGGCTCCGACCAGGTTGCCCAGACGAACGGCTTCGTCAAGCGAGTAGTTCTTGAGCAAGCCGGCAATGAATCCTGCGCAGAAGCCGTCACCGGCACCGACCGTATCGACCACCTGCTCCACCTTGAAGTATGGAATGGAGCGGGCCTTCCCCTGCTCTACAATAAAGGTCTCGGCGTCCCCGCCCTTGACGATGGAAACGGCTTGCAGCCGACTTAGCTGTTCCACAATCTCATCGAAATTATCCGTCTGATACAGCAGCTTAAGCTCGTCCAGGCCGGGCAGGAAATAATCCGCCTGCTCTGCAAACGTGAACAAGGTTTCCCGTGCCTTGTCGACACTCCACAGCTTCAGGCGCAAATTCGGGTCGAAGCATACCTTTACTCCGTTGCGGCGGGCGATGGCAATCGCTTCGGCTACGGTATCCCGGCAGCTCTCGCTCAATGCCGGAGTAATGCCGGTCACATGGAGAATAGAGGCCTGACGAATATAGGATTCGTCCAGATGCACGGGCTCCATTCGGCTGGCTGCCGAGTGCCTGCGGTAATAGTAGACCGATGATTTACCGGCTACATTCTCCCGCAGAATGAGTCCTGTCGGAGCCTCCGACGTCAATTCCGCCCGGGAGACATCGACGCCTTCCCCGCGGATACGCTTGAGAATCATCCGCCCGAGCGGATCCTCTCCCAGCCGGCCAAACCAGCCTGCCCGGTGGCCAAGACGCGAAATCCCGATGGCTACGTTGCTTTCAGCTCCCCCGAACGACTTCTCCAGATGGGAGGTATATTCGATTCCTTTGGAGCCATTAGGCATCAGAACCGCCATTGTCTCTCCGAACGTGACAACCTCAGGCTGAAACATTTGCATACGGTCCGTCATCTTATCTGCTCATCCATCCGCCATCGACATCAAGCACATGGCCGCTCATATAATCCGATGCTGCAGAAGCCAGGAAGATAACGGGTCCTTGCAAATCTTCCGTCGTTCCCCAGCGACCGGCCGGAATCCGCTCCAGAATCGCTTTGTTACGGTTCTCATCGGCGCGGAGAGCAGCGGTATTATCCGTGGACATGTATCCGGGAGCGATTGCGTTCACATTGATTCCCTTACCCGCCCACTCGTTAGCCAGAGCTTTCGTTATTCCTGCCACACCGTGCTTCGCAGCCGTATACCCGGGCACGTTAATTCCGCCCTGATAACTGAGCATCGAAGCGATATTAATTATTTTTCCCGACCCTTGCTTGATCATTTCGCGTCCGGCCAGCTGGCACAGGAAGAAGACCGAGTTCAGGTTGAGGTTAATGACGTCATGCCAATCCTTCGCAGAGTGATCGGCTGCTGGAGTACGACGAATGATTCCGGAGTTGTTGACCAAAATATCAATCTTCCCGAAAACTTCCAAAGTTTCGTTGATCACTTGCGGAAGCTTGCTTTCATCGCTAAGATCAGCCACAATGGTATGAGCTTTGCGTCCCATGGCTTCAATCTGGTTATGGACTTCGCGAGTCTTGTCGCGGCTTGTAACAATGGCAACGTCCGCTCCCGCCTTGGCCAAACCCAGTGCCATTCCTCCACCCAGGCCTACGGCCCCGCCAGTGACGATAGCTGTTTTTCCCGTAAGATCAAATAAATTCATGAAAGCAGCACCCCATCCGTTATTCTTTATTTGAAGAGCGGACACCCTTGTCCGATTCTCCCCCCATTATAGTCCAAACCCGGCTGATGTGCCAATAACCGGCAAGGATTTAACCAAGTGCGCACTCCTCAATCTCGAATCCGAGGTCTTCGATCATCCGGTGATCGGCGAGCGACTCCTGACCTTCGGTAGTCAAGTAATCTCCGACAAACACGGAATTGGCCGCATACAGGCTGAGCGGCTGAAGCGAGCGAAGCTGCAGCTCGCGTCCCCCGGACACCCGGATTTCCTTAGACGGGCAGATGAAGCGGAACAGAGCCAGTACCTTCAAGCATCGGCGGGGGTTCAGGTCGTTCCGGCCGGCCAGCGGGGTACCTTCGATCGGATGAAGGAAATTCACGGGAATGGAATCGGCTCCGAGTTCTCTCAAGGACCAGGCGATTTCCACAATTTCCCGATCGCTCTCGCCCATGCCGATGATACACCCGGAGCAAGGCGACATTCCGGCGGTCTTGGCCTTCTCTACCGTCTGAACCCGATCGTCATAGGTATGGGTCGTCGTTATCCGGCCGAAATGGCTGGAGCTCGTATTCAAGTTATGGTTATACCGGTCCACTCCCGCTTCTTTCAGCCTCCGAGCCTGCTCCTCATTCAATATGCCGAGGCAAGCGCAAATTTTCATCGGCATCGTCGCCTTGATTTCCTGAACAGCCGCCACTACCTGGTCCACCTCCCGGTTGCTGGGACCCCGGCCGCTCGCCACTATGCAATAGGTGCCTGCCTTAAGCTCCATCGCTTTGCGCGCCCCATCCACCAAGGTATCTTTCTCCAGCAAAGTATATTTTTCAATCGGCGCATTGGAAACGATCGACTGCGAGCAGTAGCCGCAATCCTCCGGGCACAGCCCGCTCTTGGCATTCATTATCAGGTTCAGCTTTACTTTATTGCCGTAATAATGCCTCCTCACCCGGTAAGCCGCCTGCAGAATAGCCAGTAATTCGCTGTCATCCGCCTGAATCACGGACAAGCTCTCCTCCATGGTGAGTCTTTCCCCGCTTAGCGCTTTGTCCGCATATTCGTTCCAGTTGATTTGCTGCAGCTTTGTCATATGTATTTTCCTCCCGTAACCCTGTTTTCTTCTCGAATAATCATGTGAAAATGGACTTTTATATTTAATTGTAAACCATTTTTCATCGTATATAGGTTAACATTTTACATCCGCTGTTGTACATCTTTAATTTGTAAGAGCTCTTCGGGATGCGGGAACAGCCGATTAGGTCACCTGGGCGTTTATTCCAAAGCCCCATCGGGTAAAAATATAAGGAGAAGCCGATAAACGGCTATCGCCGTCCTTAGGACGGGCGCGTTTACCGATGAAATATAAGAACAGGTATAGATGAAAACTTATACTTTCTTATATTTGAACATAGTCCGGTCAAGGAAAGGAGGTGAGCGGGATGACGGATTGGCTGCAGCCCTGGGGATCGGTTCTATTGTTTACCGTCGTTATTGTGGTCACCTGTACCCTTACGGCTATTGGTGTCATGCTGTTTCCGGCCAAAAAGGAGGAGCAAGCCGAATTTGAGGAATGGACTCCTTTTTTCCAGGAAGTGAAACCAGCGATGAATAAATATGAATGGTCTGAAGAGGAGAAGCAAGACGATGCGAATGAGGAGTCGGATGCGGAGGCCGGTTTATTTGCGGACGATAATCGGTCTTATGACGGAGAAGAGCCGGAATACTCCCGGTAATGCTTTGATTTTGCACAACAAGACGGCCC
Source organism: Paenibacillus sp. 32O-W (assembly GCF_007679495.1). GTDB lineage: Bacteria > Bacillota > Bacilli > Paenibacillales > NBRC-103111 > Paenibacillus_L > Paenibacillus_L residui. Next base: position 12,239 of record NZ_VEGP01000055.1, on the reverse strand, counting down.
GTCCGATGGAAACGCGACAGCCTGGCATACAGGATTACCTGAATAGAAATCGCAATTCGGAAGAACCTCTTCTCTATCTCGATTTCCGGCGGTTTCATCGGACGAGCCTGCACTCGGCGTGCTAGGTCGTTGATTACCCTTTCAGCAAAAATTCATTACCGTCTATATCTTTAAACCGGGCATAAGTTCCCCAGGCCATTTGGTTGGGGGGCTCCATAAATTCTACCCCATTGCCGGCCAGGCGGTCGTAGGTGCCCTGAATGTCTTCGCATTCGAATACAATAGAGGCTTTCAACTCCTCGGAATTCGGCATCAATTTCTTCGGATATAGGACGAGGCGCGATTGAGCTCCCGGGGGCGCGACTTCCATCCAGCGAGCTTGGGGGCCCATCGGATGATTGGCCACCACTTCAAAGCCGACCTTCTCGGTCCAAAATTGCAGTGATTTCTCTTGATCCTCCACATAAACCGCAACTGTAGCTATCTGTTTGATCATCATTATCCATCCTTTCGTCCCCAATAATCGTTTCATAGATATTGTTCGTATCCCGTCAGCAAATTATGGCGAAGGCTAAGCGATCTGCCGCCACAGCCCCCTGACGTCTGGAGTGCTTAACTGGACTTTATTATTCTGTCTTCTTCCCCGGGAGCTAAAACCCGGAATCCCCGATTCACCCCATAATCTCGTAAAAATGCCTATCCTGCTGCTCCCCGGATTCTATCTCTATTGCCCCATCATGGCTGTCTACCGGGTTCTACCCTATTGCGCCCATCCTGGCTGTCTACCCGGGTTCTACCTTACGCATCGGCTTTGACATTTTTTTCATTCCAATGATATATTAAACTTGTAATACTTATTACAAAATTACATTCGGGTGTTTATTTATGAGCAGAAAGTCAAAAAGAAGCATCGTCATCTCCGTAAGGCTGGATGAAACCACTCTCCAGGCGGTGGATTTGTTGGTCAATTCTGGGCTTGCGCAAAGCCGCTCCGAAGCAGCCTCCCAATTTGTCAGCATCGGGGTGCAGTCCTCCGAAGAGCTGCTGCTCAAGGCCAAAGCCTTGGAGGCCCAAGTCCGCGATTTGAAGAACGAAATGCTCGACGCGGTGAAGAGCCATAATCTGGACAAAGTCAAGCAGCTTCTGGATATCGATGAGAAGCTGAAGGACGCCAAGACCGAAGAGGGCCAAACCGCCATCCTGATGTCCGCTTACTACCGGGCTAACGAGATCCGGGAGCTGCTCCTGCAAAGAGGGGCCGAGCTGAGCTTGTATGAGGCGGCCGCAGTCGGCAATACATCGAGAATCCGGGAGCTGGTAAGCGCGTCCCCGGAATTGGTCAACAGCCACAGCTTCGACGGGTACACCCCGCTCGGTCTTGCGGCGCATTTCGGCAACGAGGAGGCGGCGGCTTATTTGCTCGACAACGGGGCCGATCCCAATCTTAAAGGGAAGGACGGCAAGCTTGACAATACTCCGCTGCATGCCGCCATTGCCGCCAACCATCTTAATCTCGTCAAACTGCTGCTCCGGCACGGTACCGACATCGATTCGCAGTGTGAGGGGGAGGCTCGTCGCGGCTTTACTCCTTTGCATGTTGCGGCCCATTTCAACCGGACCGAAATCATCGGGCTGCTGCTTAAGGAAGGCGCCAATCCCCGCATTGTAAACAGCGATAAGCTAACGCCGGAAGAATACGCACGGATGAAAGGCAATCTCGAAGCCGCCCGCCTTATTATGGCGGCTGCTAACCCTGCAGATGGGAGGGATCCAATTTGAAGCTTCCCGTCATTAACGAGGAATGGGCCCGGCGGATTCAGCAGTCGGAAGTCGAATTTTTTACTTCGAGAATCAGCTCTATTGGCGAACGGGAAGGAAATCCGAACGGCGTCGAAATTCGGCGTTTCGGGAAATCGACGGCCTTCTATGTTAGAGAAATGCCCTGGAGCCTGTTCAATTCCGTAAAAGGGTTCTCCCACGAGGACCTGAAACGGCTGGAGGAAATCGTTCAATTCTACCGGGAACGGCAGAGAGCCTTCCAGATGGATATCAACCCTGTCGACTGCAGCCCGGAGCTGTTCAAGGAACTGGCCCGGCATGGCTTGCAGCAGGAGGGCTTCCACTCCGTCCTGTATGGGCTGCCGAAAGCCGAACTGCCCGCGCTGCCCGCAGAAATCTCCATCCGTGAAGTGAAGGATGAAGAGGATTTCCAGCACTATGCGGAAGTTCATTGTGTCGGATCGGGGATGGCCCCGGTACACAAGCATCATTTCTTCAATAACAATATCGGCCTGCTGGGAAGGCCGGGCTGGAGAATCTACCTGGCATCGTGGCAGGAGCAGCCGGCTGCCGTAGCTGTCATGCATATAAGCGATGACATCGCTTCCTGCACTCTGGCCGCAACCGCTCCTCAATTCCGGAGGAAGGGGCTGCATACCGCGCTTCTGTTAAGACGGATGCATGATGCGTATAAGGCGGATTGCAGACTCGTAGCGGCACAGGCGAGCTTCGCCGGCACCAGCCAGAACAATATGGAGAGAGCCGGGATGCGAATCGCGTGGACGCGCGCGGTCTGGGGCACCGTTACCACCTAGCCTTGAACCTTTGCTCGCTCTCATCACTTGAATCTTTTCTAACGCGACTATCATCGATTTCGATTAATGCTTTTAAATATTGCTTGCTTTAATTAATGCTTTAATAAATGACCTTAATCAATCGCCAAGGAGAGGATAGCCCTATGCCGGAACTTGCCCCTGATTTAGTCAAAGATTTTGTGTACCAGGCTCATGCCGATTTCGATAAGGTTAAGGAGATGCTGGAGCAGCACCCCGGGCTGCTTAATGCCGCATGGGATTGGGGCAATGGAGATTGGGAGACGGCATTAGGCGCAGCAGCCCACATGGGCAGGCGCGACATCGCGCTCTATCTGCTGGAACAAGGGGCCCGAATCGATCTGTTCGCCGCCGCCATGCTGGGCAAGCTGGACATCGTCAAAGCCATCCTTCAGGATAACCCGGAAGCCCTTCATTCCAAGGGACCTCATACCATTCCGTTAATCGGGCATGCCAAAGCGGGAGGAGAGCATTCGTTAGAAGTGGTTCGGTTTCTTGAAGCTCTTGCTGTATAGTCGCCCGAGTACAAGGCTCCACAAAGTAACGTATGGCCTTCGAAGCGTATTCCGGGTACTTTGCGGGGAGCCCCGTAAATACCCCACAAAGTGACGTATGGCATTCCGGGTACTTTGCGGGGAGCCCCGGTACTTGAGATGAATAACCCGGTATTAGAGGTACCTTTTTATGCCGACTGAAATTTGGCCCCATGTTAATGCTTTATTGCTAACCTTTCAAACGTAGTTAGAAAAAGCCTGCAAATCTGCATGCTTTTGACCGTTTGGCTCCGTGCCCACAGCAAAGCCTGCTAAAATACATCTTTATTCTCGTTCTAGGAGCCTTCGGGCGAATTTATTCGAAAATTCATGCATTATCGCAGCTTTTCTCCTTGAGTACCACGAATCGGCTCATAATTCATGCATTATCGCAGCAATTTCTCTACGGCCCCGCTTTATGGTGTCTAAACGTTCCTTTTCATGGCCACTTACTCATAATGACTTTGCTTTGATGGGTGGCTTTAACATCCCTTTAACAGGGAGCCCCGGAACTTTACAAAGCCCCGATAAGCCGTACATATACAGCTTACCGGGGCTTGAACACACAGGCTTACAGAAGCTCCACCAGCCGGCGGTAGGCCTGAACTGCTCCGATCTCCGCCTGTTTGGCCCCTCTCATTAAATCAGCAGCCGCGTAACGCCGCTCGACATCCGGAATCGGTCCGAACGGCTGCATCCACGGAAACATTTCGTTCAACTGCCCGAATGCTTCGTTCAGCTTCGCAGCATAACCGATGGCCGCATCGAAAGCGGCATCCAGAGCCGGATCGTTCAGCCGTTCCTTCGCCTCGATGAGGAACCTCCAGCCGGAGTGACGCAGCTCCCTCCAGGCATTGGCATGCAGCCCCAAATACCAGCCGTCATACTGCCCTTTCTCCAATGCCCGTATAAGAACGTCAAACGCATCCGGCCCGGTGACCATGCCCGGCTGCGCCCACTTGCCCGCAGGATCGGCGAACTCCACGGCGAGCTGCAAGGCTTCCCGCACCGCCGTGCGGTCGCTGGGAGCCGGCTTCGGCCTGGCCCAATATAGCCGAACCTCCCCCTCCTCCTGTGGAGACAGAATAGCGCCCCTCTGCTGATTTCGCTGACATTCGTCACAACGGCATACCGTTCGAACCGGGCCCTCGTCCTGGAAGTTCACCCGGCGAGCCGTACAGGGCTCACAAGGGCATTGCCCGGAACCGTACATCGTCCAAGGGATGGCCCGCTCCGACGGCCCATGCCATGAGCTTGTATAATATCCGTCCCGGTCATACCCGCGGATAATCGAGTATTCGCCTCCGGGGAAATCGACAGCCCGCCCGAAGCAGGCCCAGCCTTCATCTATCGCCTTCCTTGCGGCGTCCCATGCCTCCCGCAGCAGTGAGCGGTAGGCTTCGCCACGGGCGCAGCCTTCCACCCCGCCGATGTCCAAGCCGATGTTGCCGAACAATTCAACCAAACGACGCTCCGGCAGCGGGATGCAGAAATCATGGACGTTAATCCGTTCATGCATGGCAAATAACAAGGGCCTTCCGGTGATTCCCTGCAGCCAGGCATCGGAGCAAGCAATCCCGTAATAGTTAACTATTCCCCGGTAGGTATTAAAGGGAGACATGCAGCTCATGCCGTGGTAACGCAGACCTTCCAGCATTGTTTGATGGCCCAGCTCCTCCGACAGCCGCCGCATGATCTCCGACACGGAGCTTTCCAGAGAAGCCGCGCGGCTAATCGAGTCCGCAGCCTTCGTCTGCCAATCCGGGTCTGACGGTCGCGAAGACGCGCCATCCAGAAACCATCGCTCCGCCTCGCCGAGAGCGGCGGCAATCGTTTGATATAACCGGCTCCCTTCTTTAATCAGTTCGGTCAGGGAAGGACCGGCTTGCTCCATGCTCCGGTGCAAATACAGTACAGCCTGCTCGCGGGCCTTCCGCCACTCCGAAGCGATTCCGGCATGCCGGGAAGGGTCGTCCGCCGTATCCGAAATGGCCTCAAGCCATTTCCTGTACGCATGAGCATTGTCCTCCCCCGCCTTGGCAGCCAATCGGAAGGCTGCTTCCATTTGATGACGACGGTCCGTCCCCTCAACCTGACGCACCGAATAGATTCGCGGCGCCTCTCCTTCCTGAAGCTGTTCATCCGGATAGAACGCCAAACCGCCTCTTTCCGGGCATTCGAATATCAGGGATCGCCCCTCGCATCCGGTTACGGCCATATATGGCCGTTTCCCCTTAAAGCCGGCGAACAACGGCACCCCTTCCGCCAGCAAATCCGCTGCATGATCCGTCTCCGCCGGTTGGATGTCAATCCCAAGCAGACGGGCCTGTGCCTGCAGGAGGCGGAGATTCTCGTCATCCTTGTCAAATACGCTGCGGGGAGGGAAGAAGGCCAGCCCGCTCACCCCCATCCAGTCGCTCTCGTCGATATAGCGGTTATAATAATGCATGGCTCCGAGCAAGCATGCCCACAGGGAATGCTCATGCGGCGCGGGCCGATATCCGGGAAGTGTGAAGGTTCGGCTCTTCGCTGCTCCATTGTCTGCGGCGGATACGAAGTCGGCAGGCCGATGCTCCTTCACGGCCAGCATCCCCACCCGCAGATTCGCCCGCCAGCCGGTACGAATGCCGATCGGACCTTGGAGCCCGCGATAGTTTCCCGGAAGCGCAAACCGCTCTTCCCCATTCACGAGAAAGCGCATGACATCCTCCGCAATCACCCATTCCACCTGATGCCAACGGCCGGCCGGCACGCTGCCCAGCCCAGGCATATTAAAGGCTTGGCCCGTCACCGGATGCCGAACATGGAGAAGATCCTCCCGCCGGTCCCAGTTCAGTATGACCTGCCCTTTTCCATAGACAAGCACAATATTGGTGCTGTCCGTCATCACGGTCGCTTCAAGCGATAGCGGGGTCCGATAATGACGCTCCGTCAAGGCGGGATGGATGCCGAACGAATCCGTGAACTGCATCCCCTCCGCCATACGTACCGGCTTACTGTCCGGATGAGCGACAAGCCGGTCCACAGACCGTCCCTCCCGATAAACGGTTATCCATACCAGCTCTTCGGTTGCTGTGCTATGGGCCATCTGCTCTTTCATCATCGTCCCTTCCCCTCCTCTTCATTCGAAAGACAGCGGGACAACCGCCTTAAGGCGGTTAATCCGGCCTCTTCACAAGCTTTGATTTGCTGCAGCAGCCTGACGGCTTCCTTCGCTTCTTCCGGGTCCAGCGGATCTCCCCCGGATGGAAAAGGAAACCGGGAAGCCAACCGGGCGAAGCATGCGGCCGCCTCGTAGTAATAACCCTCCGCTTCGAACGCAAGACGTTCCTTCTCCCCTTGCCAGCCTGCGGTCCATTTTCTTAAAAATCGAACGGCATGCCGCCTGGCATCGGCTGCAATTAATAGCGTATAGCTGTTGCCCAACGCATCTACCGTACCGTTGCGAATAGCCGCCATCCAGGCTTCATAGGAGGCTAATCCGTTAGCATAACCCGGGAAGGACCGTTCGCCGTATGCATGGGCTTCCACCATCGCAATAGCTCTCTTCAAGGCTGCCTCCGGCGAAACCGGAGAAATATGCCGGTCAGGCTCCATAGCCAGCACGAACACCCCTCCGTCCTCGCCGCGCCCTAGCCGGTCGTACGCAATCTTGCCCGGTCCGCTGCCGTCATCTCCGGTGAATTGCTGCCGGGCATCGTCATAGCCGTAGAGCAGCCCGAATTTCGGGGCGAACAGGTCCCAGGCGATAACGGCACGTCCGGCCGCAATCTCTTCCCTCGCCAGCGCGACGGCCTCTCCCAGCATGTACGCGGAGGGAGCCGTACCGCCGTCTCCAACATGCCGGGCCCGCAGCCCCAGGTTGGCCAGCCCTTCGGCGAAGACCGGCTCCCAGAAATACATGGCCGGTCCCGACACCCCTATCCTGGACGCATCCAGACTGATGCGGAACGCCTGACCGGTTAGCCCCATAACATCGGATACCGTCACATCCCCGCAGCCGATATTCCGCATATATAGAAAGGCACAAACTGCAAACGAGGTTTCCGCGCTTCTCCATTCTTCGGCAGTCCATCGCATGGGCAGAAGATTGTTGGCCTTACGCAGCATTCCGTGAGAAGCGGCTTCCATCCTGTCGCGCAAATATTCGCGCACTCGCGCTTGTTTGACCTTATGCCGTGAACGGGAGATCGCTTTATATACGCTCCCTTCGCTCATTCCCAAGGCGTCTGCAATCTCCCGGGGCGACAGCTGCCGGAACACATGGGCTTCGAACACCTCCCGTTCTCCAGCCGATAATCCGTGCAGCATTCGATGAACCGCGGCAAAAAACTCCCTCTGAAGCCACACACGCTCCGGATCGGCTGCCCCCACGGTCGGCCCCTCCGTATTCCTCGCAAGCCGGTATAATAAGCTGTCCAGATCGGGCCTCAGCTCGCCATTAGCTCCCGCATCCTCTTTAACCGGCAGGCTGCTGAACACCGTTTCGCGGGATACTCGCGCTGTCCGACGCACATCCATTAACGCTTCGTTGCGGACGATCCGGGACAGCCATGGGGCAAATCTCTCCACATCCGCAAGCCGGTCTATATGCTTGAACGCCTGAATCAAAGCATTCTGTACGACATCCTCCGCCTTCATCCGGTCACGGACAATCCTCCTGGCAATTCCGACGGCTCTTTCCCGATGCAGCCGGACCAGCTCGCCAAATGCCTCCGAATCCCCTTGCCGGGCTCTATTCACAAGCACGGTCTCCCTCTCGTCCATTTCGATTGGCTTCTTCGTTCTCCTCCCCTCCTTCACCGCATAATAGGATAGATGCTCTAGGGCCCGGATTTTGGACATATTTAACGAAAAAAGTTGGCCCAAATAGAAAAATTTATTTCAGACTGCGATTCTCCATCTGTTTTCCAAGCGCAGCCCTGGTATGTTATCTCTTTAGAACGTTGAAATAACGGGTACTAACTAATTCGCAATACTGCCCGCCACTCCCTTCTACAAAAAAAAGAAAACCGCGACGCGACATTAATCGCTGTCTGGTTTTCCATCGTCACTGATGCTGTTACAAAGTTATTTCACCCTCAGCGTTCTCATCCGGTTAATGGCGGCGGCGAGCTCGTGCTTTCGCGGCAGCGCCAAATCCCCGGGATGCTGTCCACGAAATGGCGAAATCACATCCAGCCCTTCTCCGGCCACCTGCTCATATAGCCGGTCTATCGCTTCCCTCAAACCTTCGCCTTTGCTAAAGCTGCGACGGAACAGGATCCGGAGCATATCCGCTATCGCCCGGGTTTGGCTCGGATCCGCAAGCTGCTCCACGTTCGACAGGTCGACCTGCGATCGGCCGATCAGAATCGCGGATAAACCTTTCGCCGAAATCTTTTCCTTCTTGCCGGCAGCAGCATCGAAGCTGTCAGGAAGCGGATAACGCTCTGTCGGCGCCGTGAACCCCTCGCCCCGTTCCGTCTGCCGGCGGCTATCGAGCTCGCGCGCAATGGCGAGGGCCTCCTCCGTCACATCCCTTGGAGAATACTCATCCATCATAATTACCCGGTCGGCCGCGTCGAAATAATCTCCGGAGCCCCCCAGGACGATAATGGTGGATACTCCATGCCGGTCATACAGTTCCCGGACCCGGTCGATGAACGGGGTGATCGGCTCCTTCTCCTTACCCACCAGCCGCTGCATTCTGGCATCCCGCACGAGGAAATTCGTGGCGCTCGTATCCTCGTCGATCAACAAACAGCGGGTTTTCATTTCGAGCGCCTCCATAATGTTTGCCGCCTGAGAAGTACTTCCGCTGGCATCTTCGGTCGTAAACCGGTTCGTATCTTTGCCGAACGGGAGGTTGGAGATAAACGGAGTAATGTCCACCTTCTCCACCCGGCGACCGTCCTCCGCCCGAATCTTGCAGGCGCTCTCGTCTGTAATGACGTACTCCCTTCCGTCCCCCGGAAGGTGGTTGTAGACTCCGCGTTCTATCGCCTGCAGCAGCGTGCTTTTGCCATGGTAGCCCCCGCCGACGATCAGTGTCACTCCCTCCGGAACAGCCATACCGGTAATTGTCGTTCCATCCGGCAGCGGAATGCTTCGTTCCATGGACGGAGGAGCCTGGAACGGAATAACGTTCCCGCGGCTCAACGGGCGATTGCTGACGCCGCTTTCCCTGGGCAGGATCGCCCCATTGGCGACAAAAGCCACGCATCGTTCGCGCTTCAAATATTCGCGAATCGCCTGTTGGCGGTCCGCCGTGCGAAGATGCTCCTGCAGTGCCTCCCATGAGAAGCCGCTCATGGCCTGCAGAACGATATCGGGCACTACGCGGCACAGCAGGCCGGCCGCTTGTTTGCCCAGAATACGCCGATCGGCCGCCGGCAGGCCGACCGACAAGCGCACCTCCACCTGCTCTAATCGGGCGACGACCGCCGTCCTCATCAGCACCTCCTGGCCCGGAGCGTCGATCCAGATCAACCCGCTGGATCCCGTCCCGCCGTCCCGTTTGGCAGCAGGCTGCTTAGTCCGAATCGTCTGTCCCACCTCACGGGCAAGGAAGTCCTCCAGCGCTGTTTTTCTCCAAGCCGCCTCCAGCCATTCGGCCTTGAACGGCTTGCTTAGCGGATTCACCACCACGCGAATTCGGGACGGGGACGCGAACGGATCTCCCTGGACATAGTCTATATGCAGCGTGAAGCCTTTTCCATCATAAGAGCCCTGTATTTCTTTATAAGCTTTGTATCCTTTGCCATCTATGGCTTGCAGCTTGCGTTCCAGCCTTTCCACCTTTAAGTTCAACATCCTTTCCGGCAAATTGTCCATATAGCTTTCGACCGTATTTTTCCTGTATCTGCTCAATAAAAGTCTGCCCGACGGGTATATTCGTGCATACTTAATTCGCGTTATATTGATTACCTCATGAAGGGTGAGCGGCATGGGCAACTAAGTGGATTTCATACAGTTATATTTCTATATTTCGGAAGAAATATGGAGACTAACTGGAAAACCTACAGCTAATTTGCGCCAAAACAGCCGTTTCGCCCAAAGTTGCCCATTTTAACTGTAGTTTATCCAGTTGGTTTGATCATTTTCGCCCATTCGCTTGAATCTACCTGTACAAAATACAGCTAGACGCACCATTCCGCTTGCAACGGCACCAGCAGATTATCGAAATAGATGGATTCAAGCTAGTACAGCCATTATTGGAAATGCGCTCCAAACTGCCAGCATAAAATACAGTTAGATCGCTTCTCTCATGCTAAACCTATCATCAATTACAAGATTCCGTGGAAGGACCGGGAACAGGAAGAGGCCGGCAACGTGATTCACCATAGCCCAAGGCGAGGTTTTGGCGCTCTCCTCCCATTGTTAAATACAATGCCCCGCGATTGTAAATTCCTTAGTATGAGGAGATAGGGATACATTCATTTCGTAGTGCAGCTCCAGTTCCCGTTCTTTGAAACTCAGTGTGTAGGTCACCAAATAGGGAGTTTTCAACATGAATTCGGAATGTAGCCTAGCCAAAATCTGAGAGATTCACGTTGTGACAAGGCATTTTCGTCATAAAAAGTTGCCAATTTTTTTGCAAAATAAACAGGACACTGCAAGCCTCTTGTCAAAGGTTAAACCACCACGAATAACCAACGAGAGGAAGTGTCCCTAGCAACATGGTACCACAAGCAACGAACCATGCGCCAGAACGAAAATCACGCCGCGAACGCCGAATTGAAATTCTTGCGGAGCGTCGCCGAATCAAGCAGATCATGAAGAAGTTGAGACCGGTCACATTCGACAACAACACCGTCACGGAAGCCGGGAACTTCCAGTTCCTTGCCAGGTTCAAGGAACTCATCGGTCTGGACACCCTTATCGAGAGTCACGTTCATCTGGAACAAAAAGCCAACTGTGTCTACACGGCCGAAAAGCTCGTCGATCACCTGCTGGACTGCGCGCTGCTCGGCCACACACGTTTTTCACATATGAATGCCCTGCAGTCGGACCCTGGTTACCAGATCGTTACCGGCATCGAGCGTTTTCCTGACGAAAGCACCTTTCGCAATTTCCTGGGCAAACTCACCTGGAGCCATCTGATTCAGCTTGTCGCGTTAAACCGGGATTTGCTGGCACATAAGGCGCGGACGGGCGAAAAGCGCCTGGTCTGGATCGACATCGACGACACGGTCATCACGCTGTTCGGGGAGCAGGAAGGCGCGACAAACGGCTACAATCCGCGTTACCACGGACGTCCCTCGTACAAGATCCGGGTTGCTTTCATCGCCGGAAGCGGCGAGCTGATCCACTTGCAACTGAATCCCGGCAACATGAACGGCATGAAGGATTTGCTCTCGTTCGTTAAAGAAGTCGAAGCGATGCTGCCGCCGGAATGGATCGTCGAAGGCATCCGGGCCGACTGCGGTTTTGCCGACGAAGCTGTCATGGCGTACGCCGAAGAACGCGGCTGGCAGTACATCTTCAAGCTCCCGAAGAAAGCGACCGTCAAGAAGGCCATCGCTTATCTGCAGCAGCATCCCGCCTTTTGGGAGACGCTGAACGAAAAGGAAGAGCACATTACGTTCGCAGACGAGGATGATCGTTGGGCTGCTGCCGACATCCCGATTCTCCTTACCAACTGGGAGAAAGCCAGGCGCTGTGTCATCTACCGGGAAGCCCACGAAACCGAGCGTACAACCGATGGCCAATTGACGATGGCTCTCACGACCTATTCCTTCCAAGCCATTGTCACCAATACCGATCTCAAGCCGCTCATGCTGCTTCGCTCGTACAACAAGCGCGCCAACATCGAGAATCGCATCGATGAATTGAAAGAAGGTTATGCGGTGGAACAAAACAGCCAACATTCCATGCTCCGCAACCTGCTGTTCAGCTGGATCAAGGCCATTGCCTACAACGTGATGGTCTGGTTCAAACAGACGCTGATGCCGGAAACCTTGCAGCGGTGCGAAGTCCAAACGATTCGCCGAGCGGTGATCCGGGTACCCGGCAATGTGGTCGGCTCCGGTCGCTACCAGCATATCCGGCTTGCGCCGAATCCGACGCTCGCTGGCATCGTCGACACCATGCAACACAAGCTTAGAGCGTT
>NZ_VEGP01000054.1 GCF_007679495.1 Paenibacillus sp. 32O-W | reverse complement strand
TACAAAATACAGTTAGACGTGCCGCTCCGCTTGCAACGATGCCTGCAGACGGTAAAATAGACGGATTTTCAAGGTAGACGTGTTACTGGTCTTCTTCCTCTTCGGAATCCCCAAAGTCCTCGTCTTCTTCTTCATCCAGTTCGGCATCCTCTTCTTCATCATCTTCGTAGAATTCTTCTTCCTCTTCTTCAGCGTCTATATCTTCACGATCCTCATCGTAGGTATCGAAGTCTTCTTCACTGTAGACTTCTTCTTCCTCCTCAGGGAATTCATCCTCTTCATCCAGATCGTCGTCATCGTTAATAATTCTTGGACGCTTGGCGCTGCCCACGCCGTCATCCGATTTGGTATCGACAGGGTACCATCTTTTGAGTCCCCACAGATTGTTGCCTACGCATGCAAAACGGCCATCGACGTTGATTTCGGTATACAGCTGCGCGATGACCTGCATGACCTCCTCTTCGGAAAATCCCTTTATCTTCGCGATCTCCTGCATCAAATCACGATAATAGAACGGCGTATTAGCCGCCTTCAATACCATAAAGGCCAAATCTACCATCGGCATTTCCTTGGCTTGCTCTGGCGCAATCTGGAGCGTAAATTGGCTGCTCATTCGAACACTTCCTTCCGTACATATTCACTGCAAACGATCTAATTTTCCCCAATTATCATCCTTAAGTAAAACCTATTTTATTCAAAAATGCAACTCTATACACCCTCAAAAAAAATAATTTAAGCGGAGGCCAAACTGCACCTCCGCTTACGACTGTAAATCCCGAACGATGACCTACCCGTCACCGCCTTGTACTTATATCAAGGGCCAGCAAATGATCCCTCTCTTCATCCTATGTGAAACGGGAACGAATGACACGGTTTAGCGCTGAATTATCCAAAAGCGGGCGACCATCCGATGCGGGGGGAAGACCCCTTACATAGGATATGAAAAACGAATATCGCGTCATGACTCCAATTCATATTCCAGCAGCACAGGAAGAATCTCTTCCAAACAGCAGCATATGGATCTCATGCGGCAAAGGGGAAATTCACAGATGGAAAGGGATCTTATCTATTGGATACATGATGAGCTGCAATACAGAGGAGCGGATTCCTCGAGGCATATCATCCGATTCAAGTCCAAGAGGGAATACTTGAATTGTCTTAATCTGATCAGCCAGCTGAAACCGTCCCTGGATGCACTTCCTTTCCTTCAACCGTTACCTTCCATTCAAGGCTTTTCCTGCTTTCTTCGTTCCGCCAGCGAACTGAGCTCTTATTCGGATACGGTGTCGATCGAGGAAGACCGCAAGCAGGCTGTTATCCATGCCGCCTCTTCTTCATCGACGCGTTCGCGCTCTCAAGCGAAATTTCGTGTCGACGAGCAATTCATTCCATGGGGGGTTCGGCAAATTAAAGCCCCTACCGCCTGGGCACGTTCTACCGGACATAAGATTAAAATTGCGGTAATAGACACCGGAGTCGATTACATGCATCCCGACCTTCAACGAAATGTGGCCGGCGGCGTCAACGTCATCTACCGCCATCTTCTGCCGAGAGACGATAATGGACATGGAACCCATATCTCGGGGACCATAGCAGCCTCCTCCCAGAGAAAGGGCATTGTCGGCGTCGCTCCCAATGCGTCCTTATATGCTGTCAAGGCCTTCGATCATAACGGCACAGCCTTCATCTCCGATATCATCTTCGGTATCGAATGGTGCATCCGCAACCGCATCGATATTATCAACATGAGCTTCGGGATGAAGAACAGCAGCAAGGCATTGGAGGATACGATTCGCAAAGCTTATGAGGCAGGGGTTATCATTGTCGCTTCCTCCGGCAATGACGGACGTAGCGGACGGATTGATTATCCGGCCAAATTCCCGTATACGATAGCGGTCGGAGCGACTACGAAAAACCGGAAAGTAGCCCGATTCAGCAATCGGGGCAAAACGATCGATATCTATGCTCCGGGAGATAAGATTTATTCATGTTGGTTAAATGGTAAATACCATGAGTTAAGCGGCACCTCAATGGCTACTTCCCATGTTTCGGGAGTGATCGCCATGATGATGGCGGTTCGCGGGAAAATGTCCACCAGGACGGTGAAGGACCTGTTGAAGAAAAGCTCTTCCGCCATTCAGAGCAAAAGATCCACCTCCTTGGATACCGGGGAGATCAATGCTCTGCAAGCGGTCCGAACCGCCATGTCCTAACATGTCCTAATGAAGCAAAGCGGGCTCCGTGTCGAGCGTCAAGCTGAAGCGCCCGGCACTGCTGCCTTGAACACGCAGCTCATAATCCCAGCATATCTTGCCTATGCCGTCGACGAGATGGACAGCCAGACGGTGAGTGTAAGTCTCCAGATGAATAATTCCCTGTTGGGTGCGATAGAACCCCGGAATCCATCGATGGAGAATGAAGGTTTGTTCGGATTGCAAATCGCCATGCCGGATCACTTTAATTTCCTCTCGTCCGACCTTGACTGTCGTCGTTGTATTGCCCATATCCGACTCCTCTTCCTGATACCGGATGTAGCCGTTCTTCTCTTTGGGGTACCATGCGGCTGTAAACGACCTGCTGGTCTCCTCATCTTCTTGCAAGCTTCTGACGGTAAGCCGGATTTCTTTATGTGCAGCCATGTCTGTTCACTCCTTCCAAGGGGGCTTCTGCGATGGATCGCTGTCCCCTTGTCAAGTTTCTGTCAACACCTCAGCTTATATTACAAACACCGGGCTATTCGGCCCTTGACTGAACCGATTAATAGGTACGGATGGACAAAGGATTAAGGCGCAGCCTTAATCCTTTGTCCATCTTTATGAGCTTACATTGGTTATTTAACAAACCCGAGAAGCATCTCACGAACCAGCTTGGCCGCGACAATCTGTGTCTGCTCACTGGGATCGTAGACCGGGGCCACCTCTACCAGGTCGGCACCCACTACTCTCAGATCGGAGCGGGCAATGGCATGAATGGCCGCCAGCAGCTCCTTGGAAGTAATGCCGCCGGCTTCCGCTGTACCCGTTCCCGGGGCCGCGGACGGGTCCAGAACGTCAATATCGATCGTTACATAAACAGGCCGGCCGGCGAGCTCGGGAAGCACTTGACGAAGCGGCTCCAGAACGTCGAACGGGTACATATGGAGATTCCGGCGGGCATACTCGAACTCCTCGCGCGTCCCGGAGCGGATGCCGAATTGATAGACATTGCCGCCGCCGATCAATTCCGCGGCCTTGCGGATCGGCGTCGAATGGGAAAGCGGCTCGCCTTCATACTGCTCCCGCAAATCGGCATGTGCATCGATATGGATCAGCGCAAGATCCGGGTATTTGGCATACATTTCGCGGATAATGGGCCAGGAGACAAGATGCTCCCCGCCCAAGCCGAGCGGAAATTTGCCGTCGTTCAGCAATCCTCTAATATAATCGCCGATCATATCCAGACTGCGGGCCGGATTGCCGAAGGGCAGCGGGAGGTCTCCCGCATCGAAATAGGAGGCATCCGCCAGATCGGCATCCAGATAAGGGCTGTATTCCTCCAAGCCGATAGACACTTCCCGGATCCGGGCCGGGCCGAATCGCGATCCCGGGCGGAAGCTGACCGTGAAATCCATCGGCATGCCGTAGATCACTGCTTTGGAGTTTTCATAATCCGGGGAGCTGGCAATAAAGACATTCCCTGAATAAGCGTCGTTAAAGCGCATTTGGCCACGTCCCCCTGTCGTTATTTACAAAGCTCTTCCACGAATTTAGGCAGCGCGAAGGCCGCTTTATGGATTCGCGGGGAGTAGTATTTCGTATTGATTTCAGGAATGGTGCTTTCGTCAACAGCAAGCGGATCATACTTTTTGCTGCCAATGGTAAAGGTCCACAGACCGCTCGGATAAGTAGGAATGTTCGCCCAATAAACGCGCACCACCGGGAAAATTTCACGCACATCGCGGTTAACGTTGCGGATAAGGTCCGCCTTGAACCACGGATTGTCGGTTTGCGCCACGAAAATTCCGTCGTCCTTAAGCGCGTCATAAATCCCTTGATAGAAGCCTTTGGTGAACAGCTCTACGGCCGGGCCAACCGGCTCCGTGGAATCAACCATAATGACATCATACTCGTTCTTGTGGTCATGAATGTGCATGTACCCGTCATTGACTATCACTTCGACCCGGGGGTTATCCAATTCGCAGGCAATTTCCGGGAGGAACTTCTTGGAATATTCGATGACCTTGCCGTCGATATCGACCAGCACAGCCTTCTCCACTTCGGGATGCTTCATTATCTCCCTAATAACCCCCCCGTCACCACCGCCAACCACAAGCACCTTCTTGGGATTCGGGTGTGTGTAAAGCGCGGGATGGGCTACCATTTCATGATAAACAAATTCATCCTTAACGGTAGTCATCACCATTCCATCCAGAACAAGCATCCGTCCAAATTCGACCGTATCGATAATGGCCAGATCCTGAAATTCCGTCTTCTCCGCAACCAGCGTTTCTTTAATTTTTGCCGTAATGCCGAAATATTCCGTTTGCTTCTCGGTATACCACAGCTCCATTGTCCTATCCCTCTTTTCCTGTATTGAACAGACTCATGTCCGCATAACCTTCTATTACTTTTCCTCTTCAGCGAAATTTTAACGTCAGACGAACAAAGCAACAATTGTATTATAGTAAATCGCGCTGAAATTGCAATGAGAAAAACTCCATTTTAAGGATAAACGGCCGTGTTTACAAAATGTTATTTTCAGCCAAATAGTATGTCCTGCAGAAAATCCGGATGAGATTGAATATCAAGTCCCAACCTTTTCCATACTAGAAGTATAGATGTTACGGCAGAAGAGGAGGTAATGGCGATGCAGGACAAAGAAGCCGAGGCCCATTTGCGCTGGATAAGGAGAATCCGCAAATGGTTTTCTTTGCTGTTTTCCTTCCTGATTCTGTTTGCGGCCGGAACCGTTCTGCTGCTGCTTTATTTGCGTTCCCAAGCCCTGCCCGTCACTCATGTACTGCAATCATCCGAAATCTATGATATTAACGGAGAGCTTATCGATTCTTACCACGCCGGGCAGAACCGGCAAGCCGTTTCTTTAAACGATATCTCCCCATACCTTGTCCAAGCGGTTCTGGCCATTGAAGATCAGCGCTTCTACGAACATTTCGGGGTGGACCCGAGGGGAGTCGCCCGCGCCGTCGTTACCAATGTTAAAACGATGTCCATGCAGCAGGGGGCGAGCACGATCACCCAGCAGCTGGCCAGAAACCTGTACCTGAACCATGACCGGACCTGGTCGCGGAAAATTAAGGAAGCCGTCTATGCTCTCCAATTGGAAATGCAGTTAAGCAAGGATCAGATCCTCGAGCAATATTTGAACCAAATTTATTACGGGCACTCTACGTATGGAGTCCAGGCAGCTTCGCGGCTGTTCTTCGACAAGGATGCCAGCGATCTCACCTTGGCCGAGAGCGCGCTGCTTGCAGGCGTGCCTAAAGGACCCAGATATTTCTCCCCGTTCTATAACATGGAGAATGCTCTTAAGAGGCAGAAAATCATCCTGAATACGATGGTGGCCCAGAATCTCATTACACAGCAGGAAGCGGATCAAGCTGCCGCCGAAAAGCTGATTTTCGCGGAGAACAACAAGAGCCGGGAATCCGAAGCTCCTTATTTCCAGGACTACGTCAGACAGATAGTCAGCGAGAAGCTGAACCTGGAGGAGTCTCTATTCGAGACAGGCGGCATCCGGATCTATACGACCTTGGATTTGAGAGCGCAGAAAATCGCCGAGGAAGCCGTCAACAAGCACCTAAAGTCGAATGAGGAGCTGCAGGGGGCGCTTATCTCTATTGACCCTCGGAACGGCTATATCAAGGCGATGGTCGGAGGCAAGGATTATAATGCGAACCAATACAACCGTGTGTTCACGACGACTCGGCAGCCAGGTTCCTCCTTCAAGCCTTTTGTCTACCTGGCTGCTTTAATGAACGGATTCACCCCTGTCAGCCAATATAAAAGCGAGCCGACGGAATTTGTGTACGATGACGGCAAGAAAACCTACCGCCCCAACAACTTCAACAATCATTACGAGAACGAATATATAGACATGCGTAAAGCCATTGCCAAATCGGACAATATCTACGCGGTTCATACCATTATGGATGTGGGAGCTGAGCAGGTCATAGATCTGGCCCGCAGAATGGGGATTACGAGCCCCTTGGAGCCGCTGCCTTCCCTGGCCCTAGGCACCTTCCCGGTCAGCCCGTTCGAGATGGCGTCCGCCTTCGGTATTATGGCCAATGATGGGATACGGGTGGAGCCGGTTGCCGTTCTCAAGGTCGTTAATTCAAGGGGCAGGATTCTGTATGAAGCGAAACCGAAGAAAGAACGGATTATCGATGCCCCTTATGCTTATGTCATGACCAATCTGATGCAAAGCGTATTCGAGCAGGGAGGAACCGCCAATCGGGTATCCAGCGTGCTTAAACGCCCGGTAGCGGGAAAAACCGGAACGACGAACAACGATGCATGGATGGTCGGCTATACGCCGGAGCTATCCACGGCCGTCTGGGTCGGATATGACCGCAATAAGGCGATAACAACCGCCGACTCCTATAAGGCCGCCCCCATCTTCGCCGATTTCATGGAGAGGACGCTGGATCCGGTGCCGCCGAAGCTGTTTCCGATCCCGGACGGAGTGGCCAGCGTATATATTGATCCCGTTACCGGGAAGTTGGCGAATGAGGCCTGCTCTCCTTCGCGGCTGGAAGTATTCGTCCAGGGAACGGAGCCGAAGGAATACTGCGCAGAATCCAAGTCCCCGGCCCAGCCGGAGAAGCCGGCAGGCAACAATTCCTGGTGGGATTATTTGAAGCGATGGTGGAATGAATAAACGCAAAAAAGCAGACGAAAGCGTCTGCTTTTTTGCTGTCCTAGTATATTGATGCAAATATACTTTCCATAGTATACCCCGATTGTGGAACCTTCTCAACGGATGACACACAATCGCCATAATTTCGAAATAAAAGTTGGAGGAAGTCTATACCTTATTAGATGGCCAATGCATCCTTGATTTCGCTGCCCGAGCGCTCCCACCACTCCGGATTGTGGTTGATCAGGCAGTCCCTCAACAGCTTCTTCTCCGCCTCATTCAGATTCTCCACCAGCACATGCCGTTTCATCGCCTTATCCATCCGGTTGACATGATCGGCAAGAATCTTCCAGCCTCTTCTCGCCTCCGAATCAATCAGCATTTCACAAGCGGCCAGCCCACCATAAAACGGGCCTTCTTCCGTACGGTCTACCGCCACCCATACGATCCAGCATTTGCGGCCGTTAGGCACATCTTCCTTATTGGCCGAGAAGCGGATGCGGCGCTCCACTTTACTCTTCGCATGCAAGGTGCCTTCATCCACGTAAGCCTCATCGCCATCAATAATGATGCCGGACACGTTGCTAAGATCGATGGAGCCGGCTCCGAATCCCCTGTGATTATATTTGGTGCTGACTATATTCAAAGCATTAAGCTTCTTGCCCTTCTGTTGCTCTTCCATTGTCATCACTCGCTTTTCCTATAAATCGAAATACCTTTCTTTATTTTAGCTAATATTCCCGCATTTGCAAACATATACATGCTGTAGATGCTTGTCAACGGGGGGAGAACAATGAAACTAAGATTAACTAAACCATTCATGATTTGGTTGCTTGTAGTCGTTGCAAGCTGCGCGGTAACGGCCGGCCTGCGCCTCCTGACATGGAACAGGGATACCATGACCACTACCCTGAACCACGGCCCCATCCTTAACGATGCGGTTCCCCAACAGCTCAAAGCTCCGGACCCTTCGGCTCCTCCACCCATGAGCAGACGGATTGTGGAATACCATATTTCCGCTGCTCTCCAGCCGGACAGCAAGTCTCTGTCGGGGAGCCAATCATTAACATGGGAGAACCCGGGGAAGCTTCCGGTTGAAGAGCTTTATTTTCACATGTATCCCAATGCCTTCGAGTCGAAGAAAACTACCTTCTTGCAGGAGTCGGCGGGAAAGCTCAGACAAGACGAACAGAAGCCCGGAAGCTACGGCAGCATGACTCTGCATAAGGTGACCACGGCCGAAGGCACCAATCTGCTCGACCGGATGGAGTATGTTCAGCCGGATGACGGGAACAAGAATGACCGGACTTTGGTCAAGCTGTCCCTGCCCGCACCTGTACTTCCCGGACAGAAGGTAACTCTGAGCATGGATTTTGAGGTGCAGCTGCCGGAAGTATTCGCACGAATGGGATATGCGGACGATTTCTATATGGCCGGGCAGTGGTTTCCCAAAATCGCCGTCTACGAGCCGGAGGGAATGCGCGGGAGAACGGCCGAAGGCTGGAATCTGCATCAGTATCATGGAAATTCCGAGTTCTATGCGGATTTCGGAATTTATGATGTCATCATTAAGGTGCCTTCGACGTTTACCGTAGCAGCGACCGGTTTTCCAACCCAGGCTCCCGTCATTCAGAACGATATCAAAACCTATCACTTCTACGCAGATGACGTGCATGATTTCGCTTGGGCCGCTTCCCCGAATTTTCAGTATTATGAGGAACCGTTCTCCACCTCGAACGTCCCCGGCGTCAAGATCAAGCTGTATCTAGACCCTAAGCATGAAGCATTAAAGGGACGCTATTTGCAGGCGGCCAAGAAATCTCTGGCCCGCTTCAGCGAATGGTACGGAGCTTATCCTTACTCGACCTTATCCATCGTAGTTCCTCCGGGCAATGCCAACGGAGCCGGCGGGATGGAATACCCGACGCTTATCACCGCCTGGGGAGCGGCCGAGGATAATGCCGACCTCAACCTGGAAAGGGTGGTCGTCCATGAAATCGGGCATCAATTTTTCTACGGAATGGTCGCCTCGAACGAATTTGAAGAAGCTTGGCTGGACGAAGGCTTCACCTCCTATGCGGAAGATCTGGTCATGGAACAGGAATATGGCATTAAACCGAGACAGGCCCTGGAAGCCACCTATATTACCGCTCCCGCCTCGTTGACCATTAACGCTTGGGATTACGATGATCACAGTCATTATGCGGATAATGTCTACATTCGCGGCAAATTGATTCTGATGGCCATCGAGCAGGAAGTCGGTTCCGATACGATGAAGAAAATCATGAAAACTTATTTTCAACGCTGGAAGTTCCGTCATCCGACAACGAAGGATTTTCAAAGCGTGGTGGAGGATGTTACCAAAAGGAGCTGGGAAGATTTCTTCCAGCAATTTGTCTACGGCAGCCAAATGATCGATTATTCCGTGGACAAAATCCGCATTCGTCCGGCAGGCCCGGATCTGTATGATAATGAGGTTCTGATTACGCGTAAAGGCGCCCAGCATCACACTGTGCCCATTCAATTTCATTTCACGGACGGCACCAAAGTCGATAAGCTGTGGGACAGCCAGGGAAGCCAGATCTTGTATAATCTCAGTCACTCATCCCCGCTCTCCTGGGTCGTCATTGATCCGGAATATACCCTGATCCTGGAGAACCGGAAGATGAACAATTTCATGAATGCGAGCGTTGATGACAAATGGAAGGTTCGTTGGAATACAGGTATCGTTAAAATTATCGAGACCGTCTTCGGCTGGGTCTCCTGGTGAGGTGTCCCGTAATGCTGCAGCATATTAAGTTGGGCTGGAGGGCAGCCCTAAGACAGCCATTCGCCGTTCTGGTTCTGTTCCTGTACCGCTTTGCCTGGGGGTTCGCTCTGTATGAGCTGGTGAAATCCGTCATCATTCCGTTATTGCATCGTTATCCGGGGAATGTCTCTCCGGACCGGGTCCATCTCTTCCTGGCCGAAATTCAGTTCCAACTGACGAAGACGGACCTGATTTCCCCCTACCTGTGGCTGCTCGTCGGTCTTCTCGGCGCGAGAATGCTGCTCACCCCCTTTATCAATGCGGCGTTATATTACTCCGTGGAGTATACCCGCTTGAATAACGGCTATCGATTTTTTAAAGGAATCAAAGAACTGTACAAGTCCTTCTTGCTGTACTACCTGCTGCAAACCGTCGTCACTCTGGGACCGCTGTATTTTCTTATCCCGAAGGTCAAGAGCATCTTTCTACAAGCCGTATCGTACGAAAGCCTTCTGATGAATCTGCTCCCTTGGATCGCCGGTTGTCTCGTCTACGGATTTCTTGTCCGGCTCGCCGTTATGTACCTGCAGTTCGGAAGAACGGCCAACCGCCCGCTGCTTCAGTCCATGACCTGTCTGATCAAGGGTCTGCTTCCTGTTATCGGAATGGCCGTGATCCTGCTACTGCTCTCCTTCCTGCTCTCGCTGACGGTTCTTACCGTTGTCTTCGTCTGGGCCGGCTTCTGGGCCGTGCTTCTTTATCAGCTCTACCGTTTCGCGGAGACTTTCATTTCGGTATGGGGGATTACGAGCCAGCATCAATGGTATACAAGCCAAAGCGCTTGACGGCTATTTCCCGGATTCGTCTATAGCTGCTTGGCGGCACCGTAACGATCCGTAGGCATACAGCCAAGGATAAACGACGGCTATCGCCGTCCTTGGGATGGCGCGTTTACCGATGAAATATACTTTCTTATATTTGAAGAAAAACGCTGAGGGCGCGCTGAACAGAAGCGTCATTCCTCAGCGTTTATGCCGACCATCTATTAGAGCCTTTCCGCAGGTTGCTGCGGCAGGGCTCTTTTGGCATCGTTAACTCAACTTTCGCAGAGCGAAAACCGGTTTAAATGCTTGATACAACCAAGGATAAACGGCTATCGCCGTCCTTTGGACAGGCGCGTTTACCTATGAAATATAAAAAAAGCTCCTAACGGAGCCTCTTCGAAGACGAATAACCCGGTTTTAAAGGTAGCTTTTTATGCCAAATTAGAAAGTTTGTTCCATTTTAATGATTTAATGAACTTAAACTTTCTAATGTGGTAAGAACAGGTATAAGGTGAAAACTTATACTTTCTTATATTTTGAAAAAGCAGCGGATTAAATACAAAAGTTGAAAAATAGAAAAACACCGCTTCGTTTGATAAAGTGAGAGTGTCAAGCAATCACTACCATAAAGAAGAGGTGTCCTCTATAGGATAGAGCAAATCGTACAGCCGAATCAACTTCCAAATGAAATTATGTCTAAATGAAATTAAACCGGCTTTCAAAGAACTGAAAGTGCTGCAACACTTGAAAATAGCAAGGGGATACCCGTCAGCGTCGTCTTTGTACGCCATCGTTCATCCGGGGCGGTAAAGACATCACAAAGACGAGCAAAAATACATTAAAATCGTGCCTTTTTCCAAAAAGAAGGCGGAAGACGCTCAAATGTGCAGGTCTTTTTCACAAAATGAGGCCATTTCGCAAAAATCGCCCCAAAGACGTGCATTATTGCTCTAGAATCAGGTATGTGGCGACTTTTCTCCAGAAAGACGTGCATTATCGCTCTAGAATCAGGTACTTCGAGGCATTTCGTTAAATAAACGCCCTACCCCGTCAAAACGAAATTTCATTGGCAATGTACTGCACCGAGAACATCGTGGAAAGGCAGGCTGAATACGATCAGGCCGTTCGCTTCCGGCCTGCTTTTTTTGTTGAATAAAACGGTTCATTGTCTGAGTTCCGGAGGAAGGCACATTTTTTCTCATTTTTTGCAGAAGGATTTTCTATATCGATGGAGAATGTGTATTACTATTGCAAAATTGTAACAAATGCTACAAAATGTCCGACTTTCTTCCAGGCCAGTCGGCTTCCCGAGCGGAAGCCGGTCGGAAATCGGGCATAAGTGGAAGGAGACATCAGGTTTTGAGGAAAGTTGTCGTCGGTTTATTCAGCTTCGTACTATTGTTCAGCTTCATGTTGGGAAGCGCTTCCGCCGAGACTCCGCTAAGCGCAGAGGTTGACGCCCTTATCGGAACCCCTTACAAATGGGCCGGTACCACGGAAGAAGGCTTCGATTGCTCCGGGTTTACCCAGTATCTGTTCGCCAAATTCGACATCAAGCTGTCCCGCAGCTCTAAGAGTCAGGCTAAAGAGGGTACCGAGGTAGACAAGGCGGACCTAAAAGTTGGTGATTTAGTATTCTTCAACACCGACGGCAAAGGAATCTCCCATGTCGGCGTTTATATGGGAGATGGAGAATTTGCTCATTCCGCGACCGATGACGGAGTGATGATCAGCCGTATGGATGAGAAGTATTATGCCAAACGGTACGTCACTGCCCGCAGAATTCTCGGGGATGACGATTATAAGAAATTGACTGCCGAGCAATAACGGTCCATTACAATGGATCATCCCCTCCGAAGGGGAGAGCAGCAATATAAAGCCCAGCGCGGCCGGACAAGCTCCGGAGCACTGGGCTTTATTCTTTAATTTTGTTTATCGATTCCGGGTAAGATAGGCCTTGATCGCAAATTTCGGCAGCACAAGCTGTCTTCTCCAACGGGAGGGCTGGCGTATTAACCGATACAGCCATTCCAGATTGAGACGTTTCCAAATTTCCGGCGCGCCCTTCACTTTGCCGGCAATGACATCCAGGCTCCCGCCTACTCCGATGGCCAGCTTGGCCCCCAGCCGGTCCTTGTGGCGGTAAATCCATTTCTCCGCACGCGGCACCCCTAGAGCGACTATAAGAAGATCCGGCTTCCGCTCCTTAATTTCGGAGACAAGCTGCCCTTCCTCCTCTTCAGAAAAAAATCCGTTATGGCGCCCGGCGATTCTGACACCCGGATACCGCTGCCGGATCGTCTCCACAGCCGTCCGGTTAGTGTCCTCATCCGTCCCCAGAAAATAGAAGGACCAACCCTTCCGGTCACCGGCCTCCAAAAGCCGCAGCAGCAAGTCGTAACCCGTCACTCTCTCCGGGACGGGATTTCCCCTCCACTTGGCCGCCATAACAATCCCGATGCCATCGGGGGTAACCAGTCCGGCCTCGTGAATAATCGTCTGCAGCTCATGATCCTGCTGCTGCTGCATCACCATCTCCGGATTGGCTGTTATGACCTGGAACAAATCTCCCCCGTCGGCTTCCAACCGTTCCGACAGCAATTGTACGGTTTGCTCCATTGTAATTTTAGCAAAGGGAACACCCATAATATTGACTTTATCTATTGTTCTTCTCATCCTGTATTCTCTCCTAAACGATAGCTCTTCAGCGGAAGCACCGCCTAATCATTGATCCGCTCATGAAGATACTGCTCTAAGAACTGGGCATTCCTTCGGTCAAGTATTTGGGCTACTCTCTTGATGAGGCAGTCCATTGAGCAATTAACGGCACTGCGGAATAATCAATTAAATTTCCGTCCTTGAAGGTACAGCAATACTCATAAGCAGAAGGGCCATCCTCTAACAGTTGGGGCAAATAATACCGCGCATGCTGCGGAATGCCGTTATTTTGCGGATCCAGCACCCACCCGATCGGCTTCCAATCCAGGATGCCTTCGTCCGTCTCGCGGGGAGTTATGTATGCTTGGGGATCCAAATGTCCGGGAAAGTCCGCCAGGAAAGCATACATTCCTCCGCTGGTCCCTCCCAGTGTCGTCCAAGTGACCTTGCCCCTGTCCCTGACGTGGTCCAGATGAATTCCCGTTTCCTCCAACACTTCCCTAAGCACACTATCCGCAGGACTTTCCCCGGCCTCGATCTTGCCGCCCACTCCATGCCACAGTCCCATGACCGGAGGGGATTTACGGTTCAACAGCAGCAGACTGTCGTTATGACGTATATAACAAATAGTATATTTGAGCAGCAATGGATCCACCCCGTCCGCAGCGATTTCATTTTCCAATTTCATTTTCTATAGTCTAACATGTCCGCGATTACATGGCTATCCGAAATGCCGCACTTCCTCTGACGTCCGCAAGCTGCCCATCATTGTTTCAATAAATCATTTCGGTCAATCATCCTCGTTTAGGCAGCAATTCCCGGGTGAACCGGATCCATTCTCTTGCCGCAAAAGATAAATATTTGTTTTTCCTCCAAATCAATCCCAAATTCCATGGAATCGCAGGCTCAACCAGCGGGACGACCGCTATCCGCTTCGGATCCAGACCTTGACAGATCGTTCGCGGAAGCAGCGAAATACCCAGTTTCGCCGCAACCATCTCGCTAATGAAATCCCATTGTGAGCTTTCATAAAGAACATTAGGCCGATAGCCCGCACGGATACATTCATCTGGGATTCTATAGTGCAGGGCGAAATCTTCGCTTAGCAGGATGAACGACTCCTCCTTCAACTCCGCTAACCGGATGAAGGGCTTTGTCGCTAAAGGATGATCTGCCGGCAGAAGGACCATTAACTCCTCCCGAACAATTTCGAAATACTCGAACTCCTCCTCCCTCGCGGGAAGCAAAATGACTCCGATATCCAGCTCCCCGTTTTCTACGGCATTTTCCACTTTCTTGGCCCCCACTTCGATAATCTTGATCGCTATCCCCGGGTAGGTTACGCGAAATTGACCCATGACCTCGGGGAAGAAATGCGAGCCGATCATCGGCGGCAAACCGATTCGAAGCAGTCCCTTACGAATTTCCATAACATCATTCAATTCAGTGGAGAGGTTATGGAAGGCCTCCAGCACCCGTTTGGCCTGTGATAGCACGACCTGTCCCGCATCCGTCAGCTCCATCTGCTTGGTGGAGCGGTCGAGCAGCGTAACCCCCAGCTCCTCTTCCATCAGCTTCACCATCTTGCTCAGCGTTGGCTGTGTAATATGCAATGTCTCCGATGCTTTGGTGAAGCTTAATTGCTCCGCGACTTCGACAAAATAACCAAGCTGTCGAATATCCATTGGCCAGGCTTCCTTTCTATATATAGATATTATGAATAAATAACATTCCATATATGTATTTTACCTATACATTTTCCCCATGTACACTGAAATTAAAGGAGAGAACGGGATGAAGATATTATTTAAGACTATTGCTCAAATTGGGCTTCTGCTGCTGTTTGCTTCGGCGGGAAACTGGATTGCGGCCTTTCTTCACCTGCCGGTTTCGGGGAGTATCATCGGTATCGCCCTTGTTTTTATCCTCCTGCGCATCAAGGTGATTCGACTCGATTGGGTGGAGTCGGGCGCTAACTGGCTCATCCGTCATCTGCTGCTGTTTTTTATTCCGGCTGCGGTAGGAATTGTTCAATATACGGATGTTATGGCCCGCGACGGATCCCGCTTCCTGCTTGTCATTCTGTTCGGCACGGCCGCCGTAATGACTTGTACCGGCTTGATGGCGGATTACATTTATCGGAAAAGGAGACATCAACATGATAGTGACATCGGCGGCCATGCTGCTGCTAACCCTTCTAATCTACCAAGGCGCCGTCCGTCTCTACGCCCGCCACAATAAAATTTGGCTCGCGCCAATCATCATTGTGCCCGTTGTGATCATTGCTTTTCTTGCATTCACTCCCGTCGGTTACGATCAATTCGAATCCGGAGGAAAATGGCTGTCAAGGATGCTCGAGCCGGCTACCGTTGCCCTGGCCATCCCCTTGTATAAATATTCATCGTTATTAAAAAAGTACGCTGCAGAAATAATCGGCAGCGTACTATTCGGTTCCTTGGTCGCCATATTCACCTCGGCTCTGCTGGCCGGATGGATGCATCTCGAGCCGAAATGGGTGAACAGCTTGCTGCCCCGCTCTGTCACGACCCCGATTGCGATGACCATCTCGCAGAGGCTTGGAGGAATCCCTCCGATCACTGCCGTATTTGTCATCCTGACCGGAATTGCCGGGATGATCATCGGCCCGCTCGTCATACGATACCTGCCCATTCGCAGCGGTATATCCAAAGGCTTGCTCCTTGGCGTAGGGGCACATGGTTCCGGAACGTCCAAAGCCTTCGAATTCGGACCGGTTGAGGGCGCTTTGGCCAGCCTGGCCATGATTATCACTGCGATGGTCACGATTGTTACGGCCCCGCTGCTGCTGCCGTTCCTCAAGCTCTGGACGGGATAATAGTTTACCCGCGAGCTCTAGAGAAACGAGACAGCGGGGAATAGAGCAATAATTACTATCATTATTGAATATATTATTTATATCGATAACATTAAAACGAATATTTCCGGACATCGCCCTACCATTATATATTGAGAATAAGTATTCGCAGTAGTAGAAGTTAGGCAAATCGATAAGGAATTTGACCAGATCGATGCCGGGACCTCCAATCACATCAACATTTTAATAATTTTGGCCGGAACGCCGCCTACAACCGCATAATCGGGAACATCTTTAGTCACTACGGCTCCAGAAGCTACCACCACATTATTGCCGATAGTCACCCCCGGGTTAATAACGGCCCTTCCTCCTATCCATACGTTATTTCCAATTGTAACAGGCTTGCCGTATTCAATTCCCGTGCTTCGTTTCTCAGGTTCTAAAGGATGTGCGGCCGTATAAATATGGACGCCGGGTGCCATAAAACAATGGTCCCCTATTCGAATTTCACACACGTCCAAAAAAATACAGTCAAAATTAGCATAAAAATGATCGCCGACATGAATGTTATAACCATAATCACAACGGAATGGCGGCTCAACGTAGGGCTTGTTACCCGTGGAACCGAAAAGCTTCATTAATATATCCATCCGCTTTTCCTGTTCCGTCTCTAGCGTCTCATTATATAATCGGATTAATTTTCTGGCACTCTCACGCTCCCTTGTTAATAGCGCATCTGAAGCGAAATACAGTTCCCCTCTTAACATTTTTTCTTTTTCCGTCATTCTCTTCCTATCCCTTTCCAGATAAATTCTGCCTCGGCTTACCTTCCGGGCTAATAAAACCATTTTTGCCCGGAACAGAAAGACTATACCCTTCTTTATTGAAATATGAATATGCATCAAAACAGCACGGCTTCGAGGATAATGATTGAAGAATGCTAACTTCAGCCACCGATACAGTATGTTGGTTGAGCGATGTTTAGAAGCGTTAGTGGGTGAACCGCACAACAAAAAACAACCGGGTCCGCGCACAATGGCTGTCTCCGGCTGTTTAACTAATATGAATTATTTATAGGGATACCGCTTCTTCATAGACACCTTAAACGTAAGGGATTAATCGCGAACTACCGAATAAAAGAATATCCGCTTTCCCAATATAATTCCCACAATTCCACCTCCGCCAGAGACTATCATGACAACATATTCGACCAAATCTGACTCAGGGTTTCCTAACGAAGATTCATCCAATCTATGGCTTTTTTGATATCACTAATGATAATATTATCGATGTTGTCGTCGATTTTAAGGTCTGCCCCTCGATTCGTTCAAAGAATACTCCCAGGTGCCCCGCTCCAAAATAGACGACGGGTTCAACGCTTCTATGTTACACTAGTAGCTGAAATCATAGAGATATGTAAGGAGTAAGAAAATGTTAAAACTGATATCCTGGAATGTTAACGGCCTCAGAGCCTGCATAAATAAAGGGTTCTACGACTACTTTAAAGCGGTGAATGCCGACATATTCTGTGTTCAAGAAACAAAGCTGCAGGAAGGACAAATTCAGGTGGAGCATGGTGAGGAATATACTTCTTACTGGAACTATGCACAAAAAAAGGGGTATTCCGGCACGGCCGTCTTCACAAAAATCAAACCGCTGTCCGTTCGCTACGGACTGGCGGAAGATGAGGAGCCGGAAGGGCGAATCATTACACTCGAGTACGATGCCTTCTTCCTGGTGAATGTTTATACGCCTAATGCCAAGCGCGATTTGTCCCGACTTTCGTATAGACTGGAGTGGGAAGACCGGTTTCGAAGTTATCTGCAGAAGTTAGATGCGGACAAGCCAGTTATTGTTTGTGGAGATTTGAATGTGGCCCATCAAGAGATCGACCTGAAGAATGCCAAGTCGAACCGCAACAATTCCGGCTTCACTCAGGAGGAGCGGGACAAAATGACGCAGCTTCTGGAATCGGGATTTATCGATACCTTCAGACACTTCTATCCCGATCGGACGGACGCTTATTCCTGGTGGTCCTACATACCCAAGGTAAGGGAGCGGAATATAGGGTGGAGAATTGATTATTTTCTCGCTTCTGCCAGACTTAGTCCTTGCTTGCTGGACGCACAAATTGATTCCGAGGTGACCGGCAGCGATCATTGCCCGGTTATTTTAACTATGAAAGAAATCGCCAAGCCGAACGAAGACTGTAACGTTTAAAGCGGGCAGCATAACGGCCTGGTCCGAATTATCGGGCCCGGCTGTTTCTCATGGCCGCGAGCAGCTTCACCTCGCCCTTCTCCCCATTGGCAAAATCCCGGTACAACTCAGACTCCATTGGAACTAGAGCCATTTTCCCCTCTTGATCGAAGTGAATGCCCCATCCGAATTTCTTGGGCAGCATAGAGGCTCGGAAACAGGGCTTCGGCTTCCGGTAAAATTCTTCCCTGATCTCAACTCCCCGTGCAGCCAACTCCTCTTGGGGAATCTCTTTATGCCGAATATGAACCTCGTAAAGAAGTTCTTCCTGGGTATAGGTGTAGGGATTTTCCGAAAGCAAAGCATACTCGATCCCGGCTTTCGTCTTCTTCTCTTTCCGGTCTGGAGGGACCGTCCCCTTATCGGCCGGACAATCCGCCGAAACCGTAATGAACGTATTGTAATAGTTCCATTCCATCAAGCTTCCTCCTTAGCCAGTTCCCATTATGGTTCTTTAGTAAATTTTAACTGGACGCCCAATAGTTTAGCTATCATTTTTTCCACCGCTTTGGCCTTGCTCCTTAGCTCCGAATCCGTCCATTGAAAAATACCCTGATCAAATAAAAATAGCATACCGGTTAATATAAACTCCGCCGCCTCTAGCGGATCCTCGACTTGAAACTGCCCTTCCTCCGTTCCTTGCTGCAATATTTGGGCGATCATAGGGGCGAAGGCATGAATTTTAGCCACGATCAGCTTTTGGTGATGCAGGGCATTGTTTTCCTGGTGGAGGAAGTCGAGATACATTTTGTATTGCGATGGGCTATAAATCTCTTCCCCGAGCACTTTCGTCAGTTTATCCCGGGCCGTCATTCGGTTGTTATCTGCAATGCTTTCTATCTTTTCAGCCTGTGCGGACACGGATAACTGAATGATGGCAAAGACGATCTCCTCTTTCGATTTAAAATAATAATAAAAGGTGCCTTGCGCAACCCCGACTTTACGGACAATATCGCTGACGGCTGTCTGTGCGAAGCCCTTCTCACGAAACAACTGCATGGCCGCTTCCACAATTTCTTTGCGCCGCACTTCCGGATCTTTCGAGATTCGAGCCATTGGACCTCTCTCCTTGAGATGTAATAGTTTTATTATACCCCTTGACTGACTTCAGTCAAATAAAATATAATGCTCAATAATTGACTGACGTCAGTCAATTATTACCGAAAGGAGTGGTTTCTCCATGATGTCCCGCAGAATCTTGATGCTCGCATCGATAAGCGCTTTTATCGCGGTATTTGCCCAGAATCTATATACGCCCATCTTGCCGCAAATCCAGCAGCAGCTTCAGACCTCTCATTATCTGGTTAATTTATCGGTTTCCCTGTATACGGTCGCTCTTGCCGTCATGCAGATCGTATATGGTCCGCTCGCCGATGCGAAAGGAAGAAGAACCGTCATTTTGCCGGCCATTGTCATTTATACCGGTGCGTCATTCGGCTGCGCCTATGCCGGTTCCATTGAGATGCTGCTGCTCTGCCGTTTCTTTCAAGGAATCGGGGCGGCAGCCATTCCGGTAGTAGCGGCCGCTGTCATCGGAGATTTGTATGAGGGAAGAGAACGGGCAAGGGGGATGGCTACTTACCAGCTTTTTCTTACTCTGGCGCTGTCTATGGGACCTCTCGTTGGAGGTATGGTCGGAGGGTGGAGCGGCTATTCCGGTATCTTCCTTCTTGTAACTGTCATGGGGATCGCCATGCTGCTGGCCAATCTGTTTTGGCTTCCGGAGACCAAGCCTGCAGCAGGGACCGCCTCTCCCTTCCGTCTGTCTTCTCTTGTATTTATAGCCGTTAAGCACAGAAGCTCAGCCACGGTTCTTATCGGTTTCACCCAATATTTGGCTGTGTACGTGTTCACGGTCTTCTTGCCGCAAATAGCGGCACATCGTTACGGCTTGGGGCCGGAACAGACCGGAGGTTTGTTTCTTCTGCTGTCTCTGCTGCCTGCTGTCAGTGTTAGGCTGGGAGTTAGGCTCCAAGCCAGGATGGGAAATGAACGGAGCCTGCTATTCACAAATATGCTTAATGTGCTCTCCATTTTCTTGTTCGCCTTTACGGCGAATCTCTCTCTTCCGCTGCTCATTGCGGGGCTTTGTTTATTCGGCTTTACGATGGGATTGACGATGCCCGTCCCCGCCACACTGCTGACAGAATACTTCCCCAAAGACAGAGCAACCGCCGTCGGCGTGTATAACTTGGTCCGTTATATCGGAATGGCCGCAGGCCCCATTATTGGAGTGCCCCTTTATCTTGGAGGGAATGTGCCCCTATTGTTCGGAGCCATTGCCGCAATCTATGGAGTATCCGTATGGTTGGGAATGCTGATCATCCGTCGACGAACGTCTGCCCCAGGGGTCCACAATCGGGAGCATGGACTTTGAAACAGGATTTTTACAATAAAACAATAAAAAACAACGAAAACCACATTTTATTGTTGATTTCTTGTTGCATCATCCCTTATGATGAAGTGGAAACCTATTTGATCCAATGAAATGAGATGATCCGTTCATGACCTCGCTTGCCATTCTTTTAGTTTTATGCTCCGGAATGGCTCATGCCGTTTGGAATCTTTTCACAAAGAAGAGCCTGGACAAAGCGGTATTCCTATGGTGCATCCATATCGTAGCGGCGGTGCTGTTCCTCCCGTATTTTATTTATGAGCTTATACATGTTCAACTTACGTGGAAGCTGCTGCTGTTCATTGCCTTATCCATGGGCTTTCAAGGCGCTTACTTTGTTCTTCTTTCCAAAGCCTATTCACATGGCGACATGTCGCAGGTATATCCGATCATGAGGGGAACGGGAGCGTTGCTGGTGCCGGTCATGAGTACCCTTCTCTATCACGAGTCCCTCTCGATTATAGGATGGATAGGTCTCGGCCTGATTATTGTCGGTTTATTTGCCATCAGCGGCCTGACCGGCCGACAGGCGAGCCAGAACAAAGCTTTGACCCCGGTGGCCGTTGGATTGGCTCTGTCAGTCGGACTGTGCATTACCGGCTACACTCTGACCGACAAACTGATCGTGGCACAGATGTCTCCGCTTGCGCTAATCGAAATTTCGAACATTGGTTATGTGCTGATGGGTACACGCTATGTATTGAAATCCGGGCAAATCCGCCAGGAATGGAGCCGGAATTGGCGCACCATTGTGCTGGGTTCCGTTCTCTCACCGGGCTCTTATCTGCTCTTTCTGTTTGCCTTGCAATTGGCGCCGCTGGCGGCCATTGCCCCCATTCGCGAGGTCGGTACCGTGTTCGGCACTCTGCTCGGCATCTTTCTATTGAAGGAACAGCAGGGACTGCGCAGGATCGCCATGGCCTCGGTAATTACATTCGGGATCATATCCATTGCTTTGTGGGGATAAGTTGGATACGGCTCCTGTCGCAGCCCGGGCACTCGGGTTCCCGCCCTTCAAGCAATGGGAAGGGCAGGTTCCCGCCGGACTGTTTGCCCCTTCGGAATAGCGGGCCCGCTCCGCAGGAAGATCCGCACTAGGTTAGAGTTATTTAATCGCCGGTATTCCCTGACTTTAAATCGGAGGCATCCAGCCAACGGAGCCCCGCCCCTGCTATGGCCTCCTCCCACTCCGAAGGCGGAGGGCTGTCACATATCATCGTATGCACCTCGGGCAAGCCGGCAATTCTGTAGCTTGCCCGAGTTCCCACTTTAGAGAAATCTGCCACAACGACCGCTTCTTTCGTTCGCCGAATAACCTTGGCAGCCAGTAACGACTTGCTGCTGTCATAACCGGTAAATCCGGCTTCAGGATCCATTCCGTCTATGGAAATGAATGCCTTCGTAAAATAAAAAGGGTCAAGCATGTGCTCGGTGAGGGAGCCGGCTGTTCTGGCGTGTCCGGAGTTAACCTCTCCCCCGATGAAAATTATTTTACCGTGAAATAACTGTTTATTCGTATATTCCATCAGTTTCACGGCTGCCGGGAAGGAATTGGTAAACACCGTCAGTCCGCGAATATGCTGCAGATAAGGAATCATCTTCAGAGTGGTCGTGCCTTCGTCCAGAAAGATGGCATCGCCGGGATCAACCATTGCCGCCGCTTTTTGGCCTATTCGTTTTTTGGCCTCCACATTAACGGCTTCCCGGATTAGATGCGGAGCCTCTTCTCCTTTCTGGGCGATCTTAACCGCACCGCCGTACACCTTCTTCAGCTTGCCGGAGCCTTCCAATTCGTCAAGATCCCTGCGGATGGTCTCCGTAGATACTTTAAGCGTCTTGGCCAAATAGCCGGTTTCCACCTTGCCCTTCGATTCCAGCAATTGGAGTATCTTTGCCTTCCGTTCTTCCCCTTGCAGTGACACCTTCCCGCCCCCTTTTCTATTTGATTTTAACATACCATCCCATGGCAATTAGAACAATCCGCCTGATGATCTCCTTCAAATCGATTTCGCTCTAAAAAAAACAAACCGGATGCTATCCGGTTTGTTCCCATTGCTGGTGCACCAGCTTCCGATAAAATGGATGAGTCGCCAGCAGCTCTTCATGAGTGCCTTGTCCGGTGACCTCGCCTTGTTCCAGCACCACGATCTTATCCGCATTGTATACGGTTGACAGACGGTGAGCGATCACTAATGTGGTCCGGCCTTTCATCAGTATTTGCAGCCCATCCTGAACCAGCCGTTCGGAGGCACTGTCCAGATGAGCCGTAGCCTCATCCAGCAGCAAAATTTCCGGGTCGCGCAGAATCGCCCGGGCAATGGCCAGGCGCTGGCGTTGACCGCCCGACAGCTTAACCCCTCTTTCGCCAACCTCCGTGTCCAGCCCTTTCTCCAGGGAATGGATGAACTCCTTCAGATTGGCCTGTTCGATCGCCTCATTCATTTTCCCTTCGTCCACTTCCTCCAAGCCATAAGTCAAATTGTCACGAATGGTTCCGCCCATCATCGGACTTTCCTGTGATACATAGGCCAGCCGGTTTCGCCAATCCTTCAGGGTATAGGAGGAAAGCGGCCTCGTGCCATAATAAATTGTTCCCCCAGACGGCTCGTAAAATCTCTCCAGCAGCGAAAACAAGGTCGTCTTCCCGGTTCCGCTGGGCCCTACGAAAGCCGTCGTCTGCCCTGCTTCCACGGTTATGGACACATTGCGCAGAATGAGCCTATCCGGGGAATAACCGAAGCTGACCGAATCGAACCAAACCGGCTTCGACCTATCCGACACTTGAAGTGGTGCTGCATGAGTGGCAGGCGGATCATGCTCCTCCACCCCGTTGTTCTCTTCGGGCTCCTCCCGCATAATAGCCAGAATCCGTTCCGATGCGCCCATGGCTTTCTGGAATTGGGTGAAGAACGATGCCATTTGGGTAAAAGGAATGACAATCTGGAACATGTATAGAATGATGGCTACCAGTTGGCCGCCGTTCAATGTTCCGGCAGCTACCCGCACACCTCCGTAACCGATCAACAGAACAAGCAGCAGCATCATGATGCTCATCATCAAGGGCGATACCAAAGCCATGATTCTCGCTTCCTTCAAACCATAACGAAACAGATGGCCTATACGCTTCTGCCCCCGCTCCAGCTCTAGCGGTTCGGCCAATGACGATTTGACGAGACGGATTTCCGACAATACACGGCCGAGATCCCCTTGGAACAGCGCCGTTTCGTTCTGCATTCCTTGGGATACCCCGAACATTTTCGCTCCT
Organism: Paenibacillus sp. 32O-W; assembly: GCF_007679495.1. Lineage (GTDB taxonomy): Bacteria > Bacillota > Bacilli > Paenibacillales > NBRC-103111 > Paenibacillus_L > Paenibacillus_L residui. Next base: position 16,488 of record NZ_VEGP01000054.1, on the reverse strand, counting down.
ATCGGCCATAGAATGAGCAGTGCAGCCGGCACCGCCAGCAGCATCAGCACGGTGACTTTCCAATCGATCGTCAGCAGCAATATGACAGCCCCGATAATGGAGACGAGTCCGGACAAGAAGGAAATGACATGTGCCGTTATAAAATCTTTAATCACATTGGTGTCGTTCGTCATCCGGCTCATTGTCTCCCCCGAAGTGTTGCGGTCGAAGAAGGGAACGGGCAAACCCAACACTCTCTGCCATAAGTCGTCTCGCAGCTTGGCAATGACATACTGACCGATATAAGACATGGAAAAGATGGAAAATCCCGATAATGCAGCCTGCGCGATAAACACTCCTACCAATAAAGCGATGGTCATCCCCTGCAGATTTCCCGCCGACAACTGATTCACCATATCCATAGTGAACAGCGGAATGAGCAGATTCAGAATCGTCTCCCCCAAGCCCAGCAGAATCGTAATAATGATGATCCAGAGCGCCGGCCTGTACTTGCTCAACAAGGATAAGAAGTCTCCCCATTTAGGCATATCGACGGTCTCTTTCCCGGCGTCCTTCGGATGAGCGGTTGAGTTCATCATTCCTTGTCTCCCTCCTCCCTCGTATGGCTTTCAGTGTCTTCGAACATATTCCTTATTCGCGGATCATTCATATTTTCAAATACTTGCTGAAGGAAAATGTCCTCCTCTTGAGTAAAATCGGGAAATAAAATCGGGTCTACCGACTCTGTGCCTATATTCGTTAAAAACTCTTCCATCGGCTCTTCTCCGATATAAGAAAACATGACGGTTATCAATTCCTGCGCCTTGTCCTGAACGACCGGATCGTCAGGCTGTTTGCCTTCCTTGCCAAATTGTTTAAGCTCCGCATAAATAGCCATTAGCCTGCGCTCAAACTCCTTCCGCTCATCCGGCCGGCCTTCAAAAAATAGCGCATCTACCGTCGTATGGGAAAGACGCTGCTTGAGCCAATCTTTATGCCTATCCTCCATTTGAAAGGCATAAATCAACATCAGGATATCGTCTCTCTGAAAATATTCCGACTCTTCCATCATCTCCTGGACGCTGTTCAAGGTTTCGATAACCTTATCCAGATGCTCGCGCTTCTTAAGCAGCAATTGCTTCTGAAAAGCCAAAGACCGTTTCAAATCGAGCTCCGGCTTATTCAAATATTCCGCAATTTCTTCCAGGGTATAATCGAGATATTTTAAGGTGACGATCTTTTGCAAACGAACGATGTCTTTATCTGAATACAGGCGATGGCCCTGCGCATTGCGCCCGGACGGTTTAAGCAGCGTTTTTTTGTCATAAAAGCGCAAGGCACGCTCCGTTACATGGGTTAGCCTCGCAAATTCGCCGATGGTATACCATTTCTGTTCTGTCATCTTTACCACTCCCTTCACCAAAAAGTATAGCCCTTGACGTAAGGTCAAGGGCAAGCTTTTTTTCTGTATTTATTTGTAAACAACCGCCTTCTTTATTTACTTCTTCTTTCGAATCACAATTCTCCACTGGGCATCGTCCGTTTGCTCGAAAGAAGTCACTTCATGACCGTCCGTTGCCGCCCATCGAGGCAGTGATTCAGTCGCTTGCGTACAGTCGAAGTCGATGACCAACTCGGACCCTGCGGGGAGATCCTGCATGACTTTCTTCGCTTCCACCAATGGAAACGGGCATACCATCCCTACGACTTGCAAATGATGCTGACTCATTATGAATCATCCTTTCCTATTATATTATCCGGTTATGCCGGGACGGATTGTTGATATCCCTTGCCGGTTGAATTAGCTTTGCGTTGGCCGCGCACAATAACGATATAGGTGGCTGCCCATGTTCCCAGAATAATGAATAACGTGGCCACCCAACCCTGCCAGGAGAACAAGGAAGTATTCACCAAACCGTTGCCGATGGTGCAGCCTCCCGCCAAGCTGGCTCCAAACCCCATCAATAATCCGCCGAAAAAGTTGTTGCGAATCGTCTTGCGGTCGGGAAGCCGCCAACGAAATTCTCCGCTGCCTTTGGCCGCGATGAAAGAGCCTATACCGATGCCGAGTACCAGGAAAACTCCCCAATCCAGCAGCTTGGAATCGCCGGTCGTTAAGTAGCGCAAAATATTGCCGCTAGGAGTCGTAATGCCGAGCCCGAACATCCGCCCCGTCGCTTCACTCATCGGCCAAGCCAAAATGGCAATGATTCCGACAATAATCGCCGTTACGAACGGATGCCAGCGCTTCTCAAACAATATATGCGCTAGTCCCGTCTTCTTGGGCTTAAGCGAAGGGATTTTCACGGAAGGCCTGCTTAAATGTCTCCAAACTATAAAGCCGACAAGAAGAGTAAACAAAACAATAAGGACCCAGGGTGAAATGCCGAACGTGCCGTAAATCGTCCCCTCGGTTGTTTTATACTGAGTAATTTGATCGTTGACGGGCTTCAAAATTCCTGCCTTAGTAATTACCGTACCAAGCATATAAGTGAATAAAGCTACCCAACTGCCGATCAGCCCTTCTCCCGCACGGTACCAAGTACCGGTGGCGCAGCCTCCGGCGAGCACAATGCCGAATCCGAACAAAAGTCCTCCGATAATAGCCCCAAGCCATGTAAAGGATACATTACTGAGCTGAATCACGCCCAGCCCTGACAAGGCGAAGATCCCGATCGCTTGCACCGCAATGGCAATCAGCACGGCAATAAACATCCGGTTATCTTTAGTCAAATACATATCTCTATACGCACCAACCACGCAAAACCGTCCTCTTTGTAAGACAAAGCCGAGCAGCAGTCCGCAAAGAACGCCCAACCCAATTTTCGCCAGCATTCCGTTCACCCTTTCCCGATTTGTTATTCATTTCTAAAGTGGTATCGTTGGATGCTTTTTTATATACTCAGAATATACTGCAATTATTCCAATTTTTCAACTAGGAATTATTAGCTTTATTTTATTACTGCAATGGGATAAAACGGTTATATTCCATTTAATCTCTTGTGAATCTTGGCTCCCTGGCAATATAAATAAATGGAGGGGAACGAAAGAGAATCTCTGAAGAAAAGCAGAGGATAGCCATAGCGAAGGAGGACAACGGTTAATGAAACCGAAAAATGATGAACGATTTTATTCCGGGGTGGAGCTCCGCCCTGTAGATCACGACAACTGGTACGACTGCACACAAATTCAAGTTACGGACGAGCAGCAGACGTTATTCCCCGTCCCCGCCGTCTATTGGCTGGCCGAGTCCGCCTACTGCGGATATAGTCCTCTCGCCATTTATTCAGGAACCGATCTGGTCGGTCTTGCGATTTACGCTATCGATCCGGAGGACGGGCAATACTGGATAATGGCCTTTGTAATCGACCGCCAATTCCAGGGCAAAGGTTTGGGAAGGGCAGGCTTAACGGAGCTGATTCGCTATATGAAGGAGAAGCATGCATGCGAATATATTATTCTAGGTCACAGGCCGGGGAATGATCGCGCTTCGGGCCTGTACGAATCGCTAGGTTTTGTGGAGATAGACCGGAGCGGAACTGAAATCATCCGGCGATTGAAGCTTACTTAATAAGCAGTTTCGGCCGGATGCTTCACCCCGCTCTTGCCGTCCGGCCGGCAACGAAATAAAACAGCCCGCCTATCATCCAGAACGGCTCCCAGAAGAAGAGGCGCCACCACGCCGAGTAAGAGTCGATTGTCGGCAAATTCAGAACTTGAGCCATCATGAGCAGCACTGCTACTAAGTTAAATAGCCCATAAAGGAAAAGAAGTATTCCGCCAACCATGGCTGTAATTCGAAACGCTGCTTGGACAAGCCCGTTGCTCCAGTTAATCTTCAATGCGAGTAATAAAAGTGCCCCGGCAACCTTGGCCACCCCCGTCAACCATACGACGAAAATGAAGCTATCGTCGCGCAAGACGGCTTGCCGCGAAATTTCCGGCCCTAGCGTATTAACCCCCAGCATGCCGCCACTCGCCCAATAAAAGCTCATCAAGGCGAACAGCAAAGACCAGACGACCCCGCAAGTGATCGGCCATCTCTTTCGTTGAACGGACATATCGATCTCCGCCTTTCATGGACCCTTATGATTGTCATACTGCGAAAATAAAAAAAAGAAGTTTTCCCTATTACCAAAGTCTATACTGACACAAATACTATCCAATTATGAAATAATAATCAATAACGAGGTGACCCCACCCATCGTACATAACGGCAGGGATTTCATGATAAGTATCGAACATAATAATCCAGCTATTAACAGCAATGAACTGCCTGAACAAATCCAATTGGAAGGAGTTTTTTGCCGCTATGCGCAGACATATTTGTTTTAAGCTTATGTGCAGCATCATGGGTTGTGCGGTTATCCTGCTGGGCATCGCAAATACTGGGTTCGCCCAATCCCCCGTATTTGTCATCCCTCCCCAATACGATGCGGCTTGGCCCTTCAGTGAGGGGCTGGCGCAGATTGAACAGGATGGTCAGCATGGGTATATTGACACGACCGGTCAATTGGCCTTCCCTCTGCCCCACGAGTACACCGAAAACTACAATGACTATACATGGAATTTCAGTGAGGGCATGGCAAAAATTTTAAGGGCGGGAAAGTATGGATTTATCGATAATACAGGCGAAGATAGGATTCCTCCTCAATACGACGACAGTGCGGATTTCTTTAAAGAAGGACTGGCTGCGGTCAGCAAAGGCGGCAAATGGGGCTTTATTGATAAGAACGGACAAGAAGTCGTCAAGCTGCAGTATGACGAGGCAGGATCTTTTTATGAAGGTCGGGCCTGGGTTCGGAAGAATGGAAAAATGGGGTTCATTGACACGACAGGCAAAGAAGTCATTCCCATCCAATATGAGTCGGTGAGCCACTTTAGCGATGGCCTTGCATCCGTAACGAAAAATGGGCAGAGCTTTCTCATTGATCTTACTGGAACGGAGGTCCATTTGGGCAAGTCGTTCGACTATGTCATCGGTTTCGACGAAGGAATGGGAGTCGTCATCAAGGAAGAAAATTTCGACTTGAAATACGGATTCATTGATAAATCCGGCAATGTAGTCGTAGAGCCGCAATATGAACGGGTACTTGGCTTTAAAGAAGGAATAGCCAGAGTTCAACAGAACGGAGTCTGGGGCTTTATTGATAAAACCGGCAAGGAAATCGTCAAGCCCCAGTATCATAATGCAAGTGATTTTAGCGAAGGGTTGGCGCGAGTCAGCAAAAATATGAAGTACGGCTTTATTGATAAAACGGGGAATGAAGTGATCCCGCTTCAATATGAATTTGCTGGGGATTTCAACGATGGGTTGGCACCTGTTCAAAAAAGGTACAAATGGGGCTATATCGCCCATCCGGCCCCAGAATCCCGTTTGCCTTCCGGCTCGGACTCTCCCGATGACTGGGCGGCGGACGGGATATCGGTAGCAATTGAGGCCGGGCTTATTCCCCCTGCGCTGCAGAAGGACTATAGGAACAAGATCACGCGACAGGAATTTAGCACGCTAGTCATCCATTTCATCGAGGCTCAGACAGGTACCGGCATAGATCACTTCCTATTAGAAAAAAACGTTTCAATGCCCGAACCTCCCTTTACCGACACCGTGGATAAGGATGTTCTCGCCGCCTATACTCTTGGAATTGTGTCCGGCAAAGGAGCGGGCCGCTTCGATCCCGAAGGCAGCCTGACTCGGGAGGAAGCAGCCGTTATGCTAAGAAATACCGCCAACGTTTTGGATTTGGATACGGCAGCCCCTCCTGCAAGCTTCGCGGATAACGAACTCATCGCCGGTTGGGCTTACGATTCCGTTGCTTATGTGGTCTCCCGGGGCATTATGAACGGTGTCGGTAATAACGAATTTGATCCCAAGGGCTCCTACACGCGTCAGCAAGCCTATTTGACGATTTTACGTTTATTTGATCCGTGAACGAAGTCACATGAATAGATAAAGCCGAACTATATGCCGCCTATGTCGGTAAGAATAGTTCGGCTTTTGTAAAATTCCCGCCATTAGGACACCCAATATTTTACCCATTTCACCTACCTCCTCAATCCGACAGACGAAATGCTTATCGCTTACTAATCCACCCGAACCGCTGACGTCTCCGTTCCCTCCTGCAGAATAACCAGCTTCTCCGCCTTACCCATCCCGTTCTGTATGCTAAATTTTACTTCTACCGGAACTGAGCGTACGAAGAACCTTGTTTCGGTAGCCGGGTAAAGCTCGAGCCGCACTTTGCCGGTGATCTGCAGGTACAGTCTGTCCCCTTCGGTCAGAACGACTGCGACGGTTTCCTCATGGACTCCTTCACCTTCGTCCAGCCGGTACGTGCCGATATAGCTTTCATATAGACCAGGGTCTATGACGGCAAGCTTCCTTTGGGCCGGACGCTGTGGAGCATCGTAAGACAGATCGAACAAAATTTGCTCGGCAGCGATAAGAAGAGCCTGGTCGAATTCCACATCCTGCTCCATATTGCTTAAATAAATCAGCGTCATATCGGCATCGATATATCGAATCAGGTTGGTGGCATATCCCGGCCACCCTCCGCTATGGCTCACCGCCCTGCCCTTCCCCTCTTTCTCTTCCAATATCCAGCCGAACCCGTAGCCGCATGTCTCGCCGTTATTCAAACTCGCCGGCGCAAATATCTGTTCCAGCGATTTCCGGCTCACAAATTGTCCGGCATGAAGTGCCTGATCGAATTTATACAAATCATGCAAATTTGAATTCACGGTTCCGTCCCCCTGGATGCCATCCAGAAACACTACGTAATTCGTTTCCGGCACAAGGTCCGGCAGCTCATAGCGGTCGGAATGCAGATCATAAATGTAGCCGAAAGCATAATCGGGAATGACCTCGCCGCTATATCTTCGATTATAAACTCTCGTATCCTTCATGCCTAACGGACTGAATACATGCTCGCTCATAAAATCGGCAAACCGCTGCCCTGTTATCCGCTCGATAAGAATAGCAAGCAGCACATAGCCCGTATTACTGTATAACCAGCTTTCATTCGGCTCGAAATAAACCGGTGGGCGATGCCGCACCAGCAGATTCAGGACATCCGCATTGGTCGCGATGTTCGAACGGTCCCAATGCTCGAAAAACAAGTCCATATAATCCGGCAGTCCGGACGTATGGCAGAGCAGATGGCGAACGGTGATCCCTTGGTAAGGAAGCTCCGGCAGCCACCGCTCAATCGGCTCGTCATAGGCGAGCATGCCCTTCTCCTCAAGCACAACGATACCCAAAGCTGTGAAAGGCTTCGACAGTGAAGCCAGCTCGAATACGGTGTTTGTCTGCAACCGGCGGCTCGTGGATAGATCAGCCTGTCCGAAAGCAGCTTGATAAATGATTTCTCCATGCTCGGCAGCCAGAATAACTCCGTTCACCTCACCTTTTTCCGCCAAACCTCCGAATAATTGCTCCAATCTTTGTCGTTTCATACTCATAGCTTCTCTTCCTTTCTTATATTATATATGCTTAATTATTAAGAAAACTTAATAATTCGACACAGGGAATCTTGCTTCTCCCTGCATAACCTTTTCCCCGTAGCCGGCCATTATTTGTCCCTCAGGGTCCCGGCTTCGTCAAGCTCCTTCTCCACGATCGCTTTGAGCTTGAGAACGATATTTTTCATCGTGACGACTTCTTCATAGTCCAATTGAGAATAAAAGCGCTCAATGATGGAAAGCTCCATCTGTTCCTCCTTGGCAAAATGCTCGATTCCCCGTTCATCCAGCCGAACCAGAATCTCTCTGCGATTAAGCGGATTGATCTCCCGGCGCACATACTTCGCCCTCTCCAGCTTGCTGATGATTTGACTGACCGCACTGGAGGTTACCTTCATCCGTTCCGCCAGTTCGCTGACCGTCAATTGCCCGTGCTTGTGAACGAACTCCAGCAGGATGGTTTGCTTGGCCGTAATATCGCTATTGAACAGCGACTCATAGGCCTGAACCAGCATTATATTAATCGCGTAATCCGCTTCGTTCATATCTTTGACTACGCGGATAAGATCCGGACTTACTTTCTTCATTCGAATATATTCGCACCCTTCATAATTTAGATACCTTAATTATTATAGTCATTAACGGATCACTCTGCAAGTCCCGCATTATCTTAGGACTAACCTGAACCTTTGACGCGATCCGCCTTCCGGCCCGTTGGAAACCTTCTCCTCCGGAATAAATCCATGCTGGATATAAAGATTTCTGGCAGGAAGCCCGTCTGCTATATCATTGCCAAAGGTGGTAACCGTCACTTCCGCCGGACGCTGCACAAGGGACAGAACATGCTTGATTAATGCCGTAGCAACACCTTTTTGCCTCGATCTGGACGCAACGGCCAGCCAACCGATCTTATAGACAGGAGCAGATGACGAAGAGAAAAGAAGTCCTCCCATAAGGCGGGACCCCGGCAGGCCGTCATTTTCACGAATGCAGAAGGCGCTCCCCCTGCTAATATTTTTCTGCAGTGCCAGCAAGAACTTCGGATCATCCACCATTGGACCGAAGAGATATTCCACCTCCGAAGCCAGATTCAACCAAGGAGTTATATCTTCTTCTACTGCACGCTGTACGACCACGGCCCTCTCCTCCTCTCCCAAACATTAATCTTCAGCGTTAAGTTGTAACCTTATAGAAGAAACTAGAAACCCACCCTAAGGCTTGGAACCGAAGGTGGGTTTTGCAGCATTGATTCTATCTCATGACATAAATAGGAGTCCCGATTTTTTTCAAGACCCTATACAACATCATAGCAAAAGGAAAAATATCAGTCTATAATTTCTTGGTTAATTATGTAAAAATTTTCTCTATAAATATGACTATGCAGCGGGAGGAAGAAATAGATGGTTCCAGAATGCTTTTCAGCTTATCGCCGGATAATGCCACGCTTGGAAGAAGTAGCGGAATGGACCTTATTAAGGAAATGGGCGCTTTCCGAAGTGTATAGGGCGACATGGAAATCGGGTCAAACCAGTATTATTAAATGGGCCGCGCAAGAAATGGCGAGAGAATCCGCTATCTATCGACAATTGGTCATTCCAATGCAAATAAAAGCGCCTTGCATTTTCAACCTTCTCGAATTGGAAACCGATGCCGTTATGATTATGGAGGACGTTGGCCGGCAAAATTTGGAGCAGCAGCCCCTCCCCTATTATTTTCTCGAAGCGGCAAGGGAATTGGCCAGACTGCGAAAAGTGGCATCGGCTAATTTGGGGGCGCAAATCCCAAGTGAAACGATTAGCTCGTATACAGTATCCGCTGCAAATTTTATAACCCTACTGGACGATCTGCTGGAGTCGCCCCGGCTTTCCAAATCCTGCGTTCTATCAAGACTGCGGAAAACGTTGCCCTCCCATCTGGAGAAGCTGTACCGAACCCTTCCTCTTACACTCGTCCATCATGATTATCATGCTAAAAATCTCATGATCCAAGGCAATGGTATACTACCGATTGACTGGTCCCTTGCTTATTTAAGCCCACATCTGGGTGACCTGCATTGTTTGATAAATGAGACAAAGGCTTGGAGCAGCGTTTCGCAGGATGATGTTCTTTCCGCCTTTTTGCAAGAAGCTGGCACAGAGTTATCCATGGAACAGCTGAACTGGCAGGTCAAAATCGGCGGTGTGTGCTGGTTGGTCAAAACTCTGAGATGGCTGGTTTACGGCGGTACGGATACCATCCCCGGATCAGATGCCTGGATAGCTGATTTGCTGAACGATTTAGAGGACCTTATGAAAGATTTAGTTTAAGGATGCAAAAAACCCACCCCAAGGTTGTTCCGCCGAAGGTGGGTTTTTGATCCTTTGCAACTTGAAGGGATACCCCATCCAAGCCAGTTGTATAGGCCTAGTGTTACCAGCACTCGGTCTTTCTAACGATATTTTTAGCATATGCAATGCGGTTTGAACAAGTGACCATCTACCGTTAAAGATGATCATAAATCACTGTCGCACGCCTCTTGTTTGCAAGCTGTTTACAGAAGAACCCAAAGAGAGCCGCAACAGTTCGCCTATCGGTATTCTGTCACAGCCCCGAGACTTATCTCAAGTTTCCTCTTTTTTAAGCCTCTTCCCCCGTCGCAACCGGGTTATCTTCATAGCTGACCCAATCGCTCCAGCTTCCGGAATACAGCTTCACCTGATTAAATCCCGCTTCCGTCAACGCCAATATATTAGGACAAGCGGTCACTCCCGACCCGCAGTAAACGATAATTTCCTCCGCCGAAGACAGGGCCGCGAACCTTTCACGCTGGTCTTCTCCCGCTTTCCAGCGCCCCGTTTCGTCCAAAGCATCCTTCCAGAAATAATTCCGTGCTCCAGGAATGTGTCCGGCTACCCGGTCCAATGGTTCCTCCAGGCCCAGATAGCGCCGTGCGTCACGGGAATCGATCAGCACCGTATCCTTCCGTCCCAGACGATCCCGCACATCCTCCATGCTGACAAGCATAGGAGTCTGCACTTGGGGGACGAAAGAACGGGCAGACCGTGCAGTTGCTTCCTGGCTGACCGGATATCCCGCTTCTTTCCATTGAGAGAAGCTTTCATCCAGAATACGGACCTGCGAATGTCCCATAAATTTCAGCAGCCACCAGAATCGGGAGGCCATCGCCCCGCCCTGGTCATCATAAGCGACGACCTGGACCGTATCGTCTATCCCCGCTGCGCCGAGCTTAAGGGCGAGTGTTCCCAGATCAGGCAGAGGATGCCTTCCCCCATGCTCCTTGATCGGACCGGACAAATCCTCCTCCAGATCGAAATAAACAGCCCCTGGAATATGACCTTCCTCATAAGCCCGTCTTCCTGCCTCCGGATTGCCCAGCACGAACCGGCAATCTACCACAACGACATGGTCATCCTGCAAGTGTTCGCGCAACCATTCTTTAGAAACCAGATTGGACATCGGCTCACATCCCTTTTCTTTTTATTATAACGGTCTTTCCTGCCTCGCCACAATCCATCCCGGCTTCAGTCGTTCAGGCCGCTTCCGGACAGCGTAGGTTCCTCCACTGACTCGGTCGCTCCCTGCTGAAGCCGATACATTGTATAGTATAGCCCTTTCTTCTGAATGAGCTCCTGATGCGTACCCCTCTCGACAATCTCTCCTTGATGCAGAACAAGGATCAAATCGGCATCCTGGATCGTCGATAACCGGTGGGCTACCGCGATCGTCGTGCGGCCTTCCCTCATTCTTGCCAGGGCCGCCTGGATCGCTTCCTCTGTTTCCGTATCGACATGGGCAGTCGCTTCGTCCAGAAGCAGAATCGCCGGCTGCCTTGCCATCGTCCGGGCGAAGGAAAGCAGCTGCCGCTGACCGCTGGACAAAGTAGCCCCCCGCTCGACGACCGGCTCCTCATAGCCATTGGGAAGCCTGCGGATGAACGAATCGAGCTGCACGAGCTCGGCCGCCTCCCGGATGGCCTCATCACTGACGGCGCCATCCAGCAGACTGATATTCTCCCGGACCGTCCCGGAGAACAGGAACGGGTCCTGCAGCACAAGCCCCATCTTCCGGCGCAGCTCTTCGTTCGAATACCGGGACAAGGGGACAGAGTCAATGCGAATTTCTCCTCCCTTTATCGCATAAAAGTTGAGCAGCAAATTGATAATCGAGCTTTTGCCGCTTCCCGTATGGCCGACCAAAGCGACCGTCTGACCGGGCATCGCCGTAAACGAGATGTTCTTGAGTACATCCGTCTTGCCGTCGTAAGAGAAAGTGACGGAATCGAATTCAATCCGCCCCTCCCGAATGACCGGCCGGTCGCTTTCGGTACCCTTGCTTTTTTCATGATCCGGCCGATCTCCCGGAGACCACTCCTCGGAGTCCAGCAGCTCGAACACCCGCTCACCGGCAATCAAAGCCTGCTGCAATTGAGCAAGCCGCATCATCATCATGTTGACCGGCTCGAAAAAACGGTCCAAATAGTTAATAAAAGCGTACAAAACCCCGATTTCAATCACTCCGTGGAACGATTCCCTGCCGAAAAAGTAAACGACCAGCATCAGGGCAAAGATGCGGAGCAAATCGACCGCCGGACGCAGCAGCAGCCCGTTCAGGCGAATATTTTTAAGAGAGGCCGAATAATATTCTCCGTTAATTTTGGCGAAGCGGTTTTGCAGTCTTTTCTCCTGCCTCAAAGCCTGGATAATGTTCATCCCCTGCAAGGACTCGTTAAGGATCGCATTCAATTGTCCCAGCTTTTCCCTGGAGACGCGAAACACCTTGGAGCTGAGCCGGCGGAAAACATTCATCAGCACCAGCAACACCGGAAGCAGAAGCAGACAAATCGTGGCCAGGCGGACATCCAGCACAAACATGGCGGCAAAGATACCTAGCAAAAACACAATATTCTGCACGAAGGTAGACAGAACGCTGACATACAAATCCTTGACCGCTTCCGTATCGTTTGTAATCCGGGACACCAAACCTCCGGCCGCCGTCCGGTCGAAGAATGACAAGCCCAGGTGCTGGGTTTTGCCAAACACATCCGACCGCAATTGATGAACGATCTTGAGCGCTATCTTTTGGAAGGAAAATAGCTGAAAATATTGCAAAATAACGGAACTCAAGTGCAGGAGCAGGTATCCGGCAGCCAGCCCGATCAAAGCCCCGAGCGGGAACCATCTGGGCTCCAAATAGTCGTCTATGAAAATCTTCACCAGATACGGGCCGGCGAGATCGGCGAGAGTTCCGAACAGCAGCAGTATAAAAGCGACCGCAAGCGATTTGCGGTGGGGCTTGGCATATTTAATCAAGCGGCGGACGACCATGCTCGGCACCTCCTTGCAGCACTAGCGATTCCAACTGCTGGCGGCGGTACATCTGTGCATACCATCCGTCAGCCGCCATCAGCTCATCATGCGTTCCTTGCTCGATGAGTCGTCCTTCTTCCAGCACGAGAATGAGATCCGCGCGCTCTACGGCGCTCAGCCGATGCGCAGCGATCAGGGTCGTGCTGTTATGGCGATCCTCGCGGAGCGAATCGATGATCGCCTTCTCGGTGCGCGCATCCACAGCGGACAGCGCATCATCCAGCAGCAGTAGCTCCGGCCGCAGCAGAAGCGCCCGGGCGATGGACAGCCGCTGCTTCTGGCCGCCCGACAGCGTCACGCCGCGTTCCCCGACCACCGTGTCGTAGCCATCGGGGAAGCGGACGATGTCATCGTGCACGGCGGCGATCCGGGCCGCCGCTTCGATCTCTTCGGCCGTTGCTTCCGGCCGGCCGAAGGCGATGTTCTCGGCAATCGTGGCCGAGAACAATACGTGCTCCTGCGGCACATAACCGATCGCACGGCGAAGCGCCTCCAGCCGGAAGTCGTAGATCGACTTCCCGCCTATGGCGATGTCGCCATCGTTGAGGTCGAATTCCCGCAGGAGCAATCGCAGCAGCGTCGACTTGCCGCTGCCGAGGCGCCCGACGATCCCGAGCGTCTTGCCGCGCCCGAGCCGGAAGCTTATCCCGGTGAGGGCCGGCTCCGAGTACCCGGGATAGCGGAACGAGTCGATCTCCACCGTCAAATCTCCGCAGGGAGATTCGGAAGATGCCCCTTCCCGCTCCTGCACTTCGGATTTAGTATTCAGCAGCGACTGAACCCGTTCATAGGAGGCTCTCCCACGTTCCATAATATTGAATAAATATCCGATCGCCAGCATCGGCCAGATCAAGTGACCCAAATAAATGGTGAACTGTGTCAGCTCGCCGAGCGTCAGTTGGCCGCCAACGACCAGCTTGGCGCCATAAGCGACGGACAGAAAGAACGACAGGCCGACAATGAGCGAAATCGTCGGGTCGAATAGAGCGTCCACTTTGGCGACCGCTACATTTTTCTCCACCGCTTGCTCCGAGAGGCGGTTAAACCCTTTCTTCTCCTCTTCCTCCTGACCGAAAGCCTTGACGACGCGAATTCCGGAGATATTCTCCTGCACCTTGTCATTCAAGGTCGAGAAGGCGGCCTGTGCCGCATGAAACCGTTCATGGAGCAAATTGCCGTAATAACTGGTGGACCAGGCAATGAACGGCATAGGGAGCAAAGCTACTATCGTCAGCTTCCAATCGATAAACATGGCCATCGTTGCAACGACCGTCAATCCCATCACAAGCGAATCGACCAGGGTCAGCACCCCTTCCCCGGCCGTCAGTTCAATCGCCAAAATATCGTTGGTCGCATGCGCCATCAAATCACCGGTTCTTTTCTGCTGATAAAACCGCGGAGACAAGCCGGTAAAATGCTGATACAGCCGATTGCGCAGCACTTGGCTGAGTCTCGCAGCAGAACCGTAGATCATAACCCTCCAGACATACCGCAGCACATACATCAACCCGGCAATAACGGCCAGAAGCGCGAGCCATCCGAACATCTCACTCCCTGTCAACGTTCCGGCCGCGATCCCGTCCACCATCACTCCGATGATATAGGGCGGAAGCAGAATAAGCAGACTGACCACAATCAACGTAAAGATACCGCCCAAGTACCTCGCTTTTTCCATGCGAAAAAACCACATCAAATCGATAAATACACGCATAAGTTCACCCATTCATTTGGTTAAAATGTTGGAAGACTCCCGGGAGTCATTCTCGCGCAGAGGTTCCAGGCCGGCAGCCTGTTTAGGCAAACCGAACGCACTTGGCTCGGATTGCAAGGAAATGCATTATCCATAACAATGAAAAAATATATCTATTAATCATGAAAGGCTCCTTGTTAGCTGGGCATGACAAATAAAGGAGCCTATTCCCTGCCTCCGCTCTCCGATAGAAGAACGAAATGCCAAAACGTTCCACCGCTTTGCATCCGCTTCAGTATTAATGTAACAGTGAAGTTTATTTATAAGATAAGCTGCTGCTTCGGTTCAATCGATCAACGACGATAGGACTTAACTGCTATATGCTGTTATTGTAGAATACAACCCCATCTTTTTCCATCCCTATTTCCAGAACAAAAAGATACTCGGAAGCTTGGTTTTTACCTTCCTGGCATAGTTTGTCGATGATAAAATGGAAAGAAGACCCCCTAGCAGCACAAGTAATTTTTTATGGGGGAGGGTTCAAATCGGTCTGGAGGATATCCCTATGAAGACAATACCAACATTCCATATCGCCCCGCTAAGCTTGCGGCAGTGCGAGGAAATCTGCAGCTGGATTTACGAACCGCCTTACGATTTATATAACTGGAAGCCGTGGACGGAAATGCTGGAGGAACAGAACGAATTTGCCGACCCCTCTATTCGTAAGGAGCAGTATGCGGCTGTCATGGACGAAGCCGGCGTTTTGTGCGGATTCGCACAGTTCTTTCCCCTGACCGGCGTCATTCGCCTCGGATTGGGAATGAGGCCCGACCTGCGCGGCCAAGGACTCGGGGTCCCTTTTGTTAAAGCAATAGTTCGGGAAGCAGTCTCCAGGGGGCCCTCGCAGGAAATCGATCTGGAAGTGCTCGTATGGAACGAGCGCGCGATTAAGGTATATTCTAAAGCCGGCTTTGTTATTACAGATAGATATACTCGAAACACCCCTACCGGACCGGCGGAGTTTTACTGTATGGTCTACTCAGAAGACGATCAGGCTTAACCCTAGTTGCGGGATACTGACTCCTTTCTCAAACATCAGAAGGCTAGGGCGACCCTTACTATATTGCTTAAACTCTTGAGGTAAACCGTTTTGGCCACTGCCGGGTGCTGACCACCCACTACGCAGCGCCTTACCCTTGTTATCCGTCCTTTGGACTGTTATCCCGTTCACTCAGTTACTCCGTTTACCGGGCCAGTAGATCCTTTCTCCGTCCTTTGGACTGATATCCCGTTTGCTCAGTTACCCTGTTTACCTGGCCAATAGCTCCTTTCTCCGCCCTTTGGCTGATATCCCGTTCGCTCAGTTACTCCGTTTACGGCCCAGTAGCTCTATTCCCTATCCTTTGGACTGTTATCCCGTTCACTCAGTTACTAGTTTACCTGGCCAATAGCTTCTTTCTCCGTCCTTTGGACTGTTATCCCGTTTGCTCAGTTACCCTGTTTACCTGGCCAATAGCTCCTTTCTCCGCCCTTTGGCTGTTATCCCGTTTGCTCAGTTACCCTGTTTACCTGGCCAATAGCTCCTTTCTCCGCCCTGTGGATGTTATCCCGTTCGCTCAGTTACCCTGTTTTCCACGCCTGTGACACCATTTCTCCGTTCTTCCGGCTGATACCCCATTCACTCAGTAACATCCGGAGATGGACTCCGACCTTGAATAGATTTTTATAGATGATGGGAGCTGGCGATGGAGACGGGGCATCCTGCTTTTACTGAGTCAAAGGGATAACCGTCCAAATTACCTTGAAAATCCGTCTATTTTACCGTCTGCAGGCATCGTTGCAAGCGGAGCGGCACGTCTAACTGGATTTCATGCAGCTAGTTTGCTCCTCTGGAGCGAAAAACGGAAACCACCTTAAAATCCGTCTATTTTACCGTCTGCAGGCATCGTTGCAAGCGGAGCGGCACGTCTAACTGTATTTTGTACAGGTAGA
>NZ_VEGP01000053.1 GCF_007679495.1 Paenibacillus sp. 32O-W | reverse complement strand
TTGATCATTTTCGCCCATTCGCTTGAATCTACCTGTACAAAATACAGTTAGACGCGCCATTCCGTTTGCACGGCACCTGCAGACGGTAAAATAGACGGATTTTCAAGGTAGTTACAGGTTCTTAAAGTCACACGTCAAGGCACAGCTGCGGCTGTGTCTTTTTGTAAAAGGTTTGAAGTTCATTAGAGCATTAATATAACCAGTTTCTAATTGGCATAAAAAGCTTCCTCTAATACCGGGTTATTCGTCTTCGAGTAGTTCATTAGGAGCTTTTTTATTGATTTTTGCCGGAAGCTCCAATATAATTTTTGTATAATCATTATAAAAAATATTAATATTATTTATATATAATATAAAGGGGGTTTATGTCTTGGTTGAAAATATGGAGTGGTACCGCGCTTTTTATTTTACCGCTATTACCGGCAGCTTATCCAAGGCGGCGGAAGAGCTTTTCATCACTCAGCCGGCGGTCAGCTATTCGATCAAGCAATTAGAAACCCGTCTGGGGGGAAGATTATTCTTTCGTACTCCCAAAGGCGTTAAATTAACGGCGGAAGGGGAGGTGCTGTTCAAGTATATTGAGCAGGCATATCATTTCATAATGACAGGAGAAAAGCAGATCGCCGCTATGCATAATCTGTTGAGCGGGGAAATAAAAATCGGGGCCAGCGATACGCTGTGCAAATATTATCTGCTGCCTTATGTCGAAGCTTTCCATCAAAATCATCCCGATATTAAAATCAAAGTGACCAACCGCACGTCCAGGGAATCGATAGAGCTGCTGAAGCGGGGGAAGGTCGATCTGGCCGTTGTCAACCTTCCTCTGGAAGATAAGCAGGTAACGATTCGGGAGAGCCTGGAGCTGCAGGATTGTTTCGTAGCCGGGAGCTCCTATCGGGAGCTGGCGGAGAGCGGTCCCGTCTCTTTGGACACGCTGCTATCTCATCCCATTATAATGCTTGAGCAGGGAAGCAGCATCCGTCGTTATATCGATCGGTATGCAGAAGAGAACGGGAAGGAGATTTATCCCGAGATCGAGCTTGGAAGCATCGATTTGCTAACCCAGTTTGCCCGAATCGGATTGGGAATAGCTTGTGTGATTCGGAATTTCGTTGAGGACGAGCTGAGAAGAGGGGAGCTGCTGGAGATTCGTCTGAAGAAGCCGATTCCTCCGCGGAAGATCGGGATAGCCGTGCTGAAGGAGGTTCCGTTATCCTCTGCCGGACAGACCTTTATGGATATGCTGCCGTAATCCTAGAGCCGGATATAATCGTACTCGCAGGTGGGTAATCTAACCCTGGGAGGCGATAGCATGATAAGCGGGTATAAACTGCGGAATGAGGATGATTTCGAGAGGGCGATGAAAGCCGGCCGGACGGTTTCCGTCTGGCAGAAAGGTTATTGCATGGATGATGGAGGGGCGATTCAATGGGTTGCCTCCGATGCCGTCATCATTAATGGAGCCCGTTATGACAAAGCCTGTAACGAATTTCGGATCGTCTGATCCGAGCGCGCGCCAATACAGGACTATGAAGCCCCAGAGATAGTTATCTCTGGGATTGCTTTCCTACCGAAAACAAGCTTAACACGATGGTTAGAATCACATAAGTCCAGAAACCGTTAATTTCAAATCCGGTTAAATAAGTATCCAGCAGCCACAGCTTGATCGGGGTCAGCACTACCGAAGCCAGAAGCAATAACGGGGTCGTCACGCATCCGACACCCAGAGGTATCGCAGCGAAGGATACGATCAGCAAGAAATTAAATAAGTAGCCTATAACAAACATAAATAAAGAAGCAATGATCAAAGTCTGCAAGTCGGAGATGGCGACATATTCGGAGAAATACTCGCTTCCGACCCAAAATACGGCTAAGGTGACAAGTAAATTGATAAGATTTCTCATTCTATCCTCCCCAATTCGTTAAATAGAGTTATGGTTTTGGCTCAATTTCAAAAATCAGTGCTTGATTTTCTACCTTCGGAATAACTAACTGGTCATCTGCCCGGCTCCCGTCCGGTTTCAATCTCGCTAACGAATCTGGGTAACGTTATTGTCTTAAAAACGATACCATTTCAATTATAACGAAACTCACAATCGTTATTTGGGAGAAATCCTGCTCCATGGCCTTCTTTTTTTGGTCAATAGCGATATGGAGTTTCGTAAGAAAATGGAATAGCTATGTTTTGGCCGAATAACGTTTCCAGGTTTCGTAAGAAAATGCATTTTGTTTGACCGATACTCCTTCACACACGTTGGAGTGAAATGTTTCCCCGCCACATCCTGCTCTGTAAAGAATAGCCTGGAAATGAAATGAAACATCGCATAAATAGCCGGCAAAATGCCGATAGAAGAGCAGCTTTGTCATTCGGATGAAGCGAAGTCCCGTTGACATATTGGCTTAAATCTACATTAGCGAATAAGAAAATTTCGCCCATTCATACTGGCTTAACATTTGCACGAACGGATGGCCCAGCATCAAAACCAATATGTTCATCCCAATCCTTTGCCCGATATATAGTTATTATGGAGCCACGGACTTGTGATCATCCGTGTCCTAAGCGTTATCTTCGCGTATAGTAATACGCTCATTACCTGTGCCGGTTTCAATCAGGTTGTTCTACGCCGGAGGAACATTTCAGAAGGAAATAAAAAAACAGAAAAATTAGTTGACAGTTCCATTTTTACTTGGTATTATATTAATTGTCACTGAAATCACATGACCTGATAGCTCAGCTGGGAGAGCGCTATCTTGACAGGGTAGAGGTCACAGGTTCGATCCCTGTTCAGGTCATAAGTACAATAAGATCAAGGGTTTGGACGATTTTACTACCATTACGAAAAATGGTAGTCTTGTCCAAACCCTTTTTCGTTTCCTATAACCATTATCTTATTGATTCTAAATTGGTAAGGTAGTGGTTTTTATTTTGCTGAAATTCAGCTTAGAGGAATTTAAAAATAATATCGCAACATTTCCCCCAGAACGCTAACCTCTTACATGGGAGTGTTGAATGAGGACCCCGGGAGCATTCAGTAACAATGATCTTCATGTACAAAATACTATCTTTTGGCCGATCTTGCAAGGCCTATTTACGTAATTACAAAGACAGCGGGCCGAATGTAACACTGTGTTGTGAGAACTGCGGTCATCGACTACATAAACATGGCAGGTATTACCGTTACGTTGCCGGCAAAACCGAATATCTCCGCATCCCGATTTATCGTTGGCTATGTCCGAAATGCGACACGTCTGTGAACGGTGAGCAAACGGCGCTTATGCGAGAGATCGCAAGCCACGTCTACACAGCCCCAGATGGCCAGACTAAAAGAGTGAGCCTGCTTATTCACACTTACCTTGGAACGGTATGTCCAAGCTTACCGGTAGGGTGGATGGGAAGCATTGCTTCCAGCACCGCGTGCAGACAAACTGCAATCGCGCGAGATCGCCGATGATGTGCTGCACAAGGCCATTGCCTTGAAGCAGGAGCATCCGGGTCGCAGTGTCCGTCAGATCATCACCATCCTCGAGTTGGCGCCCGTCACTGTCAGTTCCGAAAAGACCGTCAATGAAAGTGGCTAATGACAAATAACTCTTAATATTCGACCAGATGCTTCTAAAAACCTGCTCACATAGGAAAAAGGACCTGCCTAAGCAGTGCCTTAAGTAAAAATTTTATGCATTATGTTTGACATCCAAATCGCCATAAGTTATATAATAGAGTCAGGGAAAGCTTTCACCCCACAAAAATACTAGATTTGCATAACTTAATCAAAATATAATTATAACAGTAGATAGATATATCAAGGGAGGACCGGAAAATCTTGTGTGCTTGCATGCACATGGGATGTCCGGTCCTTTTTTCATTCTCGATGCTACAGTCCATCTTCCATAATATCGTTAAGGAGGGTAAGGTTGAAACGCGAGACAAACGAAGTTACACAGTTCTCAATTAGGCAAGCTCTATGTCGATGTGCCAGAAACAGCGATATAACACCATATTTCAAGGCATATATTTATGCACAGACCGAGAGCCATGAGGAGGATGCAGAATTGATGATGAACTTTCAATCTACTACCTTGAAAATCCGTCTATTTCACCGTCTGCTGGTGCCTTTGTAATGGAATGGCACGTCTAACTGTATTTTGTACAGGTAGATTCAAGCGGATGGGCGAAAATGATCAAACTAACTGGATAAATTACAGTTAGAGTGGGCAACTTTGGGCGAAACGGCTGTTTTGGCGCAAACTAACTGTAGATTTTCCATTTAATATTCCTATTTCTCCAGAATATAGAAATATAACTGTATGAAATCCATTTAGTTTCAATTTTCATACTAATGAAGGTAGCGTCAAGAAGTTTGTGTAAGCCGGCAGGGTTATCCATCGGGACGATGGATAAGAAATATTTTAAGCTCGGTGGAGGACGCAGCCCAAGCGGAGGCGCGGGAAGCGGTTTTTTATTCTACTTCCGGGCCATCATCCGGATGACTTTCCTCTAACAGATCAAAATGAAGCACGATTTTCAGGCTTAGTGCCAATAAAAATGGACGCCATGCAAAATAGCTGTGATTTAAAATTTTGGTGTAGCATAAAGCTACACACCTTTCTTTGTTTGGAGTGGTTAATTGACACTTCCATTTTACCAAACAAAGGGGTGTTTTTCTGTCAAGACCCTATTATATTTTTGGGATTTTCCCCGTCAATCTGAGTCTGCGAAAGTTGAGGTATCAAGTTATAAAGTTATAAAGTTATAAGGCTGTGGATTCCATTGGAATTTTAGGTTTGACAAAGAAAGGCTGTTCCTATTCACGTTATTTTTTGTGAAGGGAACAGCCTTTCTTCAGTGATTGATGGAATTTTCGTAATTTATGATTATGAAGTAATCGTTTTCATATGATCCAGCGCATTAGTAGACCTTGCCGTTCAGTCCCCAGACAATGGTCGTCAGCAAGCCATGTTCGGATGCGACGGCCTGTTCTCCTGTATTCATGAGCATGAAACAGTTGGTACTATAGTTGTTCTTGGCCATTGCTTCTGAGAAGCATGCTTGCCCGAACAGTGCTGCCGGCTGATCACCTGCAATGTCGGCAAGGGGGATTTCCTTGCCAGAGAAGAGGGAAGGAGCCGTATAGGCGTAAACTTCCGATGATGAACAAACCTCCGGCAGCATGGATTTTGGAACGTCAATATGTCCAGTCATTCGTCATCCCACTTCAACTCATGGAAGTCACACATTAACGTGCGGGAGGCATTGGAATAATCGGTGACATGAGCTTTGCCTTCCGTCAGTTTTCAGACGAGCCAGGAATCGATTGTACCAAACAGCAATTCACCGTACTTGGCCTTTGACCCTGCACCCTCGACTCCTGCTGCCTCACATGAATAAACAAAATGGCGCGGTAACTGATCGTACCCTGATCCAATGCTAAAATGTATGAATCCATGTTGATCACTTCTTGGCCTTGGCTGATGCAGGCGGTTCATAATGCTTCCACAGTTCGCGATTGGAGGTGGTGACGGTAACGGCACCGAGTTTTAAAGCTGTCTCCACATCTTCGATAGTTCGGATAAATCCGCCTGCAAGTATAGGGATTTGCAATTTCCACTGTGCCATGACTTCTTTGGTCATCATCAGCACGGCAGCCGGCAAAACTTCGATGAAATCCGGCTTTGTCTTTTCCAGCAAAGCATAGCTTTTGGAAAGAGCGTTGTTGTCGATCAAAAAAATACGCTGAATGGCGATCACGCCTTTTTCCTTCGCCTTAAGGATGACGTTCGCTTTCGTTGACAGCAATCCATAAGGTTTAAATTCCTGACAAAGAAATTCAGTGCCGTATTGATCATTCTGCAAGCCCTGGATTAAATCCGCGTGCAAAAAAAGCTTTTTGCCATGTTGATTGGCCAGTTGAAAGATCGACTTTAGCCTGGCAAGATGGATGTCCAGCATAATGATATATTCATAATTGCTGGATAGCAGAATCTCAAAATCTTTCATCTGTCTGACTGCCGGCATAATAGGCTGTTGAATAAAAACCAACGGATGGCCCCCTTCCGCATTTTTCTCTCGTCGACTCTCTTCAGCAAGACGAATGGTACATAATTCATTATATCAAATCGCCATCATATAGCCGGAGCCTGCTATTGAACGGCTTCTTTGGCAAATCGCAGAGCTTGGTTGGCTTCCTCCTCAAATTGGGCAATCTGCGATTCATCCCATTCGAACAGTTGGCTCATATAAACTACGACCGGCCGAACCCAGGCCTGTGCCCGCT
Source organism: Paenibacillus sp. 32O-W (assembly GCF_007679495.1). Classification (GTDB taxonomy): domain Bacteria; phylum Bacillota; class Bacilli; order Paenibacillales; family NBRC-103111; genus Paenibacillus_L; species Paenibacillus_L residui. The sequence continues at coordinate 34,320 of NZ_VEGP01000053.1, read as the reverse complement.
GATGATCGAAGTTAACGGCTGAGGAGCGGCGATTGATAAAGTCTGCCGGTCTTGTGACCATTTCTTCTTGAATTCCGTACATTAATCCTGCCAGCACAACAGGTTCAAGTTGGAGACTTTCAGCTGTTTGCTTTGTTTCTTCCTTTTCCATCAATTCAAATACTTTGTTAATATTAGTTCCGTAACGAAGAACCCATCGGGAAGCGGCTTGTTCCGGCACACCCAACTGTTTGGCATAGCGGACTTTTTCGTCTACGAAGCGGTCGAAGCTTCCGCCGAAATCTCCGCCGGCCAGCGTGACCTTATCGGTGCTGCAAGGCGGATAGATTCGCCCGGTTTCATCCGATAGTTGGCTCGCAACCAGATCGACAATGCGCTCGGCCATTTTGCGGTAGCCGGTAAGCTTGCCTCCTGCGATCGTAATGAGACCTGAATCCGAGATGAAGATTTCATCCTTGCGCGAAAGCTCGGATGGAGATTTGCCGTCTTCATGGATGAGCGGACGCAAACCGGCCCAGCTGGATTCCACATCCTCCGGCTTAAGCGCAATAGAAGGGAACATGCTGTTGGCACATTTCAAAATGTAATCGCGATCCTCTGTTGTCATCCGCGGATGCTCCAGATTGCCGTCATAATCCGTATCTGTTGTACCAATATATGTTTTGCCGTCACGAGGTATGGCAAAAACCATTCGTTTATCCGGGGTGTCGAAATAGACCGCCTGGCGCAAAGGAAAGCGTGATTGATCAACGACGAGATGTACGCCTTTGGTCAAATGCAGCCGTTTGCCTTGCTTGGAGCCGTCCAGTTCGCGAAGCGTATCGACCCACGGACCTGCGGCATTGACGATCTTCGATGCTTGGATCGTGATTTCCCGGCCGCTGTGGAGATCCTTTGCTTTCACGCCGTAAATCTTACGATTGATGTCATAGAGGAAATTCTCCGCTTTCACATAATTGATCGCAGTAGCGCCGCGCTGAACAGCGGCTTTCAGAATTTCAATCGTTAAGCGGGCATCATCCGTTCGATACTCGACATAATATCCGCCGCCAATTAGGCCATCCTTTCGCAGAAGCGGCTCTTTCGCCAACGTTTCTTCTTTGGACAGCATTTTTCTTCGCTCTTCCTTCTTTACGCCGGCGAGCCAGTCATAAACATAAATTCCGATGGAGGCCATCAGTTTGCCGTAGGTGCCGCCCTTAATAATAGGCATCAGCATCCATTCCGGCGTCACGATATGGCGAGCGTTCTCATATACAATCGCACGCTCGCGGCCAACTTCACGCACCAACCCGATCTCACCCTGCTTAAGATAGCGGAGACCCCCATGAACCAGCTTGGTGGATCGGCTGCTTGTGCCGGCGGCAAAATCCTGCATCTCGATCAAGGCAACTTTCATCCCCCGGACAGCACTGTCCAGAGCGATTCCAGCGCCTGTCACTCCGCCGCCAATGGCGAGCAAATCATACTTCTCTGCCTCAAGCTGTTGAAGGAGTTCATTACGGGCAAGACTAGAGAACGAATTCTTCATGATTTACTGAACATCCTTTCAGAAGAACATGAAAGGACCGCAACAAGTCCATCGCGGCTAGCGATGGACAGTTGCGGTCCCCTCATAATCTCCGACCAATTTTTAACTTTCTTATATCATAGGCTAATTTTGAGTATTTTTCAATAGGCGCCGGATCAGTTTTATAGGGCAGTCCTATACAAGTTTTTTTACAGTATTGATTTATGCAATTTTATATAATATACTCAAAATTAAGTTAATAGTTGGTTTTGACTTGGAGATGACCGTTTCATACCTCATACATCTTTTAGTATGGGTACGTTTCTAGTCTTCTTTTTTATTGACTTTAGAGGGAGGATAGGCTGAAAAACTTTAAAGCTTCATATGACTTGTAAGCGCTTCACATCTTGAGTTTGATTTATTTAATGATGTGAAGAACACTCCAAAATGATGAAGAAAGGGGCTTGACACATGTCTGCAAATGAAACCGTGATTCATCCGATGACAAATAATAAAATTTCTTGGGTCAAAAAAAAGAAAGCAGGAGAAAATATTTTAGCTTATATCTTTCTGGCACCGTCCATATTTCTATTTATTGTCTTTCTGTTTTACCCCATGTTGAGATCATTTTATCTGAGTATGACTATTACGGATCCGCGCGGACGGGTCGCAGAGTTTGTCGGTCTGGAGAATTTCATTGATTTGCTTACGACCGGTCAGTTTTATTCCAATCTGAGGGTAACATTGCTGTTTATTTTATTTACAGTACCGACCTCGATTATATGGTCGCTGTTTTTGGCGGCGATTACCAATAACAAATTAAAAGGCATGAAAATTTTTCAGTTTATATTTTCATTGCCGATCGTCATATCGGTTGGTACGGGATCCATTATTTGGTTCCTGCTCTTTCATCCGACTGCCGGCATGCTGAACTATTTTCTCAGTTTGATCAATGTCAGCCCGATTCCTTGGCTAACCGATCCGTCCTGGGCCTTGATCTCCATCTCGATTATGACTATTTGGATGAATATGGGTTTTCTGTATATTGTATTGTCCAGCGGTCTTCAGGGGGTTCCGGATGAACTTTTTGAAAGCGCTAAAATAGACGGTTCCGGTCCGGTCCGGACTTTCATTCGAATCGTTCTGCCTTTGCTGTCGCCGACTTTATTTTTTGCCTTGATCGTATCGGTGATTAATGCGTTTCAGGCTTTCGGACAAATTCATATCTTAACCAAAGGCGGCCCGGTGAATTCAACCAATGTCATCGTGTACTCCATCTACCAGGATGCGTTTATTAACTTCCGATTCGGAATAGGTAGCGCGCAAGCGTTAGTGCTGTTCATCATTATTTTGGCGCTCACTTTGTTTCAATTCCTGGTACTGGAAAGGAAGGTGCATTACCAATGATCGCGAGAAGACTTACCCATACCCTCTTATATATCTTACTCATATTGCTGGCCCTCGCGGTCTTGTATCCGCTTATCTTCACGGTTTTGTCATCCTTCATGACCGAGAAGGAAGCGAATGCTTTTCCGCCGCCATTAATTCCATCCCAACTTTATTTAGGGAATTTTAGCAATGTGGTTCAAACGTTTCCGATCGTTCGCTTTATATTGAACAGTTTTATTGTATCTACAGCGATTATGTTGAGCCAGGTTCTTACATCCAGTCTTTCCGCATACGCTTTTTCATTTTTGAATTTTAAGGGCAAATCCATTCTGTTCACGCTCTTCTTATCGACGATGATGATTCCATGGGAAGTTACGATCATTCCGAATTATTTATTGATTAAAGATTTAGGCTGGATGGATACCTATCAAGGGTTGGTCGTGCCTTTTATGGCCGGAGCGTTCGGGGTGTTCCTGCTTCGCCAGTTTTTCCTGCAACTGCCTCATGAGCTGTTCGACGCCGCCAGAATAGACGGATGCGGTCATCTCAGAAACTTTTTCTCCATTGTGCTTCCGCTGTCTCGCCCGGCACTGGCTACTCTCGCGGTTTACGTATTTCTAACCCACTGGAACCATTATTTATGGCCGCTGCTCATCACGAACTCGCCGTCCATGCGAACGGTCCAGATCGGGGTCGCCATGCTGCAATTTGCTGAAGTCATGTCCTGGAACCTGATCCTGGCGGGTGTGACACTCGTTCTGCTGCCCTCGTTCATCTTGCTGGCTCTCGGTGTGAAACAATTGGTTCGGGGGATTACCGCAGGTGCAGTAAAAGGTTAGCTGAACATGGTGATGCGTCTGTTCATAAAACGGACTTGTCATAGAGAAGAAACGATCTTTATTGAGAGGGAACGTTTCTTACCAAAAATGAATGGAACGAAGAAAGGGGATTGGAAGATGAAGAAAAGAAAAGTACTAGGCTTATGTCTGGTCATCATGATGATTTTCCTATCTGCGTGCAACGTGAATATGGGAGGAGGAACGGAAAGCAAGAAGCCGGAAGGCACCCAGTCGGGAGGCCAGGCAGCAGGTGGCAAAACGAAGGTCATCTTCTGGCATGCGATGGGCGGGGCTAATACCAAGGTCGTTGATCAAATGGTCGCTAATTATAATGCTTCTCAAGACAAGGTGGAGGTCGAGGCGATTTTTCAGGGAAGCTATGATGATCTGCTCAGCAAATTAAAGACGTCGATGGGGTCGAACGAAGGTCCTGCTGTCGTGCAAATGTATGAGATCGGCAGCCGCTTTATGATCGATTCCGGCACCGTTACGCCAATGCAAACGTTCATTGATCAAGATCATTGGGATGTATCTCAACTCGAGCCTAACATTGCGGGCTACTATACGTTTGACGGCAAGCTTTACTCGATGCCGTTCAATACGTCAAATCCGATCCTTTACTACAACAAAAACCTGTTTAAAGACGCTGGCCTGGACCCCGAAAAACCGCCGACAACGTTCGAAGAATTGAAAGAAGCGGCAAATATCATCTCCAAGAAAGGTAAAGCCGTCGGCGCAAACTTCGCGATCTATGGCTGGTTTATGGAGCAGTTCTTTGCGAACCAAGGCGCAGACTATGTGAACAACGGTAATGGCCGCGATTCCATGGCCACCGAATCCCTTGTAAATTCGGAGGCAGGCGTAAAAGTACTGACTTGGTGGAAAGATTTAATCGATACGGGGGCTGCCAACAACTTGGGGCGTAAAACCGATGATTCCAAAAAGGCATTTGCTGCTGAACAAGTGGCGATGATTCTGGATTCTACGGCTGCTCTGAAGGGGATCGTCGATACGAACAGCGGTAAATTCGAAGTCGGAACCGCTCCGCTTCCGAAACCGGCTGATGCCAAAGAAGGCGGCGTCATCGTCGGCGGAGCCAGCTTATGGATGATGAATGACCGTTCGGAAGAAGTACAGAAAGCGGCCTGGGACTTCATCAAATACCTGGCCTCGCCGAAGGAGCAAGCTTATTGGCATATTAACACAGGGTACTTCCCGATCACGATCAAAGCATATGAGGAGGAAAGTGTGAAGGAAAATCTGGTTAAGTTCCCTCAGTTCAAGACTGCGATCGATCAGTTGCATAATACGAAGCTGAATACGGCAACTCGAGGCGCTGTTATGGGCGTCTTCCCGGAAGCGAGACAAATCGTCGAGGGAGCGATCGAAGAGGTGCTTAACAACAAGAAGTCGCCGCAAGACGCCTTGGATGCCGCAACCAAAGAGATAACATCCAAAATCCAACAGTATAATAAAACAGTGAAATAATAGCGTTGGCGCATTGTCCGTTAGTCAACCCCCTCCTGATGATCTCTAAGGAGGGGGTTGACTGGATTTGAGCCCTTATTTCTCAACTTCTCTTGTTCTGTTTCTTAAACCGGCAAGACCGATCAAACCGAGAAGGCCCAGCCATCCCCAATTATTTCTATTATTGTTATCAGCGAAGGCCCTGGTATTATTATTTCCATTCCAGTTATTCATGGTTCCGTTGTTATTGGCATTCATAGTTCCGTTGTTATTGTTATTCGCGTTTCCGTTGGTTGCCGTATTTATAATACGCGCATTCGTCGGAATCATATCTGCTGCGAAGGCATACGAAGAGAAGCTTAGAATCAAAACAGCGATCAGCGTAATTGCAGTTAATTTTTTCATGGTCAGTATTTTCTCCTTTCGTGTTTTAAGCATTAACGGGCTCAGGTCTTTTTATTTGTAGCGGTGGCGGGACCAACCAGCCTTTTGCCTTATTCATCTCAAGAAGTCTGAGACCTAGAGCTGTTTTGGTCGCGTGATATTTAGCAAATAATGCTCCAATATCCTCTCTGATGGACTTGCCCATAATTTGGCTGCAAGCAACCATACTTGCTGCATTGTCTGCTGCGATAAGAGCTGCGATTTCCTGGTCGCTGATTCTTGCGCCCATAGGAATATCAGCAAGCTTGGTCTCGGGCCTTTCAGGCAGTGCCGGGGAAGGCACAATATCGTTGTTCGTTAGAATGGCGTCACATTCTTTGGCTTCCAACTCTGCCTGTCCGATTAAATCATTCAAAATCGCTTTTAAGTCTTTGTCTCCTGCGTGGAAAGAGTAAGCTCGATAGACTGAACTGCAGCCTTTGGCCTTCATTGAAAACGACCACACATCATAAATTTCGCCGTAATGAAGGGGCTCTTCTTTCGGATTTCCGCTTAATATGCCCACGGTAACAGCTCCTTGTGATTTGGTGGTAATCCATCATTATATTTCCCGTTTTCTTGATTATTATGCCTATTAGTCAGAACGGCTATAATTATTGGTGATGTACCTCACTGTTGCCAAATAGCTTGTCAGCCACTTTTGGTCTGCGTTCGAATATGGGAATCATTGAGTCAGAGGTGGAAGGAGAAGAAGCGCGTGTGAACTTGTTATGCCTTTGTCTTATAAACTCAACTTTCGCAGGGGAAAATCGGCTTTTCAGGTTGATGTGATGAACAAAAGATAAGCTCGTTTATAGAGATTGCATAATAGTGAACATCGTTTCGTTTGCTCAAGGGGGGAGCGTTGTAAACAGCAGCGGTAGCTAAAGCTGTAACGGTTGCTACAGTTGTTATTCCCGCAATAATGCATGCTCAGAAATTGTAACGGTTGCCATCGCCGCTATAGGTGTCTTTTTCCTCTCAAATCTATGGAAAACATTGAAATAACATCACCTGCAACCGTTAGATTTTGAAAATGGATAAAATCAGCGAATTAACAACCATGGCAACCGTTAGACAACGTGGAGCGGCTGATTCCCCGGAATCCCGATCAAGCCTCAAGTACGTGATGAAAAACAGAGACCGGATCAGACGGCGGAAATCACAAAGTAATATCTGCATCAACTTAAGCAATGAATCTCTAAATTGCCTAATCAACAAAATTAAAAGGATCAGGCGATCTCAAGCTGCGAAAGTGGAGTTATAATTTCAAAAGCGTCACGGATTCAGGTCTGTCTTTGCCTGGTTCCGTGACGCCTTTTTTGGTGGGGATGATGTTGAAAAGATTGCGGAAGAAGAAACTTAAACATGGTTAGAAACCGCGGTCCGCCCGGTTTTTCTTTGAACATGCAGGAGCCTCAAGAGAAGACAGACGGCTCCCATAGCCAGCCCCGAAATTAATCCGATCCAGTAGCCAAACGCCCCAAGCGATGTATAATTGGCTAGCAAGTAACCCGTCGGCAGCCCGATGACCCAGAAAGAGATCAATGCGACTATGAAGGTAACGTTAACGTCCTTATATCCGCGAAGAGCTCCCTGAATCGGCGCCGCGATGGCGTCGGAAAGCTGGAAGAAGATGGCGAAGTACAGGAATTGCTTGGTCAGCTCAATGACGGCCGAATCGTTCGAGTAAAGGCCGGCTGCTTGTTTATTAAAGATGAACAAGGCAATCGCGCACAGAGCGGACATGATAACGGCCATGGCGATTCCGATGTAGCTGTACTGCCGGGCGTCCGCTACCCTTCGTGCGCCGACTTCGAAGCCTACCAGAATGGTTAGCCCCATTGAAATGCTCAAAGGCACCATGTACAGAAAAGACGCAAAATTAATCGCGGCCTGATGCGCGGCTATCGTAATCGTATTAAAGTTGCTCATCAGCAGAGTGACCGCGGCAAAAATCCCGGTTTCCAGCCTTTTTTATAATTTATAGAAAATGGGGTGATTCGGAATATAACACGTATAATATATCAGCAGGCTTATATGACCCATTGAGCATACATAGTCTCAAGACGTGCTCCCGGTTCAGTTCGGGTAATGAATAATAACATGGAACCGTGTGACGGTTGGAGCCAGGTTCCGGTAGACGTGCGGCCGATCGGCGGGAAAATGAATCGCGCTGTGGGCGCAGACTTGGAAGGATTCATTTTCGATTTCGACTTCCAAGTTCCCTTCGAACACGAGAATCCATTCCTCCACCCCTTCATTGTGGGGCTCCGATGGATGTACACACCCGGGGTCAATTTCCACGGAATATACTTCAAATTGTTTGGCGGAATTGAATGGGAATAACGGGTAAGTCCGATAAGCTCCCTCTTCAGAAAGAAAAGGTTCGAGAGCTTCCGTGCGGACGACTGAAATTTCGGGCGATTCTTCTTCCACCAGGGTAGTGAATGAAATTTTGAGCCCGGTCGCGATTTTCCAGAGAATGGAAATCGTCGGATTAGTATCGCCCCGTTCTATTTGTGCCAGCATAGCTTTACTGACGCCGGTGACTTCCGCCACCTTGTCCAGGCTCAAGCCCCGGGCTTTACGAATTCGATGCAAATTTCTTCCAACTTTAATATGAATTTGTTCCATAAGCTGTTCAGCCTCTCCTATGCCGCATCTTTCTATAGCTATTGCTTCAATTTCAGGCTTCCGGCGGAAGCTCCGCTTCGCAAATCCTCCTCAGCCCGAATATACGAATCGCCCCCATTATACACAATCCATTCGCAAAAAAATAGAAAAAAAGCAAGCAAGCCGTTAAGTTTTCCACTCTCGAAGGCAAATCGCCAAGGGATTAATACCTCTCTGTGCATAATCTAAAAATAAAAGTAAAAAAAGAGTTGTTCAATATAACACATATTTGTATAATATAACAAACAAGGTCAATGTCCTTATTATTCCATTTTCCAAAGAGGGAGGAGGGATGTTCTGTGAAACAGATGGAGGCTTTAGTGAAGGATAGACCAGGCCCGGGAGCTTCTCTTGCCAAAGTTCCGGTACCCGTCTGCGGACGCGATGAAGTGCTAATTAGGGTGCAGGCCAGTTCGATATGCGGGACCGATCTCCATATTTACAACTGGGATGAATGGGCGAGGAATACCGTGGCGGTTCCTAACGTGTTCGGTCATGAATATGCGGGGGTGGTTGAACAAGTCGGAAGCGAGGTAACGAACGTTAAGCCCGGTGACTATGTGACCTCGGAAGGCCATTTCGTTTGTGGAGTATGCCGGGCTTGCCGGACGGGAAACGCGCACGTATGTACGCGAACAAGAAGCTTCGGGATTACCGTTCCCGGGTGCTTTGCCGAATATACGGTCGTTCCCGCCAGCCATGTCATTCATAATCACCCGGACCTGCCGCTTAAGACAGCATGTCTGCAGGATCCGTTGGGCAATGCGGTTCATACCGTACTGGCCGGGAGCATCGTTGGAAAAAGTGTGGCCATAGTCGGAGCAGGCCCCATCGGATTAATGGCGATAGCCGTAGCCAAGGCATGCGGAGCCGGAACCATCTTTGCGGTAGATGTAAACGGATACAGATTAAAGCTGGCCAAGCAAATGGGAGCGGATATCGTGCTTAACAGTCTGGAAAACCCCGATTTTGCCGATCCGATACGCAGTTTGACGGATGGGGAAGGAGTGGAGGTGCTTCTGGAGATGTCAGGCCATCCGGGAGCGATTCGGGAGGCTCTGTCCGCCGTCGCCAATGCCGGCCGGGTCTCGCTTCTCGGAATTCCGACCAAGGAGGTGCCTATCAATTTAGCCCAAAGCATCATTTTTAAAGGGCTGCGGGTGGAAGGTATCACCGGAAGACGAATGTATGATACCTGGTACCAGATGAAGGGTCTGCTGGACAGCGGAAGAATCGATCTTCAGCCGTTGGTGACGCATACGTTCAAGCTGGAGCAATACGAGGAAGCGTTCGAGCTGGTCCGTTCCGGACAATGCGGGAAGGTTGTATTTCTCCATGAGGGGTAAGAGCCGGCTGTTTTTGCTAATGGAATTATATGAATACGAAATCCTGGGAGGGGAAGAGGATGTATTCCAGCTTCGAGCAAGAGCTGACGAAGATTAAGGAGGAAGGAAGATACAGGCCGCTGACGGTTTGGGATAGTGCGCCGGGAACGTGGATGACGCTGAACGGCCGGAAAATCCTGCAGATGTCGTCCAACAATTATTTGGGGCTGACCGGCCATCCCGAGATGAAGGAGGCGGCCAGACAGGCGCTGGAACGCTATGGAGCAGGCAGCGGTTCGGTCCGGACGATTACAGGTACTCTCGATATTCATGATCAACTGGAGGAGGAATTGGCCAAGTTCAAGGGGACACCCGCGACCTTGGTGTTCCAATCGGGCTTCACCGCCAACCTGGGAATATTGGGCTCGATTCTGAGCGATCAGGATCTGGTCATCAGTGATGAATTAAATCATGCCAGCATCATCGACGGCATCCGGTTGACCAAGGCAAAGCGGAGTATTTATGCACATAAGGATTTGAATCAACTGGAAGCTATTTTGCAGACGTCAGGGTCCTACCGCCGTAAGGTCGTCGTGACCGACGGGGTATTCAGCATGGATGGGGATATTGCTCCGCTTCCCGGCATTGTTGGGCTGGCGGAGAAGTATGGGGCGATCGTATATGTAGACGATGCTCATGCCAGCGGGGTATTAGGCAGGAACGGCAAAGGCTCCACGGATCATTTTTCGCTGCACGGCCGAGTGCACATTCAAGTCGGAACGCTGTCCAAAGCGGTTGGTGCCGTCGGAGGCTACATGGCCGGGGAGCAGGTGCTTAAGGATTACCTGATTCACAAGGCCAGGCCGTTCCTGTTCAGCACATCCCAGCCGCCTTCGGTTGCGGCAGCCTGCCTCGCCGCGATCCGTATCCTGCAGCGGAGCGAAGATTTGATCGAACGACTATGGGCGAACGCGACTTATTTCCGAATGAGTCTGAAGCAAATGGGCTTCGACACCGGAAGCAGCGAGACACCGATCATTCCGGTGATCATCGGCGACCCGAAACGAACGATGCAGTTTTCGGATCGAATGCTGCAGGAAGGAATTTTCGCTCAAGGGATCGTTTATCCGACGGTCCCGATGGATAAAGGACGGGTGCGTTTTATCGTAACCGCCTTGCATACGATGGAGGATCTGCAGTTTGCCCTTGACCGGCTGCAGAAGGCCGGTCGGGATTTCGGCCTGATTTAACGGCGGCGGCCCGGGAATGATACTTATACTGCAAGAAATGCTCTGGAAAAGCGGCTAACGTCCTCCGTGATCTATACGGAACGGCCCCCTGGGAAGTTGAATAAGCAAGTAATAGGAAAGTTATTTGCGAATCAAGGGGGGATGAGAGGGTGACGAGAGAACAATTTATTAAGCGAATCGCTCCTATAGCCGTGCAATTGCGGGCCGAGGGCTCGCCGATTTTTCCGTCCGTCCGGATTGCCCAATCGATATTGGAAACCGGAGGCACGATAAATCCGTGGAATAATTTGGTCGGATACAAGGTGGGGGGAGGGGCCATAACCCCTTATTGGCAGGGAAAATCGGTAAGGAAGCTTACCTGGGAGGTCTACGACGGGACCAGACAGGATCGCGTTCCTGCCGATTTTCGGGCTTATGACAGCATAGAGGACGGATATAGGGATCAGGATCTCCTCTTCGAGAAGGACAGATATCGGCGCGTCAGGGAAGCCGAAAATCCCGAGGAGCAGGCGGATATGCTGTATATGTCGGGATATGCGACCGATCCGAATTATGCCGTAAAGCTGAAGATGCTGATGGCCTCTTACGGTTTGGGCCGCTATGACGAAGAGGCCGTACAGCTGCGGAAGGAATGGCAGGAGCGGCTTCAACAATTGGAGCAACGGAAGCAAGCGCTCCAAGCCCGGCTGCAAACGTTACGGCAAGCGCTGGCCATGACGGAAATTCCCGAATGGGCTAAGGAGGCCGTGGAGAGAGCCGTTCAGTCCCGATTAATCGATACGCCCTTGAATGGCAGCTACGATTTCTACCGATTATTGACCATTCTGAAGAGAAGAGGAGTTATATAGTGCGCTGGCTCGAGGAAATGCCGGTATAAGGTGTTTTGTGGATTTTAATTTCCAGCCAGCCTCCTTTGCCGTTAACGATCGCCTTGGCATTGAAAGCTGCCTCGAAAAATTTCTTCTTGTCTTCGAACTGGTGCAGGGCCATTCCCGGCCTCAATTCGTATTCAAAGACATAGTACTCATCATCGATTTTCTCGCTGAAGCGGATCAGGGCAGGAAACAGCTTGACGGTTCGCTTGCCTCGATCGATTTTGACAAACAAACCGGTACGTTCAAAAGTAGCTCTCATCTTGCGAACGTTACGGTTCTTGTTGGATGAATACCATAAATAGAAGAAAAAGGTGAGAATGACGGAGAGTGCAAGCAGTTTCCCCCGGTTGGCTTCCAGGAAAAAGGAAATCGTGTCCAGGGATGAATCGAACGGATTAAGAAGCATCCGGATCACCCCCAGCGCATAACGGTCTCCGGAAGCCTCCATCAGAAGCATTCCGCATAGCCGGGAGATTCCCTAGCGGTCTCATGGTCAGAACCCCTTTCCCAGCAGACATTTACTACAAGAATATGTTGTCCTAATGAAAATAGTCCACTGGAAAGGAAGAAAAAGCTACTCCCAAGGAAATGAAATGCCGAATGTTTCGGCCAGCTGCTTGCTTTCGATCCGGCGCTTGCTGCGCGCTTCCGCGCGGGCGGGAGCGGAGTCATGCAGCAGCTTCTCCTGCGGGGTCTCCGGGATGGCCTTGGGAACCTCCGTCGGCCGGCCATCGTCTCCCAGAGCGACATACGTTAAAAATGAAGTGGCACAGACCATTCTTTCCCCGGTGTGTAGGTCCTCCGTAAGCACTTTGACAAAGACCTCCATCGATGTCCGTCCGGCCCAGGTTACGAAGGCTTCCAGCGATACTTCGTTGTCTACCCGGATTGGCTGAAGAAAATCAATCGAATCTGTTGAAGCGGTGACGACCGGACGTCTGGAGTGGCGCATGGCGGCCCGGGCTGCTACGTCGTCAATGTAAGCCATCAGCTTGCCGCCGAACAAGGTATGATGGTTGTTGGTATCCGGCGGAAGCACATAACTGGACAGGACTGTACGGGACTGTTTAACTGGTTTAGCATTCATCATTCATTCTCCTTGATCTGGTTGGTATAGTCGTTTTAAGGTAAGAGGCGGGCTTTAAGTTGTTCCGAGATACCAGAAGCCCCGCTTACCGGCAGAAGAGGTGCTGGAAGGGCCCAGAAGCGGTAGCAAGGAAACTACTCCCGCTTCATCATCTGCTCGTTGAATTGCCGCGAGCCTCCTTTTGGAATCGACAACGTTTGCCATTCGGAGGATTTGATCATTTTAGCGAGAAAAACGATTTGTCCGATATGATAGCCGTAATGGGAAACTTGACGCTGGATTGCCTGGATGACCGTATGCGGTTCATTGCGGATATAAACGGTCTTGAGCAAATCATCTTCCGTCAGCTCTTCCAGGGCACGGAAGACCGCTGCCCAGCCTTGCTCCCACATGCTTGTGAGCTGTTCCTTGTCTTCCTGGCGGGCGATGAATTCCTCGTCCCGGTTCCGGTCCGGCTTCTCGCCGTCTGCAGTCAGAAAATCGGTAAACCGGGAAAGCATATTTCCATACATATGCTTGACGATGATGCATACATTGTTGGATTCAGGGTCGGGCAGCCAATGCAATTCATCGTCGGTAAGCTGGGCGATTGCTTTATCTCCGTTGGTTTTCATACTCTTGAAAGCCTGGATCGATTCCTTTAGAAATACGTTGCCCACGGTGAGCGGTTTAGATTCCATCACAAGAAGCACCTCCATCTAAAATAACGGACTCTAATTTGACTTTAACACAGCGCTTTTGCCGCGGCAAAGCATAATGCATATCCCTTGGCCGAGACGGAAATTACTCCGTTCGCGGAAATTGAGAATTGATTTATCCGACGGACAACAAACAACAAATGAATGAAACTATGCTATAGTTAATGTTGTAATGGTTATAGCAAATGTGAACCAGAACGAAAGCGCTTTAATCGTTCCCCAAGTAGACTGATTACAGGGAGAGAACTGATTATGAAACTGATCACTGCAGTATTGATTGGAGCCGGCGCGAGAGGTGCTCAGGGATATGCTCCCTATGCTCTCGATTTTCCTCATGAGCTCAAATTCGTAGCGGTAGCGGAGGCGAATCCGGTCAGAAGGGCCAAGTTTGCGGAAGAACACGGAATTCCGGAGGACCGCTGCTATGAAACCTGGGAAGATTTGCTTAAGCAGCCGAAGCTTGCGGACACCGCATTCATCTGTACCCAGGACCGGATGCACTATCATCCTACGCTTAAGGCGTTGGCGGCGAAATACCATGTGCTGCTCGAAAAGCCGATGTCTCCCGATCCGCGCGAATGCCTTGAAATGGAGAGGGCGGCCGCCGACAACGACCGGCTTCTGACCATTTGTCACGTTTTACGATACACTCCTTTCTGGTCGACGATTAAACGCCTTCTGCAGGAAGGAAGAATCGGCCAGGTGGTTTCAATACAGCTTAACGAGAATGTAGGTTACTGGCATATTGCCCACAGCTTCGTCAGGGGCAACTGGAATCATTCGGAGAAGTCCAGCCCCATGATTCTGGCCAAATCCTGCCATGATATGGACGTTCTGTCCTGGCTGATGGATCAGCCGTGCGTCCGGGTGAGCTCATTCGGCTCCTTGATGCATTTTCACTCCGGCAACGCTCCCGAAGGATCAACGGATTATTGTATTAACGGATGTGCGGTGGAATCGACATGCCCGTATTCGGCTCCGCGTTTCTATTTAGGAGAAGGCAAGGCTTGGGCCCGCCATTTCACCGAGGAGCTGACCCGCGAGAATATCGTTCGGGGCTTGAAGGAAACTCCCTATGGCCGCTGCGTCTATAAAAGCGACAATAACGTGGTCGATCACCAGGTAGTTAACATGGAATTTGCGAATGGGGCTACCGCGATGTTCAGCATGTGCGGATTTACCCGTCATCAGGAACGGATTATTCAAATAATGGGGACGAAGGGAGAACTGCGCGGTTTTCAGGATAAGATTACGGTTTCCGACTTTGTTACCCATGAGGAAACACAGATTACGATCCCTCCGCAGATAACCGGACATGGCGGAGGAGATTCCGGCATCGTCCGCAGCTTCCTGCAGGAGGTGAGAAGCTACGGCAGCGGGGGAGAAAGCCTTACTTCGGCTTCCGCATCCGTACGCAGCCACCTGATGGCGTTCGCCGCAGAGGAATCCCGGTTAAATAACGGTAAATCAATTGATCTGTCCGAATATGCAAAACAGCTTATGAACTCATGATATCCCGGTTTAAACGGATGAGAGGCGTATCCTTCGCGATAGGCCTCTTTTCTATTGCCGTGTTGTCCCCATCGGCTTAGCTCATTATTGATTTCGAGAGCAAGGTTACCTTAAGATAAGGAAAACTATAAAGGGAGAGAAAATAACTATGATTCCATATGGAGCATCCGTCTGGCAGGAAATTCGCTTCACCGGTTTTACTCCTACCGTGGAGGAGCGGCCTCCATGGATAGATATTTACTTAAAGCTGGAATGGGAAGAAGGCACGGTATTGCCCGAAGGTCTGTCCGATCCGAGCGGGCTGGTCATCTGTAATTCCGACCGCATGATTGTTCAGATCATAGTACTGGATGAGGGCTGCGATAGCGAGTTTCAATTTACGCCGGGAGAGAAGGACCAGATTATCCGGTATTTGCTAGAAACCGGACTGGCCTCAGGCTGCATCGAGGAAAGCGTCCGCTAGAATGCAGCTTGGCTGTAACGATTTCGCTTTATGGATATAGAGCGTAAGAAGCTATCGGCATCCGGCTGGACCGGTTTCCTTTGTTTAGCGGATCGGAAATAGGGGCATAATGTTTTCAAGGTGGGTCCTTTGGCAAAAATAAGCATAACAGAATTTTAATTTCCGGGGCTCCCCGCAAAGTACCAGGAATACGCTTCGAAGGTCCCACGTCACTTTGTGGGGTATTTACAGGGCTCCCCGCAATGTACTGTGCAAACCTTTATCGAAGCAAAGCAAGAAGAGCGACCGCGTTTAGAAGAAGGTCTAGACGCCGACTCCGTTGGAGTGCGGACGGAATACGCTTCGAAGGTCCCACGTCACTTTGTGGGGTATTTACAGGGCTCCCCGCAAAGTACCAGGAATAAGCTTCGAAGATCACACGTCACTTTGTGGGGGATTTTATTAGGGGTGCTATCATGAAAACACTTATTATTATCCCTGCCTATAACGAAGAAAAAAGCATTGTCCAGGTGCTTGCCTCCGTTAAACAAAATCATCCGGCCGCAGATATTGTCGTTGTTAACGACGGGTCCAAAGACCAAACCGGGGCACTGGCCCGTTCTACCGGATTGGCTCACGTCATTGATCTTCCGGTCAACGTAGGCATCGGCGGGGCGGTTCAGACCGGGTACCTGTTCGCTTATCGTCATGGATATGAGGTGGCGGTCCAGATTGATGCCGACGGCCAGCATAATCCGGCGGATGTCGATAAAATTGTGAAAGTCATCGAATCGGGGGAGGCGGACTGCTGCGTCGGTTCCCGATTTCTCCAGAAAACGGCTTATCGCTCCTCCTGGTCCCGCCGGACAGGGATT
Source organism: Paenibacillus sp. 32O-W (assembly GCF_007679495.1). GTDB lineage: Bacteria > Bacillota > Bacilli > Paenibacillales > NBRC-103111 > Paenibacillus_L > Paenibacillus_L residui. Next base: position 17,952 of record NZ_VEGP01000053.1, on the reverse strand, counting down.
CGTTTTTTCGCATGGCTCATTCGCGGAGTAACCGGCAAAACGATCACAGACCCCACATCCGGCTTCCGGGCCGTCAACAGACGGGTCATTGAGCTGTTTGCCGAATATTATCCGGACGATTATCCCGAAGTGGAGGCCGTTGTGCTTCTCGAAAGGAAAGGTTTCCGGGTGCGGGAAGCGTCCGTATTAATGAATGAACGCACCTCGGGCAAATCTTCGATTACCCCTCTCAGATCACTGTATTACATGCTGAAGGTATCTCTTGCTGTGCTGATGACACGTATAAGAAATGTGAGCTGAATTCCATGAACATTTTTCTGTTATCGGTCCTGTTCAGTCTGTTATTTCTGTTCATTACGCTGGAGTTGATTCGACGGCAAAAAATAGCCGAGAGATACTCTCTGCTCTGGCTTATCCTCGCTCTCATTATGCTGGTATCCAGCTTCTTCCCCGAATGGCTTAACGCGGCTTCGCGGCTCTTGCATATTTATTATGCGCCCTCCCTTCTATTTTTTATCGGGCTTATTTTCTCGTTGCTGCTAATCATGCATTTGACCATCGTGATCTCCAAGCTTCAGCGTCAAATGACGAGAATGATTCAGGAGGTGGCCCTGTTGAAAGCACAGAAGGAAGGGGAGGAGGCTTCGTATGACCGCTCTTCTCATCGTATTGGTTAATGTTCTGATGCTGGTTACAGGGCAATTGCTGTGGAAAATCACCCTTAACCGGTATCCGGTTAAATCTTGGGACGGCCTGGTCACGATTATGCTTCAGCCGGCCATGATTCTCGGTTGTCTCTTATTTGCGGGGGCCACTTTGATCTGGTTCTATGCTTTAAGCCGCTATGACCTGAGCCGAATTTACCCGCTTCAATCGATGGCTTATGTATTGGGCGCCTTGGGAGGGGTTATTTTCCTGAAGGAATCGATGTCCCTCTATCAATGGCTGGGGATATTTTTGATCATAGGGGGGGCGTTCCTGCTCTCCAAATCATAGCGGTCGGTAGAATGGGGTGAACTTGAACTTGCAGCGAATCTACACTTGGACGCTGGCACTCATCATGCTGCTCGCGCTCGCTCTTAGACTGTTCTACGTCTGGAACGAAACGTACGAGCCTCTGGAATGGGACCAGCTGGAATATACGAAATTGGCAGTCCAATGGCTGGAAAGAGGGATTTACGCCTATCGGGATACGGCTCCGAATACATTGGTAACCCCCGGATGGCCGGCTATGCTCTATGTGCTGTACGGCCTGTTCGGCTATGATCCGTTGGAGCCGACACTGATGATCATTCGTACTCTCAACTGCTTTATTTCTGTTGTGGCCATATTTTTTATCTATAAGCTCGGAACCCGCTTGTTCCATCCGCTGACCGGGTTAATAGCCGCTGCGATCGCCGCGGTCTACCCGTCCTACATATGGTCTACGTCGCTGATCCTGACGGAGGTTCCTTTTCTGACCGTATTCACCGCTTTTCTGTTCATGCAGGTCAAGATCATTCAGGAGAACCGTCCGCGCGACCATCTGATTATGGGGCTGCTGCTGGGGGCCTGTGTGCTGATTCGGCCCAATGTTTTGCCGCTTGCCGTTGTGCCCTACGTGTTCCTCTGGATCAATCACCGTCAGTTATTTTTGCCGCAAATCCTGAGGGGAGCCGGGGCTTTCGCACTCGTCATGCTTCCCTGGTGGATACGCAACGCCATCACCTTCCACGAATTTATCCCCATTGCAAAGGGGGAAGCGGGAAATCCGTTTCTGGGCGGTACGGATCCGTATTTCAGAGGTACCATCGAATGGACGAAGGTCGACGAGAGCCGTCAGTTCCAGGAAGGACTGGAGCGCATCCGGCAAGGCTTGAAGGAAGATCCCTGGCTCTGGATCCGTTGGTTCACCGTCGGCAAATTCAAAGTATTTTACAAAACGATGTGGGTGGGGCCTTATCAAAAATTTGTTCCGGAGGCTTATTTTTGGCTGCTTAGAAAGCTCCATTATGGTATCGTTTATATTGGGTGGCCGGCTCTGCTTGTCTTTAGCCGGTTTCACCGCTCGTTCGCTTACTTGGCGGTAAGTCTGCTTATTTTTTACGGCGTGCATGCGTTGTTTATTCCGGTGGACCGATATTTATACGGAATGCTCCCCTTCTTAATGATTGGGACCGCTCAGGCGGGAGTTATGGGGCTGCGTTGTTTGCGGCAGATTTGGCGAAGCCGGCGGCCTAAAGAGGCTTCGGCGTAGTACGGACGGTCATCGCTATAAATGATAAATTCCCCGCTGGACGAGGCGTATCCAACGGGGAATTTGGGTTGTTTTATTTTGCCGCAATACAGGGCCGGTATCGCTAACGGCTACAAATGGACTCGGGGCGAACCTCCTCCGGCCGGAGTAAGCTCATCGGGAGTTGACTTCCTTAAAAATCTGTTCGGAGCAAAATTCAATAATATCGCTTCTGCGTACAATTCCAATAAATTTATCCGTATCATCCACAACCGGAACGAAGTTCTGAACTTTGACTAGGCGGATTAGGTCCTGCATATTGGAGTCAATCCGGACGGATTTGTTCTGCATCTTTAACGGGACTTCGGCTAGGGTATGCCTGTGTGCATTGTCAAAGTTGACTTCCCTGTTATTTTTGAAAAACCAAAGCAGATCGCCTTCCGTGACACTTCCGACATATGTTCCGTCATCCTTCAGAATCGGGACGGCGGTGTAGCGGTGGTACTCCATCTTCTCAATGGTTTGACGCAGAGTAGTATGCAATGTTAAATGAATGACTTCATGCTTGGGCAGTAAAAAGAAAGCTATGTTCATAGGCCGAGCTCCTTTATCCTTTTCTCTCTCTCCCTGAGTTCATTTTATCAAAATCCCGTTCAAGAAGGTAGGGCGCGCAAAGGTTTCCATTAGAAAAAATTAGGAATGGAGGGAACATCGTGAAAATAGTGGAGGTACAAACGCAGGAGGAGCTGGATCAGTGTCTCTCCGTGCGGAAAGAAGTGTTCGTTATAGAGCAGAAGGTTCCGGAGGACTTGGAGATAGATGAATATGACCGATCCCCCGGGGCTTGCTCGCATTGGCTCGCCTTGGACGGCAGCAATCCCGCCGGTACGGGGAGATGGATCTTCTATGGGGAAGAAGCAGATACTGCAAAGCTTCAGAGGCTGGCGATATTATCCCGGTACCGGGGAACAGGCTTGGGAAGCCGGCTGCTTAATGCTCTGGAGAATTCGGCCAGGGAAGCGGGAGCGCAATATGCCGTGCTGGACGGGCAGTGTCACACGGAAGCTTTCTATGTCAAGCATGGCTACGTTACGGTTTCGAAGGAGCCTTTCCTGGAAGCGGGCATATGGCATGTGCGGATGAGGAAGCGGCTGTAGCTTGGTCAAAGTTCGTTGAGCGGGATAATAGGACGGCGGAAGGAACAAACTAATGGAATCATAAGGAAAGGGATGATTTCATGCAGCAGGGTGAACAGAACGGCACAACGATTTCTACAGGACAAGCCGCTTACGGAATGGAAAACCGCCAGCAGCCGGATTCCGACTCGATGCTTAGGCAGGTTACGCAGATGCAGCAGCAGCTGGAGGTATTGAGACAGCAGCTTCTACAAGGCGCAGGCATGCAGACGGGCGGAATATCGCCGGCCAATGTCATGTCAAACCCGGAAGGGGCTATGTCCACTTATGGAGGAGGGGCTAACCCTTCCGGTGCGGTTCCTAACGGCTTGACGCAGTCCTCCGGCATGCCGTCCCTTCAGGGAGGGGGTTCATTCCCGTCCGGATCGCAGGTAAACGGGGGAGCAGGGCAAAGAGAGGCCTTCATCGCCGTTCGTAAAAATGGTGATGGGGATTTAAGAGAATTTATGACGTCCTCCGGCCGGGTATTGTCGTACGAGCAGGCTCTGCAGGAGGTTCAGATGGGACGAATCCAAGGGGCCAACGTCTTCAAAGGACGGGATGGAGATTTGTACATTCGCGGAGATGCCGATGGCGACCCGAGCAACAATCTGGATAATTTGCCCGGCTTCTAACGGGCACAAGGGTGTTCTACGCTTCAGCAGCGTAAGAACACCCTTTTGCTTTTGCAATCAGGCTCTGTGTAATAAGGCGCGCTTAGTCCAGGGGATAGCGGTAAAGCTCATGCTGGTGAAGGAAGGTCATGGGCCCCGTGCGGCCTATGTAGTTTTCCATGTCATCGCTATAATGCATTAATTGGATCTTCTCCTGCAGCTCTTCCGGCAAGGTGAGCAGCTCTTCCAATGTAGTATGGACACCGGGTGCGCCGTAAAGCTTGCATTCATGTAAAAAGTAGCGCACTCCCCGATCATGCAGCTCCTCAAGCCGTGCCCGGTTAAAGCGGGTATCCGCACTGTAGTACAACCGGTCGTTGACCAGCAGCGAATAACTTGACTTGTAGCGAACGTGCTCGGAAGGCAATATTTCCAGCCGGAAGTCTTCCGACAGCTTTGCGGCCGATCCTTCGGCTATTTCGATAACCTCGAAATAATCGTCCAGCGAATTCAATCCGGCCTCCGGATTAATCATTCCGCCCTTCAATGAATTCTCCCACAGCACGTTGCGAAGGGTGGAGGGAACGAACAGCTTTGGCTTCTGTCGATAGACGTAAAGCATTTGGAAAGCAAACTCTTCCAGTCCTCCTATATGGTCCGCATGCTGATGAGTGATGAAAACCCCGTCAATGGACGTAAGCGGGACTTTCATCTCGTGAAGCGAACGGATGGCGGTTGCCCCGCAGTCCACCAGTAAAGTGAAGTCTCCGATCGTCATTAATGCGTTGTTGTTGGCATAACGGGTGGAGAAGGCACCGCCTGTGCCAAGCATCCTTAATTGTAATTCCATATATTGCTTTTCCTCCTTCGGCCGTTTGTTGAAGACCAGTACAGTAGTAAATTTTTGGATTCGAACTCTATTGTATCTCACAATGGATTCGGGATACAGAGTTTAATAAGGGAAGATTGGGCAAAAAAACGTTCCTGCGTACCCGTAATCCCTGATCCTTCCCGGGTAAAACTACTTAATAGCACAGACAGGAAAGTCTTCTCTCGAATATTCTGATAGCAAGGAGGCCAACCAGTACTGCTGGCTTACGGGAGGTGATGGCTTTCCATGGATATACGGTGGGTCGGCAATGAACATACCAATTCCAGCAGCAGGCAAGGGTATGTTCCGTTTGTCATTGTCAATCATATCTCGGCCGGCACGATGGCCAGCATGGATTATTGGTTTACGGATCCGGGCAACCGGGTTTCTTCCGCTCATTTCGGCGTCTCCAAGACCGGGACGATTCATCAATATGTCGCCATAGAACGGATGGCCTGGGCCAACGGCCTATCATCCGATCAGATGTCTTGGGCGACTGCGCCGATTGTGCGCCAGATGAAAGTGAATCCGAATTTATATACCGTTTCCATAGAACATGAAGGGATGGACGGTGCTTTAACCGAGGCGCAATTTCAAGCATCCGTTTGGCTGCACCGTTATATACAACAGTATATTTTGGACAAATGGGGTAAGGATTTTCCTTTGGATTCGGAGCATGTTATCGGACATTTTCAAATTAATCCGGTTAACAAGCCTAATTGCCCGGGACCCCAGTTTCCCTGGAAACGGCTATATTCCGCGTTAACTCCAAGCGAAGGAGGGACAGACCCTATGGCAAATCTAACGGACCGGATTGCGGCGTTGGAAATGGAAACGAAACAGCTTGAACAGAGACTCAAGCAGCTTGAAGACTATTTCCAGATGGACGCGATTCCGGAATGGGCTCGGGCCAGCGTGGACAAAGCAGTCCAATCGGGATTGATCGATACGCCATTGAACGGCTCCTACGATTTTTACAGGCTGCTGGTCATTCTTGACCGTAAAGGGTTGCTCTAAGCCACTTAATCTCTTGCGATCGTCAGAATGAAAGCACAGGCCTTTTTCCAAAGCAAGCTTCGGAAAAAGGCCTCTAAAATGAACCGGGAACATGATATAATTCAAAGGATCGTTGCTGCTCGCTCGGGGCAATAGGGTCCGAAAGGCGGGCTTGGCTGCATGTACCGACGGCTTGACCGGCATCCCGCAACCATGGACCGGACCAGTTGCGTAATACGCGTAATACGAAGCTTATATCGGAGGACAAAGATGATGCTCATTATATGGCTTGCGCTGCCAGTTCTGGCTGTGCTTATTTGCGCGGGAATCGCCGGGTATGTAGGCTGGAATCTTACACACCCCGAGAGAAGACCGCTGAACGATTCCCCTGCCAATTATCAATTGAAGTATGAGGACGTCCGCTTTCTCAGCAAACTAAAGGATGTTCAATTAAAGGGATGGTTTCTGCCCGCCAGTACTTCGGTACCTAAAATGACTATCGTCTTCGCTCACGGCTACTCTATGAACCGTCTGCAGGATGATGTACCGGCCCTACCGCTGGTCAGGTCTCTTGTCGAAGCCGGTTTTCAGGTGCTTTTGTTTGATTTTCGTAATTCCGGCGAATCCGAAGGAAACCTGACTTCAGTCGGACAATTGGAGAAGGAAGATTTGCTGGGCGCCGTCGAATGGGTCAAGGAGCATCATCCGGGTCCGATCGGGCTGATCGGCTTCTCCATGGGGGCGAGCACCGCGCTGATGGCCGCCGCCGAAGACGATTCCATTGCAGGGGTGGTGGCGGACAGCCCGTTCAATCATTTAACGAGGTATTTAAAAAAGAACCTTCCCACCTGGTCGGATCTGCCGGATTTTCCTTTCACCAGACTCATTCTCGCCCTGCTGCCGAGGTTGACCGGATTAAACCCGGATTCGGTCGATGTGCTTGCGGCTACCGAGCGGATCTATCCCCGGCCGATCTTGTTCATTCATTGCGAGGATGACGATAAAATCCCGTATACGGAAAGCGAAGCGATGCTGGAGAAATATCCGGACAGGTTTGCAATGTGGAAGCCGGCTAGAGGCAAACACGTAGGCGGATACCGGGAAAGCCCGGAAGAGTATACCGCCAGGGTTATCCGATTTTTTGACGGCTTGTGCTGAAATCAGTGGCGATTTATGCTCACCCGGATCGGCATGAAGCGCAAATAAGGACCCGTGAGCAAGGATCGGCCTGAAGAGGATACATAATTATTAGAAAGCCAATGATCGGATTAGTAAGGCAAGTGGGCGTTCCTGTTCCGCCGGACTGGAAATATTTCGCGCGGCCATCGCAACTTTTGCGCCCCGATGTGAGTATAAACAAGCAATACTAGCAAGATGGAGGGTTCCCGCTGCATGAAAACCAAATCCAAACGGATCGTCATTCTGACCACACTTATCTTTACACTCGGGACGGTAACCGCCTTTGGTGAATCCTTGTGGGGAAGCTATGAAGGCTACAGTAAAGCAAGGGTATTTATAAATGACAACCAGATTAACGTTCCTCAAGATGATGTGCCCGCATTTATTATCAATGGAAGAACAGTCCTTCCGCTGAGACTGCTGGCTGAATCCCTGCAAGCTACCGTATCATGGGACAACAAGACGCAGACGGCCAAAATCTATAAACCGAACATCCATATGTTCGTTTCGCTGGATGTGGATAAGGATTACACGATCAAGAAGCCTTTCGGCAAGGTGGCCCATGGCGAAACCCGAAACTTCGTCGTATCTACCCAGGTCGATACGCTGAAGATGAAGCCCAGCGGTTTCAAAATCACAATTGAAGCTCCGAACGGAGAATTGGCGACGGATGCCGTGGAGGTTCCGCTTGAGGAATCCAGTGAGAGCTTCTGGTACACCTGGCCGTTTAAAGTTAGCTTCACGCAAGCCGGAAATTATACCGTAAACTTCTCTCTGCTGGTCAATGGGGAGTACACGGTCGTTTCCAAAAAAACGATCGTTTCCGAATAGGGAAGAATGTTTGACCTTAATCAGTCAATAGTGATACGATACAAAGAAGCAATTTACTTTATAACGAAATGAGGCGATGTCATTGACCGATCATAACAACCAGGATTGTGGTTGCGGACATGACCATAACCACGAACATGATGAAGATATATTTTTAGTAACCGATACAGATGGCGTAGAGCATGAGATGGTGATGGTATACACCTTCGAGGCTGACAATCAGGCTTACGCAGTTTTGTTGGACCGGAATGCGCCGGATTCCGACGGGGTCATCTTTCGGATTGAGGAAGAGAATGACGACGCCTATCTGGTAAGTATAGAGGACGATGAAGAGTGGAATCGTGTCGTCACGATATATAATGAACTGGCCATGGAAGAAGCAGATGGACAGGCTTAATGGATAGTCTCGACAGTGAAAGAGGGCTGCCCGGCAATCATGCCGCTGCAGCCCTTATTTCGTTATCCGAATGAGCGGACGAAATCACTTGCGGGGGTTGTAATACATGACTCTCCCATTAAACAGGTGCAGCTCCGCCTTCCACTTGCGACCCAGGTGCTTGCAGAGCTCATTGGCTTTGCACTTGTCCCCGTGGGTGGAATCATCGGGAAGAACCGCCTGCACATACGGAATGCTCTGATCCTCGCGGGATTCGCTGCCCAGACCAAGGACAATATAACGGTATAAGCTGTCGATTCCTTTCAGGTAGAACCATCGGTTCTCACCCTCGGCTCGGGTTTCAATCGTGTATGGAAACGCTGCCCGGGCATAGTCCCAACCTAGCTGCCTGCCGGTCTGTGCCAGTTGTTCTTTGTAGCTCAGCAGGGCATCCTTCAACTCTTCCAAGGTTAAAGAGGAGATGCTCGACCCTTCAACCAGCTTAATGAAAGCGCTTTGAGCCATATATAAACACCTGCCTAATGTAATCTCTCCCCCATGATAGCATTCCGCTTACCGATTGACAATAACTCCCTGGCGGATCAGGTTCTTGCAGACGGAATAACTCCGTGCTCGGCAGCCTTCCCGGTCTTCGACGGAAGGCAAGCGGCTTTACAAAATAGAAGAAAGACCGGGATATATCCCGGCCTTCGTTAACCACATTAGAAAGTTTAAGTTCGTTAAAGCATTAAAATGGAACAAACTTTCTAATTGGCATAAAAAGCTTCCTCTAATACCGGGTTATTCGTCTTCGAAGAGGCTCCGTTAGGAGCTTTTTTTATGCAATCCAATAATCCATGTTGTACAAGCCTATGGTTACTACCCTGAACAGGGTCTCTAGAAAATGGCTTCCGTCTCAACAATAACCTTGACAAACTCGACATTGCGGTCTTCCGGACCTTTGACCGGCAGGCCGACCTGAACGTGATCCATAATGTAATCGATATTCTCCTGGGAGATTACCTCGCCGGGCAGCAGAATCGGAATGCCGGGAGGATAAACATAAATAAACTCCGCAATAATTCGTCCGGCGGATTCCTTAAACGGGATGATTTCCGTATCCCCGTAGAAAGCATCGCGCGGCGAAAGGGACAGCTGCGGGATTTCCGGAATCTGCACAACCAGCTCCCGGACTTCATTCACATTGCGATGCTGATCCGCGAGAGCAGTGAGCGCCTGCACCAGAACCTGGATCGATTCCTCCGTATCCCCGGGAGTGACCAGGCATAGAATGTTGTACATGTCGCTCAGCTCGACCTCGAGGTTGTAGTGCTCGCGCAGCCAGTTCTCGGCATCATAGCCGGTGATGCCCAGATGGCGGACATGAACCGTCAGCTTCGTGGGGTCGAAGTCATAGGTAGCTTCTGTCCCCAGAATTTCCTCTCCGAAGCAATACAGGTCCGGAATTTGGTTGATCCGCTTCCGCGCTTCGTTGGCGAGGCGGATCGTCGTCTCGGCAATTTCTCTGCCGTTCAGGGCCAAATTCCGCCTGGAGACATCCAGGGAGGCGAGCAGGATATAGGAGGTGGAGGTCGTTGTCAGCATACTGAAGATGGTCTGGACGCGTTTAGGACTAACGAGCCCTTCTTTTACATTGACATTCAGTATGGAGCTTTGGGTAAGCGAACCGCCAAGCTTGTGAACGCTCGTTGCGGCCATATCGGCTCCGGCTTCCATGGCCGATACAGGCAGCTTCTCGTGGAAATGAATCAAGGCCCCATGGGCTTCATCCACCAGAACGGGAATGCGGTAGCTGTGTACGAGCTCTACGATCTCTTTCAGGTTGGCGCATACGCCGAAATAAGTCGGGTTTATGATCAAGACGGCTTTCGCATCCGGATGGATCTCGAGAGCCCTTCTGACCGAACGGGTCGTAATTCCGTGATCAATTCCCAGATTTTCATCGCGGGCCGGTGACAGGAACACCGGTTTCGCGCCGCAGAAGATAATCGCAGACATGACCGATTTGTGAACATTGCGGGGAACGATAATTTTATCCCCTTCGGAACAGACCGACATAATCATGGTCATGATCGCTCCGCTTGTACCCTGTACGGAAAAAAAGGTATAATCAGCATGGAATGCATTGGCAGCCAGTTTCTGCGCTTCCTCAATGACGCCCATCGGCTGATGCAGGTCGTCCAGTGGGGCGATGTTAATCAGATCGATGGAGAGAGCGTTGTCTCCTATAAACTGTCTGAAATCGGGGTCCATCCCGATGCCTTTTTTATGTCCGGGTATATGAAATTGGATCGGATTGCGTTCCGCATGCTGAACAAGAGCGGAGAACAACGGGGTTCGACGATGATCCATTGTAACCTTCTTCCCTTCCGTATGAATTTCAACCAAGGGGCCTGTCCGTAATGCCCGTTTTGACCTGATTCCGTAACGGGTTCACTAAGCTCCCCTAAAGTGGTAAACAAAATGAGTATATCAAAATAGCAAAAGGATGCAAGAGAAATTTCTTGATCGGACGATGGACGAATAATGAAGAAGGCCATTGCCGCATGCTCGCTAATTATTATGGCCTTTCCCCGCAACAACTATTGGATGATCAGGCCAGATCACGTTCGTGCAAGAGGAGGAACCCAATTATGAAGAAACAAATGATCATCATCATGCTGCTGTTGATGACCGTGTTCATAGGCTTCGGCATTATTATACCTGTGCTGCCGGTCATCATCGGGGGCGGCGAAGGAGAGGGCATCCATCTAGCTCTGCTTCTTTCGCTGTACTCTGCCGTCTCCTTCGTCATGTCGCCTTGGTGGGGCGGCGTCTCCGACCGAATCGGCCGCAGGCCTGTCCTGCTAACCGGGCTGATCGGCTTCAGCCTGAGCTTCTTTCTGTTCGGTATTGCCGGTGATAACCTGTGGCTCATGTATGCGTCCCGAATTATAGGGGGTGCTTTCTCCGGGGCCGTTACCTCATGTGCGGTAGCCTATGTCGCGGACATTACCAGCGAGGAGAATCGGACGAAGGGTATGGGGCTCGTCGGGATGTCCATCGGGCTCGGATTTCTGTTTGGCCCCGCCTTGGGAGGAATATTAAGTTTATGGGGCACGCATATTCCCTTCCTGGCCTCGTCATTACTTTCTTTGTTAACCTTTGTGTTCGCTTTCCGTTTTCTAACGGAATCGCTGCCGCAAGCCGTCCGCAAGCAGAGGTCGGAGCAGCCGCGAACTTCGAGATGGACGGCCTTCCATGGGCCGCTTAAATATTTGTATATTCTGTCTTTCTTTGTCACGTTTACACTCGCCGGTTTGGAGACGACCTTCCAGCTGTTTCAAATGATGAAGATTGGCATCGGCTCTTACGAGGCCGGCTGGATGTTCTTTGTCAGCGGATTGGTCGGTGCATTAATTCAAGGCGGCGTAGTGCGCAGGTATATCAAGCCGGGAATGGAGAAGACGGCGATCCGGATCGGACTGCTGGTGTCCGCCATTGGCTTCGTGCTTATTCTTTATTCGACTAACGTCGTGACAGCGGCCATCTATCTTTCCGTATTTGGCGCAGGGAATGCACTGATTCGTCCGTGTGTTATCTCCCTGATAACCCAGAAAACGAATGTGGGGCAGGGAGTGGCCACCGGTCTGAATTCATCGATGGACAGCCTCGGCCGGATTGCCGGTCCGCTGATCGCTATGGCCTTGTATGGCTTGGAGGCTTCTCTGCCGTTTATCGTTGGAGCGGCACTTTGTGTGGCTGCCTTGACGCTGGTAGCCCAGTTTGTCCGTCTGGATAAGCGTTACAGCAGGTCGGAGAACGAAGCCACCCTCCAATAAGGGAAAGGGACTCAAGAATCCTCCACAGAATAAAAAAAGGTGGTTGGGAAGGAAACTTCGCCAACCACCTTTTTTCTACCTGATTGAATTTTAATCTAAGCCGGCTAAGTTGATATGAATCGACCGGCCGTTACCAATGGCTTGTCCGCGTGCTCCCGGCTTCTAATGGGCAGGAGCCGGCAAGTCCTTGGCCTCTTCCTTCAGCTTGGCGATCAGCAGTTCTTTGCTTATCCCATTGGCCTCTGCAATTTCAACCAGAGTCTTCCCTTCCTTAAGCTGGGAAGATAGCGCTTCCTCGGTAATGCCGATAATGGCAGCGACTTTTCCGGGGTTGAAATGGTTCAGGGTGTCATGTCTCATCGATTTCCACCGGTCTTTGTGCAGAGCCTTGATTCCTTTCTGCTTGACCATGTAGGTGATATGATCGTTCATGTAAGCTTTGATCTTCTCAGCCTTCTCCGCAGTCAATTTGCCGGCGATTACCGCATCATTGATTTTCTGGTTTCGGAGGGCAAGCAGCTTACCGATCAGGTCGCTTTCGCTTATTCCGCGGGATTGGGCAACGTCTGACAAGCTTTTGCCTTGCTTTAATTCTTTGACGAGGTCCTCCTTGGTTATTCCGAGCAGTGAGGCAGTCTCCTTAAGAATGGGCAGCGCCGATTTTCCGTCTTTCCCGTCTTGGTTAGAGCGGTGACGACGGTCGCGCAGCTGTTTGATCCGGTCATTCTTTTCCTTGGTCCAGCTTCTTTCCAACGCTCCGGACTTGCCGGAATCTTTAGCCAATCCGTAGGCTATATTTCCGCTGAAGACGAGCGATAGCACGAGTGCCGTCGTTACGATCGTTTTTGACCTCATAACGTTCACCTTCCTTTCCTGATGGTAAGCCGGTCCTTCTCTCCCTATATGTATAAAATAACCCAAAAACATTAATTTAAATTTAAAAACAGATTAAATAACTTTAAAAGTTTGTAACTTTTTGTTACTAAACGGTTCATTAGGCCTTCGCATACATGCCGGAAATCCCGAGAAGCGGCCTCCCATCTCCGCAATACTCCTTCAGGAGCTTAAGCTGCGTCAGGTGCTGCCTATCCAAATGCCCGGTTTCGGGTTTTCCCTGCTAGAAAGCAATACGGTATAACGGGACCAAGGTTTCAAAAGTTTGCTCCGCTAACCCGATCAGCTTCTTGCCGTTCTTGAGCAGCGGGTCATTCCTTTCAATTCGCAGTCCGCACAGCACTTCCGCTTTCTTTACCTTCTTGAGCTTATCCATCCACTGAATCCAGTCTTCTTCATTCATGTCCCGATGGGGCACGGTCTCCGGCCGGGTATGGTCGTCGGACCAATAGAAGTGATCGGGGATGGCCTGCTTCACTTCCGCCAGGTTATCCAGCAGCTTATCGGCAAAAACCGCCTTGTTCGTGCTTTCATAAATGATAGCGAACTGCAGGAACAGGTGAGTCGACCACAAGCCCAGTTGGAAGTGGGGATGAGCTTTATAGCCTCTTCTGTTATTCGCCCAAGCAACCCAGGTGTCATTCGGGGGGTTAACGGTCCGCCGGGCATGCTTGGCCACATGGGGAAACATCGGTTCCCCGCATAGAGCGGACAGCGATGGGGCCAGCAGCTCGCCAAGCTCCGTTAATTTCGGCCGAATCATTCCGATAATGGCTTCCATTCTGGGCTCCAGACCGTCTATAGTCAGTGCTTTGAAATCTTGTTGGCTAAATCCTTGAAAAGTCATTGGTGATTCCTCCAGTGTGCTTGAACTGATTTATTCGTTAGTTTACATTAACTATAGCATATCTAAACCTGCGATGATGGATCAGCCTCTTCCGGCCATCCTTATTACCTGCAAGCTACCTATTCCTCGATTAACCGGAGATAGGAAAAGCCTCTCATGGAAGCCCTTTCGAAGATGCTGTCCCGTCTAAACTAATTCTCCTTGAGAGTGAAGCAGGTTCCGAATCCATTCCGGGAGCCCCCGTCCTTAAAGCGTTCGAGCTATCGCGAAGGGGAACACCAAGCTCGAAATGCCGCCGTGGATCCGTTAAATTATTCTTTTGAGAGTTTTCTCGTCATAAATAGGTTTCTATTGAAGATTTTTTGTCTAAGCTATAAACAGAAGGACGAGATCAATCCCGAAGTCTCAGCCCCGACATGCAATCTTGGACATTCAACCAAATTTCTCCCCGCAGCAAGATTTAATCATTAAACCAAGTTGCTAAAACATAATAATGGTAATAAGATATTGTAAAAGGATAAGTTGTCTGAACATTCTGTCAAGTAAGTGCGATGGGGGAGGGATCGGCCGTGAGCAATGGGCACGAAGTGGAGTATTGCAACTTAGAATTGCGGTTTGATCGCCGTCAAATCCGGAACTTCATCAAGGCGTTGATTCAGGAAGGGTTCTCATTATACTGGAATGAAAACGATACCCAGTTCATCATCTCCGTCCGCACAGGCAGGAAACTCGTCAAATTGAAATTTGAGCGGATCGGGGAACGTTTCAAGATGGTGGGAAGCTACTCTTTTAAAGATGAGAAGCTTTCGGAATTGATGGAAAAAATGATAGGCGACACAAGAGGGCATGCGGTGGTCAAGAGGTTTAAGGAAAGACAGATATTGATAGAAAGCATCATGTTCGGTGAAATAATTCGGATGGTTGAGATTTCCGGGGTGGACCATAAAATAATTTTTCAGAGGGATCCTATGGTTACTTTAGAAGAAATGACGGAAGCACTCAAGTCGACACGTATAGAAGAGCGGATACCGGTTTTGCGAATGGAATTGGATTATGAGCTGGCCAACCTGCAGGAAGCGTTGGAGCGCGGCAACTACAGTGAGATTATGGAGATTAAGAAAAAGCTGGAGGAGCTGAGCAGAGAAATGCTCACGCTGGAGATGTGAGAAGTGAAGGGAACAGTCAAGAGCTAGGCAAAAAAATCTTTCGCATGATTCATTGCGGAGATTTTTTTGATTTACGGATGTACGGTAAAAGTGGAAGGCCGGCATCGATCGATGCCGGCCCAGGTAATAACAGAAACCTATCCCCTCATTTAAAGGACGCCGTAAGGCGTTCTTTTTGTTACCACATAGGAATCTTTAAGTTCTTTACAGTGTTAATACGATGAAAATATAGATTCCTATTGGCATAAAAAGCTTCCTCTAATACCGGGTTAATCTTCTTCGAAGAGGCTCCGTTAGGAGCTTTTTTTACCGATCATCCTAAATAATTTTAATGCTGCAATTTTCGGAAGACATGATAGCTTCTTTGAGCGCATTCGGAGATGGCAATGGGGTGGAAGCCGCTGACATCGGCATACAAGGTATCGTTTAGCGGCGAGATCCACTTCTCGGGAAGCGCCGCCGCTCCAAGCGATGCGCCAAGAATGGAACCGACGGTGGCGCCGTTGCAATCGGTGTCCCAGCCGCCAAGTACGGCTGTCGTAATGCCTTTCTCGAAATCGCCTCCGGAATGAATGAGAGCAGCCGCGCATAATGCAGCATTATTATTGGTATGAACATGGTGATAGTGCTTAAATGTCTCCCATATTTTACTCACCAATTCTAATGTGTCTTCCGTTTCCTCAGCAATTTTGACCGCTATGGCGATATCTTCTGCAAGACGGCTGCGTTTCGGTATTTCACTCAATCCGATCTCGACAATTCGCTTCATATCACTTTCAACGAATGCGGCGGCAATCATAGCCGAGCAGAACATGGCGCCGTAAATACCATTCTTCACATGGGAGAAGGAAGCGTCCCGCCAAGCAAGCTTGGCTGCAAGCTGGGGCTGGCCGGCAGCACCGTATGCATAGCCGTCCACACGGATCTGGGCGCCGATCCATTCGCGGTAGGGATTCAAATAAGAACGTACCCAATGGATATGTTTCTCCCAGTCATCCGGCTGGGCGCCGCTAATATGTGAAGTGACACGAGCGAAATTAAGATAGGACTGCGCTTCAGCCGTGAATACCTGCCCGAATGATAACTGGCGATGCCACAGCTTACCCACGTCCCAGGAGTTGAAATCAAGCCCGCGTTCCTCAAGCATGAGCAGGCCAAGAACGGTATAACGAATATCATCGTCCGTTTCCATAAAGCGAATGTTTTCCCGGCAGCTGGCCAAGCTGCACCATCGGGCTATCTCGATACCGTACTCGGCCTCTGCAGTTGATTCGCCCGGTGTATAATGGCGAATCGGCCATTGCCCTGCGCCTTCGAACCACAATTTAATATTGTGCCAGCCGGGTCTGCCGCCGGAGCCTTGCATGAAGGGAAGAGACTCCAGAGGTTTTCCGAGCGCACAACCGGCCGAACGGCCGAGCCAAGCACCATGAAATTTATCCTGCCATTTAAGTTCATCCCAGTTTCCGGACAGTATTCTCGGTCCGTCCGGACGTTCGGCGCGAATGGCTTCCAATTCCGACGGCTCGATATACTTGAAATCCGCACGTGGCTCAAGAGCCATTAAAGCCCGGTATACTTCCATTAGCTTTACTTCGTCTGTGCCGGCCGCTTCCAGACGTTCGGCCATCCCTTCTACATTACAGCCTTCTTCTCCGCGCTGTCTTATTTCTTCCCGAACCAATTCCCTCAGTCCAAACCATTTCGTCATAACGGCTGCCCTCCTGAAATACGTGAAATCAACATATGCCTTGATTATAACCAGCCATGCCGGCAATGGCTTCTCAAATTAGGAAAGCGTAATTCTCATTTTTTGCTCATTCCGTAACCCCCATAGATTGCCGATAACGGATCGGAGACATGCCGACAGTCTCTTTAAAAACGCGGTAAAAGGTCGGCAAGCTTTGAAAGCCGCATTCGAATGCAATATCAGCAACAGCTTTGTCCGTTCCCGCCAATTCCCGCTTGGCCGCCTGGATACGCAGCAAGGAAACATACTCCGAGAAACGGTAACCGGTCGTTTCCAGAAACGCGCGGCTCACGCGCGAGACGCTTAAACCAAGTTCATCAGCCAATTCCGCTAAGCTGACCGGCCCGGTGTAACGCTGCTCGACCAAAGCGGCCAGCGACTGCACCTGGCGAACGGACTGTACCATATTATGCCTCTCATCATCCGTTAGCAAACCGTTGTAATGTCGCAGAAGACGGCCGCACAGCTGAATGAGAGCGCTTTTGGCCATTACCAAATAACCCGGGGACTTCTCCCGCAGTTCTTCCGCTATAGTCAGCACCCAAGGAGTAAGCTGTTTGGCGAGGGGCGAGCCGCCAATAATATGATTGCAAAAATGTGTGGAGCGATAGGAGAATGGCAGCAGCAGACCAGGATCCTCCGCCAGAAGCAGCGCGGGATCAAAGTTTATAAAAAGATAGCGGCTCGGGTCGTCGGGGGCAGATTGGGCAATATGCCGTTCCTCACTATTGACCAGGAATAAGTCGCCGGGATTAGCCGCATATTGTTTATTCCCGAAGAAAAAACAGCCTTTGCCTGTTAAACAAAGGCCGATCTCCAGACTTGCATGCACATGAGGCGGCTGCCGATAAGTGGCGGGAGTCCATTCGAAAGCATTGATAGCAATGGGATGATCATAAGTAATATGAAGTTTCATTATGATCCAATGCCTCCAGACAATAATTAATTTATGGGGCTAAGTATATAGGACAAGGGATGAGTTCAGCAGGTACTGCTGTTTACTTTCATACATACATTTTGGGGTATTTCTACCTTGAAAATCCGTCTATTTTACCGTCTGCAGGCATCGTTGCAAGCGGAGCGGCACGTCTAACTGGAAAATCCGTCTATTTTCACCGCCTGCTGGTGCCGTGCAAACGGAATGGCGCGTCTAACTGTATTTTGTACAGGTAGATTCAAGCGAATGGGCGAAAATG
>NZ_VEGP01000052.1 GCF_007679495.1 Paenibacillus sp. 32O-W | reverse complement strand
CGTGGTTGGCGTCTTTCCAAGCAGGGTTCACACCTGCTACCTCACTCGACCTAGGCTTGGTCGCTCCAAAAGTGCATCTTTTCCAATCAAGCCAACCCGATTTAGAGAAAAAGCCTGCAATTGTGCGCCAATTTTATCCATCTATACCCGAAATGGGACAGACTAGATCAAAAAGAGGCATTTTTGCAGGAATATTTCCGATGGAATATAAAGATTTGCCTAAAAGATGTAAAAATGCATCTTTTCTATAACTGATTGAGCACGCAAGCTTTGAGCCTGTCATAGGCTGCTCCGCTTGAAACCCGTTCATCCGAAATTGCCTATCTTGCTACCGTCCCACTATTGAAGTGGTGCCTACGCAAACCATCCTTTCACCCAGGACAGCAAGCCTTGAAGCAGATCCCACAGGAAAAACCTTACCTCCCGGTCAGCCGGTGCCTGGAGAGAAGCTTGCCGAAGCGAGTCGTCCTCCTGCTGAGCCTTGCTTTGCCCATCGCCGCCTTTGGTATCCTTGGCAAGCTGAGAAGCACCTTGTCCCTCCTCCGTCTTCCCTTTAGATGAAGTGGAGTCCTCCTTGTCTTGGGCGACGGCTTGACCGGAAGCAACGTCAACGAAGCATAGCGGCGGGAAGAGCACGCACCACCAGTTCTGTCCCTGGCCGCTGCCTAATGTAACTTTAAGAGCTTCGTAATCTCCGGCCGGATATACGCGGCTGCCATAGAGCTTGGTCGGAAATTCAGCGCTTCCCAACTCTACTTTAAATTCGTAGTCGTAGCCCCGTTTTTCCAGAATTTCTGCAATCAACTCACGAAAAACCGGCAAATGTGCTTCCACCTGCTCCCTAGCTTCCTCAATGGAGGCAGGGCCGGTTACCCAGCCGTTCATCTCTTCAACGATCGCATCGCGGATCAAACGTTTGATCGCCTGATCCTGCACCGAATCGGAATTGGCCAATATTCTTAGGCGGATCGCCTCCTCCGGAATACCCGATTGGAAGACAGCCGCGTTGGTTTTGTTCGATTCCCAGCAAAATAACAGAACAATAAGGGCAAAAGCGATATAACCGTATTTATGAAAGGATACTCTTCTTACCATTGGAATCTATCTCCTCTCCTGAATGCCTACTATCCAGTATGGCCTTCCCGAGAAGGAGTTATACTATATCTCAATATTTTTAGTAGATTGATAGAATCCTTTAAAAAGTGTCCTTAGCAGCCCAATATAGGGGGGTGGCTGTCGGCTTGGGAACCTGATTTATGAAAGACGGGATCAACTGTCCGACTGAACCCGTCCTGGTCACGAATGGTCTAAATTGTAGCGAAGCTTTCAGCGCCAGGCCAGAACATGCCTCTCTATCCCCGCCAGATCGGTAACAATTTGGGTCTCCGACCATTTTCCTTCCCGCTTAAGCATCTCTTCGACCGCCCTTACCTGGCCCTGCCCGACCTCAAAGCCGACCAATGCAGGAGGGGCAGTCAACTTGTCCATGTCAATCAGGAACCGGCGATAATAGTCCATCCCGTCTTCCCCTCCGTGAAGCGCGAGATGCGGCTCATATTGGCCAACTTCCTTCTGCAGTGAAGGCATGTCCCCGGATGGAATATAAGGTGGATTGGAGACGAGAATATCGATTTCTGCCCTCTTCCGAATGAGCGGATCGAGCAAATCTCCAAGCATAAACTCGATCCGTCCTTCTCCGGTATGCTTTGCCCCGTTCAATTTGGCAACCTGCAGAGCCTCCTCCGACAGGTCCGTAGCCCATATCCGCCATTCCGGACATTGAACGGCCACAGTCACCGCGATAGCGCCGCTTCCCGTCCCAACATCGACCAGAAGCGGTTCTTGCTCTGGCCACATTCGTTTTCCCTGCTTGATCAGGGCTTCCACCAGAAGCTCGGTCTCGGGGCGTGGAATGAGAACTGCCGGTGTAACCGTATAAGAGAGTCCATAAAACTCCTGCTCTCCTATAATATACTGTACAGGCTCTCCGCTTGCTTTCCGTTGGATGGCAACCTGCCATGCAGACATCCGGTCTTCGGGAAAAGACTCCTGCCAATTCAAGAGCAGCCGGTTGCGGTCCAACCCCAGTACATACTGGAGAAGCAGCTCGGAGCAGGCTCCGGCATCCGGAACCCCCTGCCCCTGTAAAAAAGAAGAAGCCCATATATAGGCTTCCCGAATCGAAGAAGGCCGGTTGACATTCATCGGCTTACTCCCCTTTTTCCAACTGTTCGGCTTGTGCCGCTACGGTTAACGCTGAGATGAATTCTTCCATATCCCCATCCATTACGGATTCCAGCCGATGAACGGTCATACCTATGCGATGGTCGGTGACCCGGCTTTGCGGAAAGTTATAGGTACGAATTCGTTCGCTCCGGTCTCCCGTTCCGATCTTGTTCTTGCGCTCCGAATCGTACTTCTGCTGCTCTTCCTGTAAAAATTTATCGTAGATACGGGCACGCAATACTTGCAATGCTTTCTCTTTATTCGAGTTCTGGGATTTGCCGTCCTGACAGGTGGCCACTATTCCCGTTGGCAGGTGGGTAACGCGAACCGCCGATTTGGTCGTGTTGACGGACTGTCCTCCCGCCCCGCTCGAGCAGAATGTATCTACACGGATGTCGCTTTCCTTGATTTCCACTTCTACTTCCTCGGCTTCCGGAATGACTACAACTGTCGAGGTCGAAGTATGAATCCGTCCTCCCGATTCCGTCACCGGTATCCGCTGCACACGGTGTGCCCCGCTCTCATATTTGAGCTTGCTGTAGGCCCCTTTACCGGACACCATAAAGATGACCTCTTTAAAGCCCCCCAGATCATTCAGGCTGGCTTCCAAAATTTCCGTCTTCCAGCCTTGACGGTCGGCATAACGCGTATACATCCGATAAAGATCGGCAGCAAACAGCGCCGCTTCGTCTCCTCCGGCTGCACCGCGGATTTCGACAATGACGTTCTTGTCGTCATTCGGGTCCTTGGGAAGCATTAATATTTTGATCTGCTCCTCCAGCTGTTCCCTGCGCTCCTCCAGCTCATCAATCTCCATTTTGACAAGATCGCGCATTTCATCGTCCAGCTTTTCATTCTGCATTGCCTTGGCATCGGTCAGCTGTTCGATTACCGTTTTATACTCGGTGTAGGCATCATAAGCTTCCTGGAGGTCGGATTGTTCTTTGGAATATTCTCTTAATTTTTTGGTATCGTTGGCTACGTCCGGATCGCAGAGCAATTCGCTCAGCTTCTCATAACGATCGGCCAACGATTGGAGCCGGTCTAACAAGCGCACTCACCTCTTGACAAGGATGGATTAATCAATCGTTCGATCTTTCTTGGGTTGCGTAAATGGCGAGATTTCATATCGCTTTATATGAATCTGGCTTCAGGAACCTTCCCATATCGGGTTAAAATCCCGTCCACTCACATCTATACATTAAAGCGGAAATGCATTACATCTCCGTCCTGAACTACATACTCTTTACCTTCCAGACGCAGTTGGCCTTTTTCCTTGGCTGCGTTCATAGATCCGGCTGCAACCAAGTCCTCATAGGACACAACCTCGGCACGGATAAAGCCCCGCTCGAAGTCGGTATGAATAACGGCTGCCGCCTGAGGAGCTTTAGTTCCCTGACGGATGGTCCAGGCCCGTACTTCCTGTACTCCGGCTGTGAAATAAGTATACAAGCCCAGAAGCTTATAAGCGGCCCGAATAAGCCTATCCAGTCCGGACTCCTTCAGTCCGAGCTCCTCCAGGAACATTTCGCGGTCCTCACCCTCGAGCTCCGCGATTTCCGATTCTACCTTGGCGCTGATCGGAACTACCTCTGCGCCTTCCTTAGCCGCGTATTCTCTTACCAGCTGAACATAAGGATTGCCATCGGCATTGCCGGCCTCGGCCTCGCTTACATTCGCTGCATACAGTACAGGCTTGATTGTCAACAAATGAAGATCGCGGATCAGCAGTTTCTCCTCATCGCTAAGCTCGACACTGCGGGCCGGTTTGTCCGTCAGCAGAGCTTCCTTGATCTTTTCCAGACATTCTACCTCGGCCGCGTATTTTTTATCCCCGCTTTTCATATTTTTACGGGAACGGTCGATTCTTTTCTCAACGGAGTCCAAATCGGCCAGAATCAGTTCGAGGTTAATGGTCTCGATATCGTCAATCGGGTTTACTTTACCCGACACATGTGTAATATTCTCATCCTGAAAACAACGGACAACATGAACAATGGCGTCCACTTCGCGAATATGGGCCAAAAATTTATTCCCCAGGCCTTCTCCCTTACTGGCTCCTTTGACAAGCCCGGCAATATCGACAAATTCAAAGGCTGTCGGAACGATCCGGTTAGGCACGACGATCTCTGCAAGCTTCTGCAGACGTTCATCGGGAACTTCAACGACCCCCACGTTCGGATCGATCGTACAGAACGGATAGTTGGCGGATTCCGCCCCTGCTTGGGTTATCGCGTTAAACAAAGTGGATTTTCCCACGTTAGGTAAGCCGACAATACCTGCTTTCAAAGCCATTTAGGACAACTCCCTTATTATATACGTCAATCAAGTCATCAAGATATTATACCGCATATTAAGAAAAAGCTCCAGAGACTTATACGGGAGCGGTTCCATTTGAAGGAAATCGACAAGGCATAGCCGGTTTGACTGTTTATTGTGAGAAGTTCCTTTTGGGCACAAAAATCCCCGTCAGCCGGTCGCTAACGGGGATTCGTAGGTTGAAAAGATTTAATTATTCTACAACACCGTATATGATCTCTGACTAAATCCTCATGCTGTCACCCTAACTCTTCTCACATTGGAATTCACAGAGTCGTTACTGGATCATTCGTCAGATCGTTGGATTGGATGGAGTAACTTCGGCTTAAGGGTTTAATCTGATATTATTAGAATCAACCCTATATTGAGATTTAGCGACAACTGAATATTAGTTCTGAACGTTATTATAAAGAGAGCGGTGAAAGGAGAATTACAATGAAGCTTTATATTCTTGCCATCTTCATTCTGCTTACTAGTTGTACACTGTCACCAAATAATGATCCTCATGAGTCTACCGAGTTCGAAAGCCCGCCATTTTCACTTCAACCTTCATCTTACCCATCTCCGCAATCAACTCCCCAACCTTCAACCCATCCAATATCTGAAAGTAAACAATTAGCTCATTCTATGCTTAAAGATGCTTCTAGTAATCAATTCGATGATATCGAAAATATCGTTGGCGGATTAGACAAGGAAGAGCTGGACGAACTTCTTAAGTATGTCTTGACTTATTGGCACCAATACTCCTATAAAAATCAAGAAGATTTGAAATTGGTTTCTCTGCTATTAGAGAAAGGCGCAGATCCTAATGGAACGGATGATGATGGAATACCTTTGCTTTTTATTGCGAGGACAGCCGATATGCTAAAAGTGCTGGCTGAAGATGAGAGAGCGAATTTAAATGCTAGAACTCCTTATGAGGGTACTTTACTATTAGCAGCTATCGGACAAAGAAACAGCGATAAAGTAGATTATTTATTGGACAGAGGCGCTGATCCCAATGATGAAGGTAATCCCAATGAACAAGAGAAGAGGTCACCTCTTCATTTTGCCATTGCATATGCAGATTATGAAGATTTGATGATGCCAATTGTGGAAAGTTTATTGAATCATAAAGATATTGATTTGACCAAAGTAGATGAGGAAAACCGGACTCCCTATGAGCTGGCTCTTCAGCTGGAGAGAACCGCGGTACTTGAATTATTTGAAAAGAAAGGGTTAGTTAATTCTGCGGATTAAATACAAAAAGGGCTTTCTTGCGAGGCATTATCTTGTTACTTGCGGAGAATAATTCGGACAGATAGGCTTGCCCCCAAAGCATTGGGCCCCAGGAGCAGCAGCACGGTCATCAGTTGGCGGCCGGAGCTGTAATAATACACATCAACCGGTTGCGAAGCTTGTACCTTCAGAGCTGTCGCTGACACTTCTTTTCCAAGATCGATGGTCAAATATTGGTTTTTCGGTAAGGTGTAGCCGGTGTCTGGACATCAAAATGAACTTTCAATTGAAGGTTGAAGTTCATACCTATACTTTTATAGACTAACTATAGAAGAATTCACCCTTACACTTCCAAAGCTTCAACCCTTTTCCATGATTACTCATCACTCTATTTATTTGATTAGGTTTGGATTGCGGAATTTTCAGCGTCATACTATGCATATTTCAGGAGGAAAATAGCAATGAAGCTTTATATTCTTGCCATCTTCATTCTGCTTACTAGTTGTACACTGTCACCAAATAATGATCCTCATGAGTCTACCGAGTTCGAAAGCCCGCCAGTTTCACTTCAACCTTCATCTTACCCATCGCCGCAATCAACTCCCCAACCTTCAACCCATCCAATATCTGAAAGTAAACAATTAGCTCATTCTATGCTTAAAGATGCTTCTAGTAATCAATTCGATGATATCGAAAATATCGTTGGCGGATTAGACAAGGAAGAGCTGGACGAACTTCTTAAGTATGTTCTAACTTATTGGCACCAATACTCCTATAAAAATCAAGAAGATTTACAATTGGTATCTTTATTACTGGAAAAAGGCGCGGATCCTAACGGTGTGGATGATGATGGAATGCCCTTGCTTTTTATTGCGAGGACAGCCGATATGTTAAAAGTGCTGGCTGAAGATGAGAGAGCGAATTTAAATGCTAGAACTCCTTATGGAAACACTTTGCTGTTAAGCGCTATTGGAGGATATAATAGTGAAAAAGTGGATTACTTGCTGCACAGAGGGGTTGATCCGAATGAAGATAGTTACTCTAATGAGGAAAGTTACCCTAATGAATATAAAGATTGGTCGCCTCTTCATCTTGCCATTGCATATGCAGATTATGAAGATTTGATGATGCCAATTGTGGAAAGTTTATTGAATCATAAAGATATTGACTTGACCAAAGTAGATGAGGAAAACCGGACTCCCTATGAGCTGGCTCTTCAGCTGGAGAGAACCGCGGTACTTGAATTATTTGAAAAGAAAGGGTTAGTTAATTCTGCGGATTAAATAACAAAAAGGGCTTTCTTGCGAGGCATTATCTTGTCACTTGCGGAGAATAATTCGGACAGATAGGCTTGCCCCCAAAGCATATGTGCCCCAGGAGCAGCTATATGAACGATGATCGGCAATGTTCAGTAAGTTGTACTTAAGTGATTATTGGAATTCGATCGCCTCCCTCCCCCACTAATTGAAAATCTGCAGGGGAAGGGGGAAAACAGAGGGATCGCGATAATGGGCGAGTAACCTGCCGCTCTGGCCTGTTGAGCCAAAGCTTCCGCATTCGCACGGACAGAGAATGCGCCTAGCTGTACTTTGTACAGTCCCCCCGTAAACACAATATAAGGGGAAAAGCCTTTGGAGCGTGCATCTGCAGCCATTGTTTCCGCATTGGCACGAATGCTGAAAGCACCGATTTGCACTTATTTTGGCCGTGATCGTCACCTCCATGCTTCAATTTATATGCAGCTGATATTAACGGCTTGTACTCCTGTAACAGAAGAGCATAAGATGGTAGGGTTTCCTAGATTAAGCAGGTCAAAGCCCCCTTTTCTATAATGAAAAGAGGGCTCCGTTGAAATTGAATTCATTAAGATTATATTGTTGTCGTTGCACTAATACCCAAGTTTTCTTTTTTTCATTAGTATCCGACAATCCAGCTATAAATTGAAACCTTTGCCCTCCGGCTTGGTTGGATTGCTTATGATGCCAAGCGTGGCCAGGACGACTAAAATAGCATCGGCCAACAGCACGATCCCGGTCGACCAATCATGGATTAATGTATAGTTTTGGGTTTGCTTTTTCACGTTGCTATCCTGTCTCTACAATCTTCCTTTCGTACCCCATTCTTAATAACGATTAATTCGGAAGTACAAAATCTTATCGAAAACGATATACTCTTTGCGATCCAGGAACGGCCCCCGATTCTCATATCTTTCGATTACATAAGCAGCCGGCCCCCGTCCTTCTGAACGGTTCTCGTACCAGTTGGTGAAGGCCTCGAGCTCCCAATTCCACAGGTCAAACTCGCGCTCTAACCCGTTGTCCATCGTAATGAGCAAAATTCCACGCTCCATGGATCGAGCCTCCGGAGTAGCCCATGCAACGCGCGAAGGCGGACTTTCCCCATTGTGCTTGTCTACTGCCGTAACGGTATAAAAATAGGTTTGGCCGTTATAGACATTGAAGTCGGAATAATGGGTGTATACACTGGAGGTCACGGTTACAAACGGACCTTCCGGAGAAGTTGATTTTTTAATGTTGTAATAGACGGCTTCGCTTACATCTGGCCAATGAAGGTAGACTTCATTGTCTTCGCCATATGCCCACAAGTAAGACGGTGCATCTGGCCACGGTACAGGCGCACCTCCATAAATGTTCAGCTCCTGAATGTTGACCACGTCTTCTTGACCGCTGTAGCTAAATGAAATATAGCGGACATTTCTTACTTCTTCGTTCGTGTACTTGATGGTTCCGTCTGGAGCACCGTTGTACAAATAAGTAACATCAGTAACGGTCATCAGTTGGCGGCCGGAGCTGTAGTAATACACGTCAACCGGTTGCGAAGCTTGTACCTTCAGAGCTGTCGCTGACACTTCTTTTCCAAGATCGATCGTCAAATATTGGTTTTTCGGTAAGGTGTAACTGGTGTCTGGATTATGGTCTGTTACCGTAGTTACCGAATTTCCCTCGCCAAAAGGCGTTGTACTGTGAGTCAATGGTTTGTAGCTTAAATAGCCTAGTGGATCACCATCCGGACATGCCGCGGAAGCGAATGGCATAGCCAGGGTCAGGCCCAGCGCCAGCATAAGAATGATAGCCATAGCGCGTAACCCTCTCTTTTTAGTTAACATCATTGTTTCTTCCTCTCCTTTGTAAAAAAGTATTTATTTTCATAGATGGGGCTTGAGTCCGGCAAGGTATTACGACTAATCAAACAAACCTCAGCCAGCCCTCGGTACCCCAAACTATAAAAACCAAAATTGTTGCTGCATCGGGATCTACAAAACAGTTCTTATGAAGAAGTGAAGCGTTGGGTGCTCCCCTTGCATCATGTCGCCACTATCTTGAATCCTGAAGAACAGGTGTAAAACTGCCTTTTACGCTACAAGTTAAAGCCTTTGCTTTGAGGATGAGTAGGATTGTTTAAAATCCCAAGCAGCACAAGAATCTCAAGCATTCTTTGCGTAACAAACTCTACCTCTTCCCGGGTAAAAGTGATAAGTCCGGTGTAGATCAAAATATCGGTTACCAAAGCAATTAACGCCGCCCATAACCCGTAATTTCTAAACCGTCTTTTTTCCAACATCTTTATCCTCTCCTCCAACTTCAATTTGGTTATGTCTAGCTAATAGGATCAGATTCAGCCACGCCAATTCAGATAAGGTGAGCCGGCCGGTATAGGCTTTTTCCGCCCAGGTATAGTCCGTTATGAGCGCCGGCTGCATTTTTCCGTTGACGCTTTCTCTGTACATTTTGTCTATGGCGTCCCCAAGCATTTTCCATTGCCACGTCTCCAGCTTCAATGTGTCTCCCTCCCCCTCATCCCGTTCTCCTTGTAATTCCCGATAGAGTCGAGCCCACGGAAACTTTGGCCCCGGACAGGACGGCTTTCCTCTCGGATTAACTTGAAAATGACCGATAACATGATAACGGTCCAGTTCGAAGACTGGGCCCCATATTTCTTGAACCTGCTGCTGGATATACCGGTGCAGCCAAACCGAAGCCTGGAACTGAGCCTCGGTTAAATCACCGTCCGTGCCTTCGTGTTCGATGGAAACGGAATAAAGGTTAGGGTTGATTCCCGGATGGTCTTGGATCACAGGTGTCTTCGACTTGGCAATATCGTCAGCCCCGATTCCGTTAGCCCAAGCCATCCTGCGAATATCTACATATTGGTGGATGCGGCCGTCCTTCGACACTCCGAAATGAGCCGATGATGTATAGTTATTGGGGCTCGTAAACCAGGAATCCATGCTTACCATGGATCCCGCCGAGATATGGTTAACAATGACAAAGGGGACCTGCGTCCCCCGGCTGCTGCTGTTGGTATGTTTGTTTCCTTTCCACTCAATAGATCTCAAGCCGATTCCCTCCGCGGCAAAGAATCTTTAATTTCTTCCACTTCATCAGCCAGCTTCTGAACGGCTATCGCTAACTGTTGATTGTTAGTTTGCGCTTTTTCCAACGCAACGATCAGCCGCTTCTCTCTGGCTTCGCTCTTCTGCTCCCTCTTGTCATGAGTCCGAATAACGTAAAAAAATAAGGCAACAAACAAAATCGCGAAAATTCCTTGCGTTGCCGCAGCATTGATAACTTCGGATTCCATCACCTCACCTGCTTTCTAATAAAATGAGGAACATTATAAAAAAATGTTGAATTATTGGGTGCACCAAGTTAGAGCAACCAGATTTTTGTGTTCAGAATGTCCGCTATTTTCTTCACCTATGAGGCTGATCTTTGTTATGAACGGCAAAAACCGAGTACATTATCGCACCTTAATTGGACAAGACTTGAGTGAGTTCATGATGTTTTTCTCTTGGAAAATAGGGTTCGTTTGAGCAAAGATGCGGGTTTAGAAAATCGCTTCGGGGGGGCTTCACCGGTAAGCTGTTGGTATTGCTCGGGTGTTATTTGTTTTGCCTGCAGGAAGACCTTTAAATCTTCGGTGGTGTACCGCCCTTCCTCGTAATAGCTTTTGATACACGGGTACCAGTTCATCCTTTTCCGCCTCCTTTCTATAAGCTTCCTTTCGTGGCCAAAGTTAGCAGCAGCTCTGCGTTTCGGCTTTTGATCTCGTTTATTTCCGCATCCTTAGCCATAAAATCTTGTTGCAATTTCGCCATCGCAGCTTCCAACTGCTCGACCTTCTCTTCGGTTGAGTGCGGTTGGGGCTGGCTTCGAAGTTCCTCAATTTCCCCCGGCATCAAACCTTCTATCCAAAACTGCATAAGATCTATGGGAGACAGAGAAAATGGTGTTTCAATTCCCGTTTCGCCGTTCCCTTGCTCCACCTCTTGCTGCCGTTCTTCTAGTTCCTGTTCATACTGCGATACAGCGGCTTGCCACGCCTCAAGATCAAACCGTGGCTTGTACAGCCCAGGAGGTACGGGGACGGCCACTGTGTAGCCTATGAGGACAACTTCGGGATTTACCGGCTCTTTTGCCTCCTCTGCCTCATCCAGAAATTCCATTGGTTCCAACTCGTTCGATGCCGGAACAGGCTCCATAATAGGAAAAACGCCTGTCACATGGTCGGCAACAAGCGTTACATCCTTCATATATCCGTCCAAGTCGGTTATTATTGCTTCTTTCAAAGTGTGACCTCCTTACTTATATGCACGGAAAGTTATACCCTGCAATGAAATATAGGCATTTTTTGCATTTGATGAGGCAAGCTTTACAATTCCCGTCGGATCCACATCTATTCGGATAAAGCTATCACCTATACCCGTAACATAACCATTAACCGGAAAAATAAGTGTTTTGTCCGGCCTAAATCCTACGGGAAGTATAAATAATGGTGTACCTGCTGTCGATATCCCCTTGCTCACTAAACCCATAATAGTAACAACATTTGATTCATCCTTATAGTAAAAAGAACGTTCATAATCTCCTCCATAATCTTCCCACCCATTAAGAAGCGTCGGCTTTATCCGCTGCGGCAGCTCCTTCGTAGCCTTTTCATTTTCAAGGACTGTGATGCGGGCAAGAGCATTCTTGCTTTCCTCGACTAGACTATCAACTGTTTTCCTCAGATTAGACGCATACTCGGCGCTGATAACTGTTGGAGCTATGCCGATCTTGTATGTGTCCAGAGCTAGGTAGGTGACTTGGTAGACGGCTGAGGGGTCGTAAAGTCCTGACTCCTTTTTAACATATGCGAGTTGATTGCCATATGAATTAATTGGGTCATAATTCAAAACCCATGTGCTGTCCTTAATTCCGTTTTTATACACGCCCTTAATGACATCCGTTCTGTATTTCAATAACGTACCTGTAACATTTTTATTATTTATAGCCCAAGTGGTAGTGCCCTCTCCGACATTTGCTTTTTCTCGAACCACAATCCCCGTACCAACTTCAACCTTGTTCGTTCCCTCATAGAGCATCAGACTACCTTCATGCCCCAGTGGCTCATCTATAGGGTTGGCTAGCTTGTATTGAAGGAGGTAGGGAGTATAACCAGGAGAAAGGGTCGTAGGGGTAATACCTGTCGGATTCCCTGCACTCCACATCTCTACCCAACCCTTAATTTGTCCGGGCTTTCCATTATAAGGACTCCTTGCGTCTGACGTACTTGCATCATACATTCTCCAGCCCCAAAAATACGCCTTAATCTCGTCCTGGCTCGGTTCGTAGTCTGGCCCCCATCCACTATCGGAATTGGCAATAATAATATGGACAGCGCCACTACTTATTGATGATGTATCAGGTCTGCCGTCCGCAGACGAGCTATAGTACTTACCGAGGATTCGTCCATCATATTTAACAACGAAATGAGCATCTGGATTATCATTGCTATTAGATGTAATGGCGTTGTTATCAACAAATGCAGAAACTGTTTTAAACTGTTGATTTTTAAAGCTGTTCTTCCAATCTAAATTACCATCCAACTCCATCCGTCTAAAATGCCTCACAGCTCTTGGCCTGCCCTCATTGTCCATGTACATCCTGTCTGCCACTGAGCCGTCTGGATTAGACGCTAACTGGCATGTTGGCAGGTACATATAGGTCTCTCGTCCATCATCTGCTTTAGTACTTAGATACACCCTATTGACGTTTTGCAATGAATCCACATAGGGATATTTTGCTGCGACTTGCTCAGGAGTCATGGAGTCGATGGTGTTATACTCTGCTTCAGTGATTTCGTAAAGTCGGATACCATCGATATACATCACATTTCCGGCCTCGCCTTGACCGTAAAAATAGATAGTGGGGCTAGTCCCCTGCGTATACCGGAACTTTAAGACGGCAGCTTTAAATTTTGTACTAATTTCAATGTTATTGGAGTCAACTATTTCAGAGATTCCATCCCAATATTGCATTCCGGAAAAGGATGAAAAGCTTTCATTTTTTATATATGATACAGCTACATAGTAACTATTGAGTTTCAAATTGAACCTTCTACTAAATCCTTGTGTGCTAGTACTCGTAGCTGTGATCTTAATAGAAGTATTCCCATATACTTTATTTTCCGAGTTCAGTTCTCTTACAGCATAATTCAGTGAATTCCAAACATTTATATCTTCGCATTTCCCGTCCCGACCCAACAAGTTAATTAATGTTCTGCCTCGTATGTTCGTAATTCTAAGCGGAGTATCCCTGTTAGCTGTTATTGTTTGCAGGCCAGATTTTAGTGTTATTGGAACACTTGGGACCTTGTCTAATTCTGCATGTACATCGTGAATGCCTTGTTCAATTCGATTCAAATCAGTTTCTTTGACGATATCATCATATTTCCAATCAGTCTTAGACTGATAGGTCATGTTCTTTGCACCTCCCATGTTAAACTTATGCCGAAAGGTTAATAATGAGAAAAACTACCGCGGCGTTGAAATTATTTCTTCGTATTCAGCTTGCGTTATTTTATCTGCATCTACCCAAACCTGTAGTTTTGCTTCATCTGTCCACTTACGCTTCCAAGCAAGTAAGCACCAGTCATAGTCTTTGCTTTTCATCTACAGCACCCCTCTCAGCATTAGATCAGTTTGCAGGTCGAACAATGTCTTGCCAAGCATTTCATTTTCCATTTTTGTTTGGATCAATTCAGTTTCATCATCAAACAGCCTTTCGCCTAGTATTTCCGTCTCGGTCGGCCCCCTTGGCGGAGGAGGTGGGCGATTTGCTATTTCTTCGTCGATCTCTTCTTGTGTCTTCTCACGAATTTCGTTACCGTCGAGTTTCCACCGGGAAGTATCTGTTAGAAACATTTGCCATTGATCGAACGTAATTGGGATGGCAGATTCAGGTATTTCGTCATAAACGTCACTTGCGTAGAATGTGAAGATGTTCCCGGAATCGTCGAATTCTACGTATCTTACGGGTTCTTGCGTAAATTCTTCGTTCATTTCTTTACCTCCCACTTAGTGTCCAACGGCGAACCAGTAGAACCCTCTACCTCCGCCTTGCTCTCCAGAATACTTGAAATTTGCGGTAAATCCGAACCTAGTCGAACTCCATACGCTTAAGTCGACGGCATAATTATCGTACTTTATAGATGGAGATATTGTTATATTTCGCGCGTAGTTAGGGAAGGCTATCGGGAACGTGACCGGATATTCTCCCGAAGTCGGAGGAGTTCCGTAGCCCCACTGGATAATTAGACCGCTGGCTAAACACTGATATCCCGCTTGAGCTAATGATGCAGAGTTGTTCCTATTCGTCCATACTTCCGAGCCATTAAATTTAAAGCTTGAGCCGTCGTGTTTAAGCTCAATAAGTCCATTTGTATACGCCAGGCTATCATTGAGCGCTTGCAGACGAAGCATATCCTCAACGACATCCCATCTATAATTCCTTTTATTAGGGGTATCATTAGCACCCCCTAGGAAATGCAGAGGGAAATTTCCAGAGCAGTGTACTTCGCTGTTAAATTTTTGAAGTGCCGCGAATGTCTTTTCGCCCGTTATCGTCTCCGCTCCAGCCTTGCTAACTTTCGTATTTGGATCAAAATTTCCAGTGTGAAAGACTGTTTTTCCCTGTCCGGTATAAAGCTGGCTCCCGTCCATGGAAGCCCGCAGAATGTCATTTATCCATGAACCGATAGGGTTTGATGAGTCCATTCTTTGTATATAAAAAGTAGAACTGTTTAACGTAGCTCTGACCGCCACATCTTCACCAGCGTGTCTTATTGCTATTGTAGGACTGGAGGAACGCGACGATATCAGGGCGGGGACATATAGATTACCGTTCATAGTATCTCCGGCCTTGCTGACTTTGGAAGAAGGGTCAAAGTTTCCAGAATGCCAGATCTCCAACCATTCCGTCCAAGTAGTGTTAAGTTTCCTTGTTAGTATGCGCACAGTACTTGCGTCCGTCCTTAGCGCTGTCTGATACACTTGGTTTGGGTGTCTCGCCTCTATCCTACATATTCCCCATGGGACATCTGACGGCCTATTGACGGTAGTATCGTTAATCAATACCCATCCATTTTCTTTCTCATCGTTCAAATTAGTTGAAGTTCGAAGAGCGTTCGTCCCTAATCCAAACGACTTCACCCAGTTAATCGTGCTCTGCTCCGCTGTATTCGCTTTGGCTTGAGCTCCATCTACTGACTCAACCTTTACCCATCCAGAAAAATTAGGGTTTACATTTGTATCAAAGTATCCAATCCATTCATGAGCAGCTCTTCCGTTTCCGTTAAAAAACTTTAGTGCAACGCGATATGTCGAGTATCTTCGTACGAATAGCATCCCCGCCGTTGCTGGGTAGGCCGTCGAAGGGTTTGTAGTAAACTTTTGGAATCGCAACTCCGACTTATCCGGCATCGCTCTGCAAATTGCTTCCATGGTCTCAGAACCTTCTGTTAACCCAAGCTCAGTAATGTTGTTGAATACTTTCCAGCCAGCAGCATTATTAGCTATCGCATCCACTTCCGCCTTCCTGGCCACATGGTTACTATCAGTAGGCACACCAACCATAAATTGCCCTGACGCATCACGCAGAGCTATCCGGTTAGGCATTGCATCATCGGTAGCTCCATGTACGAGAGTCGCATTTTCGTGGGAGGTTAAGTCGGATTGAGCTTCTTCCGCCTTTTGGCGGGCAACCTGTGCTGCTGATTTATTATCGTTAATCTCCTGCCCAAGCTCATTCATATCCTCCGGCTTAACTATGTCCTCGTATGTCCAATCGGTTTTTGCCATGCTATCCCTCCTTGACCTCGATGGTCTGAACCATAATCGTATCGGTTGTCACCGGAACGTAAACCTGGTTTGAGCTCAGGACCCGGTTGTCTGCTTGTTTAAGCTCGATCAGTGTGATCGTCTCGACTGAACCGAACGGAACCATATAATTGAGGATCACTTCATTATTCTCCGCTTGTTTTGAAGTGAAGCTGGTAATCTCATAGGTTCCATTCAATACGATTTTGGCTATTTTCGAATCCGTAAACTTCGCAACCTCGTTTAATAAATGAGTTGTTATCACTTTATGACCACCTCCGGACCTAAGGAAGCAAAGGGACGTTCTCCAAGCTTCCAGGTTCCATCCAGTTTATAATTCCATGTCATTTCATGCTGTGAAATATGCTCAACCAGTTGGATCTCATCCCTTACTGCGGTTTGCTGATGATAGACCAGGTTGGCCGGCTTCATGCTCATGACCGTATGTTCCAGTTCTTTAAAAATGTGCGCATCCTGGATGCTGGCCGTGATTGTCAGGATAAAATTCTGAATATCGACTCTGGCGGAAGCCCGGTTCTTCCCCAGCAGGTAATCCATTCTTTCCTGAAGGTAACGAATCGTGAATGGCGGCTTGGTGGAATATCGGTTAATGATGCGCTTCTTACGAAACTCCAGAGACTCCGCATTCGGATCGGCCTTAATTCCCAACTGCTGCTCCCGCCGTTTAACCGCCTGCTCGGAGGAAGTCAGCACGAATTGATCCTGGAACCATCGATCCAAGGCCTCATAAAGCCGGGCCAGTTCTTCATCGGAACGATCTGTCAGCTCCAGAACCTCTACAATCTCGTGATAGATTTCAGGCAAATAAGAAAGCAGTTTATCCCGCATGGAGTCCCACCCTTCCCATGACCGGCACTTCCTCAGGCCCAAGTTCCAGGTTGCTGCTGCTGCCGTTCAATTTCGTCTGGGCAATGTCGGCTATTCCTTTGATCGATAAGACACGCGCTTCCAACTGACTGATCCGAACCGTGAGCCGCTCTTCCTGATTCCAAAACTTGCGCAGGGACAACAAATAATCCTCAATAACTCCTTCAATGTCTTCCTGTACTTGCCCCAAGGTCATCTCCGGTTCCAAAGTAATCGTCGTTTCGACATCAATGGAGATCCCCTCCACACCGCGAATGGTTACTTGATGGCCAATCGGTGCCAGACCTTGCCCTTTGCCCCTGTTTTGAACCGGATCGATTAGGGTCTGCACTTCTTCGATCAGCTTCTCTGCCGGAGGGGAAAAATCGCTGGTAATGACCGTACACTTAACGGTCCCTCCACCCTGCCAAACCGGGAACACTTTCACCCCGCCAATCCCCGGAATAGACTTGATTTTCTGCCGGTAATCCGAAATATTGCCGCCGAATGGCTGCTCATTGATCGTTTCCATATAACGCTGACGGAGGGATTCGTCACTCTCTTCATCTTCGCCGTGAACCAGCACTTCTCCCAACTCCGCCCGGGCCAAATCTTTAATATAATCGACCGGAAGCATAGGGCCAAACAGACCATTGCCTATCTACCCGGCTTTCTCACAGACCATAGTATACTCACCGACTGCTCTTTTTTCCGCAACCACGAAATATACCTGATCCACAGAAAAACGGCTTCCTACGGGAACGTCTACGGGCTCGCCTTTGGAATTATAAAAAAAGCCCTTACGCCTGGCAGGGGTCGCGGGCTTCCTTAATATTCCGAACTCTGCGGTTCTGCGCGCGAGATACTCCCCGCTTGAGGTGTCCGCGTAGGAAAGTCGGATATTTTTG
This sequence comes from Paenibacillus sp. 32O-W, assembly GCF_007679495.1. Classification (GTDB taxonomy): domain Bacteria; phylum Bacillota; class Bacilli; order Paenibacillales; family NBRC-103111; genus Paenibacillus_L; species Paenibacillus_L residui. Next base: position 22,912 of record NZ_VEGP01000052.1, on the reverse strand, counting down.
TCTACTTCAATGTAAAACTGCGCCAGCTCCGCTGCAGCCGGAGCCAATGCATCATAAATGATGCTTCCTTCCCTCTTGTCCAAATTTGCAGGAATGCGATCCAGCATCCGCTGCAAAATCGCCTCGAAGGTCTGCTGCTCATACATTCGATTTCACCTCCTCAGAAATGCGAAAGCTGCCAAAATCGGAATGAACCGTAAACTGCGCCAGAGCTGAATCTCCATGATAAGTAATATCGAAATCATCCACTTCCTTAACCCGGTCATCCTGCATCAATGCCTCCCGGACCCGGCGCTTCAATTCCGAATGGAACAGCCCGGCGTCCTTTCCCAGCAAACCCATCAGCTCACTGCCGTAATTGGGACTATAAATGAGATGCTCATACCGCTCGGTTCGCAATATTTTATAGACGGATTGCCGGACGGCCTCCAGCCCGTCGGTCATGCCGATGATTCGCTTATTAGACAAATCCAGCCGATAGGTTCGGCTGGGCTGCCGTCTCTGTCTGATCTCCTTAGCTTCACGAATGGTGCCTCCTTGAGGGATCATGATCCCACCACCCGGCCCAGGATCACGAAGCTCTGTCCGCCTTGCGCCCGGATGAGAATTAGTTTATCTCCGCGCTCCAATCCTCTGCGGATGATAACCTCCTGATCGCCTATCCATACTTTGTACTCTGTCATATGTTCGGGAATAATTAAAAAATCCTCCGTGAGCGTAGACTTCTGATCTACATATAGCTCCAGAGGATTTACTTGAGAAACGGTCGCATAGGTGACCGTGACCGGGTTGCCGGCTTGTACGGCACCTATGCCCGCTTTTTTAATAATATCCAGCATAGCCATCAGATCACCCTCAATTCCAACGTCATCGTATGGTTCTCTCCTTCGATCTTGTGACTGCATTGATCCACCAGAAATGTCTGGTTAATATCCAACTCTTCTATCAGGATGGGAACGACACAGCCGGCTCTCAACCGGATATCTCCCAGAGCGTCGACTCTCAACGTTTTTTGCTCCCGATTTTTCAACTGGATCAGTTGATTGAGCATTTCGCTGATTTGCGCCTGGTTCAACTGTTCATCCACCGATTTATATAGCTGAAGCTGCCCCCATCTGGCTATATTGGCGCTGTCCTGTGCAATATAGATTTTTTTCGTATTCTCTTCCTTATTTTCTTGGGATAGCTTTATTCTGTTGTAGGTTTCTTTATCGATCGAACGCGAATACTGATAATCATAGAGAAGACTTTGTTCCCCGAGGGCGAAATCCACCCTCAAATCATCCACGCTGCGTAGAGACAGCTCGCCAAAATCATCATAAAAAACATAAATCCGCTTGGTCGATATTAGAGTCAGGTCGATGGCCTTGCAAATGATGTCGAGAAGCTTCTTGTCTTCCTCCAGCATTTTCGGAATACGGTACCCGGTATCATCCAATCTTCCTACTTTCAATTGATTGTCTTCGGCAATACGCTGAATGATTTGTGAAACCGTAACATCCGCAAACCGGTAGTAGTCGTTGGACAGCAAGTATCGCACCTGATCATAAGCTTTCAGCTTGACGGATTCGTCCATCCCTCTATCTATCGAAAAGACATAACCGTAGAACACATTCACGTCATCCTTGCGGAAACGGATAATGTCACCGTTGTTAAATTCGAAGCTTCGTTCCTCGTAAAGCCCTCCCCGGACAAAAGTAATATCCAGACTGGCCGGCTTCCCGGTGCGGCTGGTCGCCCATGTTAAATCAGTGACAAGATGGGTAATATCCCATACGTTGCCGTTCTTGTTATCCAATAAAACTTCTATCATACGAACATCCTCCTACGGCAGCTGGATCGTCATACCAATAGGCAAGCTATTCAACTGAGCGTCGCTGATTCCATTTAATTTCTGGATTTCGGGATAGCGGGAACCGTCTCCCAGACATTTTTGTGCAACCTTCCATAAGCCATCTCCGGCAACCAAAGTATAGGTTTTGGGAGCTTCCCTTTCATCCGGACGCTGCGGCTGCTGTGCTTCCAGAACCGCCTCTCCCTGATCTTCAACAATGGAAGTTCTCAGAGCCGAATAGAATACATATTCCTTGAGGGTCAGCTTGAATTCCAAATCGCCAGGGGAGCCCGCCACTTCTCTCCAGGTGAAGTTTTCGATACTAGCCGCCATATTCAATTCCGCTATTTTGACTCCCTCGGAGTCGGGATACATATTTGCACCGGCATAAACCAATCGGATAGGCCGCTTGGTGGCCATCCATTTTTGAATTTTTTCCACATACCATATCGGTTTCTCAGGCTTTTCAACGACAGCATATGGGTATTTCACCATAGGAAAGAAGCTTTCCAGACTTACCTCTCTCAGTTCCGGAGCCTGAATGACATTGATTTCACCCTTGCCCAATATCGTATGAGTTTTGCCTTTTACGCCTTCTTTAATTTCAATGGAAGCAGGATTGACCGGAAGCCGAAACCCATCTTCTTGGTTATTGTAGCTAAGCCAGACTCCTTCAGTAATCTCTATAGTCATTACCCGTAAACCCCCTCTGCCGCCGACACGAATTCTTCCTCCAGCTTCTGCTCGATACGTCGGATAATCGTCTCGGCATCATAACCGTTGTTGATATCGCCGGTTTGCATATGCACGGTAGGAGTCAGAGTGACAAAGTTCTGAATGCTTTCTATTTCCGCTAGCTCCCGCATGATCTCCAGATCTTCGCTGGCCACTTCGACCGTATTATTGATTTTGCCAACCTCGCCCACTTTCCCGATGGAGTCCATACTTGGAGCCTGCCCCATGAAAGGACTGTCCGTTATACCGGAATTCCAACCACCTAGCAAATCTTCTGAATGGTTGTTATTACCTGTAGAAGGTTCTTCGAGGCCGAACTTGGCTTTAATATCGTCCAGGGTAAAGTCTTCAATAAACTCTTGGCCCGCTTTTTTGAATTCCGAGAAATCCGCCTTAAATTCAATTTCAGGGATGAGATCCTCTTCTATTCCAAGCAACCGGCCAAAAAAACCGGCTATAGAGTTTATTCCGCTGATTAATCCATTTACAAGGCCGATAATGAAATTAACAGCCCCTTCCGCCACGTCCACAATAAAGCCAAAAGCCTGGCTGAAAACTTTACGCAGGCCGCCAGTTACCGATTGAAAAGCCAATATGGCGGAGATGATTCCAATTATAATCGAGACAAAAAAGATAATCGGATGTTTCCCCATGATTTTGCCTAATGTGCTTAAAGCTGTCCCCAACACTCTTAAGGCGGTAGCAGCGAATCCTGATACCATCCCTACCACTCTTGTTATTAGAGAATAAGTTTGCCAAGCGACCGTGATACCTATTATTAGAGGGGAAAGTGCAATCAATATGATCGCTAATGAACGTATGGCAGTAGCAACCCCTGCTATAACTTGTTTAATAACCTCCCATGCAGGCGGAATATTAAGAACAAGCCATTCAAATCCAAACGCTAAAAACTCAAGTCCCGAAGCAAGGGCATTAATAAATGGGTCGAACTGTCCACTTTCAAAAGCGGCGTTTAAAGTATCCATAAGAGGGGCCAAAGCTTCCAATGCTTTAGTTCCAATAGTCGCCAGCATGGTATTAAAGTTGCCCAATAAGGTCTGCCACTTGTTCACCGGGCTGTCCATCATCGTTTCGAAGGCCTCTTGCCCCATTCCTCGGCTTTCCAACAATTGGTTAAAGGCTGATACAAAACCGTCAAAATCGCCCTTACTTGCGAATTCCCCTAGTTTAAAAGATTCAAGAGCCTGAAGCGGCAGATTAAGCTGGGCAGCCAAACTCCCCAAATCACCCGCTAATGCTTTGCGCACGGTTTCAAATGATCCTTCCATGCCTTTGCCAGACGTGTCAAATACTCGCAGTTTATTCGCTAATAAGTTTAGTTCGCTTATTTGATCAGTGTTTTTAGTCAGGGAGAAATTCTGCAACGTACCTGTTAAGTATTCCTTGACATCTGCACCGGTTCTAAGAGCATCCTTCCGGAATTTTTCAAACATCGCGGTTCCAACTTCTTCATTACCGGCTCTGGCAATGAATGCATCCTTGAGTTGTTCTTGCTCCATAGCGGCATTAAGAACGGCCCCTCCATGTTGTTTTGCCATACTAAATCCTTTGGGGATCCATTTTTTCGCGCCATCCATAAATTTGTTGGATGATTTCTTCTCGCCATTATTTGAAGAGTCCGGAGAGTTCTTATCGGAACTCGGCAAAAAACCGGCCTTCTTCGCTGAATTCTCAATCTTATCAGCTGCTTGTCGCAGCTTGCCCCCTAACTCGTCCAAAAATTTGGCTACTCTTTTAACTCCTTTATTGGAATCTTTGGCAGCTTCGCCTAATTGCTTTGCAGAGTTTGCGGCATAGCTAACACTACTTCGAAATTGCATCGTTACTGAAGTGCATGTATATACCATTCTCTGAAACTTGACCATGGATTGCGCCGTTGAGTCCGAGCTTTGTTTTATACTACGCATAGAAGTAAATTTGGTAATGGTTTGTGTCGCTATCATGAGATCGCTGGTCATTTTAGTAGCTACGACCGGCAGTTGATTCATTGCTTTGGCCGCAGAATCGGCGGCTTGACCTGTTCTATTAAACAACCTACCCATATTGCCGAATATCTGTAAAATACCGCTTATAGAAGCCATATTCCCACCTCCTTCTTTCATTTCTCTGTCGGGAGTATGCTTCGCTTTACTTCCTTCTCTTCTTGGAGGCCCGTTTCTCTTTCTCGACGCGAATGTCGATCATGGCGAAAATCGCAGCCTTCTCAGGCCGCGACATTCTCGCCAGTTCATGCGGTAAAATATGAAGTTCATGGAGGGCATAGTAAGCGTAGTTCGCTTCCCCATCTCCTCCCAATATTAGTTTTTTACTTCGTCCACCATTTCGTTCAGATCTTTGTCGAAGCCGTTGATTTCCTGCACTTTCTGCACAAGAGTTGCATATTCTCCGGGGAGGAGCATCTTCCGCAGCAGCGACTCGGCTCCGAGAACGCCGTACGATTTCTGCAGCTTGTCATCGTTCAGGTTAGGATAGACGACGCTGGCCACAGCGAGCTTGGCCACATATTCGTCGGAGTTGATCTCCGGAGTGTATGCGCCGTTCTTGCCCTTGACCCGTTTGGTCGCGGCCTTGCGGCACTGCTCGTTCTCCTCTTCCGTCATGCTCTTCAGCTTCCAGGCAATCGCTTTGCCATTCGCATCCCGAAACCGGGTCGAGACGACGACCTCCTCCGTCAAATCAGCAAGCGCATTCTGCGCATAGAACATACTTAAATCGCTCATGGTTCATCCTCCTTATTCTGCCGGTTTTCTGAAGCTGCCGATGATCTCTACATCTTCAAAGGTGAATTCAAGCTCTTCCTCGAGAGCCTCGGACTCTGTGTCCAAAGAAGCCATAACGACGCTGTTCAGGTTGACTCCCTTCAATCGGACGATCTGCGAACCAATGCTCGAAGCCGGGTCTTCATTAATAACCTCGATTTCGAAGTAAGTATCGATGCCGGTTTTCATGTAGTCATACATCAATTCCCTAAACCGGGTTGTGACATAATAAATGGTCATGCTTCCCGATCCGTTCCAGCCAATGGCCTTATGCTGAGTTCCCCGACGGCCAAGCGTTTTGACCTCCGCCTTCTCCTTCTCTACCGTTGCTTCCAGCGTTTTAATATAAAACATCTCAATGTTATCGCCATTAATTTTGGCATAAGCCCGACCTTCCTGACCGGAAATCGTATCTCTCGCTCTTAGAAATGCCAATTTACTTCACCTTCACTTTCATATAGATTTTTTCGATGGCATCTACCGGCTGAACCTGAGTTTCCACATAGATACTATCGAGGTCGTGTCCTTCGGAGACGGTAATATCCGTTTGCGAATTGAAATTTTGAATGGCGTTCATGTTCTGATAACGCTCCAGATCGTTGACGCATTCCGAGCGGAACAGACTTCTACCATCCGGATTGTTGTCTACCTTGCCGATATAGTACGTCTCGAATTTCCGTTTAAATTCGTTCGCCAAACCGTCCAGCACGCGGATAGCCCGGTTTTTGGAGAACAGCTTGCCCTTAGTCGGAGTATAGGAGCGGAAGGTATTAATGTCCTGCTCGATAACTGCACGGCCATAGTTGTGCACGAAGACGAACTCGCCGCCGCGCAGAGCGGCTTCGATTTCGCTGTTCGTATAGCGGATGTCCACATCCACCGCATCGTCATAGGCTTGATAGGTTAACGATTCGTTAACCTCGGCGGAGGCAACTGCTGCCGCAACCCAAGCCGTTGCCTGAATCGCATCCAGCTTAGTTCCGTCGGACAGGATGACTCCATTCTTAACGCTGATAATTCCTTCATAATCCGCTTCCGGGTAGTTGGCCAACACGGCTTGAACCTTCTTCCCTTCGGACTCTCTTAACCGCTTGATAAAGGAAGTGTATAGAGATTTCAATGTCGCATCTCCGGAAGGAAGCGCCATCGTCTCAAAATCATACACTTCAATGGCATTCAAATAATCCGTGTAGTCCTGATTGCTTGCCGTACCGTCTTCTCCTCCGGTTAAAGGAAGTCCGGCAGTTGCCTCCGGCACTCCTCCTCCTTCAAATTCAGCCCATGCGTTAGCTTGAAGCTCGGAGAGGTCGCCTACTGTTTGCACGTCCACTTCTTCACCGGCAACCAGCGTGCGAACATCAAATTTATCATTCTGATCAATGTTCGGCTGGACCGTAATCATGATGTCGTTTCCGCGAATTCCGCCGTGCTTCGCTGTCACCCTAAGATCGGTCAGGGTCGCCGATGCTTTAACCCCAGCGTTCACCCGAAACACAAGCAAGGTCCGGGCTCTCTTGAGCGCTTCCCGCACAAGCAGCATTTGGGGCGCTGCAAGGTCATATCCCAATACATCCTTCAGAGAATCACCGGCATGAATGGTCATGACCGTCTTGGCGGGCCCCCAGCTCAATGGAAGCGGCATGGTCACCGTTCCTCGATCCCCCATGGCGCCAAGCGGCTTCGCTTCTCCTGCAAAATTAATATAAACGCCCGGGCGCACTTTATTTTGTGTCGTCCATGTTCCTCCGGCCATTTATTTCGCCTCCCTTTTCATAAACTGTTCTACTTTTTTGGCAACCTGCTCCGGCGTATAGGTTTCGTTGTCCGTCAGCAGGGCGTCCAACACATTTTTTTGCACAGGGGAATACCGGTTGGATTGCAGATACTGCTCCTTGGTATATTCCGCGGGCTGTGCTTTTTTGGGCTTAGCCATGTTTTAAATCCCCTTCCTGGTACATAGTCTTCATCTTTGGCGAGGAAGGCCTGGCACGAATCAACTGCATAGGATACTCGACAATAAATTGAAGGATCCCGTTCTTGATTTCGTGGCTCCAGTGTCTTCCCCAGCATAAATCCCCGGCAATTTCAATTGACTCCAGATGATCGTATAGAGCCTCGGCCACTTCATGCAGTCCTGCGATGGAGCCGGACCAATATTCAATCGTAAAGGAATGAGTCCGCAAATAACGGTGCTCCGCCTTTTTGACCTGGCGCACGGATGACAGCTTTACGATAAAACACGGCCGTTCCGGTTCTCCGGTTACTTCCTCCTCCAGCCAGACGGCGGCATCCGGAAAACGGCGGCGAATGGCCGAAGCGACTGCGTTCCTCACATCATCGAGTGTGACTGACATAATCTATCACCCGCTTGCGGAGATTTGCTGCCCGACCCCTTGAGCTCGCTTAAATGCTGCAGGTTAAACGATGGCAACGGTCCCTCCCTCCTTCCTTGCTGGCCCGGATTGCTGCTGCGGCTGTTCCGCATGGCAGCAGCCCTTTGCTGTGATATCTATAGTCAAGAAGAGATTCCTTTCTTCAGGAACTCCCTTCACCTATAGGTGGCAATCGTATGACATCGCAACGGCTTGGGATATTTTTTTCTGCGCCCTTAAGATGTACTGCCCCACACTGCCTTTCGTAATTTGCAGCATGGCTGCAATCTGGCTGTAGGAAAAGCACTCTCCGTAAGCCAACACATAGCAATCCCTCTCCCTGACGCTGAGTCGGGATAGGACGAATTCCAGCCTGGCTCTCTGTCTATTCGTCAGTAGGGCAGGTTGGGGATGGATCCTGTTATCCGCATAAACCTGGATGGAAGCAGGATCGGTAAGCTTCTCTCTCTGATAACAAGCCCTTCTTTCGATCCCGCGACGGTTTCCCGGAGGTCTTCCCGTATCCAGCCATTCCAGGGCAAACCTGCAATCCGACAACATGCCGGAAAGAAGCTTCTTCTCCCCTAGATCCGATGCCGATTGATGAGCCTTCTCAATGACACGGCAGGTGCGGCGGTAAGAATCCCGCAGTTCCTTATGGCTTAACCAGCTTTGCTTATTAATCAACTCTCCCCTTTCCATTCCCTCGCGCCTCCTTTAGCGTTTTTGCCATTTTGGCAAATTCAATTCGAAATTTTTTTACCAAAATGGCTACAAGGAGAGAGAAGACATTCAAATGTTGCCATATTGGTAACTTATTACAGATCATATCATTACCATTTTGGTAATGTCAATCATTTTATTTCCGTTTTGGCAAAACTATTTATTACCGTAATGGTAAATGGTAATATTTGAGTACTAACTGATTTCAAAGTGGGGACATTCCAATGAGCGTATTGGGTAATCGAATCAAATCTCTTCGAGACAAGGCAGGACTCTCACAAAAAAGACTGGCCGAATCCTTGGGCATCTCCAATGTTCAGTTATCCAGATATGAAACGGGAGACCGGAAGCCGGACCCGGACACTATAAAGCAAATAGCCGATTTCTTCGATGTCTCTGTCGACTATCTGCTTGGTCGGGATACGCCAACCCAGGATATACCCGATATTGATGATCCGGAGCTGACGATTCTGTTTAGGGATTTAAAGAACGCTTCCCCGGAAATACGCGAGGAGACTCGCAAATTTCTTGAATTTCTAATGGAGAAGGAGAAAGACCGCAAGCCGGGGGACCGGCAGGGAAAATAACCTGACCAGCGGGAAGCTATGAGGGAATCCATGGCTAAACCGGACAAGCCAGTTACGAGAAGCTATGAAACCCGGTCGCTGTTTTGATTCAAGTAGAGGTGCAGGCTCGTTCGAGCTGCCTGAAACGAAGAATTAGAGGCATGGCAAAATAACAATTACTAAAGGAAAGTTCTGTGCCCAGTAAGGGCTTTCTTTTTCGAAATAAAAAGGAACGTATGTTCTGTATTAAACTGATGACAAGAGGTGATAACGGTGTTATCTCTTTACAAATGCACTCCTTTCGAACAATGGGTCGAACAAATTTGCCGCAAATATCGAATTACCACTCCGGAGCATCTCACCATAGAATATGTGTCATCAAGAATGAATATCTGGGTATATTATCAGCCTTTTCGGAGCAGTCATATTGACCGTGGTCTAGGTATGTACAGCGTAAATGTGGATGCCCGCCTATCTCCTGAGGAGCAGTGGGAGGATTTCCTTCATGAGCTTTGCCATGTCCTGAGGCATTCCGGAAATCAATTCTGCATGCCGGAATCCTTTCTCCAGTGGCAGGAACAGGATGCGAACAGCTTCGTGCCCTATGCGGCCATTCCGTTCTTCATGCTAAACCGGATGGAACTGCCTCCTCATCAGAATGATTTGATAGACTTGATTACACATACGTTCAGAGTCACCAGAGAGCTTGCGCGAAGAAGAGTGGAGCAAATTCAACGTAGAATCCTGCAAACTATACTGCACGAAGAATGGCTTAAACAAGTAGCTTTGGATGAGCGCAAGCTGATTTAGCATGAGTTATTCAGGAGTTATTCACAGGTTGGAATGATTTGGATGTAGTTATTTTCAGGGCGGCAGTCAAACGGGTTTATGCTGAAATATTCTGACTTTTCGACGTTTTTCATAGTTTGTTTGCTCTTCAGATTAAGGAATTATACAATAGAAAACGGAAGTCATCAGAACTTATCCACAATCTTATCCACAACATGTTAACAAAGGAATGGATGTTCGATGAATTATCCACATTTCAGAAGTTGGGAGGGACAAGCAGTGGACCATCCGGACCATGTCCGTTGGATGCGCGAAGCTATAACAGAGGCGGAGAAAGCATTGGCCAAAAGAGAAGTTCCCATCGGTGCCGTTATTGTTCATAATGGAGAAATTATTGGCCGGGGGCACAATTTGCGGGAAACCTCACTGGACCCGACTTCTCACGCCGAATTAATCGCGATCCGGCAAGCGAGCGAACATCTGCAGGCCTGGAGGCTGCTGGATTGCTCCCTGTATGTAACATTAGAGCCCTGTCCTATGTGCGCCGGGGCTATCGTCCAGTCAAGAATACCCCATGTCATATATGGAACGGCGGATCCTAAAGCGGGCTGTGCGGGGACATTAATGAATCTGCTGCAGGAGGAAAGGTTTAACCACCAGGTGGAGGTTACCAGCGGAATTCTTATGGAAGAATGTGCTTCTATGCTCACCGACTTCTTCCGCACCTTGCGAAAGAAAAGCCGTTAGGCTTATGCTGATTCCGGCGCAACTGTCCGGGATCAGCGGAAATTTTGGAAGGCTGCTCCTCTTCCCATTCCCGGTTATTTATGATATAATGATTTTTGCTTAAGCGCCCGTAGCTCAGCAGGATAGAGCATCAGTTTCCTAAACTGCAGGTCGTACGTTCGAATCGTATCGGGCGCGCCAGTAAGTTAATAAGATATCGAGACGTGGCTCAGCTTGGTAGAGCGCTTGGTTCGGGACCAAGAGGTCGCAGGTTCAAATCCTGTCGTCTCGACCATTACATAAGCATCGGGGACCCAGAATTGGGGGTCCCTTTCTTGTTGTAATTTAGATGCATAACACGAGCTAAAAGGATGAAGTTACCCATGATGCGATACGTAATTCTGGTATTTTTAGGTGCCTGCAGCTTTGGAGTGCTGTCCACCTTCGTCAAGCTGGCCTATCAATCGGGCTTTACCGTCAATCAGGTCGTTGGAAGCCAGACCTTACTGGGGATGCTTACACTGTGGATAATCTTTATCGTCGTTAAAATCAGAAAAAAGGGAGGCGCGGTATCACCGGCATCCTTTAAAGAAATACTAATGCTGATGGCCGTCGGAACAACGACCGGTTTGACGGGTGTATTTTATTATGCCGCTTTGCAATATGTACCGGCTTCTTTGGCAATTATTCTGTTGTTTCAATTTTCGTGGATGGGCCTGCTTATCGAGTCACTACTCAACCGGAGGTGGCCGGGCAAAGAAAAGCTGGTCGCCCTACTGATTCTCCTGGCCGGAACGGTGCTCGCCAGCGGGATTCTGGAACAGGGACTGGGCTCTTTTACTTTAGCAGGCGTGGCCTTGGGTTTGGTTGCCGCTCTTATGTATACACTGTTCATTCTATTCAGTGGCCGAACCGCTCCTCATATCCATCCGGCCAAAAGAAGCGCCATCATGCTCACCGGTTCATTTATACTGATCAGCATCATTTTCCCGCCCACTTTTCTGGTCGATGGCTCCTTATGGAACGGACTCATTAAATTTGCGGTTGTTTTGGCCTTGCTCGGTGCCGTAATTCCCCCTTTTTTATTTGCGTTGGGGGTTCCTCATATCGGCGGATCACTGGCTACGATCCTGAGTGCTGCAGAGCTTCCGACCGCAGTTCTTGCCTCCAGCCTTGTCCTTCGGGAAGAGGTTTCGGTGGCGAAATGGATCGGCGTACTGATCATATTGGCAGGCATCGCATTGCCGGAATGGATCGCCAGCCTAAGAAGGAAACGCCAGCTCAAGCTTCAGTAAAACGTCTTCGGACGTTTTTTTGTTTTTCCGAGAGAAAATAAAAAGAGCAGAGTCGCACTCTGCTCTAAATCATATCATTGGGTTAAATGGCGGAGCTGACGGGATTCGAACCCGCGGTCTCCTGCGTGACAGGCAGGCATGTTAGGCCTCTACACCACAGCTCCTTGGCAACTACTATAAGAAAGGCACAAGCAATATAATAGCATGTCCTAGAATCAGATGCAAGTACTTTTTAGTAGCTGCCCTTGTTAGTCGGGAATATTCATCCGTGGTATCACGATTCCCTCATCGAAATCCTTCAAGCATCGTAATGAACCATTCCTTCAATCCATTCTTTCTCATCAGGGAACTGCCCGATGAATTTGTCATACAATGGAGGATGCTCCTCTCCCTGCCTCATTCCCGCCGCCAAATACCACCGGGTCAATTCACGGCTTGCCGGAAGCTCCCAATTCCCTTCGGTATAGGGTTCCATGACATCCGCGGCAGTCTTGTAATCATTCCGCAAATAATAAATTTGTCCGATAGACAGTGCCATCCCCGGACCCACCCCGAACGGCTCGTGCATCTGCCCTTCCGGAAGCTGCTCCAGCTCCATTTTATCCAGCACCGTTTGGTAAAGCTGAATGGCATCATCCCAGTATTTTTGCTGCGCTGCAGGATCATTATTTTTTCTGGCCTGATCACCCAGCTGCAGGTTCAGATCAACCGCACGATCATACCAGTTTGGAAAATCCTCAAACAGGCTCAGGCCCCAAATACTGCTTTCCAGACGTGAATATGCAACGTCCAATGCTTCCGGGAGCTCATCCTTTCGGAGATGTAAAATGAACTGCTGTTCAACAAGCAAACGATTGTAAGGCTCCTTCTTACTTAACTGCTGCAGGTGCTTCGCCACTTCCTCCAGAATCTTCGAATCCCCTGTTTGGTTATACATCTTATTTAATTCATTGACCTTGGCCAACACATATTCAGGATGATTCGGCCTCGCCTTTAAGGCTTTTTCTAAAGCTTGGTTCGCATGGGCATTGTTCCCCTTCATGCTTTGATCCAAGTAAGTATAGAAGGTTCTATTCGCCTGATAGTCGTAAAAGGATATGATCAGTACTATAAGGGCCGCGGCCGAAATCATACCCGGAACAAGCCGTCCCCAGGTTTTATCCGTAAGCCAACCCCACAGCTTGCTTCCTTCCAGGCGTAATTCAGTAGTTACAGCGGATGCCATCCCACCCAAACACAGGAACACGAGTGCGGCGATATAGCCATAGCTCATTTCAAAATCAAGCGCGCTATGAAGCAAGATGGACATGGCCACAAGATAATAAAGAATTGATTGATCGGGATCTGTTGTTTTGCTTAAGAACACATTTTTGATATAAAAAATAAACACCAGCAGGAGTAACCCTCCCAGGAAAATAAGCCCGACCAAGCCGGTTTCAACAAGGTATTCAAAGAAATAGCTATGAACCTGCCTCGGAAGATAAGGAGCACCCTGGTAAGCGGTGAACAGCGCCTCCCAGACCCCGCCGCCTCCGCCGAGAACCGGCCGGTCGGCGAATATTTTCAATGAGTCGGCGAACATCATTAATCTTTCGAGTACACTGTGCTGTTGGAGGTTAATGCTTGCGATCCTCTGGTGCAGCGCTTGCGGGAGCAGATTCCCGACCATTGAACCCTGAGTGATAAGCAGAAGTCCGATTCCCCCTAAGGCTATGAGGCCAACGGGAACAATCCAATTAGACCATTTCCAGCCGGCAAACCGCGCAAGCTTTCTTTCCATCAACGGCGCCAGGTATAGCTGGAGGATGACAATAAGGGCTGCCGCCCCAATCGATACCGGTACGAGCGTCAGCCAGCCTTTCCAGGAAAGAGGATCCAATAGGCTGACCGTATCGGCGGCACCATTCTGTTCATAAGAGGCTTTCATTCGTTTGAGCATTTCGAGTGATATGCTCTTGATCCGGTCCGTAATCAGGAAGGAGGCTGTGAAGCCGATCCCCAAATATATAAAAAAACAGATTTGCCGGACAACGGAGAGGAAAGGCAGCAGCGCCAGCAATATAAGCGGAAGCACCACAATTCCCCCGCGGGATAGAGTTAGCGAGAACGAGAGAGCCAACGGAACCAGCATTAATGCATTCAGTGCAACGATCACCCGGCTGCGGGAGGACATGATAAAATGCAAGCAGCCCAAAAGCAGGGCAATCAGCACAGCCGCATAAGCATTGGCATACTGAAAGACAGCCGTCAGCCTCAAGCCTTGGTCTTCCATGACAGCATCACGAAAATAAGCGTTTCCGAACATGTTTAGAATGCAATAAATGACCACCATATAACCGGAAGTCATAATTCCGAATTGGAGCATCCGGTTCCCCGATTGGCTTCGAGCGAAATAAGCCGCCAGCCCGAATAACATCGCATACATGGCATGAAGCAAAATCTGCTTTCCATTGCTGTAGGGAGATACGGCCACGAATCCGGATAAGAGGTAGGATAAAGGCAAACCCCAAGCTAATAACATTAAGGCATCTCTCACGGAGCTGATTCTCCAACGAAAGATCCAATAAAGCGAAATGAGAAAGAAGAATAAGGCTGTCCAAGCTGCCGACCCATAAACATTGACTTCGTATTGAATCAGATAGCCGTTATATAAGCCGGTGCGGAACGGGGCGATGAACAAGAACAATAGAATAAATCCCAGGCCAGTCCAATATATGATTTCATTGGGCTCCGATATTCCCAGGTTTACCGGGAGGCGCTCGGGTTGTTTGGTTAATTTAGTCTTCATCTCTGCTCCTTTATCTTTATGGGCCTGTTTCATCTGGCCCTTCCATGCTGTAATGAATATTACAACCATATAGACTTATTACTTTGGAAAAAGTTTCTATATTTTAAAAAATTAAATGAATAAATTCATTTTGTGTCAGGAAATAGAGCTTTCTAAAATAAAAATGTAAAATTTTTACTTTCGGCTTCTCCCCTTTGCATGTAATACACCGCGGCATGCTATACTATACGAAAAGTATTTTTACGGACCTGGTTATGTGCCTGTTTTTCTTTATCCATTACAAATCGAAAGGTGGGAAAACCCATGCATAAAGCTCAATTACGCACTCTGGGGCAGAAGGTGGAGCTGGCCTATGAAGATCGCGGACAGGGTCATGCCGTAGTCCTGCTGCATGGATTTTGCGGAAGCTCGCAGTATTGGAAGTTCATCGCGCCGGCATTAGAGAACGGCTACCGGCTCATCATTCCGGATTTAAGAGGGCACGGGCAATCTTCCGTTCCGGAAGGCCCGTACTTAATGGAAACTATGGCGGAAGACATTGCTGAACTGTTAGAGCAGCTTGAGATCGAGAAGGCCGTTCTATTCGGGCATTCTATGGGCGGATATGTAACTGCCGCCTTTGCCGGGAAGCATCCGGATAAGCTGGCCGGCTGCGGTCTGATTCACTCTACCGCGCTGCCTGACAATGAAGAAGGTAAGCGGAAGAGATCCGATAATATGGAAGCCATCCGGCAACGGGGAATGAATGCATTTGCAGGGGAATTGATCCCGAAGCTTTTTGCCAAAGCCCATCTGGAGAGCATGAGCCGGGAGGTCGAGAGCATGACGGCAATAGGCCAAGCAACGCATCCGGACGGAGCCATCCGCTCCCTCCAGGGGATGAGGGAACGAACAGACCGCACAATGGTGCTGAGAATGGCCGAAGTGCCCGTACTGTTGGTGGCCGGAGCGGAAGACCAGATTGTCCTTCCGGACAAAACCTTCTCGGTTGAAGGGGACAACATCTCGACATTTCTGCTCGACGGTGCCGCACATATGGGGATGATCGAAGCTCCCTCATTGCTGGCTGATCGAATGAAGGCCTTCCTCTCGCAAATCTACGGATAACCATTAAGCTTAACAGGACCAATCGAAGCCGGTTGGTCTTTGTTTCGGTTAAGTCTAATTCAAACTTTTTACATAGGGCAATCGTTGAAGGATTAGAATGCGATTCATATAGTCCGGCAAAGGATGAGAACGTTGATCAAAATTGAAGATTTATCCAAACAATTTAAAAAAGACGTTTGGGCGATTCGCAACCTAAATTTAACAATCCCAACGGGAATGTTCGGGCTGCTGGGACCGAATGCAGCCGGTAAAACAACTCTGATGCAGATTCTAGCCACTTTGCTGAATCCTACATCAGGTACGGTTCGAATAAACGGCCGTCCCCTGTCCGATGCCGAAGAGATCCGCCAAATAATCGGGTATCTTCCGCAGTTTATCGAAATTTATCCGCATATGACGGGTTATGATTTTCTCGATTATATCGGCGTTATGAAGGGAATGAACGACCCCAGACTAAGGAAGTCTGCTATTGACACTATACTGGAAAAAGTCAATCTACAGACTAAGGCAAAGGATAAGGTCAGAACCTATTCCGGAGGCATGAAGCAGCGGCTGGGGATCGCCCAAGCGCTGCTCGCTTCACCCGAAATTCTGATTGTGGACGAGCCCACTGCCGGTCTTGACCCGGAGGAACGTATCCGTTTTCGGCATTTGTTATCGGAGTTCAGCATTAAGCGAACGGTACTCCTATCGACACATATTGTTTCGGATATTGAAAGCAGCTGCCAGCGGCTTGCCGTAATGAAGCAAGGGGTTCTTGCCTTCGTCGGGTCCCAACGGCAGCTGCAAGCCCGCGCCGAGGGCAAGGTGTGGCAAGTAGAGGTGAAGGAGGAGCAATTCCTCCGGTTGGTTGGGAATCCGGAAATCCAGCTTATTCACTCCCGCCGCATACCGGGAGGAATTCAATGCAAGCTTATTGCCTCCGATTCCCCTACGGCTAATGCTCTCTCGCTCTCCCCTTCCCTGGAAGACGGTTACCTGGCCTTGATCGGCGGTGAGGCCAGTTGAGCAAATGGGTTAGACAGGTAAAGTCTGAAACCAAGGCATTGCTAAGTAAACCAATCCTGTTTCTGCTGCCTCTGCTTTATGGTTTTTGGTTTGCCTTCGAACTGTCGCATATCGCACCTCCCGCCTCCGAGAATCTGTACGCCTACGCTTACCAATTTCACAAGGTTAAGCATGTATTGACTCTCGGGGTGGCATTCATGCTTGGAATTTGGTCCATTCGCTCCGATTTCCACCGGCCCGGATATTCATGGATGGGGAGCTTGCCGGTTTCTATCTGGACTCGGATTACTGCGAAATATACTGTTTATTTAATTTATTTAAGTCTTTTTACTGCAGCTATGGCCATCGTATTTATATATTACGGATGGATTCGTCAGCTTTCCGTCTCTGCAGTGATAGATTACACGCTGCTGTTCGCTCTCCAATATGAAGTGTCCTATGCTGTCACACTGGCACTAGCTATGCTTCTGAGTGCATGGATACCGGGAAGAATTACATATCTGATCGGGTTTTGTGCCTGGATGTTCGGAACCTTCTTCCTGGACGTATTCATCATTAATCGTTATGAGCTGTACCCTCTTACCACTTTCCATCTAAACCAATTTCTCGTTGATTCCCTTCTGGAAAGCGAACTATGGGGACATTCCATCATTGCGGACGAGCTGTGGTATGCCAGAGGTTTCACCCTTTCGGTTACGCTCTTACTGCTGGTCGCTGCTGCAGCTTATCTCACTCTTCATCGGCCCTCTCGCCTCCGGAGATGGTGGTTGGGACTATGTGCGGGGGCTGCTGCCTTAGTCATTCTATGCTTCATTCCATACGGAAAACTATGGATAGACCGCTATAAAGAGTATGAAGCGGCCAGGGAAGATGCAGCTTCTTATGAACAGCTTGTTTCGAAAAATAAGCCCGACGAGTTTAGAATAGGCGAATACCAACTGTCGGTATCCCGTATATCCAACCACCGGATTCAAGTCGATGCCGTCTTAACGATTCCTAATTATGATCAGGAGAAAACGGCCTCCCTGCCATTCGTCTTAAACCGTAATTTGGAAGTCACCCGTGTGCAGTGGAATCATCAATCGGTCGCCTGGGTCCGGGATGGAGACCGGTTCATTCTGGAATCCGTCCGCCCGGATCCGGATCTTGAGTTTCAAACCTTGGAGTTATCTTATAACGGTCCTTTATACGAATGGATGGTTTTATCCGAACGTCCCGCCATCCCGGTCTTTCTTTCGGGCAAGAACGCATTTCTTCCGGAGAGCGCCGCGTGGTACCCTTTGCCCGGAGAGCAATTTCGTTATTTTAAAGGTAGAATGGATACGGACAAGCTTTATTTGAATACGGAAGCGGGGCTGGGGTATAAAGCTCGTTTTAAAGTCCATTTTCAAGGATTTGATCATCGGCTCTATGGGACTATTCCCGAAACGGAGTCAAGCAAGCCGGGAAACCAACAATTTGAATCGGCAGAAACTGACGGGCTGACGGCCCTCTCGGGCAGCTTTATAGAAGTAACCGTACCCGAAGAGCCGGTTCGAATCATTACTACGCCCAGCAACAAGCTTGAGGCGGAACGATTTCTTCGGGACTTGTCTAAGCATTTGAACTATTACCGCTCCTGGTTGAATGAACCGCCCAATGGGATTGATCAAATTTTTTATCTATCGTTGGCTAACCAAGGCTACGTTGGGGGTATGGCTAAGGTTACCGGGCATAGCCTCATCCTGTCTGAAACGACGTCCCACAATTTGGATAAGTATCAGCTGGAGAAAACGGTAAATGCCTATCTGTTCGGAGATTTACATATGAATTATTACTCCGAACCGGAAGAGGAACAACCTCACTCCATCGTTGGCCTGATTCGCAATGCCTTCTATTATCTTTATTTACGTGAAGAGATGCATTTCACCCATGAACAGATAGTCAAAGGAAGCTTGGCTGGTGTATACCCGCTGCTTTCCCTAAACCAGGGAACAGATCTGTACGCCATGATCGACCGGGCTATCGCCGAGGGAAAAACAGCGCAGGTTAAATCGCTGTTAAATACCTTTTATCAACGGGGGCTATCTATTCAAAGCCATTCCTCAGAAGCGGATATTCCGGTCATTACCGAACAAGAATGGCTGGAGGAGTGGAACCGGGTAATGCAACCATACTCCGGAGAGGAGAGATAACCGGTGACGGATGAACAATTGGTCGAAAGGATGGCCGACGGGGATCAAGCGGCATTTGAGGTGCTTATCCATCGCTATCATGGACCCCTGCTCGGCTATTTGGAACGGCATCTGTACAATCGGGAAAGAGCGGAAGACTTTGTTCAAGAGACGTTCCTGCGATTAATCCGGCAATTGAAGAAGGGAAGGCTGCCTGAGCAAATCCGCCCCTGGCTGTATCGTGTCGCTCTGAATTTATGCCGCGATTACTGGAAAAGCCTCGGATTTCAGAATGAAAAGCAGCAGATTGCTGAAACGCCGGACAGACGGGATGAAGGGCCTTCCGTCGTCGAAATCTACGAAAGACAGGAAACGCGTAAAGAAATTCTAATGTCACTTCATGAATTAGGCGAGCTTCAGAAGGAAATTATTATCCTAAGGTTCTACCAGGATTTGAAGCTGCATGAAATCTCGGAAATTATGGAGATCCCGCTGTCCACCGTCAAAACCAATTTATATCAAGGATTGAAAAGGCTGCGTTCACGCTTAATCCAAGAAGGTGTGCAGATCCGCCATAAGAAGGAGGGGGAAAATACGTATGCATAAGACGGATTTGAAAGAAATCGATGAGATGATGAATGAGCTGGCAGAGCCGTTATCCAGATATATCGTTAGTTCCCCGAAGCCGGAGGATACACGTCGTCTGATTGCCAATCTGCAGAATGAATTTGACCGACTTAAGGAAGAGCATCAAGCCCTTCAACTGTCCGCCGTCCCGCGCAAAAAGCCATCATTCATCCGATTGTGCAGGAACCAGCTTCAAGCCTATCATAAATCGTTCTGGGCGGTCAGTGTTGTTGTATTTATTATGATTACTTTGACGACGTGCGGTATGATTGCTAACTACACCTTCGTCCCGCGAAATCTGTTTTCAACTGCCATTCCCTTGTTTATTCTCGTCGGAATGGCCTACAGCTACCGTTCCTGGAATAAGGAAATGAGGACGATCGAGAGCATCCATCCCTTCCCACCGGCGCTGTTAATATTGAGCCGGCTGCTGATCGTCGTCGCTATTAATATTGTGCTGGGACTCTTTGGTACACTTTTTTTGTTATGGACGGTTAAGTCCTTTTCGTTTCTGACCTTCATGTTGTCCTGGTTATCCGTTGTTCTCTTCATGGGAGGGTTGATGGCGTATCTTACGTATCGCAAAGGGATTGCTGCAGGGTTCACCATTTCCATCGCGGCCTTTCTCTTGTTTCATTTCGGCCAGGAATGGCTGCTTATTCATCAGTGGATCGAACTGGGACAGCTAAAAGTCTATTATGGACTATTTCTGATCGCCGGATTGGCTTGCTTCCTTTCGGCCTATCGGCCGCGCAAATTGGATTGGACATCCCGTGAGAGGAATCCGGTATGATTGAACTGAACAAAGTGAAATATCGCCATCCCGACTTCCTGTTGAACATAGACCATCTATATTTATCCCGGGGCATCACTTTGCTCGTTGGGCGGAATGGAGCGGGTAAGACCACTCTGCTCAAGCTGTTGGCGACCGCGCTTTTCCCCAATGAAGGCGAAATTCGTTATTTAAACCATACCGTTAAAGAGGCTCTCCCCCTTATTCGAAGCTGCATCGGATATATGCCTACCGGATTGCAAATGTATGAAGAAATGACACCCTACAAGCTCCTGTCTTATTTAGCCGAGCTCAAAGGATTAGATTCCCGGGAGGAGGTGGAAGCGGTTATCGAGAGATTTCAGTTCCAGCCCCTGAGAAATGTAAAAATAAAGGAGCTTTCGCAAGGCCAGCATCAGCGTCTTGGCATAGCGCAAGCTTTTCTCGGGGACCCTTTGTTCCTTCTATTGGATGAAGCGTTGAATTACCTGGATATACACGAACGGAAGAAGATCATTAGCGAATTAGCGAGGGAATCCGAACGAAAGGCTATAATCGTGTCCACCCACGAATTGAATGAATGGGAATATGCGGCCGACGAAATCGTTTGGATCGATGAGGGTATGCTCTGTTTCCACGGTACCCCTGCCCGATGGACGAAGGACCTCCCTTGGTCGGTCTGGAGCGGAACTATGGACCCTGAACTTCTCCCTAACCTGAATCCGGACAGGATCCTATCGCTTCGCTTAGAAGGGCAGCAGGCCATTATTCGTTCAATAGGACCGGAGCCTCCTGCAGATTCCTTCGTCGATGTTCCACCGAACTTGGAGGACGCTTACTACATTCGCCGCTGGACACGGGAAAAGAACGGCAGATTTTAATAAAGAGTCGGCAGCATTGCCCATTAGGCTCTAAGGAACGATGATCGACGCCCGATAAAGCTCCGAATCCCATTCCACAGTAGCGCCCAATGCTTCAGTAACAAATCTTAAAGGGATATAAATATGTCCGTCTATAATGACGGGGGC
This sequence comes from Paenibacillus sp. 32O-W, assembly GCF_007679495.1. GTDB lineage: Bacteria > Bacillota > Bacilli > Paenibacillales > NBRC-103111 > Paenibacillus_L > Paenibacillus_L residui. Next base: position 1,609 of record NZ_VEGP01000052.1, on the reverse strand, counting down.
GGAATCGAGGGTGACGGATTCCCCATTGACATAAGCTGTTTGGTCATCCGGCCTAAGAATGAGCTGGATATTATCCTTCCAAGCGGTCAACGTCCGAGTTTCATTATCCCATTCGAAATCCGCCTCCAACCGTTCAAATATTCCACGGAATGGAGCCATTGTCGTATTTCCGTTAATATATCCCCGATAATCATGAACATATTGCCCGTTTACAAAAATTTGCACCTGCGGTTGCTCCAGCTTCTGAACGATCCAGGCATTGCTTAACGGCCTTCCTGACGGACGAACGAACTTGCCGTTCACATATAGGGCTGAGCTTGCTCCGCCATCCATATTCATCGCCTCAACTAAGCCCAAATCCAGTAAAATATGCCCCATTTGCGATAAGGTTGCGGCCGATGTTGTCCCCATTACCATCTTGCCTTCATGGTTAATTCCTACAAAACTCCTGACCGCCGCCAAGCTCGTTATCTTCGGATCATTGAATCCATCGCGTTCCGGATCGATATCTATTCGGCCAGCGGTTATAAGCTTGGGACCTACTCCAATAGCAGAGAGCCAATCACTGCTGCCGCTCTGACCGTTTGTATTTCTCTGAAGAGCCGCCTCTAATTGAATGTCAACCCCGACCTGGAGATGCGGCAATAAGTATTCGATGTTTCCTTTGGCATGACCGATAAAAAGAACAGCCCCATTCTCCGGAATCTGAGCCTCGTCTTCCGTAATTTCGACAATTTTCCCTTCACAAATCACAATCTTGCTTCCGCCGGGATAGTCAATATGCTGCTTACCGAATTCGGGGGAGTACCAATTAACCTGGTCATGAGCTTCCGCTCCGAAGTATTTGTTAACACTCCACGGAGTGAAGGAATAAATATTCTGACCCTCGTGGAATACATGAGCTTTCAGTGACATCTCCCAATGCTCAATAACAGCCTTCTTATCCAGGCCTATAGCCAAAGTCTGGTTTATCCCGGAATGAATCGCCCTTCCATCCGCGATCATCAATCCGTTCGGGTACCGGATGCCGGAGTCCTGTTCATATGCGTTGAAAAAAGTCCCGTTAACGGCAGCTATCGCACCGCTTCGCCGAATCATTTGGTCAAACTCTTCCACGTGGCCTATTCCGCCCTCTGCAAGCAATGGTGTTACTTTAATGCCAGGATCCTTTAAGTCCACTTCTATGTATTGAATCGTGAAGGATTTACCTTCATAAATTACCTTGTGCTCGGAATAACTTACGGATTCTTGTTCCGCCGCTTGTACCTCATTGGTGAGAACCATATAACAGATCAAAAACAACGCCCAATATAATAGAAACCGATAGCTTTTCAATTGGCCCCTCCATCTTCTCATCCTTTATACGTTATTTTCATTATATCGGTGCTTCTGCAGCTTGTCAGTATACGGTTTATCTTAATAACCACCTCCGAAAAGTCATCCTTTGTAATATAAAGTAATACTAAACATTACTCTATTGATCCTGGCTCGTTTCTTTAACCTTAATTTCTCCACTTCCGCGAAACAATCAGAACCACCCGTCAAACGGGTGGTTTGCTCTTGGGGTATAACCCCTTGTTGCCAAACTGCGCCTAAAGACGCTAGCCTG
>NZ_VEGP01000051.1 GCF_007679495.1 Paenibacillus sp. 32O-W | reverse complement strand
TCCGAATATAGAAATCTAACTGTATGAAATCCATTTAGTTTTCAAATTTCACACTATTGAAGCAATTCAACTCTATTTTACCTTGAAAATTCATCCATTTTCACCATCTGATGGTGCCTCGGCCAGAGACATGGGGGTCTAAATAGAAAAACCAGGCTGTCGCGAAATCATTTCACGGACGAGCGTTGACGTAGAGCCCAAGTAGTTCTGCCAAGAACGCATTGCCTGGTGCCGGTAGTCGATCAGTTTATATAGAGGAGTGCTATATATGAAAATCAATGTACTGGACCGCGGGTATGTCCGCCTGGTCGATCATATGGGCGGAGATCTGGCTGTTGTGAACAGCGCCAGAGTCTCCTATGCCAAGGAGTCTAAACAACTAACCGATAAAGATATCAAGCTGATTAAGTTTCTGGCGCGCGAGGGACATATGTCGCCTTTCCGCCATGCGACCGTTCAGTTGGAATTTTATGCCCCGCTGATGGTAGCGAGACAGCACTGGAAATATGTCGTTGGCAGCGACCATACGATGGACGCGTGGAACGAAGCCTCCCGGCGTTACATAACGATTGATGTAGAGAACTACATCCCCCAGCCGCACGAGTGGAGAAGCAAGCCGGAGCATTCCAAGCAGGGGAGCGGGGAACCGGTAGACGAATCCATCGGCAGAGAAGCGACGGAACGTCTGCTTCGCCAGATTGAGCAAGGAATCAAGGATTACGAATGGGCGTTGGAGAATGGGATCGCCGCCGAACAAGCGCGTCTGCTCATTCCTTCCGCATACGGCATGTATACGGCTTATTACTGGACGGCTTCGCTGCAATCAGTCAGTCATTTTCTAAACCAGCGGCTGGCCCACGACTCGCAATATGAAATTCAGGAATATGCCAAAGCGGTATATGAACTGGTCAAGCCGTTGTTCCCTGTCTCTCTGGAAGAGCTGCTTAAATCGTAGCCAAGTTGCAAAAGAAGATAGAGCTGATCGCCATTGTTAATCGTCCTTCCCTTGATAAATGGAACAATGAAACTATAAAAAAGGGCTCAATCTCAAAATCAGTGCTTGATTTTCTACCTGCGGAATAACTAACTGGTCATCTGCCCGGCTCCCGTCCGGTTTCAATCTCGCTAACGAATCTGGGTAACGTTATTGATTTAAAAATGATGCCGTTTCAAATATAACGAATCTTACAATCGTTATTTGGGCGAAATCCTGCTCCATAGCCTTCTTTTTTGGTCAATAGCGATATGGAGTTTCGTAAGAAAATGGAAAAGAGCCGTTTTGCCCGAATAACGTTTCCAGGTTTCGTAACAAAATGCATTTTGTTTACCCCATACTCCGCCGCACACGTTGGAGTGAAATGTTACCCCGACACATCCTGCTTCATAAAGAGCAGTGCCTGATCGGATGGCCCAGCATCAAAACCAATATGTTTACCCCATTCCTTTGCCCGTATAGTTATTATGGAGCCACGGATTTCTTTCAAGCACTGATTATGGTTTTGAGCCTAAAAAAATGAACAAACTTTTGCTTTGTTCATTTTTTTCTTGTTTTTTATATCATTAAGTGATATATTGTTTTTAGGATATATCACTTAATGATATAAAGTGAGGGAATTACATGAAGTCATTAGATCAATTAACGGATTCGGTTTTTTATATCATGGCGGGGTTTATCCAGCCTAGGCATGGTTATGCGGTAATGAACTTAATCGAGGAAATTACTGAAGGTCAAGTTGTGGTTGGTCCTGCTTCGTTATATACGATTATAAAGAAATTAATGAAGGAGTCCTATATTGAGCTTTATGACGATTCAGATTCACGAAGGAAGATATATGTACTGACAAGCAAAGGAAGAAACGTATTAATGCAGGATATTGAAAGACGTAAGAAGATGGTGGAATTTGCGGAACAAGAATTAAAGGAGGATAAGTAAATGAGGGAAACAAAACATGTTATATCGAACGGAATTGCGTTTTCAGAAAAGAAGGACCTTGAAATGCTGCGCAAAGAAGCAGCAAATGGATGGATTGTGAAGAGATTTAAAAAGATGGGATACGAATTTGAAAAAGGGAACCCGGAGGACGTCATATTTAGCATCGATATAAGGGAATTGAAAGAAGAAGAGTTAGACGAATATATCGAGTTATTCGAGACTGCCGGGTGGACGCATATATTTTCCCATTATGACATGCATTTATTTAAAGCTTTACCGGGCACGAAGCCGATTTATACGGATAAGGAATCGAAGGTTGGAAAGATCGAGCGTCTTCAAAAATCGGTCGGTCCGGCTGCAGCCATTTCCTCGTGTGCTATGGTGGGAAGTTACATTATACAAGAGATTGCATCCGGTACGCTTAGCAATGTATTTCGTGTAGTGTTTTTCATATCGGTTGTCATCGCAGTACCAATGATAATGACTTTTTTAGCGACGATGTATCATTCAATAAAAAGTAAATATGTTAACAAGTAAGATAAGCGAGCCCCCCTGATCCGCTTTTCGTCAGGCCAGAGCTTTGATGCAGCAGGGTGCTCGTCAAAAAAAGCAGACTGTTTCCCGCAGGGACGGTCTGCTTTTGACTTGTGCCGGTGAACGAGGATAACCGAGCGGCTGAGACTGTCGATTAATGGAATACTACCAAAGATCATGCGAAAATCCTGCACGGTTTGGTTTTAACGGACCCCAAAGACCTTAATCGCTCCAAAAGGGCCTTTCGGTCATTTTAACGGAACCAGATGACCTTATTCCCAAGAAATGCCCGCACAAGTAGGAGAATTCTAAGCAATAAGCGCAACTGTTTCCGTTAGTCTGAAAAACACATCTATTTTGACGAAATAAGGTCTCCCAGATCCGTTACGTTTTCGCTCTTGGACTTTTCACTAGTCAACATCCTGTTGAACGCCTTTCCCACTATGAATCGACAGCCTCCGGCTATCTGTCAAAACAGCGGCCCACTGCTTACTGCAGACATATCGACCCGCTCATTCAACTTATTCCGCATTATTATGCAAGTCTTGGGACAAGCGAATCATATCCCGGCACGGAATGCCGTTCTCCACTATCTCCATCGGGTAATGCCGGATGAAAAAATCCCGGTCTACTCCTGTAATCCGGAAGCCGCATTTCTGATAGAGCGCCAATTGAGCCACACTTGAATTGCCGGTCCCTACCTCGATGGTCCATGCTCCTTCCTCTCTTGCGGTTCGGACGGCATGAAGCACCAATTGCTTGCCTATCCCACGCCCATGCCTGCTCTCCTCCACCGCGACATTAACCAGCTCCACCATTTCCGGCCGGGTGGGGATCAGCACATAAACCCCGATGACCGCACCATCCTCCTCGGCCACATAGCACTTCCCTCTTCCAAGGTATCCTTCCACGATATCCCGCGACGGGTCGGCCAGCAGCAGCAATTCCATAGGCGGCTCTTCGCCGCTGCCAAGAGGGCGGATAATGATTTCGTTCATAGTCTTGTCATCTCCTCAACATTGACTATACCAGAAGCGGGGCATGCCAGAAAGAGGAATCTCATTGTTCAACTATCTATGTATCATGACTTGTACCGAGAGCCCGATCATCTTCTTTGCCAATAAAGGGAGCACATTTCCCGCAAAATAACGCTGCCTCTATTCTTGAAATAAGAACCGGCTATGACCGTCTGATTCAAAGCCCCACCCGGTTTACACTACATCGTAAGAGCTTGCTAAAGCTACTCCTTCATAGCATTCTTTTTATAATAGGAAGGCGACACTCCCGTATGCTTCTTGAAAATCCGGGAGAAATACGTCGGATCGTTAAATCCGACCCAGAAGCAGACATCGGTAATGGACAGGTCGGATAGCAAAAGAAGCTCGGTTGATTTGCGTACACGAAGATCAATTAAGTATTCGTTAAACGTTTTGCCCGTGAAATATTTAAACAGATAACAGAAATACGTCTTGGAAAGCATCGCCAGCTTGCAAATTTGCTCCAGCCGGATTTCCTCCTGGTAGTGATTATGAATATATTCCACGGCTTTGGCGATGACATGGCGGTATTTATGCAGCTTGACGTCCATGCCCGGCATCGATTCCTTCGTATATTCCCTTATAATAAGCGAGAGAAGCTTGAGCAAATTCCCTTTGAGCAGCAGCTCAAAATAAGGCTTCTGCGTAGTATACTCCTCGTACATTTCCTCCAGCAGCTTTTTCACTTCCAGATCGTTGCTCCCGGTTAAAGCCACCTTCGGAATGATTTCGTTCTCATCGACCAGAAAATGCTCCAAGTACGCAAAGTCAAAAAAATCTTTGGAAAAAGGAAACTGTCCGAACCGATCGTTAATAAAGTGAGGAAGAAATTCGCATCCGATGATCTGCATCTGCTTCCCGGGAACGATCTCTACCCGGTGAACCGCGAAAGGAGGGATGACAAATAAGTTGCCTTGAACCATTTTGTACTTTTTACGATTGACGGAATGGAGAAATTCACCCTTCAGCACATACCAAATCTGAAAATAATCGTGGGTATGGTCGTAAATGTTGCCGAATTTTTCATCGATTTTATACAGCTTGCACGGATGGTTCTCCAGAAACTCGATCTTGGAATGAAAGAAGATCACTCCCTGCTTCGATAGTTCGTCATGCTTCTTATTAGCCCATACATAGTTCAAGTTCATCACCCACTCGATGATTTTTGTAGGGGAACAACTACAAGGCTGGCACAAGCGGCAGGCCTGCGGAAGAGCCAAATATCCTAGGACTGGCGAAATGACTTCGAACCAGCTTGCCGGGCCCCGGAAACTTGCGGACGGCTCGGACGAAAATTTATTCGGGACAGCAGCCGGACGATAGGACCGTCTACGCCGATGTACATCAGATGGGCAAGAATAAAAATGAGCGGCATGGAGACTGCAGTGGTAAGTAGAACATTCCACCCGTAAGCCAGCCGGTCCGATAAGTGCAGGAACAGCAGGCTGGAAAAGCTGCACAACACCGCAAAATGAACCAAATATAACGAGAAGGATACGCGCCCCAAATATTCCAGCGGCCTGCTGGCGAACATCTTCTGTCCCAACCGGCTGCTCAGCATGACGGCCAATAGGAGGAAGGCGCCGATGGTACGATATGCAATCGCATTAGTCAATAATCCGCCGCCGATAGGAAGCCAGCCGTAGACCGTTCCGGCGGGATCGACATAAGGATATGATCCTAAATAAATGCCGGCTGCGGTCAGGCACGCCAATAGGACCTTGGAATGGATACGAATCCGGCTTCCGCTCCGGGAGTTCGCCAGGTCGCTAAGCAGCAATCCGAGCCAGAAGCCTAAATAGTAGGAATCGTGAAACCACAGGATTCCTGCGATATAGAGCAGGTAGCGGAAGCGGAAGGTTCCTGCGATAAGCAGCATCCCGAAGATGATGAAGGAACCGAACAGCTCATAAGTCATCGTCCACAGCACAGGATTATACGCCATGCCGTAGGTAAAGAACGTATGATACAGGCCCTGCTTAAGCAGCTCGGGAATACCCGGTATTACCATATACGGATCCGGCATTGTGGCCATCGTCAGATTGCGAACTTTGTCGTAATATCCCCAGCCGTTCACCATGACCAGATAGGCCAACAGAACCGAAACGAAGGCGGGCACGGCCAACCGGAAGTACCGCTTAACGAAACCGGCCATTACTATTCGTCTATCCTTCATGCGAAAAAATTTATAGCTGAGCACATATCCGCTCAGAACGAAAAACAGACAAACCGCGAAGTTACCGTTAAACAGCACATTGAGAGGGGTCTTGGGCACGATCCGGTCCCATGCGAAGTGGGAAAGCTCGGGCCGGTTCTCGAACACGGCCGGGACGAACACCTGCAAATAATGGGCGATAACGACGGCCAGAGCGGCAGCTCCGCGAACTCCATCAAGATAAGTTACTTTATTCCCTTTCACATGCCGGTCCTCCCTTATGCCGAACAAACCCCGGTCACCCCGGGGTTTGTTCGAATAGTCTGTATGCGTCCCTGCTTCCGCCCGAATGCGATGCCGAGGTCATCCGCATGGGGTCACGGAACGGGTCTGGTTGGTTACTTGAAACCGGTCAGCGCCGAACCGGCTTTCATGAAATATTTCTGGCCGAAGAAGTACAAGAGCACCATGGGCACGGTGAAAATGGCGGATGCCGCCATAAGCAGCTCCCATTGAGCCCCGTGATCCTGAAGGAATCCCTGCAGACCCACTGTAATGGTCCATTTGGCATTATCGTTCAAATAGATGAGCGGCCCCATGAAATCGGTGTAGGTGCCCACGAATGTAAACAGCACGATCGTCATCAGCGGAGGCTTAAGCATCGGCATAATAATCTGGATGTAGATGCGCAGCTCCGAGGCACCATCCATCTTCGCCGCTTCGGATAGCTCGCGGGGAATTCCCATCATGAACTGCCGCAGCAGAAAAATGTAGAACGGGGCTCCGAAGAAGCTGCCGATCGTCAGCGGCAGGAACGTATTGATCCACCCCAGCTTCGCAAAGATGATGTATACCGGAATCAATTGGACCTGAGCCGGCAGAATCATTGTGGCAACGACCAGCGAGAAAATGATGCCCCGGCCCTTCCATGGAATTTTCGAGATCGAATAGGCCACAAGCGGAGCCGAGAATAATTGGCCCACGATATTGATGGCGCACAGCAGCAGAGTATTCCCCATGTAGCGAAAGAAAGGGATCGCTTCAATAGCCCCTATATAATTGCTCCAATGCCATTCCTGCGGGAAGAAGGAAGGCGGGATTTTGAAAATTTCCTCCGGGGTTTTCAGCGATGTCAGGAATAGCCAAAGGAAAGGAAACAGAAAGACGGCTCCAAGCAAGGCAAGCAGAACATGCGGTATGACGGGACTGCGCAGCAGCCCGGCCTTCCGGGAGGAACCGGTCTGCGGAGATCTGCTTAATTCAGGAGGAGCGGAGCGGCCGGCTCCTGCTCCGGAAGATCGTGCGTCCATAATCTATTCCCCTCCGTAATACACCCAACGGGCGGATGTTTTGAGCAGCACCATCGTAATCAGAACGACGATGACGAACAGAATCCAGGCCAGCGCGGAGGCGTACCCCATCTTCAAATACATAAACGCCGTCTGGTACAAATACACCGAATAGAACAGTAAGGATTGATCGGGGCCACCCAGGCTCCCCGTGTTGCCCCCGGTCAGAATGAACGATTCGGTAAAGATTTGGAATGCGCCGATCAATCCCATAATGAGCTGGAACAAGATGATGGGAGACAGCCCCGGCAGCGTAATGTGTCGAAATCGATGCCACATGTTGGCGCCGTCGATCGAAGCCGCTTCGTAAAACTGCTGGGGAATCCCCTGCAGAGCGGCCAGGAAAATAAGCGATCCTGCGCCGGAGCCCCACAGTCCCATCAGAATAAGCGAGGGCTTGGTGAAGGCAGGATCCAAGAGCCAGGCCGGATCAGGCAAACCCAGGGCCCGCAGAACGGAATTGATGATTCCGTAGTCGGGGTTAAGCAGCCAGGTCCACAGAATGGCATTGGCAACTACAGGAATCACTGCCGGCAAGTAATACACCGTCCGGTATAAAGCGATCCCGCGCACCTTCACATTGAGCAGTTGGGCGATAAGCAGACTGCTGATCAGCCCTATCGGCATGGCGATGAACGCCATATAGAAGGTGTTCTGCAAGGATTTATAGAAGCTGGAATCCTGCAATATTTCCTTATAATTGTCCAGACCTATCCACTGCGGAGGATTGAACAGGTCATAGCTCGTAAAGCTGAAGTACAATGATCCGAAGAACGGATAGACGGTAAAGGCAAGGAAGCCGATGATCCACGGCAGAGCGAAAGCCAATCCGGTCCAGAACATACGCCTCTCCTTGCGGGTACTCCGCCTCGCTCCGCTGGCCGTGCCCGGTGATATGCTTCTCATGATCGGTCTCCTTTCTTCTCATTCTTTCCCCGCTTCTGTACCGCGTACAGTCCCCTTCGCGGCGCAGCGTTATTTTGCATGTATCGACCGTGCCAACCTGATCAATCGCAGCCTAGGGCTGAACCAGCGGCTGGATCTTCTCCTTGATCTGCTTCAGCCCTTCGTCGAGCTCAACCTTTCCTCTAAGAATATCGTTAAATCTCTTGGATATTTCGTCCATGTATTCATTCATGAACGGAAGGGACGGGAAGGAGCCCATATTCGGACTTTTGGCGTACTCGGTAAATTCCTTGAAGCCGGGCACATCGTTATAGGCCGGATCATCCAGCGCCGAGACCCGGGTCGGCAAATTGCCGATGGCCGCCGTAAATTTGACCATCTGCTCCTTCTCCGTCAGCCATTTCAAGAACTGCCATGATTCTTCGGGATGCTTGGCTCCCTTGGGAATATAAAACACGCTAGTGTTAATGTTGCCTGCATTCTTCCGCTCCGGCTTGGATTCATCATAAGGAATCGGGGCAATACCATAGTTCAGATTCGGAGCAAACTGCTTGATGAAGGTCGGAAGCCACTCTCCGTCAATGGCCATCGCATACTTGCCGGCGAACAACGGATTTTGGGCCGATTGGTATTTGCCCAGTGAAGCAGAGAACCGGTCCAGATTTTCGCTTCCGAATTTATCCCACAGCTCTTTGGAAAGCTGAACCGCCTGCTTGAAGCCCGGATCCTCGGGGGTGACTTCTTTCTTGTCCGGGTCCCAGAATTTGCCTCCGAATACTTGAGTGAACGTATAGGCGTCCGTTCCCGGCCATAAGCCGAGCCGCTCCAAGCGGCCATCCTCTTTAACGACACTCAGCTTGTCGATATATAATTTCAGATCGCTGATCGTCTCGGGAGGACCTTCCAGGCCGGCCTCCTTCAGCAAGTCTTTATTGTAGAACAGCATCGACACATGCATGGCGATAGGCAATGCGTAAGTTACACCTTCATACTGCGCAGTGGAAAGCGCGGACGGCACAAAGTCATTCAAATCAACCTGATCCCGCTTGATATATTCATCCAGCGGCTGCATCGCCCCCTTGACTCCCCAGGACGTCACATTCTGCCCGAATTGGGAAGCGATATCAGGCGGGTTGCCTCCGGTAATGGCGGTCAACTGCTTCTGATAATCGCTCTGGCTTAGCCCTTTCACTTGAATATGGTCATGAGTCTCGTTGAATTCTTTGATCAATTGTTCAAGTGCTTCGCCCTCAGGGCCAGTCCAGCCGTACCAGAAGCTGAGTTCCACCTTCTTGTCCTTACCGCCCGTTCCGGCATCGCCCTCTCCTCCCTCACCCGGCTCTTTGACGCCTCCCGACGAACACGCTGCTGCCGAAACAATAACCGCAGCGCTTAACAGCATGGCAATTTTACGCATGGGATGACCTCCTTTTAGTTTAGTGATTAACCGAAGATGCTAATTTATGATAACGCATACAATGTCAGGTTGTTTGAAAAATAATCCATTAAACTTGAATAATTGTCCAAATTTAGTTTATTTTTGGTTTATTTTTCTCCTATTGCACCGTTCCTAAGAAGGCTTCTCCCGCACTTCTTGCTGGTCTGATCTTCCCCCGCCGCCCGTGGACTTTTGTCCGAATTCATAGGCCTATCCGTTAAGAATTGCGGAAAACCGGCCATTTAAAGCGCCGCTTCCAATCGGCCCCTTGCTCAAGCTCCTTTCCCTGTCCTGCTTCATCCGGGCAGCCCGAGCATTGGGAATTCCTGCCTTCCGTTGAGAACTATAATGGCACTTTAAAACAAGTGAAGGGAGAGCTAAGAAGGAAGATGCTCGCGGCACAGCAACTTTGGATACGAAAGTAAATGGCTGGGGACAAATACGAAACGGATAAACTATGGTAATTTAGGGAGGATTTCGAAGAAAGGAGAATGAGTTTTCTATTTTGCAACCGCTTAATGAATACGATTTCAAACGATCATATCAAGGGAGATGATTATTCATGTGGAAGCCTCGCAAAACCATTCTGGCCATGCTCAGCGGCTGCCTGATCGCGGGCAGCTTGTTCGCAGGAGGAGCTTCCAGAGCAGAGGCCGCAGAGCAGCAGCTGCAGCCTATCGATCTGGGCTCTCCGATCCAAACCGTGCAGACTGTTGATGTGGCATTTGGCAAAGAAGAGGGAGCCAATGTCATTTATACAACGGTGTCAGGCAGCGCTTCAGGCGGTGCCCCGGCTATTTTCAACGTCATTGACATCGACAATCAGCAGCTGCTCCGCTCCTTCCCGCTGCCCGGAACCTCCAGCTCCTGGAGCCACGTCGTCACTCCGGATGGCCGCGTCTTCATCGGAGCTTCTGCCAAGATGTTCATGTATTCCCCGGCAACCGGGACGATTACTGATCTGGGCGTGCCGATCAAAGGCACCGAGTCCATCTGGGCGCTGACCTCCGATGAGAATGGCAACGTCTATGGAGGAATCTATTCCAAGTCGATAGGCGGAAGAGTGTTCCGGATCGATGCGAATACGCTGGAAATAACGGATTTGCTTGGCGGACGCGTTGATGACGGTACGACTCCCGGCGATGATGGCAAGCCCGAGGATTATGTTCGCTCGATCGCTTATTACCAAGGCCACGTCTATGCCGGAACCGGAAGCATCAATGGACGGGTATGGAAGATTAACCCGGCTACCGGAGAGAAGACCCAGCTCCAGCTGCCCGAGCCGGCAAGCCGACCGGAATATGGCGGCAAATACAATGCGATGGGGACGACCTACGGAATGACTGTCGTCGACCACTACCTGTTTGCGTTCTTCAACGGCCCTTTTGCCATGCTGGTGTACGATTTGGATAAAGAAGAATGGAAGGATACGATTATTACAAATGTTCGCGGGCTGCTGGCAGTTACGCCGGAGCATAACGGGAAGGTCTATACGTCCAAGAAAGACGGCCACCTCTATGAGATCGATGTCGAGACTCTGACCGAGAAGAAATCGATTCCGTTCGATAACTCCATTCGCAGCAGCGCTTGGCTGAAGGTGGCCAACCAGCCGGATTTCCCGGATACGGCCATGGTTACTATTTCTTATGACGGTAAAGTGCTTCTGCTTGATCCCGATAGCGGGAAAAAAGGCGTTATCCGCACTCTCGCGGAAGGTCAGGCCAACAATTTGCAGAGCTTGGAAACCGGTCCCGACGGCAAGCTCTATATCAGCAGCTATATGGGGACAATCGGGGCACAGTATGACCCGGCAACCGATACGTTCGTCCACTTCCCTCTCGGCCAGGCCGAAGGCATGGGAGCATTGGGCGACACGATGTATTTCGGGTTGTATCCGAAAGCGGATATAGCCGCATGGGATACTACACAGCCCTTGTCCTCCACCACAGGACCGAAATCCGTGTTCTATATCCCTGATGAACAGGATCGGCCGTTTATCGTCACCAGCGGAGGCGGCAAATTGTTCGTCGGCACCATTCCATTGTACGGCCAGCACGGAGGCTCCCTGACGATCTATGATCCGGAGGCTTCCCGCCAAGCAGGCCAACCCGTTGTTGAATCCTATCGCCATGTCGTAGAGAATCAGAGTATTGCGGGCCTTGCTTATAAGGATGGAAAAATATATGGTTCCACCACCATTAATGGCGGGCTGGGGGATGACCCGATCGCTTCCCGGGCCAAGCTGTTCGTATGGGATGTGGAAGGCAAGCAGAAGCTGACGGAGTTCGATCTGAAGCTGGACGGGTTAAACAGAGTACCGATGATCAGCGGGCTGACGGTCGGTCCCGAGGACGGTTTGATCTGGGGAGCGGCTAACGGAGTTCTGTTCGCTCTCGATCCTGACACTTTGGAAATCGTCAAGCATAAGAACATTTATCCGGAGATTGATAATTACGGTATGTGGCGCCCGGTTTATATTCGCTGGGGACAAGACGGATTTTTATATACCAATATAGCCGGCCGTTTAACGGTTGTCGATCCGCATACTCTGATGCATAAGCGGCTTGGGATCGACAGTCCCATGATTGCACTGGACTCGGAGGATAACTTGTATTTCGTACAGGCCACCCGGTTGAAGAAGCTGCCGAAAATCGAAACGGTCACCGGATTAACCTTGACGGTCCCCGAACAGCTTGCCGTTGGGGAGAAGCATTCCCTCGGCGTGACTGTCGATCTGTTCGGAGCTTCGGCAGATGTGACGGAACACGCTCGACTGACGGCATCGCCCGATGGAATAGTCGCGATTGAGAATGGGCAAATTCAGGCTTTGCGGCCCGGCACTGCCGAAATCACGGCTTCTTATGGGGATAAGAGTGTGACTCGAACCGTGCTTGTCCAGAATTCAGTGAAGGAGTTGGTATCCATAGAGATCGCCTCTCCGGAGCGCGCATTGATAGTCGGCGAGGAATATCAGCTTCATGTAACCGCCGTCTATGCTGACGGAACCCGTGAGGATGTGACGGAACTAGCGTCCTACACCGTCAAGAAAGGCCCGGGTTCGGTCGAACTGACCCCGGAAGGCCTGATTCGTACCGTTAAACCGGGAACCGGACATATTACCGTGAAATATGAATCGGAATCCGCCCAGTTCAAGGTACAAGTTCGTCCGGCCCAATCGCAAAACGGGAACAAACGATAGTAAGAGTACCCATCACGGTTTGATGAAATAGACTTCAAGTTAAACGTACATAGGGATGTCCGCTGTTGAAAATTGCCGCGGACGTCCCTTTTTGTCTATAACGGCTAAACTTATCGCACCTTCCCCCGCCTTATCCCCTTGCAAACCGCCGACAAATCACTTTACACAGGAACACTTGTTTGTTATTCTACAAGAAGAATCGGCTATCGGCGTCCTGCCAAGGACGTACAGTTTGTCGATGAAAGTATGCAGATACTTATAGACAACTATACGGTAGAAGAATAACAACTATTTTCATATGAAGGAGACATCGTCTATGGCAACTCCCAGAATGATATCGAAAGAGGAGCTCCGGTTCATCGGAATATCCGTGCGCACCAGCAATCAGCGTGAAGCCTCCAACGAGGCCTTGATTCCGGGCTTATGGCAGCAATTTTATGAAGAACAGGTAATGAACCGAATCCCTAATTCATTGAACCCCGGCGTCACTTATGGAGTCTATACAGACTACGAGAACGGAGCATCCGGAATGTACTCCATATTGTTAGGCTGCCAAGCGAGCTCTACCGATCCTGTTCCCGAAGGAATGACCGCGTGTACTATACCCGCTTCGAAATATGCGGTATTCACAACGGAAAGAGGAGATATCTCGCAGGTTGTCCCCCGGCTGTGGCAGGAAATATGGGAGTGGGATCGTACACATTCACTGCGTTCTTTCACCGGCGACTTTGAATATTACGACGCCAGATGCCAAGATCCCGCCAACGCACAAGTAGATATCTATATTGCTCTGAAAAATTCCTAGGAGGAGATTACAATGCCGTTACGTGAGGAAGAATGGGACTTCTTCAGATTAACAAGCAAGGCTGGGATAAGGTGGGCCGACCAGTTTTTTGAAGGAACATTTTGAGACTCTTGACTATGGTCCCTATGCTCCGGCGGAGAAGAACTGAAGCTGTTCGGAGATATTCGGAATCAGGTAGGAAAAAGCCTCTATCCCCACCTTTGGCGGTATTGGAGGCTTCTTTGCTTATAATTTGGAGCCGGACCGTCCTTATAACCTTGTGGGCCGGCCCCGAAATAGCGGGATTAACCGCTGCCGAAACTAGCCGGTCACGGAGACATGGTCTCTTTGAATAATGATTTACCCGAGAACCACCCGATCGTCCGCCAGCTTAACTCCGCGTATTCTTTCAAATTCCTGCAGCAATCTTTCCACCGTCAAATTTTTCTTCTCTTCGGCGGGTACATCGAGAATAATTCTTCCCTTATCCATCATAATCAACCGATTGCCCAGTCGAATCGCCTGCTCCATGTTATGGGTAACCATCAATGTCGTTAACTTGGATTCTTCTACGATTTCCTTGGTCAATCGTGTAATCAGCTCGGCACGGGAAGGATCCAATGCGGCCGTATGCTCATCCAATAGCAAAATATCCGGCTTGGTAAAGGTCGACATAAGCAAGCTGAGCGCCTGCCTTTCTCCCCCGGACAACAGACCGACTTTGGCGGTTAACCGATTTTCCAGCCCGATCCCCAGCCGCTGAAGCTGCTCCCGGAACAGGGCCTTCTTCTTGGAATTTACACCCAGGCTGAGCCCGCGGCCTTTATTCCGGGCATAAGCCATCGCCAAATTTTCTTGAATGCTCATATGCGGGGCAGTTCCCGCCATCGGGTCCTGGAAAACTCTGCCGATCCATCGGCTTCTGCGATGCTCCGGCAGCATTTCGACCGACCGGCCGCCAATTTGTATCCTGCCCGTGTCCGGCAGGAGTACTCCCGAGATCATATTCATCAATGTAGACTTTCCCGCGCCGTTGCTTCCGATAATCGTTACGAAATCCCCCGGATTCAAGTGAAGATTAATTTGGGAAAGAGCCGCCTTCTCATCAGGGGTTCCAGGGTTAAACAGTTTCGATACCTGTTCCACTCTCAGCATTATCGTCCACCTCCGCTTACTGTCCGCCCGGCGCCGTCCTTCTCCAGCTGCATAATTCTTTTGCGTGCCAGCGATTTGGCCTTGAAAGAATTTCTAATCATAGGCAGAGTTAATGCCAAGATAACAATAAGCGCCGTCAGCAGTTTTAAATCGGACGCCTTCAACCAGCTCATTTGCAGACCGAGCGCATAGACGAAGCGGTAAACGATCGAGCCAAGAACCGCCGCCAATGTCGCTATGATAACCCTTCTGGCGCCAAACAGCGTCTCCCCGATGATGACGGAAGCGAGCCCGATAACGATCATCCCTATTCCCATCGTCGTATCCGCAAATCCGGATTGCTGCGCAACCAATGCCCCCGATAAGGCCACTAATCCGTTCGATAAGCTGACTCCGACAATCGTAGTCGTATCCGTATTGGCCCCGAAGCTGCGGATCATACGCGAGTTATCTCCCGTTGCCCTTAAAGCCAATCCGAAATCGGTGTAAAGAAACCAATCCAGCAGCAGCTTGACGATAAGAACAATGACGACCAGCACGATAATAATATTCCAGGTTTGGCTTAGAAACGGGATGAGGTTGCCGAGATTGCTGAACACGGTCTTCTCACCCAACAAAGAAATATTCGGCTTGCCCATTATTCTTAAATTAATGGAGTATAAGGCTATCATCATTAATATTCCGGAAAGCAGGCCGTTAATTTTCCCTTTGGTATTCAGCAGACCCGTGCACGCTCCGGCCAGCATTCCGCCGGCAAAAGCGCAAACGGTAGCCAGCAGGGGGGAATATCCGCTAGTAATCATAATTGCGGCGATGCCGCCCCCTGTTGTAAAACTGCCGTCCACCGTCAAATCGGGGAAATTCAATATTCTAAACGTAATATAAACACCAAGAGCCATCAGTGCATATAGCAAACCGAGCTCGATAGAGCCCAAACCAGCCGATAGCAGCCTTTCAATCACGATGTAAACCCTCCTGCCAACAGAATAAGGAGCGGGGACCATATAGGATCAGCCGCTCCCTGTCATGCTTTATTTCGAATCATTCAAAATGTTGTTTTTATCCTGAACCTTGTTTCTCATGGAGTCGGTAATTTCCACTCCTTGATTTTTGGCGGCTTCTACATTAATAATCAGGTCGAGCTTATCCGGGAGAGTTACCTTCATATCTCCGGGATTGGCGCCGTTCTTCAAAATTTCGACAGCCATCTCTCCGGCCTGGTAGCCATGATCATAGTATTTGAAGCCGTAGGTCGCGATCGCGCCTTTCTCCACCGTATCCCGGTCGCTGGAGAAGAAAGGAATCTTCTTGTCGTTAGCTACTTGGATGATCGCGTCTGCCGCGCTGACTACGGTGTTGTCCAGTGCGATAAAGATGGCATCCGCAT
The DNA here is from genome assembly GCF_007679495.1 of Paenibacillus sp. 32O-W. Classification (GTDB taxonomy): domain Bacteria; phylum Bacillota; class Bacilli; order Paenibacillales; family NBRC-103111; genus Paenibacillus_L; species Paenibacillus_L residui. The sequence goes on along the minus strand of NZ_VEGP01000051.1, from coordinate 25,691 downwards.
TTCCAACGAGCGATTCCGCCGCCTGCTTCACTTCAGAAGTGTTCGTGGCGGCTCTCCGAATCAATTTAATATCATGCTTCTTCAACGCTTCCTCCGCCTTGTCGATCATAACTACAGAATTCGGCTCTCCTTCGTTAACGACCGATCCGACCGTCTTCACATCGGGAAACTCCGCGGCGATAAAATCCATCAGCTTGACAATGGCTTCCGGATTGTAATCGGCAGATCCGCTAACATTGCCGCCAGGCTTGTCCATATTGGATATCAGCTTGGCTCCGAGCGGATCGGAAACTCCCGCGAACAGCACCGGAGTGTCTTTAACCTGCTGGACGATGGCCTGCGAGGTAGAAGTAGCAATGGACAGAATCAGGTCTTTCTTGTCGCCAGCCATTTTTTGCGCAATAGACAAGTTGTTAGGCGGTTCATTCTGGGCATTCTGATAATCCAGCTCCATGTTCTTGCCGTCTTCGTACCCATTATCCTTCAGTGCGGCCAGGAAGCCCTCGCGAATCGCATCCAGAGACGGGTGCTCTACCAGCTGAGCAATTCCGACTTTAACCGTTTGGGTTTGTTCCGGTTTGGATTCACCTGCACCTTCCGGCTTCGGCGACGCTCCCCCTGAATTGCCCTGTCCTCCGCATGCAGAGAACAGAAGCGGCACTGCAATCATTAATGGAAATAATTTTCTAAGTTTCATCTTTATGCCCTCCCCTTATTCGTTTAAACTTTCAACGCACAAAAGCATTACAGTTATCTTATTATGCTTTCCGGTGCCCGTCAATCGTTGAACAATTAGTTTTTTCATCCTTTTTTGGTTCGATGTCCTAATCAATTAATGCCCCATAGGACCTTGCTACGAAGACAGCCTGCAGCATATCCATCCGGACTCCGCGCAGATTAACCCCGGTAAAATCGATACCTTCCACAACAGCCTCTCGAAGATCCGCTCCTTTAAGCCTGGCCTGCTGAAAAATAACCCTCGTCAAATCGGCCCTGACAAATTTGGCCATCTCCAGATTGCAACCGTAGAAGTCTGCTTCTTTCAGCTTTGCTCCGCTAAAGTCTGTCTTCGGCAGCACATGATGGCGCATATGGATATAGGACCAGTCTCCCCCGAGAGGGGTCCATCCGGTAACCTGCGCCTCTTCGAAGACAGAGCCGGTCATTTTGCATTCTTCGAAGCGGGCCATAAAGAGATTGGTATGCCAGAACAAACTGTTCATGAACGCCGAACGGAAATGTGTTGATGCATTTAATTGCGCGGATGTAAAATTACACTCTATAAATTGACAGCTTTCCGTATTCAGCTCCTGAAGCCTTGCCCCGACGAAGCTGCAGCGAGTAAATCGGCTTCCTTTCAACTCCTGTCGCGTTAAGTCCATTCCGTCGAAATTTTCATTTGAATAGGTTTGGTGGCTGGCAAGCAAGCTGTTCCCTCCTGTCTCATATCGTTAGGATAAACAACAGCAGACCTTCACTCCATGTTTTTTATACCCTCACCCTCACGACAACCTTTGACATGGCAGACCGATTCTATTATACAGGTATAAGCTCAAAATGATAACACTTTCATTCATGGTTCCTGCGGGTATTGGGCCCTAGGGGATGAAACTGCCACATATAACAGTGAAGGCGCAACCGATAACCGATAGATACGGTATCGCTGCGCCAGTGACAATCAGCCGCCCGCTGCCGAGGCCAATTAGTTGTCTTCTACCTCCATTTCAAGACTTCCCCGAACCTTTATTATGTCCCCCTCCTTCAGTTCAACCTCCATCTCCGTTTCCACCGGCACATACCCTCCAAGCGCACCGAAATCACAAATACAACAATATTCGTCCTGGACTTCAAGCACCTTTCCCACAGCCTCAATATGCGGAGAGTTATCAATAGGCTGCCGGTGTTGAAGCTTCTCCACCCGATCCAGAACAGAGCATTCCGTCACCATTTGAATGCTAATCTCCGCTTGCAGCCGATCACCTGCGGATAGACGGCTCGACGGTTCACCTGCCTCCAAATACTCATCATGCTGGAGAAAATGGCACCAGACCGCAAGATTTCTGCTTTCCAGAAAAATTCGGGCCCTCCGTTCGTATCCATCTGCCCATAGCTGTTCGATCAAAACTGTCTCCATATCGTTCCCCCCTAATTTTATTGAAGCTTATTAAACGATTTCGGGTCACTCGGCATCATCGTCTGCAATTTTCCGTCCTTTATGATAACGACAACCCCTTTTTTGGCCTTCTCCGCACCCTCAATAAAATAAATGTCTTTGCCATCCACATGTCTATGCATGGAACTTTGGGCGACACGTTCCGCTTGATTCGTAAAATTCTCAAAGCCCTTTACACTAAGCTCGAAATCCGAAGGATCGACGCCGAGCCGCTGAGCCAGAGAGGGTATCCGTTCCGGGTATTTCTCCCAATAATCGGCGAAATGCCGGATTCCCTGATTCGTCCCGTCAGGAAGCACTCCCCACTTGTCGCTGGATGGGCTGTCGAGCATCGACTGTCGCATCTCCGTGTCCACCTTTGTCGCCCCGCCGTCGCCGCCTTTGCCGCCGCTGCCGTCGCCGCCCTTGCCGCCGCTGCCGTCGCCGTCCTTGCCGCCGCTGCCGTCGCCGCCCTTGCCGCCACTGCCGGCTCCGGCTTCCGGCGTATCGTGGCTGCGACCGGCGCCGGGGCCTTGATGGCCGGCATTCGGCGCAAGCGGGTCCTTCGCTTTCTTACCCGCCCCGGTATTCATGACATTGTCGGCGAATCTCTGCAATCGCGCTTGTAGCCATGGGCCAAGCCGGCCAATCGGGATCCGGTTTATAACAAGCTCAGTCCCCAGGGCTATGGCAACGGAAGGTGAGAGCATCCGCTTCGGGTCGCGAATATTCGCCGCTATCTCCTGCCCGCTTCCCGCAACACTGCTAACGGTCAGTGCCATTCCTACCGCAGGCCAGAACTCGACGAAAAGCAGTGCAGTCGCGAAAGCGATCAGCACCACCGCCCCTTGCTCATACCATTCGAGCCGGTCCCACCATCTCTGGAGGTCATCGAACAGACAAGCGAAGCAAGCGTTCTCCGAGCCTGTCGCCCCGAGCGCAGCATCTTTCAAAAACAGAAGGATCGCAAGCAGCCCCGAAGCGACGATTAACGGTTTGTAAAACTTGTATACCGTCTTCCGCAACGACGGCAGAAGCTCTTTCGCTTCGGACCTTCCATACAGCAGGGTAAACCCGAGCTCCTTCCTCTCCCTGTAAAAATGCATCAATACCCCTGCTCTGCCTCTCTCGGTAAAGAGCGCCTTGCCCATTCTCCAAAGCTCGGATAGAGGGTTCAGCACCTTTTCACCCGCCAATAGCGGAAGCTGCTTGACCATCTTGTTCAGCATCCAGTAGTCAAGAATAATGGCGGCCGCCAGCATTAACAGAAACAAAGGTTTGGTCGAAAACCCGCTGCCCAGCAAGCCATGAAACTTCCGCAGCCATTCCGGCATGCCGTATTGGCCGTTGAACATGGCATGGTCCAACGTTCCCCATGCAAAGAAAAACACCGGAATAAAGTGACTATAATGCCCGATTCGTTGAAAAAATCTTACCGCAAACCCGATGGATAACGCAATCATAGACGTATGTACAGCATGACTGACCGTCATGTTCAAGGGGAAATAACTTTCTTTCAAATAACCTGGAAACAAATCGAACAAATTCCAGTGAAGCGTCTGCCCTCCCAGCCACGAATAACCGTATTCAAAAAGGCCCCCTGTCGTCAGCCTGCGGGTTGCTTCCTCCATAAACTGAAATCCCGCCCCCGAAGCCGCCCCAATCAGGGCATAATCACTTAAGCTTAGTGATGAAGCCCGCCGTGACAGAAACAGATAGACCGCCAAGGGAATTAGCTTGAATAACTCCTCGGCAATAGGGGTGAGGATAGCCTGGCTCCAAAATTGCATGGTGGTCACTCCCCCGAGCCAGTCAGTCAGCTCCGTTACAACCAGAGCCGTAAAGGGAGTAACGAAATAAGCTCCGCTCAGGAAAAAAATCATATATTTTTTCCAAGAGATGGTTTTCCCCCGACACAATACCCAGAATTGAATCACGACATAGAACGACCATAAGAACTGAACGGCCATCTTACGGGAATCCGGGAACAAAATCAGGCTCAACACCAGAACGGTGAGCGCCATCCAGCAATAAAGGACGTAGACCTTCCCCAGAACGGGATACTTCTCCATCAGCTTTTGGCCCCATCCGTAGACGGCTTCCAAAGCCGCCCTAATCTCCAGGCGCGCCTTCCTCCACCAGCTCAAAGTGCTTAACGCATCATTCGCCATAAATGCATCTCCCCCATTCTGCTTTTTTTCTTCCAACCGATATGGACAGATATATGTATGTGTTAGTTCAACCGGAAACCGGCTAATTAAACATGCACCGAGGATAGCCCATAGGATAGCACCCCCGCTGTTTAATGTCTTCCTACATTCGCCGCAATTTTCAGCAGCATCTGCTTCGTACTTTTATAAGGAGATAGTCCGTTTGTCCCGGCCCATTTGCTCCGCCTTGCGGCTCCCTTTACAGGGACGACTTTGCTATACTATGGATACTTGCAATCACCGGGAGAACAGCCCGACGGGAGGGTTATCCATGAGATTAGACCGGCTTCTGGCCATTACGATGATTCTTATGAATCGCAAGAAAATTCCGGCCAAGGAATTGGCTCAAATGTTCGAGGTATCCCCGAGAACGATTTATCGGGATATCGAGGCCATTAATCTGGCAGGCATACCTATCGTCAGTTACCCCGGCCTTAACGGCGGAATAGGTATTGTGGAAAGCTTTAAGCTGGATAAGAACGTCTGGACACAGGACGAGCTGGCCTCCATCACGGTTGCTCTACAAAGCGTTTCTTCATCGTATAGAGACGACCAAGCCGCCCGGGCACTGGAGAAAATCAAAACGATGATTCGCGATAACGAATTCGAAAGCTTTGAATCGAAAACCTCCCATTTGTTTATCGATTACAGCCCTTGGGACAAAGATCCGGGATATAAAGAAAGAACCTCTGCTCTCCAGGAGGCCGCCCTTACCTCCAAAGTCATCCGATTTACTTACCGAAGCGCAAACGGAGAAGTCTCCCGACGGGAAGCGGAGCCGCATACCCTTGTTTTCAAGGGGCAGAAATGGTATCTGTACGCCTATTGCCGCACCAGAGAAAATTTCCGCCTCTTCAAAGTTATACGGATGAAAGACATAGAGGTTCTCACCGAAACATTTCGACGCCGGAACGTCCAGCCCGATCAGCTGCCCTGGGAGAAGGAATGGCACGACCCCGCCAATAAAATCCGGCTTATTCTAAAGTTCCAGCCTGAGCTTAGAGGCTTGGCCGAGGAATGGTTCGATCCGTGGTCGCTCCAAGAGACTGAAGAAGGGGCTTTCATCGTGGAAGCCGACTATCCCGAGAGTGACTGGCTGTACGGCTTCATCCTTGGCTTCGGGGATAAAGTGGAGGTGATCGCCCCGGACAAGATTCGCCGGCGAATCCGGGAAACAGCCGCAGGCATAGTGAGTGTATATGAGCATTCCAACTTATCATCCAGGACGATCTCCAAACGTTGACATAACGTTGTCATCATTGCCGGTTAAACTGGAGCTATAGGATCGGTTGCAATAATTGGAGTCCGTAGAAGCTATCTTTAGTCCGATTCTTGAACGCACGGAACTTCGGGGCTCTTTCCCGGGAGCAGAGCCCCTTGGACCGGCATGAAATCCTGTTTTAAACCTAACAACGTTATAAGGAGGAATTAAGAATGAAAGCCAGTTACTGCCAGAGCTGCGGAATGCCCATGGAGGAACAACAAAGGGCCAGGGAAATGGACGGGACCGTCAATGAAGAATTCTGTCTCTATTGCTATGAGAACGGAGAGTTCAAGCAACCGGAACTAACGATGGAGCAAATGATCGAAATCTGCGTCCCTTATATGAAAGAAACCGGCATGCCGGAGCAGCAGGCGCGCGCCATTCTGCAGGAGCAGTTGCCCACCCTGTCGAGATGGAAAGCCGCCGGGGCGTAGGACGCTGGGAAGCTGCAGAAATGGCATCTAAGGTTTTTTTTCGCCATCCTGACGGCTGTACATCTTATATCGGCACAAAGCAAGGCCGCATCCTATCGATTTGGGGTGCGGCCTCAATTTATTTTCTCCGAACATATCCCTATGCTTTCGTTCCGCAAAATACTTTAATTATATTCCGTTAGTCATTAATGAACTTTATATTTTTTCGTATTGACAATCGGGCGGAGCTGTGAGAGAATTCAACCTAACGACCGGTAGGAAGGGAGAGGTTGGCTGTGACTTCGGAACGGATTAAAGAAGCGGCTCTCACTCATTTTGCGAAGGACGGTTACGAAGGGGCGTCGCTAACCAGCATTGCCGCAGATGTGGGGATCAAGAAACCTTCCATTTATGCACATTACAAAGGGAAGGACGATCTTTTTTTAAGCGTCATTGAGGATGTGGCACGCGATGAATTTTTGTTTGTCGTGAATTTTATCGAGTCCTCGGCTGAGGCATCCTTGGGAGATCGGCTGTATTCGCTGCTTGTCCAATATCAGGAGCGATTCGAGCATAACGATAAGTCCCGGTTTTGGCTGAGAACGATCTTCTTCCCCCCCACTCATCTGTATGAGGAAGTAATGGTGTATGTCTACACTTATTTAGATAATCTGGAAGGATTAATGATCCCTATATTTGAAAAAGCTATCCTCGACAGAAACATCCAACCGGTCGGAGCCGAACGGGCCGCTGTCGCTTTCATCGGATTGATGGATAGCGTCCTTGTGGAAATGCTGTATGGCGGCCGCGAAAGATTTGCCAAACGGCTGAATGCTTCCTGGTTTATCTATTGGAAGGCCCTGAATCCCGGGCAGTGACGGTTTAAAGATTTACATTTTTCGTTACCGCCGGATCTGCTGCAACATCACATCATAAGGAGGGAACGGTCCATGAATCGAAATTGGGCTTATGTGCTTATCGCCGGGCTATTCGAAGTCGGCTGGGTAGTCGGTCTTAAGCACGCCAACACTTGGCTGGAATGGGCCGGTACAGCTATAGCTATTATTGTCAGTTTTGGATTATTAATTCTGGCAAGCAAGAGATTGCCCGTCGGAACGGTTTATGCCGTATTTACCGGACTGGGGACTTCAGGAACGGTGTTAATGGAATTTCTCGTATTCGGGGAACCGTTCAAATGGGCGAAAGTTCTGCTCATTCTGCTGTTGTTAACGGGCATTATCGGATTGAAATTAATTACTAAAGAAACGGATGATGCTGAAGAGGGGGCGAAAGTCTGATGAGTTGGCTGTTTCTCATTCTGGCCGGAAGCTTCGAGGTTGTTGGGGTCACCGGAATTAACAAGGTGAATCGCAACCGCAACTGGCAATCGTTTCTTTATTTGATCGGGGGCTTTACTCTCAGCTTCCTGTTCTTGTCGCTCGCGATGAACAGCATTCCCATGGGCACCGCTTATGCGGTCTGGACCGGAATTGGCACGGTAGGCAGCGCCTTGGTCGGAATGTTTATATACGGAGAGTCCAAGAGCGTTCTGCGCATCGTGTTTATCGCAATGGTTCTATCCGCAGCGATCGGGCTGAAGCTGATTTCTTAATAATAAAATCGCAAGGCTCCCTCCAATCGGAAGGGAGCCTTTGGTTTGGTTTCGATGGATCAGTTTTCCCTGCGCAGCTTCCCCAATTCCATAACAATGGCATCCATCTCGCTGACGCTGAAATTGTTCTTGCTCATCACCAGATCATGAATATCGACCAAATCTTCATATTTATTGTAGTCAAAATGGCTGGCCTTAATAGCCGAGCCCGTGGCCACCCTAAGCTTCGATTTAATCGCTTCCAGCATTTGTTCGACCTCGCTGGCTACTTTGTCGCTCATATTCCGCAGTCATCCTTTCCCTTTCGGTATGGTTTCATTGTACCACGCCCAAGCTTAAAAATCGCTACTGAAGTCATTTTTCCAAACCGGGAGATCGTTAATGGCCCGTCATGTTCTGGTATACTGAAAATAAAATTGCCGCGAGGAGGACTTTTCCACGATGATTCATTCCTTTACCATTCAATCCAGACAACGTGACGAGATGCTGGAGATTACAGACCGCATTGAACGCCTGATTCGCGATTCCGGTATTCGGCAAGGGCTTGCCGTCGTTTATTGTCCGCATACGACAGCCGGCATTACCATTAACGAAAATGCGGACCCGGATGTCAAGCATGATGTGCTGCTTCGCCTGGACGAGGTTTATCCCTGGAACCATCCCGGGTATCGTCATATAGAAGGGAATACGGCATCCCATCTTAAGGCTATGACGGTCGGTTCTTCCCAAACCGTCATTATCGACCAGGGAAAACTGCTTCTCGGGCGGTGGCAGGGGATTTATTTTTGCGATTTTGACGGCCCCCGAAGCCGCACCTGCTATGTCAAATTAATGCCGGACCAGGGATAACGCTAGGGCTCCTGGCGAAAAGGCGGCAAATCTGACGCGAAACAATAGAACCCCGCTCTCCGGTTAAGGGAAGGAAAGCGGGGTCACTGCTGTACTGCTGCTGATTTCTGCAAGCACCATGCCGTTAGATCGCTTTTTTCATGCCGGATTTCGGCTCGGCGAGAACAAATCCGACGTAGGTGCCTGCCGCACCGACGAGGAGATGGTAAATGCTTTCGGCCATCTGCAGGTCCATCACTCCAAACAGACTGGGAGAGAAAACTCCCAAAGAGCCGATGATCAAATAAACGATTCCGACGATTTTGGCGTACAGAGCGGCATGGGATTCCTTCTTCGCCGCCCACAGCCCCCAAGCTCCGATCAGGAGATGAATCGCATTATGTACTGCATCGAAGTGGATAAAATTCAGCAATTCTTTGATGAAAAATCCGAAAATCCCCAACAGCAAGAAGACGATCCCGGACCATTTGGCGAATCCTCTTATCACCGACAACTCCTCCTTTGGATTGGTATTTGGCTATCGGTACAAACCTCGACACAGTACAGTTTATGAACAGGCCCGGCCTAAAAATGACTATATCTGCTAAAAATATGGACAAAAAACGGCAAGAAGCCGATTGAATCCGTTGGCAGAAAGCGTCAAACAGCGTTACAAATTGATCAGCAGAAACGCAGGTCTTTTGAAGGAATATAGGCGAAATCCGCAAATGACAAGCAATAGTGCAGGTAAGATTGTTAGTGATTTGGCGATGGAGCGGCTAATTTTCTTATGGAAGAGTAAACCTAACTATTTGCGCATCTTATCTTCCTTGTGATAGATTTACCGGATTCGCCAAAGCACCCGCCCATCACGAACATGGACGTGTTGCAAAAGACGAACAAAAGTACATTAAAATCCGGCCTTTATCTCCAAAAAGGGCAAAAGACGCTCAATTGTGCAGGTCTTTTTGGACAAAATGGCGCAATTTCACAAAATCCGCTTCAAAGACGTGCAGTTTTGCTCTAGATTCAGGCATATCGCGACTTTTTCGTAAAAAGACCTGCAGTTTTGCTCTAGATTCAGGCACGGACGCAGCCTTTCGCGAAAAGACCTGCAGTTGCAAAGCCTGCAGTTTCGCTTTAGATTCAGGCGAGACGTGGCCTTTCGCAAAAAGACCTGCAGTTTCGCTTTAGAATCACGCATCGCACGGATCTTTCACATAAAGACCTGCCCTGATTTACACTATCCGGCGCCAGAGTTCCGCTATCGGTTATCGGGCATCATCCAGTTAATCAGGCAGTTCATCATATTCGCGGTATAATGCTTCCCCTTTGCTAATCGCAGCCTGACCTTGGGTCAGATCCGTCATCCAGTCTACGAAAGAATCCGTCTGCTCCAGAAGGGGAAGGCACAGAAGAGAAACCTTATCGGTAAAATTCGATTCCCCGCGGAGAATGCCTTTCATGTGAAGTTCGTTCTCCACTTTCCCCAGCCAATGATAGTCTATCTCCACATACACTTCCTGGTGCAGCACTTTATATACCGGTCCGCCGGCCTCGATCGCCGCCACCGCTCCGTCCGTGTATGCGCGGATCAGTCCCCCGGCCCCCAGCATGATTCCGCCGAAGTAGCGGGTCACCACGATGGCGGCATTTTTCAGCCCCTGATTTTTGATCACTTCCAGAATAGGCTTTCCGGCCGTTCCGCTAGGCTCCCCATCATCGGATTGCTTCTGATATTCGTCCCGCTCTCCGACTACATATGCCCAGCAATTATGCGTGGCCGACCAATGCTCCTTACGGATGGCCTCTACGAATTGCAGAGCCTCCTCCTCGCTTTGCACCGGTTTGGCGTGGCCGATAAAGCGCGATTTTTTGATCACAATTTCCTTAGCGCCATATTGTTTAACGGTCTTGTATTGAGCAAGCATCAGCCCTGATCCCTCCGTTTCCTCAACTCTTCCTCCGAAAGCTAACGGTATCCCGGCTCCGAGGATTCCTCCCCTGTCCCCGCGCCTTTCTCATAGATCATATAGACAAAAGAGCGACCCATCCCCTGAGTGGAATGAATCGCCCTTCAAGGTCTCCCTATTGGCGAAACCTGTTAAACACCGGATGACCGAAAACCTTTAATTAGCCGTTCAAACGGGCCTCCAGCTCCGCTTTCTCTTTCTCATAGCCCGGTTTGCCGAGCAGAGCGAACATGTTCTTCTTGTAAGCCTCCACTCCCGGCTGGTCGAACGGATTGACGCCGAGCAGGTAGCCGCTGATTCCGCAAGCCTTCTCGAAGAAGTACACCATGTAGCCGAACGTATATGGCGACATATCCGGCAGCGTGACAATCAGATTGGGAACTTGTCCATCGGTATGGGCAAGCATCGTTCCTTCGAAAGCCTTCTTGTTGACGAAATCCATCGTCTTTCCGCTTAGGAAGTTCAAACCGTCCAGATCGTCCTTGTCTGTACCGATCACGATCTCTTCCGGTACTTTAGCCACTTGAATGACGGTTTCAAACAAATTGCGCGTCCCTTCCTGGACGAATTGTCCCATCGAATGCAGGTCGGTCGAGAAGTCGACGGAGGCCGGGTAAATTCCTTTGTAATCCTTACCCTCACTCTCGCCGAACAATTGCTTCCACCATTCGGAAACAAAGTGGAGGGACGGCTCGTAATTGACGAGCAGCTCGATGCCTTTACCTTTGCGGGCCAATATGTTGCGCACGGCAGCGTACTGGTAGCTTTCATTCTCGTTCAAGTCCGGATTGGAGTAAGCCTCCCGGGCATCGGCAGCGCCTTGCATCATGGCATCGATGTCGATTCCGGCTACCGCAATCGGCAGCAAGCCTACGGCAGTCAGTACGGAGTAACGGCCGCCTACATCGTCGGGAATGACGAACGATTCGTAGCCTTCCTCGTCCGCCAGCTTCTTCAATGCGCCGCGGGCCTTGTCCGTTGTGGCATAGATCCGCTTGCGGGCTTCTTCCTTGCCGTACTTCTTCTCCAACAGCTCGCGGAAAATCCGGAAGGCTATAGCCGGCTCCGTCGTCGTTCCGGATTTGGAAATGACGTTGACGGAAATGTCCTTGCCTTCGAGAAGCTGGAGAAGATGAGTGACATAGGTGGAGCTGATGTTGTTGCCTACGAAGTAAACCTCCGGTGTCTTCCGCTTATCCTTCGGCAGCAGATTATAGAAGGAGTGAGACAGCATCTCGATCGCCGCACGCGCACCGAGATAGGAGCCCCCGATTCCGATAACGACGAGCGCATCGGAGTCCGATTGGATTTGCTTGGCCGCTTTATGTATGCGAGCATATTCTTCTTTATCATAATTAACGGGAAGGTCGATCCAGCCCAAATAATCCGAGCCGGCACCGGTTCCCTGATGCAGTTGGTCATGGGCCAAACGAACGGATGCCGCTATATTATCCAACTCATGTCTGCCGAAGAAAGGCAGTGCTTTGCTGTAGTCAAAATGAAGTTTCGAACTCATGGTTATCCTCCTTGTAGTTAGCTCTAAAGCGGATGTATTCATATGCTAAGAATACTGGCTGATGCAAGGAAATGCAAGTTGACGGGCGACGAGGCTATCGGTAAGCTATCCCACATGCATACTGACCTCCGAAAGCCTGCCTGTCAGATACAGTATCTTAAATATCGCTGCAATCCTGCTCTTATAGTTTTCGCAAGACGCCTCTAATGCTAAAATAAAGGCAAATATGCGGAAGAGGTGAACCGGATCATGAAATCAATCGGATTTATCGGCCTGGGAACCATGGGATTTCCTATGGCCTCGAATTTATTGAAGCAAGGCTATCCCCTTACTGTATATAATCGCACGCCTTCCAAAGCGGAGAAGCTGCTGGAAGCGGGGGCCAAGTGGGCCGCCACACCTGCCGAAGCCGCTCGCTCGGCCGATGTTCTCTTCACCAATGTAAGCAACGATCAAGTCCTATTGAAATTGACCTTCGATGAGGATGGAATTATGCAGGGCACCCATCCCGGTCTGACCATGATTGACTGCAGCACCGTTGCCCCGGAAACAAGCCGCCGGATAGAAGCGGAAATGTCTGCGCGCGGGGGCGATTTCCTCGATGCGCCGGTAACCGGCAGCAAGCCGGCCGCGATCGATGGAACTTTGGTATTTATGGTAGGCGGGAAGGAAGAGGTGTTCCGGGAGCATGCCGATCTGTTCGAAACCTTGGGCAGCAAGGCTGTATACATGGGGCCATCCGGTTCCGGCTCTTATACGAAGCTTGCCCACAATACCATCGTCGGCATCAATGCGCTGGCATTGGCTGAAGGAATGGCACTGGCCGCCAAAGCCAATCTAGACCCCGAGAAATTCCTCGGCATCGTCACGTCGGGCGCTGCCAACAGCAGACAAGCCGAGCTGAAAGGGACGAAGATTATAGACCGCAATTTCGACGTACAGTTCTCCCTGCAGCTCATGCTTAAGGATCTGCTGCTGGCCGCCGATCAAACCTCCAAATTTCAACTGCCCCTTCCCCTGCTCCATTCCGCCTCCACGTTATACCAGATGGCCCTGAGCAAAGGACTGGGCGATCAAGACTTGTGCTCGGTCATTCAATGCTATGAGGAATGGATAGGCCGCAGGATCGAAAAAGACAGGTAGAGGAGACAGCCGCTCCTCCCGAAACTTTCCTTCACATATGGATTAACAGGCAGCCGGATTACGGCTGCCTGTTCGGTTTATTTCAATAAAGCTTTAACTTTAGCCGCTACGTTGTCAGCCGTAAAGCCGTATTCCTTCATAATGATGCCGGCTGGAGCCGAAGCGCCGAATTGGTCGATGCATAGCGTATCTCCCTGGTCGCCAATATACTTGTGCCAGCCAAGGGAAGAAGCCATCTCGACAGCTAGGCGGGCTTTGACATCCGGGAGCAGGACGGAATCTTTATACTCCTGGGATTGCTTCTCGAAGAGCTCCCAGCTTGGCATGCTTACGACGCGCACGCCGATTCCTTGTTCGGCCAACTGCTTGCGGGCTTCCATAGCCAGGCTGACCTCCGAACCGGTAGCCAGCAGGATCGCCTGAGGCTTGCCGTCCGGCGCATCCGCCAATACGTAAGCTCCTTTGGACAGATGGTCCTTGGCCAGTTCCGCAGTTCCTTCCAGGTTAGGCACTCCTTGACGGGTAAGAACTAGAGCCACCGGGCCTTCTTTGTTCGCAACCGCATAACGCCAAGCCTGGCTTGTTTCGTTGGCATCCGCCGGACGAAGCACAGTGATTCCCGGCATACAGCGAAGTGCGGCAAGCTGTTCGATAGGCTCATGGGTAGGCCCGTCTTCCCCTACTCCGATACTGTCGTGGGTGAACACGTAGATAACCGGAAGCTTCATCAGTGCAGCCAGACGAATGGCCGGGCGCAAATAATCCGAGAAGACGAAGAACGTTCCGCCGTAAGGCCGGACTCCGCCATGAAGCGCCATTCCGTTAACGGCCGCCCCCATTCCGAACTCGCGAACGCCGTAATAAATATTGCGGCCGCCGTTGTCTGCGGCAGTCATGTTCCCGCTGCATGCGATATGCGTAAATGTCGAACTCTCCAGATCCGCAGAGCCTCCGATCAGCGCAGGCACGTTCTTGGCGATAGCATTCAAGGCGTTCTCCGAAGCTTTGCGGGTGGCAATAGCCTTGTCTTCAGGGGAATACACCGGCAGATCGGCATCCCAGCCTTCCGGCAATTCTCCCTTAACCGCCTGCTCGAATTGAGCCGCCAGCTCCGGATAAGCTTTCTTGTATTCCGCTACCAGCTCGTTCCAAGCTTCTTCCTTCTTGATTCCTTGCTGCTTCATCTCCTCGAAGTGGGCCCGCACTACATCCGGGACGAAGAAATCCTCTTCCTCATGCCATTCATAGACCTTCTTGGTCAACTGCACTTCGTCCTTGCCCAAGAAAGTACCGTGAGCGGCCGAAGTACCGCCTTTGTTAGGACTTCCGAAGCCAATGACCGTCTTCACTTCAATAAGGGTCGGACGATAGTCTGCACGCGCTGCCGCGATCGCCTCATGAATTTCCTCCAGGTTATTGCCGTCCTCAACTCTGAGCACCTGCCAGCCATACCCTTCGAAACGCTGCAGCACATTCTCGGAGAAGGACAGATTCAATTCTCCATCGAGAGAAATATTGTTGGAATCGTACAGAACAATCAATTTGCCCAATTGCAGATGTCCGGCCAACGAAGCGGCTTCGCTGCTGATGCCCTCCATCAAATCCCCGTCTCCGCAAATGACGTAAGTATAATGATCCACAATGCTAAAGTTATCCCGGTTATAGACAGCCGCCATATGCTCCTCAGCCATCGCCATTCCGACTGCCATGGCGATTCCCTGTCCCAGAGGGCCGGTCGTAGCCTCTACTCCGGGAGTATGTCCGTATTCCGGATGCCCCGGAGTCTTGCTTCCCCATTGACGGAAATTCTTCAGATCGTCAATGGACAGATCGTATCCGAACAGATGCAAGAGGCTATATAGCAGCATGGAGCCATGTCCCGCAGACAGCACGAACCGGTCACGGTTGAACCATTCCGGATTGGCGGGATTGTGATTCATAAATTTCGACCACAGCTTGTAAGCCATAGGTGCAGCCCCCATGGGCATACCAGGGTGGCCGGATTGAGCCTTCTCCACCGCATCGATGGAGAGTGTACGAATCGTATTAATCGCTAGTTGTTCCAATTGACTCTTAGTCGTCATAAGTAATCCCCCTACATTGTTATTGCCAGCACTGTCTCCATGACCGCCTGTCATCGCCAGTCCGGATAGGACTGCGGGATTGACTATCACGTAATCGCTGGAAACAGGCTCTTCCCATTCCTTGCTAGTTACAATGACTTTCTTTCCGACAGCGGCTAATCTCTTGAATAAGGTTTCAGAGCCTTACCGCCGTTCAGAGGTGCCGGTTTAATTTTCTCTCTTATCTGTTATCTCCGGTTGATCCAGTTTTCATCGACAATCAGGGATGGCCGATGATCGATTGTCCATTCCCCTTATTGTACCATTCCCTCTTCAACTGTGCCATATTAGCCGGGTAAAATTATCCCTAACTTTCGGCAGGATGCTGTCAGGAAGCGGGTATAACCAAGCGCTTGGAAGGTGACTAGACTAAGTAAATATCATGCTCCGTTATACGGGAAAATCGGCCGGGCATCTTGCCAGGACCGGCCGATTAAAAACGGTATGAGCGCTGAGTATGGTTTTGCTCGCTTTACTGATGAGTTCCCATCTGGCTGCGTATGCGCAGAGCCGGCAGCGGATCGTTGCAGGTCATTAGAGTGGCTCCACAGCCCAATGCGTAATACACTTGCTTGTCGTTGTCAGGACAGTAACACCAGGCCAGCAGGCCCATGGCTTGGAACTCCTCCACTGTCTTCGGGGATAACAGCTCCATACTGATCCCTACCGCCCACATTTTACTGAAGGTTCCGCCCGGCCCCGGGCGGAAATTGGACATCAGTTGTTCCGGGAAGCCCTGCGTTCTCAATTGATAAGTGTCATAGATGTGGGCGATCACATCGGCATCGAAGCAGGTGAATACGCAGCGGGGAAGATACCCGTATTCTTCAAGCATGGCGATTGCCCGGTCAGCCGCCTCTTTAGCGTTGGGACCGCGTTTGATTTCAACGTTCAAGAGGGTCTGCGGATATGCCTGAAGCAGCTCGCACAGCTCTTGCAGAGTCGGAATTTTCAACCCTTCAAATTCGTCTCCGAACCAGCTTCCCGCATCCAGCTCCTTAAGCTCAGCCAGGGAAAAGTCGCTTACCCTCCCGGTGCCGTTCGTCGTCCGGTCGACCGTTTCGTCATGGATCACGACAATTTCCTGATCCCTGGTCAACCGCAGGTCGAACTCCAGCATATCCACTCCTAATCGGATCGCCTGCTCGAAGGCAAGAAGCGTGTTTTCCGGATAAGCCGATTTGTATCCCCGATGCCCAGACACAACGACGGAATTATGATTTTCAACACTTTCTATCATGTATAGTTCCTCTCTTCTCCATTCGGAACGGGATCCGTGCTAGTTGCCGAGAATCCGTTCCGTCTCTTTTTTAAAGGTTGCAAGCGTAGATTCTATATCTTTATTGTCGTACATGATCGCCTGTATGGCGGAGAAAAACTCCTGCTCGACCTGCGGCCAGGCTACGTCTTTATTCGTGTCAATGGCATGCTCAAGCTGTTCGAAGGCCACTTTGCGGTTCGGATTTTCCGCCCAGAGATCCTTGATCTGCTGAGACTCTACCATAGACTTGGTGAAGGGCAGATAGCCGGAATCCAGAATAAACTGCAGGGAACCCTGAGGGTCGGTCATCAGCCAGTGGATGAACTCCCATGCGGCGTCTTTATTTTTGGAAGAGGACAGCATCGCAATGTTAGCCCCGCCCGTAGGAGTCGCATACACTTCGTCCTTCGGCAGGAAGGCCGTCACATAATCGAACTTCGCATTGCTCGAGAAGGTGCCGATCACACCGGTGGACTGGAACATCATCCCGACCTTGCCGTTGACGAACATCTGATTGACGATGTTGCCGGAATCCTGGGCCGGAGGATAATAAAGGGCGCCTGCATTCTGCAGCTCTTTAAGAAACTTGAATACTTTGACCCCTTCCGCTTCAAATCCGGTGGATGTATTGTCATCGTTGAAGAATTTGCCCTTGGCCTGAGTAATCATCGCCATAGGATACCATGTGTCATAAGGCATCGTCAGGCCGTAACGTTCATTCTCACCGCCTCCTTTAATTACCAGGGCTTCGGCGACGGTTTTCAGCTCCTCCCAGGTGCCGGGCACCTCCAGTCCAAGTTCGTCGAGCATCGTTTTGTTCACATGCAGAATCGGGGTGGAGCGGTTTAACGGCAGGGAAACGAGCTGATCGTTAAAGACGGAGTGCCCCATCAAACCGGCGACGAAATCGTCCTGGCTCATGCCCGACTTCTCCAGGTACGGCTTCAGGTCCTCCAGCACATCAGAGTCCGCGAACATCTGAACATAAGCGCGCTCCAGCATGCTGATATCCGGGCCGGTCTTGGCGGCGACGGACTGCTGAAGCTTGGTTACCGTCTCCACATAAGAGCCCTGGTACGTGCCGACCACTTCAATCTTGTCCTGAGATTGGTTGAAGCGGTCGATGGCGGCACTTATGTACTCGCCATTTTTCCCTCCCAGGGAATGCCAGAACTGAACGGTGGTCTTACCTCCGGGAGATTCCGTCTTCGCTTCCGGACTGGGCCCGGATCCTCCATTGTTTTCCTCTGCGGTACCCCCGCCGCAGCCGGCCAGCATAACGGATGACATGGCAGCGGTCAATAAAATAGCGGATAATTTCTTCTTCATTAGAAAATCCCCCTCTTCTCGATTTCTTACTTAATCCCGGAATAAGCAAAGGCCCGGACGATTTGTTTGGAAGCGAACAGATAGACGATCAAGATCGGGACCACCAGCACCACGTTACCGGCCATAATAATATGCCAGTTGCTTATTCCCTCCGTCTCTCTAAGCATGGAGATTCCTATCGTCAGAGGACGGACAGCCGAGGAATCCGTCATCACCAGCGGCCAGAAGTAATCGTTCCAATGGCTGACGAAGCTGAATAGCGCGATAGTGGCCAATGCGGGAATCGACATCGGTATCATAATTTTCCAAATGATTTTAAACTCGCTGGCATTGTCCAGCCTGGCGGACTCGATAAGCTCCTGCGGAATCTGCATGAAATACTGGCGCAGCAGGAAAATGCCGAAAGCATTGGACATAAACGGAATGATTTGCGGCCATAACGTATTGATGATCCCCCAGTCGGCCAGCATCAGATACACGGGGATAAAGGTGACCTGCCCCGGAATCATGAACGCCAGAAGAACGAGCCCGAACAGAAGCTTCTTGCTCTTGAACTCATATTTGGCGAAAGCATAGGCGGCAGGAATCATTACGATGAATTGAATAACGATAATCGAGAACGTGATAACGACCGAGTTTTTAAAGTAAGTAAGGAACGGACCGGCGCTCATCGCATCAGCAAAGTTCTTCCACTGAGGCCAAGCCGGAATCCAGGTGGGCGGAAACGCCATTGTCTCCTCAAACGTCTGCAACGAAGTTGAAATCATCCAAAGAAACGGAAACACAAATATGATCAAAACGATCGCTTTCAATACAAAATTGAGTACTCGCCGGATCAGATGGAGATCAAAGGTCATTGTTCACGCACCTCCTTGTTTGGCATCTTGAT
This sequence comes from Paenibacillus sp. 32O-W, assembly GCF_007679495.1. GTDB lineage: Bacteria > Bacillota > Bacilli > Paenibacillales > NBRC-103111 > Paenibacillus_L > Paenibacillus_L residui. Next base: position 6,978 of record NZ_VEGP01000051.1, on the reverse strand, counting down.
CTCATTGATAATGCACCCTCTTGGCCAGCAGCCGGAAATAGACAAAGGTTAGAATCGAAATGAGCACCATCAGGATTACTCCGGTTGCGGAAGCGTATCCGATATTGGTTGTTCTAAATTTATAAATGTAATAGACCAGCGTTGTCGTGGCGTTGTTGGGACCGCCGCCGGTCATGATTCTTACGGTGTCGAATACTTTGAAGGAACCGATTGTCATAATGATCAAAATAAAAAACAGCTGCGGTGATATCAAAGGCAAAGTAATTTTGTAAAAAACTTTATATCTGCTGGCATTGTCCAGCGCGGCCGCCTCATAAATGCTCGGAGAAATACTCTGGAGAGCCGCCAAAATGATTAAGGTGAAGTAACCGATATTGTGCCATACGGAAACGATCATGATGGAGATCATTGCTGTTCCCGAGCTCTGCAGCCATTGGGAAGGCGGGAGACCGACCGCTTTTAAAATAAAGTTAAGCAAGCCGTGACTGGGCTCCATCATCCACATCCAGACCAGGGCAATGGAGACGATGGAAATAATGTGCGGAGTAAAGATCCCGGCTTGCACCAGAGCGTTGAAACGGGTCTTCTTGTTCAGCCATACGGCTATCAGCAGAGACAGAATCATGGTGAAGAAGACGACTCCCAAGGTATAGACGAAAGTATTCCCGACGGATATATAGAAGTCTTCACGGCCCATGATTTGTTTGAAATTATCCAAACCGACGAACACGCTTTTATCTTTGTTGAGCAGATTATATTTATAGAAGCTTAAGTAGATTAAATAAACGACCGGGTACAGAACGAACAGGAATATGCCTGCCATGGCGGGTAGAATCAACAAATACGGGCGGAGCGTCTCCCAGAGTTTGCGTTTATCCATGGCTTAACCCTCTCAGCGCTCTCATATAATCGGTGTAGCGGACATGATCATCATGAATCCGTTTTTCGTCTGCTCCGAATAAATAAATTTTGGAAGCATCCACTCCCAGATGAATTTTCTGGTCAACGGTGAACAGGTCCTCGGTGCATTTCACCATATAGGAATGTTCCTCCGCCCTGACTTGATAGATCGTTTCCGAACCCAGCATTTCCCTCGTTGCAATAACCCCGTTAATGGAAAAATGAAAGTCCCCGGGCTGCTCGGACAATACCGCACTTTCCGGACGAAAGGCGAACTTGACCCCATCGATGCCCAGATCGCCTACATTCATTGGGGGTGAGCCGATAAACTGGGCGACGAATAAATTGCTGGGCTCGCGGTAGATAACATCCGGCGGCGCCTCTTGCTGAATTTCCCCCTGATTCATCAGAACGATAGTGTCCGCCATGGACATAGCCTCCACCTGATCGTGGGTAACGAAGACGAAGGTGGAACCCAGCTTCTTATGCATCTCGATCAGCTCCAGACGCATCTGCACCCGCAGCTTGGCATCCAGATTGGAGAGTGGTTCATCCATCAGGAACACGGAAGGCTTCTTGACCATGGCGCGGGCTAGAGCTACGCGCTGGCGCTGCCCGCCTGATAAGGTGGACGGCTTGCGGTCAAGATAATTCTGCAATCCGACCGTCGCGCTGATGCTCTCCACCAAGCGCGTCCTTTCTTCCTTGCCGACTTTATTATTTTTTAAACCAAACTCGATATTTTCCCGTACGGACATCGTCGGATAGATCGCATAGTTTTGAAATACCATCGCCACCCCTCGCTTGCCGGGGGCTATGCTGGTGACATCCTTGCCGTCGATGAGCACTTTTCCGGATGTCTGGGGGTCAAGTCCGGCAATCATTCTAAGCAGAGTCGTTTTCCCGCAGCCTGACGGGCCGACCAGGACAGTGAATTTCCCGTCTTCGATTGTTAAATTCAGATTGTCGATGATGACATGCTTATCAAACGATTTCGTAACCTGCACAAATTCAATAGATGCCAAGAGCCATCTTCCTTTCCAAATCAACCTCTCTTAGTACTTCTCTGTTCGTTCTTATCCGTTAACCTACTGCCGGCTTCAACCCGCTCCTAACAATAACCATTCAAATTTAATGCATCACTGCATTGACAGCGCTTTCCACAAAACCATGCAACGATCTATCCATCACCTCCTCCAAAAAAGTCTGCGTATATCTCCTTAACGATTACGAACAAACAAGGATAAACGGCTATCGCCTTCCTTGGGACGGGCGCGTTTACCGATGAAATATGAGAACAAGTATAAGGCGAAACTTATACTTTCTTATATTTTATAAAAAGACAACGAGAGAGTTTGGCAAATCTAAAAGTGCATATACGCTCATTTATACGCAGAAAGTCGTTTTAAATCATTCATGCTATAAAAATCTTTCGAAAAACCTTGCTGCTACTGAGCATGATTGTAACATCACCGGTTATCTCTTCTATATTTCTCCAAGGGAAAAGCCAGTGGTTACCAAATTCTCAGTCCGATTTAAGCTTTATAGAACATTTACAAGCAAATTATTACTTAAATATGGCTACATACGGTTCATTTTTGCTTGTTTTGTTCATAAGTTAACGCAGAAAATGATTTATGTCAATAAGAAATTGATATTCCTTCCGTTAAAAATCTGTAAACCGAGTGATATTACGGGTTTTCATAATCATTTTCAAAAGAAATACAGCGCTTTCAGTAAATGCTCAAAAAAACATTAATGCAGTAGCTCGCTTATCATTTTCTGTTGATTTTAAATAATTGCTATGATTTGGCAGCGGTCACCCTTTCGTAATTTACCTTTTACTTTTAAATAGTCATGTTTTATTTTAATATATTATCGTTTATTGTCAATAATTATCGATTGGCGTTTGGTTTTATGAGGGGAAATGCCGGTTTTCGAAAGTAAAAGAAGAAGCTATTCTTCAGGTGTTCCTTCCCTATTTGCGGGTACAAAAAAAAGAACAGAGCCCCCGGTTTCCCAAGGCCTTCTGTTCTTCTCATCTGATATTTACAAAATATTAATTAAAGACTACCGTCTTGTTCTGATGAACCAAAATCCGATCCTCGACGTGCCATGAAACGGCCCGCGCCAGCACGATCCTCTCAATGTGGCGGCCTATGCGCTTCAAACTTTCCACATCATCCCGATGGCTTACCCGTTGGACATCCTGCTCGATAATAGGACCTCCGTCCAATTCCTCGGTTACATAATGTGCGGTAGCTCCAATAATTTTGACCCCCCGTTCATAAGCCTGGGCATAAGGCTTTCCTCCGACGAAAGCCGGGAGGAAGGAATGGTGGATATTGATTACTCTATTCGGATATTGCTCAATGAACACTGGAGACAAAATCTGCATGTAGCGCGCCAGAACGATCGTATCCGCTTGATCGCCGATCACCTCGAGCTGCTTTCGTTCCGCTTCCGGTTTGGTATCCGCGGTGACCGGAATATGATGATACGGGATGTCGAACGATTCGACCAATTCCCTCATATCCGGGTGATTGCTGATCACCATCGCTATTTCCGCATCCAGATCCCCGGCCTGCCATTGCCACAGCAGCTCCAGAAGACAATGGTCTTCCTTGGAGACGAAGATGGCCAATCTCTTCTTCCTGCTTGCGCAATGAATGCTCCAGTTCATCTGGAACTTCTCGGCCACGACCTCCTGGAAATCCACTTCCAGAGGCTCAAGTCTGCGCTCCAGATCGTTCAAGTCAAATTCAATGCGGATGAAAAACATGCCGCCTGCAGGGTCCATCGTATATTGATCCGACTGAACGATATTGGCGCCATGCTCATGCAAAAAACGGGAAACCGCAGCGACGATTCCCGGCTGATCCGGACAGGAAATCAGCATTCTCGCACGATTCTCATTCTGTTGGGTTAATTTCTTACGCTGCGCGTTAGTGACTACTCGATTCATCTTCTATCCTCCACATTCTTGTTGCACTGTTCCTTAGCTAACGGGAATGAATAGATTCAATTCCCGTCAGAATACAAGCTTATTCAAGCCAGCTGCAATACGCTCTTGGCGGCAAACCAGCCCGTCAGCCGATGATTGATCTGCTCCTCATTCAGCTCGGGGAACAGATTTTCGGCGACTACCATATCGTATAAACGCTCCATGGGCTCTCTTTTATCCTCTTTTTTCGCTTTGGCATCATTCTTCAGAAGATCCCATACTCCCAACACATATTTGCGGGAGTCCAGGTCTTGCTTGGTGAAGAAATGGTTGAGCCTGTCCACATCCTCAAGATACTCCGATCCCAGGCGTTCTTCCGCATTTCCGCGAAGAATGGCAATCTCGGCCTCATACATCGGCCGCTCTCCTTGATCCGTCTTGCCCCCGATCCAAGGAGTTTCGAGAATCATCGGCAGATGCTTCAGCTTCTCATGATTGACAACCGAGCTGATCGTTTCGAACCCAAGGTATCCCGATCCGACAGGAGCATGGCGGTCCTTGCCCGCTCCCCGCGGATTCTTGCTGTCGTTCAGATGGACGACGGCTAGCCTGTCCAATCCGATCACCCGATCGAACTCCTCCAGCACTCCGTCCAAATCATTGACTATATCATATCCGGCATCATGAATATGGCAGGTGTCCAGACAGATCGTCAATTGATCATTGTCCTCCACTTTATCGATAATGGCCGCCAGCTCCTCGAACGAACGACCGACTTCCGTACCCTTGCCGGCCATCGTCTCCAGAGCTATTTTAACCTCCGTATCTTTAACCCCTTTAAGAACCTCGTTAAGCCCTTCGGCAATTCTAGCAATTCCGTATTCGGCATCTTTATCGGTATAGGCTCCGGGATGGAGCACTATATTACGAACGCCCAAATAGTGAGTCCTCTTAATCTCCTCCTGGAGAAACCGGACCGCCAGCTCATAAGTGCTCTCCTTGTAGGAGCCCAAATTGATAATATAGGGTGCATGAACGACAATTTCCGGGATGCCGTGCTGTTTCATCACTTCCAAGCCTTCGGAAACATACATTTCCTCAATTGGCTTTCTTCTCGTATTCTGAGGTGCCCCGGTGTAAATCATAAACGAGCTGGACCCGTATGATACGGCTTCTTCCGCCGCACACAAAAGCCCTTTAGGCGAACAGGAAACGTGTGAACCTATTTTTAACATCGGCCTCTCCCTCACTCATTATAAAAATGAATCCTTCCTGCTATTTTACTAATAAACTCGAAATAAATCCAGAAATGCGGTATAATTTCCTTATAATCACTAACTAATCCAAGAACGAACAAGGCTGTATAACGAGGTGAAGATGTGTGCTCTTCCAATGGACACTTATTATTTGGGGATTTGCTCTCCTTGCGTTCATGAGCGTCGGCGGTTTTTTTATGTTCCGCAAATTTATGAAGGTGCTGCCCAAGAACGACGGAATGTCTAAACTGGACTGGCAGAATCATTATGTTGAGGCCTCCCGCCATCTATGGACGGAAGAGAGCAAGGCTTTTCTGGATAAGCTCGTCCAACCGGTGCCAAGCCCATTCAGAGACATAGCCAGACACTCCATTGCCGCGAAGATCGGGCAGGTCGCGCTGGAAAGCGGAGCGAATGAAGTCACCCGCGAGCATTGTATAGAAGGATATATTCTCGCTACGCCAAGAAGGGACTACAAAGCACTTGTTACCTTCCTGGAGAAGCAGAACATCGATTATACCCCCTTCCGCCATTTGCTGCACGGCAAATGATCGCGAAGGTGATTCCCAAAATAAATATAGGGCCGGAACTCTTGATGGTTCCCGGCCCTTGTTTTTTGGTTAGTTCTGCTGGTGGGGAATAGAAGACTACCCGCTAAAGAAAATGCACCCCCGTTTCAATAACACGAAGGTCCCGTAGCTGCGCTTGCTATAAATGAATCCGCCGATCGAAACCTCTATCATTTGCGAACGTCTTCCAATCGGAAGGCTCAATGAACGATGCCGCTTTTACAAGGAACTCGGGATGACCCGGATCTCTTGGTATAGAGCGGGAAGCTTGAGATAGCTGCGATTGAATGTAAATATACGCCGAATCCGATAGGTAAGCAGGACGACCGCCGTGGTCGCTTCATGCAGGGAATAGCGGAGCTCCGGACATTGAATCAGAAATTGCTTCGCCTCCTTCTCAATCTGCGGGTTGCCCGAGATAAGCAGCAATCTTCCGGATTGAACGGAACGGTCAATGATATCAAGAAAATATTCGGCATGGGAATACCCGTAGTTATCACGCAGCCATTCGTGCAGATCAAAGATATTTTGGCTGGTCGTTACGAAGGGGCGATCCATGTCCTCCATATCCATAATGAAAGATCTCGCTTTCCCATAGTGGGGATGGTCCGGATTCATATATGCCGCCAGGGCGCTCTCATCCAAAAAAACAGATTTCTGGTAATCCCAGTTTTCACTGTCTCTCATCTTCTTCCTCCTCCATTCCCGATCCATGCACAGCCGCGACTCCAAGTCCGAAATCCGTACGGCGAGTCATACCATCCAAGCATAATAACGGATTTCTTCGTTTCTGTTCCTCGGTCACATGGATGTTCCCCCCGCCCTGACTCTCGTTCAGCAAATTATGGATCGCCCGGTTGATCAAAGCCTGCACAGTTGTCCGCTCCCGCGCAGCTTTGTTCTTCAAACGCTCGAAATCCTGCGGATCAAGCTCAATGGAGGCATCTTCCTCCTGACCATCCGATCCCGGCTTGTCCGCTACCAGATGGGATGCCGACCGTTTTACTTTGTCCAGTTGGTTCTCCACGTATTTTTTAAATTTATCCATTATTTCAATTCCTTTGCGTGTTTAATTTTTTTGCGAATGCCGCATTATGAATCTTCGAAAAGTCAAATAATCAGTTTCAACCGTGCGGAAATCGGAAACCCTACTTGTCGGAGTCTCTCTCTCACTTCACCTGCTAGTAGGGCATTAAAAAAACTTGATAAGTTCCTAGACTTCTGGATTAAAACCTGGTCGAGTAGGCGGGGCCTTTCCTTCGAGGATTGTGCCCCTTACCCCTCACAGATCCGTACGTGCGCAATTAAC
>NZ_VEGP01000050.1 GCF_007679495.1 Paenibacillus sp. 32O-W | reverse complement strand
CAACTCCAACAATGGTTTGCTGGTTTACCCAGCTACATCAAGGCCTATCTGCCGAATTTAAGCTGCGAAAGTTGAGTTATAAAGCATTACAAAAAAAGGAGACTTTTAATCATACTATGTCTAACACTTGCCCCCATATTGCTATTCAAAGCATATATATATTTATTTGTTCATGATGTACGCGCTTTATACTACAATCAAAAAAATAGTTTTTGTGAAATAGGTGTAAATAAAAAGGACGGCCATACTGGATATTGTCAATTTCAAATTACAAATCGCTCAAACAAAGAGATTCGTTTCAAAATCACTATAAGCGACAAGAATTTTATTGATAAAGATTTGAGAGAAATAGTGAGAGAAAGAGAAGAAGAAATCCATACCGCTGGTGCCAATACCACAAAAGTTTTTGAATTAGTATTTCGGAAAGAAGCTGGCTCCGCATCGGATGTATTATCTAAGAAATATTCGGGGATTAACATTGATGTCACAAACGCCCCTTAGAGAGAGATAGATTCAGGTACTTTAACATTTTGACATGGAAGCTAAATGAACTCAACAAGAAAAAGCGTGCTGGTTAAAATTACGGTTTGCTTGTCGATTATCCTGCTGGCTGTGGCCGCTTTTGTGTCGTTCTATAACTTCCCCAAGACGATAGAACTTGAATATCCTGCAGTTTATGTGTTTTACCGGAAATCTCCTCCATAAACAATCTTTTCATTTCCGCACCGGCAACACTTACGAAGAAGCCAGAATTGTGGAATCGAAAACCAACAAATTTACACAACACTTATTCCAAGGATTTTCCTTATTCCATACCACTACATTTCTCCCCAACGTAGTGTTTTGGAATTTTTTTATTCTTTCGCACGCTCCCCGGTCGGCTCGTTAACTCTCCAATATATGCGAATGTATTCCTTTTGTGGACATCCGACATCCTATATAGGTGTTGCTTTCAAAACGAGCAAAAGTGCACGTCTTTTTGCGAATATTCGGTAAATCTCGCAGAAGACGTGCGAATCCGCAGGTCTATCCCCACCCCATTCGGAAAAAACTGTACTTTCGCTGGTCATTCGCCGACTTTGGCTAAAATCCTTCTGAAGACCTGCATTTCTGTCGGTCCTTACGTGGTAACGAGCAACGGTTCACCGGCCTTTTAACCGCCGATCTTACGGCAAATTCGTCCACAGCCTAACAAGCTATACTTTTGCAACGGAGGTCTCCTGCGGCGGAAGCTCCGGGGTCATCTCCAGCTTTTTCTGAAAGTATGGAATGGAAAACAAGGTGCCTATAGCAACGGAGATCAATAGGACAAAGACTACTCCCGAGAAATCTTTAACGAACAAGATAAGTACCAGCATTACACAGCGCGTTAAGCAGATCAAGCATTCCCGCCATACCAGCAGTGAGGACTGCCTCTCGGGAGGATGGTGGCTGATGGCTCTGAACTGCTGGGCATTCCAGGTCGTACCGAAGTAGAACAAGCCAACGGTCGTCATGACATTAGACAATATGAGCACCACGGGCACCGGGTACAGCATCAGCAGAAAACCGCCGGCCAGCAGCAGAATGGCCGCATGGAGCCAGTTCCGTTCTCCAAGCTTGAGCTTGCGATACAGAAACAGGGCAAATAATGAGGAAGAGGTGTACAGCGTATTCAACAGAGCTATGATCGTCTTGTCTTCCGTTATGCTGAATGTAAAGAGGAGAGCAAACAAGCCTTGAAACTGCAGGAACAGTCCAGCGGCCAGACAGGACGGAATAAGCCATTTCAGCCTGGGCTCCATGAAGACCTGCCGGTATTTCATCGTTTCCCCCCAGTTCTGCTGGCGGAGGTCCTTGGACTTTAATGATATTCGGGGAAGCGTTAGCGCGGTTATAAGCATGCCGGTCACAAACAGCAGCATCAAGGTGAAGGAGCCGGAATAGCCGAACCAGCCGATCACTTGAGCCGCAACGATAGGAACCGACATATTGGTAATCTGGGAAATAGTGTTCGAGGCGGCAAAAAAATTGCCGAATTCCTGCCCTTTGCCGGAAGTGGAGATACTTAAATTTTGGGCACAGGAAAAGAAGCCCCACATTATGCCTACCGGCATTCCGATGATGGATATCCACAGCATCCGATTATCGAGATGCAGAAAGGAAAGCAGGAGGAAGGCGGTCCCACCGGATAAAGCGGACAGCCCGAATAACAGCCGGATCGACCAGCGCTTCAAGAGCCATGCTCCAAGCGAAAAGGATAGCGCCCAAGTAAGAAACAGGAATAAATTAAACCAGGCTACATCAGCGATTCGATGCCCCTGCTCCCAAATATAAAGGTTCACAAAAATCCCGATGTAGATAAAAATAATGAATGACATGGCATTCATTAAGAGCAGCCTGCGGAACTCTTTGGGCAATCCCACGGACGATCCTCTACTTTCATTGATGTCATTAACCGCGTTACCCTTAACTTAGCACGTCCGTTATCTTTTTCCGAGGCTCAAATATCGTCTAAAATCGCCGCTTGGAGGCAAATTGGAAGGATTCAGCCAATAAATGCCGCGTCCTCGAATCGTGTAGTTTTATTTAGCGTCTTTTAAGCTGTTTTGGAGTTGCGATGAATACAGCCCTTATTTAAGACCGGTTTCCTCAAACTTGAAAAAATAGCTGCACTATTACTTTTAATCGGCACATTTTTCCATAAACGTGCAAAATTAAGTGTACTTATGCTCTTATTATCGGCAGGAAGCTTAGCCGTTTCTTTTGGAAAACCGAACGGCATTCCTTGTTTTCTCAAGAGCGAGAATATTCTCGTCGTAATTCTGGCTGGCAATGCCGACATATAAAATGTCAATGACATTAAGCTGCGCAATTCGGGAAGCCATCGCTCCGCTGCGGATGCTTTTTTCCAAGGAGCTGGTAAAAAGCCTTATTCCCGCCAATTCCATGACCGGGTTATTGCCGAATTTGGTCAAGGAGATGATCGAGGCCCCGCTCTCCCGGGCTACCGTCAACGCCTGGATGATATCCTCAGTCTGACCGGAATAGGATATCCCGAAGGCGACATCGGTTTCCATCAGATTAGCGGCAAGAGTTGCCATCGAATTGAAATCGTAGGCCGCCTCGCACCAGCGGTTAATTCGGGTCAGCTTCTGCTTGAAATCCTCGGCGATAACTGCGGACGCACCGACTCCGAATACCGTGATCTTACGGGCCGAGCTCATCGTTTGGATCGCGTTCTCCACATCGGCTACCCTCAGCACCGACATCGTATCCTGAATCGACTGAATATTGTTATGGGATATCGATTCGATGAGGGAGCTGGTCGAACCGTCCATCTGTATTTCTTGATAGGAATTGATTTCCCGTGTGTTCTGTGCCAAATCGGCAGCTATCTTGATCTTGAGCTCCTGAAACCCTTTGAGCTGCAGGGACCGGGATAACCGGACAATCGTAGCCACGCTCACGCCGGCCAGTTCGGCCAGCTTCTGTACGGACAAATTGACCACCTTGTCCGGGTGCTCCAGGATGTACTTGGCCGCCTTCTGCTCCATCGGCTTCAACGAGCTTAACGCTTCCCGCAAACTTACTAATCCGCCACTTATCATATTCAATCACTCTTTCCCCACAGTCTACTCCTATATCCTCTCAAAAACCGTTACTCAAATTATAATGAATATAATTTCCCTAATCAAATATTACCTTGAAATTTTATTCCTTAACAAAAAAAGCCCCCGCCGAAAAGACAGGGGCCTTGGGATTAATGCTGTTTCAATGTTTTGACAAGCCGTTTGGCTTCTCCCTGCGGAGTTTCAATCGCTTCGTAGATTCGAATGGTTAATGGGTATTCGTACTGATCCGTTCGCAAATCTTTAAACTCTACCGTTTGCACCCCACTGATCAACCGGTTCATTCCCGTGAACGAGAAATGCTCTTGAGCAATAGTCCGTCCGAGTGTATCGATCAGTTCGACCTTCATGGTGGAGAAGCTCTGATCGAGAACCACTCTGTCCTTCCGTTGAATGTCCAGATCCAATTGAAGTTTATACGAGTAAGTGACATAGCCCGGCATCGGGTTCGTGCTGGTCAGGAGCGTCCAATCCTTCAGTTCGACATCGAACGGATAGAAGGACAAGCGCGAGCTCGTTTCGTCCTGCTTCATGATCTCCGTCTGATAGGCGCTGATCGTCGTACGATAAGGCTTTGCAGTCTGGCTGTCCACCAGGAATAACCCCAGCTTCTCCTCGTTCTCCGATTCCGGGATGGCAAATGAATAGCTGACGGTATAGCTTAAATTGGGCATCAGCTTCTCCGTGGAAGAGATTTGGCGGACCCCGCTGTACGTATATCCTCCGCTATTCTTCAAATCGACATCGAATACGGGCACGGGCACGGGCTGCTCGCCCTTGTTGCGAAGCTTGAATTTGGCAATCGCCGTCTTATAGCCTTCCCCTTGGTTCTCATGCATGTAAAGCTCGACCAGCGATACGTCCACATCCGGATGAATTAACGAATTCACGTCGTCCACCTTCATCGGGGTGTCCATCACATACCGGTTTAACCCGTGCAAGGAAAAGCCCGTCTTTCCCGGCAGAACCACGTTCAATCGTCCTATCTCGTACGGAATGGGAGTCAGCTTGCCGGTCGGATCGGCGACCATGAAATTTTCCTGAGTGAGCAGGTTGAAGCTTTCCAGGTCCACATTATTTTTGACCGGGATGGCGTAATGGATATACTCCCGTTCCCCCGGCTCCAGCGTAATGGGCTCCGTCTCTGCCCGTTGTCCCTTGAACACGGACTTCCCCGACTTGCCTTCCAGCATAAAGTCGGGAACGGTCTCCATCGTCGTGCCCGGATTCTCGACAAGCAGCGTTATCAGCTTAACCGGACCGGTTGGCGTATTCTCTTCCTCCACTTTGGAAGGGGTATACCGCAGCGGGGAAGTCAGCGATGGAATCGTGAACGATTCTCCCCATTTCAGTACCGCGCCCTGCCGGTTAATTTCATCCCCGCTGCCCGTCCATTCCAACTGCTGAACCGGTACGGTCAGCATTTCGGTCTCCACCTTGGGGTATACATACATATCAATATCGACCCAACTGATTTCCGAAACGTTGAACCCGGTACGGTCGACCGAGGTCATATAACTGAGCTCAATCTTCTCCTTGGGCTGCACCGTCCTTGCATTCGTTGCGCTTGGCTGCAGCGTATATTGCAAGCCGTCCGACGTGCGCACCCTGACTTCATAATCCGGCACCCGCGCGTTGCGGCCGCTGTTATTCTCCATCTTGACCACAATTCCTATGCGCGAACCGGTATCGTTACGTTCGTTAAGGACGCTCTTCACTTCGACGGACAGAGCTTCCGTCAATGAATAGACCGCGCTCGTCTGCTCGGCTGCAACCGGAAGGTCACCCGCCGCATAAGCACTGTATCCGGAAGACAGCAGGGAGGCGGTCAGAACGACCGCCGACAATGTTTTTTTCCAACGTACTACCATAGTTTCTCCTCCCCAGGACGTTCTTCTTGCTATTTCAACGTTTTTAGTCGGCTACTTTAACGGTTTCCTGATCCACCAGTTGATGCTGTCCCGATATGACCAGCCGCTCCCCTTCTTCAACGCCCGACAGAATTTCTTGATTCAATCCGTCCAGCCGGCCCAATTCCACTTTCCGTCTCTCCACATGGTCCTGCTTGAGGATAAAGACGTAGCTGTCGGAGCCTTCCCGAACAATGCTGGAGGTCGGCACGGCTAAGACAAGCTGCTCCTCCTCGGTAAGCATCAGTTGAACACGAGTTCCCGGCTTCAATTTATGCTCCTCGTTGGGCACCTCCACATTCAACTCGTAGGTTTTCGTATCTACATTCATGACATCCGCCAGGTAGGTTATGGTTCCCTGCATCTTCTCTCCGCTGTCCGGCACATAGAAGGATACCTGTTCTTGGCCACGCAGGTAGGAAGCCGCCTCCTCCGTAAGTCTGGCCGTTATTTTGGCGGGATTCAATTGCTCGATTCTTCCAACCTGTACCCCTGGAGACAGGGTGGTCTTCTCGACAACGGACAATTCGGTCAGAATGCCGCTCACCGGCGCTTTAACTTCATAATACTGCAGGCTCCGGTCAATCTCCTGCAAGTTTAGCTGCGAGGACTCCAATTGAACCTCCAGGGCAGCCATCGAATTGGACGATTCCATCGTGGCAAGCTTCTTGCGCATAATATCCAGGTCCATTCGCTGGTTGTTCAGTTGGGTTTCCATCTGCTCCAGCTCCATCTTGGTGGCCTGCCCGAGATCATAATCGTTGCGCAGCTTGTTGTAGTTTTTCTCCATTTCGGCAATGGCCTGCTCCTGCTTCTGAATCGAATTCTTCATCTCGGTCAAGCCGTTGACGTAGTCTCGCTGCGCACGCTCCAGCTCAGCCTGGGCGCTCTTCACGCTGAGCAGCCCTTTCTGCCGCTGTACCTGGACATCATGCTTATCGATCTTAAGGATGACATCCCCTTCGTTGACATAGTCCCCGCGTTTCTTTACCAACTGAACCACATCGCCGTTTGCTTTGGCAAAGACGTCCATCCTAAGAGACGGAACGACTTCAGCGACTTGCTCCAGCGGCTCTCCGATTTTCTGTTTTTCTATATTTATCGTCTTAACCGTCTTCACCTGCTGTTCTTGCTCCACAGACGGGTTTGCAGAGGTCACCGGATCGGCACTGCAGCCGGAGATTAGGGCCGCGCTGATAACAACCGCTCCAAGCACTGCGGAAACCTTAGTCCGTTTGTTCATTCGTTCCATGTGCTTCATTATGCCTGATTCTCCTTTACTCTTACGATTATTGGGCTGCGGAAGTTGCCGTTGCTTGGGACGCTTTCGGCGATCTGCGGAAGATCCGTGCCAGCCTTCTATTCACAGAATGAATTAAGTCATAGACGATCGGTACAATAACCAGCGTCAATATAGTGGAGGTAATTAATCCTCCAATGACGACGACGGCCAACCCTTTGGAAATCAAGGCTCCTTTGGAGAAGCCCATCGCCAGTGGCATGAGAGCAAATATGGTGGCTCCTGCGGTCATCAGAATGGGGCGCAAGCGCTCCATAGCTCCTTCGATAAGCGCGTCGCGAACCGGAAGGTTCTCTTCCCGCAGCTGCTGCACGCGGTCTATCATGACGATCGCGTTCGTTACCACAATCCCGATTAACATCATGAATCCGATCAAGGAAGTGACGTTCAGTGATTCCGAGGTAATCAACAAGCCCAGCAATCCGCCGATTACAGCCAATGGCAGAGAGAACAGAATGGCGAATGGCGCACTGGCATTTCCGAAGGTGAGAACCATGATCAAATAAACAATGAAGATGGCAGCTCCCATCGCGACGAACAAGTCACCAAATCCTTCGCTGATGTTATCCGATACACCGGACACTTCCCGGGTGACACCGGACGGAAGCTCCAATTGATCCAGGGCGGCAGCCACTCTGGCGCTTACTCCGCCTTTGTCCTTGCTGTCGATAGCAGCCGTTACCCGAAGCGTCTGACTCTGATTATCTCTGGCGATGGACACCGGAGCGTCAATCTGCCGGAGCTTGGCGATTTCGTTCAGCTGCACCTTGGCACCGGTAGGTGAAGTCAATTGGATTTTTCCTAATGCCTCCAATGAATCTTTGTATTTATCGTCTAGTTCAACTACAGTTTTGTACAGGACATTGTCAAATTTCAGATCTCCCAGCTTTTCCTTGCCGATCCAACCGGCCACCGTCTGCATGACTTCCGCTGAAGTCAGACCGTATACTCTCGCCTTGTTCTGGTCCACCATCACTTCAACTTCGGTCTTCAATTCACTCAGACTGTCCTTGATCGACGTCATCTCCGGGAATTCCTTCAGCTTCTCCTTAACAAGAGCAGCCGCCTGCTGCAGGACCAATGTATCCTCGCCTTTAAGCAGATAGGAGAAGTCCACTCCCCCGCCGCCGTCTCCGCCGAACGAAATCAATGAGCCGGAAACCTGAGAGCCTTTGGGAAGCTCGTACAAGACTTGCTCTTTCAATTCATTCAATGCCTTCTTGGCATTCGTAGCTTCAGAGGCCGCGGTAAACAGGGTGGCCTTATAAGGAACCACATCTTCACTGAAATCATAGCCTACCAGCGATTCGATATAAGTGAATTTAGGCTGTCCGTTAACGTCCTTCTGTTCCCGAATCATATCTTCGATTTCCTTCATCTTCGCATCCATCATTTCCATGGACGTTTCCCTCGGCATGTTAACCGACAGATACATGTGCTTGTCTGATTCACTCTCCGGCATGAAGGAGATGGCCAGGTTGGGAACGATCAGAACAATGGACAGGATGAACATCAGCCCGGACAACAGCAAAGTTTTGATCCGATGCTTTAAGCTCCACTCCAAAGCGCTCTTGTAACGCAGAGTAACTTTGCCTACGGTATGTTCCTTCGCTATACTCTTGCTTCTCATGACCATCAATTTGGCCAGCATCGGAATGACCGTAAGTGCGACCAACAGAGAAGACATCAGCGCTACACCTAACGTAATGGCAAAAGGTCGGAATATCTCCCCGATCATGCCGCCTATGAAACCAAGCGGCCCAAACACTCCCACGGTGGTTATCGTAGAAGAAGTGATGGCGGCAGCCACCTGCTTGGTAGCCATCAATATAACCGATTCGTTGCGCTCATGCGCCTTCTGCAACTGGCTGTAAATATTCTCGATAACAACAATGGAGTCGTCCACGACCCGCCCGACCGCTATGGCCATTCCGCCTAACGTCATAATGTTAAGAGAGATGCCAAGCGGCGCCATGACCATTAGAGTGATCAATATCGATAGCGGAATGGAGACCAGCACGATCAAGGTCATTCGTACATTCCTCAGGAACAGCAGGATCATGATGGAAGCCAGCAGCGCACCGAGCGCTCCTTCTTGAACCATGCCATGGATCGAATTCTCTATATCGGTTGCGGAATTGTAAATCGTCTGGAAGGCGATGTTCGGATGAGTCTGCTTCCAGACTTCGATCATCCGGTCTACTTCGTTGCCGAATTGGACGGCGTTGGCGCTCTTGGTCTTGTATAAATGAACCCCAATAGCCGGCTTATCATCCAGCCGCCCGATAAATTTCGATTCGCTGATCGCCTCTATAGAAGCTATGTCCCTAAGGGTTAAGGTTTCTCCTGTCGGCGCGGTGAGCTTCATATTCTCCAAGCTGTAGATGGAATTAAACTCTCCCGTGATCCGAACCATCTGGTTATTTCCACGAAATTCAACGGTTCCCGCCGGACTGGACATAATGGAAGACTGGATATAACCGGCTACCTGTGCCGGTGTGAACCCGTAACGGCTAATCGCCGTCGCGTCCAGCTTAATGGTCAGCGCCGTCTCCTGATTCCCTATCGAATCGACGTGGTCCAGCCCGCTAACGGAGTTGAAGCCAGGCAAAATAACGTCCCGATAGATCTTGTCAAGCTCTGCCTGATTCATGCCCTCCTCACCATAGATGGCCATGTAATAGACCGGCGACGAAGCAAATCCGAATGTCTGTACTTTGGGCTTCTCCGCTCCCAGCGGCAGCCGAACGTTAGCGACCAGGCTTTCAATCTCTCTCTTCGCCTTGTCGAGATCGGCACCCTGCTTCAGCTCGACCATAATATTGGAGTAATTATCGCTCGAGGTTGAAGTCAGGTTTTTCAAGCCTTCCATGCCGGATATCGTCTTTTCCAACGGTTTAGTTACATGCTCAAGCACATCACTGGGCGGTGCCATATATTGCGTGTTGACCATAACCATGGGTAAGGAGATATCGGGCATACTTTCCACTTTCAATATAGATGAGGCATACATTCCCCCGCCAACGAGCATTATCATCATGATGATTAATGCCGCTACGTTTTTCATGGAAAATTTCGTAATACTCTCCATATTGGCTTGCTCCCCCCACTCCTGTTATTGGAACGGCCTTGGTCGGCCGAACCTTTCTAATTTTATTCACAAATAAGTATATCGATTGTCCCTATGGGTGACAGGTGGAAAAAGTCATAAAATGGCTATGATGCCGGTCATATTTTCCATATGACCCTTGTAATAAACCGATATGACCTATGATGCATTAATAAACTTTGCGTAAAAGAAAAGCAGCCCAAGGGGCTCCCCTGGACTGCTCATGCGAAGGATATAGATTATGAAATATCCGGGTTATTTCCCGGTCAGCAGCTTCTGCAGCTTAGCCGGGCAATCGGTAATAATCCCCGTTACTCCGGCCTCAATCATCTTCCTCATATCATCCTCATTATTTACAGTATATACATAGACCTCATAGCCGCCTTCCCGCAAATCGCGGATATCCTCGGCCTGGATATAACGGAAGTGAGGATGAACCGAGTATAAAGGCGCCGGGCTTAAATCGGCATAGCCTCTGTGGCTGTACAGCTCATCGTAAAGAATCCCGATCTTCAAGTCCGGCTCCAGAGCCTTAAGACGGGCAAGACATTGATGGCGGAAGGAGGAAACCACGACGGAATCCAACCGGTCCGAGCTCCGAATCAGATCGACCAGTTTACCTTCGACAGCTCCATCATAAGTATTCTTCAGCTCGATGTTAATCATAATATGCTTCGGAACCAGTTCAAAAACCTCTGACAATAGAGGGATTCGCTCCCCGCGGAACGATTCGTCAAAACGGATTCCGGCGTCCAGCTTTTTCAGCTCTGCCACCGTCATGGAGCGGATGGCCCCTGTTCCATCCGTCGTCCGGTTGACCGTCGAATCGTGACAAACGACAATCTCCCCGTCCGCAGTCAGATGAATGTCCAGCTCCAATCCGTCTGCCCCTTGCTCCAGAGCCTTCTGGAAGGCGATCAGCGTATTCTCGGGTGCTTCTGAAGCTGCTCCCCGGTGACCGATATTCATTGTCCTGTTTGTGTTCATAACAATCTCCTTTGAATGGTTGGTGAGTACTTGCCAAGCCGCACAGCCGCATGACAAAAAAGACGCGATAAAACCACAAGCCCTTCGCTCTCGCAAAGCCTTGAATGCTTGCAGGTTTTCTCAGCGTCTCCACCTGAATTATTTGACTATCCCTATTATGTCAAGCTCATTCTGATCCGTCAATAGATTTCCTGGGCAAGCCGGCCCCGAATAAGACGCTTCGTACGGGTCTGCCTCGTCCAGACACTTATATTCTTCTATTTCTTGCGCCGTTTCGGGTTGATTTCTCCCTTTATCTTATTCGTTCTTGCATCCACAATCTGTATACTAAGCCCGGTGAAAGCACGGTTCAGCTCGAAGAGTTCGGCTATGGCTTCTTCTTTCGTCATTGGTCCCCAGAGTCTTCTTCCCTTATAACAAATATAATAATGCAGCATCGATTGCTCCATTTCGACGGCCCGCATCATTGGGTCAGAACGTTAATGGACAGTACATATTCTCGATGAAGAAACTTTGCTTAAGGAGGGCTCCCGTTCCAGGGAACCGCCCTCAAAATCTATGGTCCATTATATCATATCCGCTGTTGATTCCTGCCGAACGATTGGAAGGGGCAGAGCATCTAGCAACGCTGTCACGTCGAGCCAACGGGCGTGTGAATTTGTCAAGCAATCGAGTAAAAAAGATGCAATGTGCAGGTTCATACCTTTATACCGCTACTCTCACGATATGTGGGCAAACGGCAATAGACCGAATGAAAAAATGCCGAAATCGCAGTCCGGCTCGATCCCCGCGGAGAAGAAAAAAAAGAACACCCCGGTTTCCGGGGCATCCTGGACGAGTATCGATTTATTTCAAAATACGCCTCATGTATGCATAACGAGTAAGGATAAAATAGAGGTACTGCATAAAGAAGAACAGGCCGATGACGACTAATCCATACTTCCAGACACTGACGGCAAGCAGATTCCCAAGCGCTTTGAACGCGAAGCAGGCATGGACCGTACCGACCATAAAAGGAATGAAGAAAACAAGCCCGATCTGGGTAGTAACCACTCTCTTCAATTCCGCCGGCGTCATGCCGATCTTTCGCAGGGACCTGTAGACGGCCTGATCCTCCTGCAGCTCTGTGAACCATTTAAAATATATCATGCTGCCCGCCGCTATAAAAAACAGCACGCTTATGAAAATTCCAATAAACAGCGTTAACGAATTCGCCTGGGTCATGTCCAAGTAATCCTGAACCCGCGAGGTAAAATACGGCATTTGCTCCTGATCTATTTCTCTGATCACCCGGTTCACCGTATCATTCGTCCGCTCCCAGTTCTTCAGTTCAAAGCCGTAATATCTTATTTTGAGAGTATCCGGGGTGGAGCCCATCAACTGTCTATAATGCTCATCATTAATAATGAGGAAGGATCTTTCCCGATAGCCCGTATTCCCTAATCCTTTATTGATCTGCCCATCCATTTCAAAGGTCACCTTATGCTCGCCTATCGATGTTTCCAGCAGGTCCCCCTTGGCGAAAAAATCATGTCCCAATATATTTCGGTACGGAAATACGAACAGCGCATGCCCCTCCTTCACCTTCACCGGCTTCCAGGACTTCCGCTCAGCGAGCTCATTATATTTGCTTGCCGGTATAATGAGCGCCGAAGTTTCCGTCGTGTTTATATATTTAATTTGAAAGGGGACAATAACCCCCGTCATTTCGAATTCATATTCGATCTGCACCTTTTCCTGCCGCATAATGTCTCTAATTCTCTGCGGGTCCATAACCGGGTGGCCTTCCATCCCTTGCTCTTCGTATCCTATCGTTTGTGGATACCGCTCCAGCAATTGGCTTCGGGAATCATGGTAGAACACATAGATGGTACCGGATGCGGTCAGAACGACCGCACTGAGAATGGAAACCGCAAATAGCAGCCGGGCATTATCTTTCATCTTGAAGACGAGTTGGGAAATCGTGATCAAGTGAGTTTGCTTGTAATAGACGGATTTCATTCTTTGCAGCTTGCGGAATATGGCCGTACTTCCTTGTGTATACAGAAAATACGTTCCTGTTATGACAAGGAACAGCACGACAAAGAAGGTTTTGACAATGTTTGACATGTTGGAAATACACGCCAGATAGTACCCTGTCCCAAGACATATCAGCGACAGGAGGACGAGAAACCATGAGAAGGCCGGCACATTCTTCGGTTTTTTGGCCGCTTGGAGCAGATCGATAATCTTGCTGCGCCTAAGCCGGAACAGGTTGAACAAGGTAATGACCTGGAACAGCAGGAAGAACCCTCCTGCCGTGATCCCTACCGCCTTGGGAACAAACCGGAACGGAATCGGATCATTGGTTTTTAACAATTCGGCCAAGGTCATAAAGAACAGCTTCGCAAACAAAGAACCGAACGCCATCCCAACGGCAATGGAAACAAGCGCGATAATCGAGCTCTCATACCAGACCATTCTCTTCAATTGCCAGTGGTTCATCCCGAGCAGCGTGAACAAGCCGAATTCCTTCTTGCGCGATTTAATAAATGCAGAATTGGAATACAGCACGAAAAAAAACGAGAAGATGAAAATGATATACTCACATGCGATAAGCCCGTTGCGGACCTTGTCAGCGGCCCGGATCGTCCCGTTCACGACACCCGGATGGAAAATAAACTCGGCATAGATGAAGAAGATCATGACGGAAAATACGCTGCTCAGAAAAAAAGCTATATACTGATGCCAATTCCCGGCAACATTCTTAATGGCGAGCTGCCGGTATTTCATCGAAGGTGCCTCCCAATACGCTCAACGAGTCCAAGATTTGCTGAAAAAAAGCCTGTCGGTTGGAGCCTCTGCGGATTTCCGAGAAAGGCTTGCCGTCCTTGATAAAGATGATTCGCCCGCAGAAGCTTGCGACGAACGGATCGTGCGTCACCATCATGATTGTCGCGTTCTGCCGTTCATTCACTTCTTTAAGGGAAAGCATGACATCGTTGGCCGATTTGGAATCCAGATTGCCCGTCAACTCATCGGCAAACAGAATGGAAGGCCGGTGAATCATGGCTCTGGCAATGGCCGTCCGCTGCTGCTGCCCTCCGGATACTTCGAAGGTCCGCTTGTTCAAGATGGATTGGATGCCGAGAATATCCGCGATCTCCTGTAGTCGTTCTTCCATCACCTTAACGGGCGTGTTGTCCAGGACGAGAGGGAGAATAATGTTCTCCTTGATAGATAGTGTATCCAGCAAATTAAAGTCCTGGAAGACAAATCCGAGCTGCCTTCTCCGAAACAGGGCCAGTTTATTCTTCCTGAGCCGGGAAGGGTCCGTCCCGTTAATTTCTACATGACCGGATGTAGGAGTATCGATCGTGGCCAATATATTAAGCAGTGTGGTTTTGCCGCTGCCCGACGGTCCCATGACCCCCACGAATTCGCCCTCCGCAATTTCCAAATGGAAGTTGTCGAGCGCTTTGTAAGTCATGCTGCTTTTGGGGGAGCCGTATATTTTCGTCAGCGCATTGGCTTTTAACACGGTCATTCCGCTTCCTCCGTTCTTTTTCTCCGATGCCGACAGAGGGCCTTCCGTTAAAATTTGTAGGTAACCTCCGTTCGCGGGAATATCTTGCCGTCATTCTTCATCCTATGAGAAGTCATACATGGACGACGGTTTCGGGAAGAGGATGGTTACCGTCGTTCCCTGGCCTTCCTGAGAGGTAACCGACAGACGGTGTCCGAGCTTTCCGCATACTTGCTGGGCCAGGAACAACCCCATCCCCGTAGACTCTGCCGTTGTTCTTCCGTTGGACCCGGTGAAGAAAGGGTCGAATACGCGCGGAAGATCCTGCTCGGGGATGCCGATCCCTTCGTCCTGGATGGCAAGGCTCCACCCCTTCTCCTTCTCTTCGATCGTAATCTTCAATTGCATGGCCTTTATCTCCCCGCTGTCCTTATCGTGCGAAGAAGTTGTCTTGCGTTTAGCCACAGAATATTTAATCGCGTTGGTCAGAATCTGGCGAAGGATGAACTCCATCCACTTGCGGTCCGTCTCTACATAAACCTCCTGCTTCTCCGCAGTTAACTTAGGGTAGAGGGAACGAGCGATCCATACCGATTTATATTCGTTAATAACCCCTCTTACCAAAGAAACGAGCTCTATCCGATCCGCCTTCAAATCCAGTTCGAATTTCTCCAGCCTGGCCGTGTGGAGCATCATGCTTAACCCATGGCTCAGCCGATCCGTTTCCTCCCTGATGCTTTGAAAGAGCGGCTTCCATTGGCCGGAAGGGTCATCTTTAGACGCTTGCTGGACCAACAGATCGATGACCGAGACCGGGGTTTTCATTTGATGAACCCATTGATTGGTGAAGTTCAGGTGCTGTTCCTGCTTAGCACGGTACTCATGAAGCTCTTTGGCATAGAGCCTGTAACAGGTATGCAGCAATTCCTGCACACGCAACTGCTCCTGTGTCACCGCAGACTCGAGGCTCAGGATCTGGTCCGGTTTAATCCCGTCTTCCGATATAAGAGCCAATTGGCGATAGAAGGTTCGCTGACGCACATAATCGATGAACAGAAAGCAGGTCAATCCGGCCAGTGATAAAATAAAAATGTAGAATAGATTGCCCCAGGGGAGCAGAACTCCTTCATGCGAATAGCTTAAATAAACAACCAGCACGATGAGAACCACGTTGATTAAATAAACAAACATGTACATCAAGCGGTCTTTGAGAAAGGATTTAAGCATCTGCCGACTCCCTCTTCCATACCGGCTCCAACCGGTATCCTTGTCCCCGCACCGTCTCAATGGCACCCTTAATGCCCAGCTCCTCCAGCTTCTTGCGCACCCGGGTCACGTTTACCGTCAAAGTATTGTCATCGACGAAATCGGCATCATCCCATAATTCCTCCAGCAGCTCTTCGCGGGTAATAATTTGGCCGACCTGCTGAATAAGGCAATTTAAGAGCCTGAATTCATTATGGCTTAAGATGATTTTGTCGCCGTTCCACAGAACTTGGTTCTTGGACCGGTCCAGACCCAATCCGTAAACTTCATACAAATCGCCGGAGCCCGCAGACACTGAGGCATATTCGCCATACGCCCTGCGGAGCGCTCCTTTAATTTTGGCCACTACGACATCCAGGTTGAACGGCTTGGTTAAATAATCATCTCCCCCGTTCTCTATGGCCATAACTTGATCCATCTCCCCTACGCGGGCCGAGATGAAAATAATCGGGACATTGGATATCGTACGAATCTGCCTGCACCAATAAAATCCGTCGTATTGAGGCAGGTTGATATCCAACAGAACCAAATGAGGACGGTTCTCGACAAACTCATTCCTAATATCGTCGAAACGTGCGGCACGAACCACCTCATAATTATATTTGCGAATATAACCGCTCAATATTTCAGCGATTTTGTCATCATCTTCCACAATCATAATCCGATACACATTTATCCCCTCCGTGTAGGTCACACCCATTGCTTTGGACCGCTGCAAAACGCGACTTCTTCGTAACGCGAGCCCATGGATGGAATTTCCTTGGCCTGCGCATGCTAATGACAACAGATCCGTCCACCCGGATCTCATTATTCCCGATGCCTAGGAAAGGAGAACCTACGTTGACTCAACAAAAACAGCATCAGCAATCGCTGGAAAACGCCATTCAAAACGCTCATCATGCCCTTAATAGCTCTCAGGACGCAGAGCAGGCGGTAGAACAGGCTATGACCAGCTCTGATCCTGAGCAAATGCAGCGGGCCCGCCAGATCGTCGGCCAGGCTAACCGCGCAGTATACGATGCCGAGGAAAGACTGCGGGCCGAAGCGAACGAATCCCAGGAGCAGCAGACCGTTCAAGTTCTGGAGCAGCTTGAACAGGCGAAGCAGGATCTGTCCGAGGCCTCTGAGCGGACAGAGCAGCCGAAGCAAATGCGTTAGAGCTTCTCTAATGGCTCATTGGCGCAGACGCTGGAGCGTTACCCGCCCAGGACATCGCTCGGACGCAGCAGTTGCATTCCGCTTAATCTCGCAGTCTCTATCATCTGCGACGCATGGAGCCGGCCGTGAAACCAGCACTTGCCCCATATTCCCGCCGCTTCTTCAATGGCGGGAACTTGGAGGCTTGTCTTTCATACAACCATCTATCCTATATATCCGTTGTAGATTTACCGGCCGGCTCGGCCTGCATACAGAAAGCAATCCGCTGTATGGTCATTGACCATGCCGGCGGCCTGCATATAGGCATAGCAAATAGTGCTCCCCACGAATTTGAAGCCCCGGCTTTTCAAGTCTTTGCTCATTCTGTCGGACTCTGCCGTAGAGGCAGGGACCTCCTGTATGGCGTTCCAATGGTTAATGATTGGTTCTCCGCCGACAAAGCCCCAAATATACCGGTCGAAGCTGCCGAATTCCACCTGTACCTTAAGAAATGCCCGGGCGTTGGCAATGGTCGCCTCCAGCTTCAATCGGTTGCGAACGATGCCCGGGTTATTCAGTAGCCTTTCTATATCTGCCTGCCCGTATTCGGCTATCCGCTCCGGGTTGAACCCGTCCAGAGCCTGGCGAAAGTTTTCCCTCTTCTTCAATATTGTCAGCCAGCTAAGGCCGGCCTGCATTCCTTCCAGAAGCAGCATTTCAAACAGCTTGCGGTCATCATGAACGGGAACTCCCCACTCGTTGTCATGGTATTGGATATACAGCGGGTCGTCCGTAGTCCAAGCACATCTTTTCATCATGAGCGCCTCCGTGCTTTTATCAATTATTATACCTTTCGAAATTACCTGTTCCAAACATTGATTTTTAGAACATGGCATGGCAAACTGAAACAAAAGAGGAGAAAGGTGGGAAAAGTTTGAAGAAACTGTTTGCCGGTATAGTCATAGGCTGTTCCCTGACGTTGTCGACGACTGTTTTTGCCCAGATGGTTAAAGAGTACAAACTGGTTGAAGCCACTTATCCCGTCCTTATGAACGGAGCCAATTACAGCAATGAGGAATGGCCGATTCTGAATTACGATGGGACGACTTACATTCCTTTGAAGGAGTTGGCGGAAGGCCTTCAAGCAAAGGTTCGTTGGAATGAAGAGCTGAAGCGGGTCGAAGTTCGGGGAGAGCAATCGAATCAAGCGTTTGTTATTCATGAAATAGATGGCGATAACGGCAGCTATACCATTACAGGAGAAGCCAGGGTGTTTGAAGGAGTTTTCCAGTATGCCATCAGTGACGGTCATGATTACCTGTTGACGGATCACCTTCAACTCGAGGCCGGAGCCCCCGAGTGGGCCCCATTTACGATAAAGGTTTCGCTGCCCCAGAGCAAGCTTCCGGGGAATGGCACCCTGATGCTGGAAATCTACGAAGAGAGCGCCAAGGACGACTCCCGGATGAACGAACTGTTCGTTCCGCTGCAGAGCTTCCGGTGATCGAGTCAACTTTCGCAAGGAACGCTACGAACTACTAATGTGCCTTTTTAGAATAGAAATAACCTATTAAAAAATGGTTCCGACCATCATACGGATGATCGGAACCATTTTGGCCACCGGATTCCGGTTACTTTCTATAACGAATCGTAATCCATTAGCTGCGAACCGATTTTAATGCGGCAGGCCAGCTAATCACCTGATTCAGCATTTCGTTCACATGTGGAATGTGTAATTCTGCAGGCTTAAAAATCGTATATTGCTCGAAATCGGTAAATAAATTTAATGCGGAGTGTGTGCGAACATCTGCCACTTGTAATTCTGCCAGAATTCCGCGCCCTCTTTCTTATCTTTTTCCCCAAAAAAACTGCCGACAAAAGTCATTTCGTCGGCAGTACAAGCTGTCCTCATTATATATCCAGATCTTGTCTCACGTTGATCGCCGGGCTGCCCATCTCGCTCATCGCTAAACTACATAGCCCTTCTGATCTTGGAGATATTGTATAACGAAACTATAATCGCGACAATACGAAACAGATAACCGACAATGGGAATAAAGCTGAGAACCGCCATCAAAATATTCAGCCCTGTCGAGAACATCGTATCGTTCTTCAGGAACAAAGAAAAGATGAAGCTGATAATGACAAGCGGAAATACCCAACCGGACGACCATAAATACAAAAACGGAATAAGGGCGAACACAAATCCGATAATGATAGCTATCTCGATTATTATTTGAATCGCACCCAGCAAACGCGCAGTATCCCGGTTCATAGTTCTTTTCCTCCTCACAACTTATTCGACTATATTATATTTTACGTGACTGCAAGCTATACGTTTCAGGCAAATCGGGCTACATGTTCATCGTTTTCCACTTTCCACCCTTATACCGCCGGTAGATAAGAACAGACCGGATGATCTGATCCGCCGCAATTCCCAGCCAAGCCCCCAGTATTCCCCATTCCAACCATAGCACGAACAGCAGGCTGAGAATGACACGGAAGCCCCATACTCCGATGAAAGTGGAATATAGAGGAAACTTCGTATCCCCGGCTCCGCGCAGCGCCCCCGCCAATATAAACTGAGTCGCTTGGGAGACCTGAACAAAACCGACTACTCTCAGGGCTATGCTCCCCTGCTTGATAATCTCCGGATCATTCGTATACGGCATCATAATGTATGGAGCGAACAGAATAAAGACCACGCCCAGCGAAGCAGCTACGATGACCCCCAGCTTACGAATCTCCCAGCCGAATTTATCCGCCAGCTCCGGCTTGCCTGCTCCGAGCGATTGGCCTACCATCGTAGTAGCTACAAGCGCGAAGGCCATTCCGGGCATAAACGTCAGTCCGAGAATGCTGAAAGCAATCTGATTGGCGGCAAAGGTGACCGTCCCCAATCCGGCGACGACCTTGCTGAAAATAAGCTGGCCCCCTCGCATGGCGAATTGTTCGCCGGCTGCGGGCAGCCCGATTTTTAATATTTTCCGAATCAGTCCGACATCGAAGCGGAAGATCGATTTTAACGTCAGCCGGACGGTCGATTGGCCGCTGAACAGAACATATACAACCCAGGTCATAGCGGTAAAGTTAGCTATCATCGTAGAAATCGCCGCTCCTACCACCCCAAGCCGCGGGAAACCAAACAGTCCATAGATCAGCGGAAAGCCGATGAGGACGACCAGTGCATTGGACAAGACATTGATTTTCATAGGAGTCTTCGTATTGCCCGAGCCCCGTAATATGGCCGACAAGCTCATGGAGACCGTCGTGAATCCGATGGACAGGAAAATAATTTTGGCGTATGCCACCCCTTCCACCAGTACTTCGGGGGAGGCCCCCATTAATATGAGCATATCTTCGGCATATATATAGCTGAACAGAATGACGACTACGGCAAGGATGATGTTCAACAGGAAGGCCTGGCCGGCGGCACGATTGGCTTCTTCCACATCGCCCGAGCCGATGGAACGGGCCACAATGACCGTAGTCCCTACGTTCAAGGTCATAAATAGGGCCAACAGAAGAAAAAAGGGCTGATTCGTCAGCCCAACCGCAGCCACAGCCTCCGCTCCTACCCGCCCTACCATGATCATATTCAACATCTGCACCATATTAAGCAGCAGCATCTCTACGAGGGACGGTCCGGCTAATTGAAGAATGCGCTTTCGGACGGCTTTTCGGTCATCAATATCGACTTCGGTAAAGGAGTCCGACAACTGACCGGCATCAGGACGAGCTTTCCTCTTGCCTGGTTCCGGGTTAGGACTCGCTAGCTCTCCCTTAATTTCGTTCACCTTCGCTTCTGCAACTTGGCATTTTTCCTATATTATACTAGACCCCGCCTGATAACGCATTCGCAGCCAGCAGTTGCCTGAACCCCAATTCCTCCAAATGTTCCATAAATTCACTGACTTTCAGGAAGAATCAGCCATTTTGCGGTAGGTTCGGTGCTCTGCCGTTCCCCTTCGTGCAAATGGCGAGAAAAGCCGAACCCCCAAGGCCCGGCTTTTCTTGTAAATGAAGTTGGCAGAGAGAGAGGAGATTCTCTTAATAATAATTTATGCTATTCCGTTCCGATAGCTTGGATGATAGATAGAGAGAATCCGCCCTTTTCTTAATTATGCGGGGCTCACTTGATTCTAAGCCGCTGCTTGAGCCGTTCCAGATCGCCATTCGGTTCCTGCTCCCCGTATCTTGCCTGCTCATAAGCTTCTATAAGCGGCTCGATGGAATCGCCGTCGGTGATCCCCTTCCCGCTCCATTCACGCATAGCCTCCTTGGGAGTCCATGACGCGTCGAAGGGGCGCCCTTGCTCCACCTGCTTCCAGATATAATGCCGATACAGATAGCGGGCCTTATCCCGATCGCTGCGCAAGGCTTCCCACTTCGGCTCCCGGTTTCGCCATTGCTCGAACCAGGCTTGAAGACGGTCTGCGGTGCTTCTGCGCCAATGACCGAGCCCGCCCTCCAGCTTCTCCTCCTCATCGGTATACCCGCTGCTCTCGGATAAATCCAGGCCCTGCCTGTTCATTCTCGCGGCCAGCCACCGGTTAAGCCAGCGGGCAGCAGCGGCCGCTTTCTTGGCGAGCCAATAAAGAAGCGCCAGGGAAGCAAGCAGTATAACGATGTAAAAGACGAACAAGGCCGCCTTCTCCAGCCAAACGAAGAATGCGGACGGCTCTCCCCTCTCGAGCCCGGGAGGCGCGGACAGGTTTGGAGCCGAGGGAGACTCAGGCGGCGGAAGCTCGGCTTCTTCGGAGGAGAACAACGTGCTAAGCCAGCCGATCAGCCGTGCATACAGCCAGGCAATGCCGTCCTTCATCTGCTTCCAGAGACTGACAAGCATGATCAGAACCAACAGGAAGAGAAGAAGGAAGCGATTCTGCCACAGAAGGCCCGCCCCCAGCTTCTGCTCTTCTTCCGCCTTCTGATTCTTGTTGCGGGACAGTGCCGCCCATTGCAGATGAACGTGATTGGACATGAGCATGCTGACGACCAGGGAGGCCAGTCCGAACCAAAACATCAAAGGAATATAAGGGGTCAGCCTCTCCAGCTTGAAGTAAAAGATGGAGGTGACGAAATAAATAATCGGCCCGAGCCAGTAGAACATCTCCGGGTAAACATCGACCGCATTCCGGAAGGCCATATACGCCCCCCTATAGAAGGCGAGCAAGCCGATGGCCCAGGTGACCCAGCCGGCCACTTCGTTGCCAAAGACGGCTATGGAAAGCAGCCCGGTAACAGCCAGAGCATACAGCAGCAGCCAAAACCTCCTCGTTATCCGTAGAAGGACAATAGAGGTAGTACCCGCCAGATAGAATACCGCCAGCAGAACAAGCCATAGCGGGAGCTTGCCTTCTAGGGAGAGGAAAATGCCGGGCAGGATAACTAGCGGCATAAACAACAGCATCTCGATGCAGCCATGCATCCAGCCCTTTAACGATAGGATCATTCTACGCACTGGCCTGTTCCCCCCCTTCACTGCGGTTCAGCGGGATGATTTCCACCCTGTTTCCGTTTGATTCCAACCGATGGATTTTATCCTGCATTTTAGCGCTTACATAAGGAGTGATTAACAGGTAGACCGTGTTCTGGTTTCCGTTCCAGGCTTCCGCCTCGAGGAATGCCGACATCTCGCAGCTGCACTCTATAACCAGCTTGGCCATGATCTCATAGAGCAGCGTCAGATGCTCCTGTCCGCTGACCGGCTCGATGCGCACGGCCTCATTCGGCTGATCGACGGTATAACCGTTGCATCCGAACCCGACCTCCATCCCTTGCCGGATACCGTCCTCCGCCAAGGTCGCCGCATAGGAGATTCCCCGTTCGATCAATTCGGGGTCGGTGACTGCGTTCCACATTTCCTCAGACACTTCGAAATTAACGCAGATCATCAACCGGTGATCGGCCGTAAACCCCCGGTTATGAACCTGGAGCGTGCCGACCCGGGCCGTTGCCTTCCAGTTCACATCCTTCATGGAATCCCCATAGCGGTATTCCCGGACGCCATTGATCATGAACGGGTCCTCCATGATCCAGCGACGTACGAGCAAGTCTCCCTGCCAGCTGCGGTAAGGAAGGGGAATCTCTTCCATAGGGACGGTCTTCGGGTAGACCAGCAGCTGGGCCGAAACGGGGACGGTCTTGAAGACCGACTGCATTCCGAGCAGATCTCCGCAAGTGAGGGTGGCGGTATCCAGCGAATAGGCCCCTCTCTTCATGCAGCGGATATAATGCCGGCGGGTGATCTGGGTGTAGGGCATCAAGCTGAACAGACTGGAGTGATTCTGGAACATCTGGCCCCCGCTGATATTCAGATTATACTGCTTCTGAAACTGCAGATTGGCATGGATCAGCGACTCCAGCTTCAACCAGGGAACAGGCAGCCACTTGCGGTTGGCGATCCTCTCCACCAGCTGGACCTCTTCCCCTTCGAAGACGGCAGCCTTGTTGAAGCTTCGCCCGACGGACAGATGCTTGAGAGCTTTTCTTTTATATAGAAAGCTCTGGGCAAGTACGACAATAAAACTGACAAATAAAATCCAGTGTATGCCCATTTCTTACCTCTTAAGCAATGACTCTTCGGAGGGAGTCTCGGTCTCTCCCAATATTTTATCGATCACCTGCTCGTCCATCCGATCCTTGTATCGCATGGCGTTCCTCAACAGGATTCGATGAGCCAGCACCGGCTTGGCCATCGCCTTCACATCATCGGGAGTGACATAGTCTCTTCCTTGCAGGATTGCGTAAACTTGAACCGCTTTCAATAAAGCTTGGCTTCCCCGCGGACTGACGCCCATGGCCACCTCGCTATGCGCTCTCGTTTTCTCAACGATGGCAATCATATATCGCAATATATCTTCGCTTACCTTGATCTGCGAATACCGGTCCTGCGCCGCTACGATATCCCGGGCAGATGCGACGGCTTCGATCCGGTCGAGCGGATTTTCTTCCTTAAACCGTCTGAGAATATCGACCGCTTCCTCCGATGTCGGGTATCCCATCTTAACTTTGATCAGGAAACGGTCCAACTGGGCCTCCGGCAAAGGAAAAGTCCCCTGATTCTCGACCGGATTCTGCGTAGCGATAACCAGGAATGGCCGGTCCAGGCGGCGTGTCTCGCCATCCACCGTAATCTGCCGTTCCTCCATACATTCCAGCAAGCTGGATTGGGTTCGCGGAGTAGCGCGGTTAATCTCGTCGGCCAGGACAATTTGCGAGAAAATGGGCCCCTCTCTGAACTCGAAGTCACCCGTTTTCTGATTGTAATAATTAATCCCGCTCAAATCGGAAGGCAGAAGATCAGGGGTAAACTGAATTCTTCTGAAGGTGCATCCCAATGATTTGGCCATCGCCTTGGCCAGCAGTGTCTTCCCGGTTCCCGGAACGTCCTCCAGTAGGACATGACCGGAAGAGACAAGCGCAACCAGCAGCAAATCCACAACTTCATCCTTACCGACAATCACCTGGTGAACGTTATGCCTGATTCTGTCCGCCAACGTTCTGATCTGTTCAAAATCCATTGTTCCACCGCCTATCCTGTAAATGTTTATGCTTCCATCTTATTCTACTATACCTTGGATGACGGGAGTTTCCCATCTGTTTTCAATAAAAAATGCTTTCCGCTAAACTTCGCTCCGAAAATGAAACGGTCCACCGGCCTTCCCCGTATATGATTATCTAAATGCGGTATAAGCAGACTCCTGCTTCATCCCTGCGACATTCGCCCTATTTTTCAGGCAGATGGTTTTCTTTTCGCTCGGGACCGTTTATGATTTACAAGGTGTTGTGCCCTATTTCTTGAGGTAATCGGAGGTGGTTGTTCGCGTGAATATTACATCGATTTTTATTACTCCCTGGGCTTCCATTGCATTAGTGCTCACTGTCGTTGCGGCAGTCTCGCTCATTCTCGGCAAATATGACCGGAAGACCATTCTTTCGGGAACCTTGAAAGCTTTCTTGTCCTTCTATGCCATTACGGTATTTGTAAACGGTGTGATTCAATATGAGAGCTTCTCCGCAGAGCAGCATATGAATGAAATTCTGGACCGCCAATTCGAAACCATTCAACAGCAAAAGTCGAAGCTCTCCACCGCCGATCAATTGGTGATAGCCGTCAGCTCCGGGAATGATGATGGCGATTATATCAGCGAAGTTTATGTCGGTAACTATAGTCAGCAGCACTTGGCCAGCGGCAAGCTTAACCTGATGCTGTACAACAAGGACGGCAACAAGGTCATCTCGGAAACTATCGAGGTTACCGATCTGAAGCCGGGTGAACGCAGGAAGCTGAAACGCATTTATACGGATGATAAAATCGAACAATTCCGATACCGGTGGATGACCTACAAGACAGCGAGCTAAGCAGCAGAATCCAAACTTAATAGAAGTAAGCCTCGTAATAAGACTTTTAACGAACTTAAAGATTCTTATGTGAATAAAAGATATTCCGCAGCTTGCCAAGAGAGGGGATGACTTATGGAAACATGGAATACGGATAAACCTGTCCTCTACGAACGTCAGGAAGTAAAAATGCAGCCCTTCTATTGGATTCTTACTTTCGAAGCTCTGTTCTTCCTGTTGGCGTTAGGCTTAGGCTTGGTCGCCCTGCCTTTCTATCTTGTTCAATTTAGCACAGTCTGGGCCGTCATTTGCTTTATCGCCGGACTGCCGCTCGGAGGGTATCTCATCTGGGTAGCCGTGAGAGCAGGACGTCAAAGAATATGGGAAAATGACCACCTGGACCGCTATCGGTTGTTCGAGGACGGGTTCGAGTTCGAGCAATATGATAAGAAGTTGAAAAGCAAAAAGAGCGCATTCGTCCCTTTCTCCAAGGTGGAAGAAGCCGTGGGCTCGAAATTTATTGCGAAATACCATTATGCGTATAAAAAGTCCGGCTTTTTCGAGAGACAGCCTTACGCCCATATCTTTCCCGTCCTGTTCTTTATCTATCGGGAGGCGGGCGAAAGGAAGCTGGCCCGGATCTATTTCAAAGATGACCACAGCATCAATCAATGGCTGAAGGAAACCGGCAAGAACGGTATTCCGATTCGGATCTGTATTCATCTCTTGGATATTCTTCCCGACGAACAACTGCTGGAGGTTTACGGCAAAGAAAGGGAAGAGTGGCCTCTGTCGGACTTCGGAGACGAGGATGCGGCCATTAAATCGGCAGACGGGGCCGTTGATCCATCCGGCCACATAGACCAACAAGACAGCATGGCCGAAACCGATGAGGGGGCCGGCGGCAGAGGCGATGCACGGCATATGGAGGGTCCCGGCCGTTATACCGGGGCCCAAGGCGCCCCTCGTCAAGCCCGGGGGTGGACGGGAGTCGGCAGGCCCGCGGATTTCCACCTCCGCTTTGAGCAATTGGCGACTGCGGCCTCACGCGAGCAGGCTAATCAGCAAAGGGAGGTAAAACTGAAGGAAGCCAAAGCCAAGGCCGCAATCCCGTTCTGGCTTCCCTATATTCTGCTGGCACTCGGGCTGGCTTTGCTGTACGGAGCGGCTGACCGCGGAATAATCTCCACAGGCAACTGGTGGATCGGCTTGGTCGTATACCTTCCGGCTTATGCGGGTTCCGTCTATCTTCTGAGGAAAGCGACGATCTGGAAGGCTCTCCTGCTTATCCTGCTATCCTTCGTCGTCCTGTTCGTGACCATGATGTTCGTCATGGAGACGGGGGCTAAAGAAACCGAGGTTTTCTTCGAGAGCTTGCTGACCGCGTACTTTGTTTCGGTTCTGCTCAGCATCGCCCTATATCCTGTTCTCTTAATCTTGCGGAAGAAACGCCCTTTGAAGCATCATGACAATCCTTCCTGATGCTGTAAGAACATAAAGATTCCTATGTAGTAAATAGAGAGGCGCATGCAGAGCATGCGCCTCGTTTTTGTTCAAATATAAGAAAGTATAAGTTTCGCCTTATACTTGTTCTCATATTTCATCGGTAAACGCGCCTGTCCCAAGGACGGCGATAGCCGTTTATCCTTGTATTACATGGACAGATCCTTGCCCAGGCTTTCTTTGTCCTTGGGGGCGAATGGCCACCAGTTGGCGGAGCCGAACGTCCTGATCATCACCGGGACAAAGAATGGCATGAAGGCAAAAGCATACAGGAAGAGCCCGGTAATGGCTATCGTGGCGATCTGCAGAAGCGACAGAACGCCGGATG
Organism: Paenibacillus sp. 32O-W; assembly: GCF_007679495.1. GTDB lineage: Bacteria > Bacillota > Bacilli > Paenibacillales > NBRC-103111 > Paenibacillus_L > Paenibacillus_L residui. The sequence goes on along the minus strand of NZ_VEGP01000050.1, from coordinate 15,372 downwards.
GCAGCATCGCCGCGAATGTTCCTCCCAAAATTACCGCTGCCGAAACAATGACTGTCCCCATATTTTTCATTGAATGGAGCATGGCTTCTTTGACCGGCAAATGTTTGTACTCGTTGAAGCGGTCCATCAGGAATATACTGTAATCGACGCCCAATGCGACCAGAATCACAAAGGCGAAGAATGGCACAGGCCAACTGATTCCCGCATAGCCCATAATATCGACGAACACCACTTCAGCTACCGCGACGGATGTGAAGTAAGTCAGAATAAGCGACAAGATCAGATAGAGCGGCATAATAATCGATCTGAGCAGCAGAATCAGAATAATCGCTATTCCGATAAGCATCAGCACTACGGTTCTGGAATAATCCGCCGCCGAAATTTCGTTCAGGTCGGCGTACATTCCGGTCACACCGCTGATACCGTAGGTGGAATCGGACAATACCGTGCCCTTGACGGCTCTGTCCACGGCCGCTTTGATTTCATCGATCTTGGCAATGGTCTCCGTACTGTAAGGATTGCCTGTAAATACGACATCCAGGGTAGCTACTCTGCGGTCGGGAGACATGTAAGTGTCGAATACCTGTTTGAAATCTTCATTCTCCAGCACTTCCGCCGGAATATGCCATCCCGCCATCGTTTCATCGGAGGAGTCCGCCAGTCCGTTCAAATATTGCTGGGCGGATTCCAGTCCGCTGGATAGCTCGGACAGGCCTTCCACGCTTTGCTCCAGTCCTTCGGTAAGCTGAGCAAGCTGATCATCCAGCTGAGTGAAGCCTTGCTGGATCTCCTTCTGGCCGGCGGCAATTTGCTCCAGCCCCTGAATCACTCCGGGCACTTTGGCCACAATCTGTCCTTGGCCGTCCGCCGCCTGCTCCATGCCGGTCCGCAGCTGCTCGATGCCGGATACTAATTTGTCCAGACCCCCTGCTAACAAGGTCTGCCCTTCCACGGATTGTGCCAGGCCGAGGTTCGCTTGTTCCAGCGAAGCTCCGACTTTGGCCAACTCCGCATTAAGCTGTGTCAAGCCTTCGGCCAGCGGCCCGATGCTTTGGCGCACTTGGGACACCGCTGCCTGAATGGCCATAAAATCCTGATCCTGCTTCAGTTCCGGATAGCGTTCCGCCAAGTTCTGAACACTGTGTTCCATTCCTCCAAGCCCTTCGCTTATTCCGCTCAGGCCCTTCTCGATCTCCCCGTATTTCCCGGCGAACACAGTGATGCCGCTCTCGATCTGCTTGTAGCCGTCGAGCAGTTCCCGGCCTCCCGCGGCAAGCTGCTCCGCAGACTGCTTGGCCTGCTCCAGTCCTTGCTTCAAATCATTCGCACCGGATGAGCCTTGACGGATCCCTTGCTCGATTTGCTTCAACCCTTGATTTAGCTCCGTCATGCCGAATTTAAGCTGATCGGTGCCTTGCATCAGACTGCCGACTCCTTCGGCTGCTTTGGAAAGCTCAGGTCCCGATTTGCTTAGCTCGGCGCTGGCTGTTGCCAGGCCATCACGGATTTGACTCAATCCGTCTGTGCCTTCTCCCAGGCCCTCATCCAGCTTCTTCACCTGCTCGGTGACCAGGAGATCCTTCAATTCCTCGCCGACAGGCCGTGTCGCGCTGCGAATGGACTCTACTCCCTCTACCTTCTCAATCTCCCGGCTGATCTTCTCAATGGCCGCCAATGCTTCCGAAGTATCCATCGGCTGGTCATTCTTCAGCACGATCTTGGCCGGCATCGACTGACCGGGGCCGAAGCTGTCGGCGATAATGTTGAACGCTTTGACCGAGTTATAATCATCTCCGATTTCATCGAGCGAGTTGTACGATTTAACTCCGTCATAGGACAATAATAGCGGAACGACCAGCACTGCCATAAGCAATAAGGTCATCAACGGGCGCTTCCAGGAAAAGCGTCCGGCCGCCTCCCACATCCGGCTCGGTTTATGCTCGAGAGCTCCCTTCGACGGCCAGAACAGCTTGCTGCCGAGCACCGCCATAAAGAAAGGAACCAAGGTAAGCAGAGCGATCAGCAGCACACCTACCCCGACCGCTACCGCAGCCGCGGATTGATATAGAATGAAGGTCGAGAACCCGATGGAGGCAAATCCGACCATAACGGCCAGACCGGAGAAAAATACAGTCTTGCCCGCCGTCCGATAGGTTTCGACTATGGCGGACCATACGTCATCCGGCTGCTTGACCAGCTCTTCCTTAAACCGGCTTATCAGCAGAATACAGTAATCGGTCCCGATACCGAACATAACGGCAACCATGAAGATTTGAGTAAAATTGGATAGCGGGAAGTTCACCCCGTCTACCAGGAAGGCGACGATCGATTGCGCCGCCAGATAGCTTATGCCTACGGCCAGCAGTGGAACGAACGGCGCGACAGCCGAGCGGAATACGATAAACAAGATCACCAGAATAAAGATGACCGTGATCACTTCGGTTCGCTTCAAGCCTGCCTCGGAGCTGGCCACCACATCTTCATCGATAAAATGGCTGCTTGTCAAATAATGCTCTACCTGCACATCTTCAAGAGCTCTGTAGAGGGAATCGCTGACCTCCGCCGTCGAACGTCCCTCCCAATCTCCTCCGAGCAGCACCATGATCGTCTTTCCATCCCCGGATACAAGCTGCTCCTTCAATTCCTTCTGTTCGAAATGGCTCGTCACGGAAGTAAGCGCCAGCTGCTCTTTCCTGCTGTCGAGCATCTGCACGGCTCTCTCGATTTCCGCAAGGTTGTCGGCGGTCAATCCGTCCTTGTTATGAAATACAAGGACCGTATCGCCAACCTCATTTCCGCTTCCCTGCTTGTCTACATCCTTCAGAATATTGTTCGCAAGCGAGGAAGAATATCCGTCCGGAACCGTTATCTGTCCCTTCTCCCGAACCAGATCGGCCATATTGGGCGCCGTTACGAACAAGACTGCCACCGCGGCTATCCAGACAGCCAGAATAAACCATCTTGCCTTTAGGATTCCTCTTATCATTGGGCCTCTCCCCCTTCTCCGTTATTCTGCATAAGATCGGCCAGCATCTCGTAACAATGAATAAAGGTTTCAATTTCTTCCTCACTGAAATACTGCAGATACGAGCCGATTTGCTTCTCTATCTTGCTAACAGCCAACCGGCGAACCCGTTCCCCTTCCGCGGTCAACGACAAGTAGACCATTCTCCGGTCCTTATCATCCCGAACACGCTCAATCAGCCCTTTATCCTCCAACCGGGTAACAATGGCCGTAATCGCACTCTTGCCTACCCCGAAAACATCGGCCAGCTCCGTAGGAGTACAGAGCTTCGAACCGTGAAGGTAACATAGGATAGCGTGCTGCTCAATCGTCTGGCCATCCTCAATACTATCCCGAATGATGAGACTGATCCGCTTATTGACGACAAAATGAGCCTCTTCATACCGCTGAATCCACTCCTTCAGCTTCTGCTCCTTGCTCAAGACCGATCCCCCCTCCCCTTGCAGACTATTTAGTTCTATCAGTGAATAGTTCTATCATTGAACTATTAGACGTTATAAACTATACCAACTTTCACCGTGCAAAGTCAAACCATTTCCTTGTGAATCCACAAGTTCCAGTTCCGTGGCTGATTTTCTAAACGGCCTGATAATTTTAAGCTAAATCGTCTTTACCAACGGTTTTTATTAGTGCAGCATTATACCCCTTATACTTCGCGAGTATCGAACCTCCGGGTCAATTTTCACTAGGGTTCGTAAGCTTAAGCACGACAAAAAACCCGGTCCAAGACCGGGTTGTAGAAATATGTATAACCCAGGGCAGCTCCGCCCCGATATTATAACCCGCCCTAGAAGGCGGAATCCGAATCAACCGAATAATGCTGCCCTGATGTTCAACCGTGCTTAGGCGAGTTCACACCTTGTCTTAGAACAAAAATTCATCCGGATTGCTGCCGAATCTTTTGTTCTCATTCATGCCGTCGATTTTCTCCATTTCCTCAGCAGACAGCTCGAAGTCGAAAATTTCCGAGTTCTCCTTAATCCTGTGCTCATTAATGGATTTCGGAATAACGACAACTCCATTCTGCAGATCCCAACGCAGCACAATCTGAGCCGGAGACTTCCCGTGGGCCGCGGCGATCTCCTTCAATACCGGATGATCGAGGTTGCCCTGCATTAGCGGGCTCCAGGCCTCCATCTGAATCCGATGCTCCTTACAATATTGCAGAAGCTCTTTCTGCGATAGCAGCGGGTGAGTTTCCACCTGATTCACCATCGGCACCACTTCCGCATCCGCCAACAGATTATCCAAATGATGGATGTGGAAATTACTTACGCCTATCGCCCGGACGAGACCTTCTTTATAAAGCTTCTCCAGCGCCTTCCAGGTGTCCTTGTACTTGTCCTTGCCCGGCCAGTGAATTAAATACAAATCTACATATTCCAAGCCGAGCTTCCTGCGGCTCTCTTCAAAAGCCTTCAGGGTCTTATCATATCCTTGATCTTCATTCCACACTTTAGTCGTAATGAATAGTTCTTCCCGGGAGATGCCGGATTCCGCGACTGCTTTGCCCACTCCCTGCTCGTTGCCATAAATGGCGGCCGTATCGATGCTCCGGTAACCTATCTTAAGAGCGGACCGGACAGCATTCTCCACTACTTGGCCCTCCTCGACTCTCCAAACTCCAAGTCCCAGCCAAGGCATCTTAACTCCATTGCTTAATTCCGTACTTTCCGCCAAACGATTGACCATTACCTTTCCCTCCTAATCGATACTTGTCCTTCATTTGTCTACATAATAATCATATCACGTTTTGTTAAATCACACCAAATCGGAGCAAATTATGTATAAAAGACCGAAGCCGGCTCTTTCCGAACCGGCCCCGGCCGTTGGCTATCCTTAGATAATTACCAGGCTTTTCTCCGCAAGCCGCTTTGTCTCCGTTGTACTCTGCTTCTAACGCGGCTTCCAACTCTGCTTCTAACACGGCTTCCACGGGAATCATCCCGTCTATGGCCGCTTCCCCGGGTGCTTTTTTGACCGCTTCTATGACCGCTTCCGTGACTTACGTTCTGTCCGCTCCTATGGCCGCTTTTGCTGCCGCTTCTATTTCCGCTCCTATGACCGCTTCTTTGTCCGCTTTTGTTACCCCCGCTCCTATTGCCGCCACTCGAGCTTCCTTGACTCTTATTCTTCTCTTTCACACAAATGCTGCGAATATGGAAGATCGGAACACGAATCACTTCTTGTTTTACGACTAGAAGCAGATGGGTGGAGGTTACGTCAACGATGAAGCCTTCCAGCTTCTCTGGACCGCCTCCGTTAATTTGTACGAAGCGGTGCTTTAAATTTTCCAGAACGTCATGGAAGCTGTCCCCTTCATAATACCGGGGGGCCTCATCGTAAGTGGAGCTCTTGTTTTCCCTATTTTCCGTTATGCTTTTGACATGACTGTTTTGAACATATACGGCTCCGTCGCTGCAGTGCAGAATCAAGTAGTCGGATTGAACCGCCAAGAGCTTACCCAAGACCGTATCCGGTCCTCCACGGTTAATTTTTACTTCCTTGCCTATTAACGACGCGAGATAATTGGATTCGTTACTCATAAATCATAACTCCTCTCCCTTTGATTTGAAGCGCAAGAGCATCTTCTCTCTCAATCTCCAAACGAAACGACTCGAGATAAAACTTTAGCAGCAACCCCGGTCGATCCCCCCTTTCAACTATCATTAATGTTTATTTCTACTTCAAGTATATGTACCCCGTAGATTGAAGGGACTAGTTGTAAATCCCGATTCTCTATAATTCCACCAATATCTATCAACTAATGGAAGGGTTGAGAGATTTCACGGATGGCAGAACCGGGACAAATGCCGTGACCACTGGGGGAACGCCTGCATAAGGTAAGGTAATTGCCTATGCATAAGGGCATCTGTTTAACATGTGGAAGGTGGATATGTTCATGAGTTTGCCTATTCGACATGTAGTCATTCGAGGCCATCAATTGGATCAGCTTCAGGAAGACGTATGGAGCAAAAAGTTTGTGGATGCCTATATCGTTAACAATGGCACCCGGGAACCGATAAAAATAAGATATCGTGGAGGGCATACCCGGGAATATCCCAAAAGATCGTTTGAAATAGTAAAGGACAAACAAACCTATCACTGGAATGCCGAGTATGATGATCCTTCCATGATCCGCAATGCTCTTTCCTTCCAGTTCTTCCAATGGATCGGGGTCCCCAGTCCGCAAACCAGGCATATTCGGCTTTATATGAACGAACGAAGCTTGGGAGTTTATTTAGAAATTGAAGCCGTGGACCGATCTTTCTTCAATAGAAGAAAGATTCCTATACAATCGATCTTCTACGCCATAAATGATAACGCCAACTTTCATTTAAACGATCCGGAAACCAAACGCAGGAAAGATTCATTGTTTGACGGTTACGAATTAGTGATGGGGGGCGACAAGAGCCGCCGGCAGCTGCAAACCTTCATTGCCAGACTGAATTCATTAAGCGGCAAGAAGTTATACTCCTTCCTGTCAGGTAATCTGGATATAGACAATTACTTGAAATGGCTGGCTGGGGCCGTATATACCGGAAATTATGACGGCTTCGATCACAATTACGCCTTATATCGCCATAGGGTGCGCAAGGTCTATCGCATCGTTCCCTGGGACTACGAAGGAACCTGGGGAAGAAATTGTTACGGAAAGCCATGCGGCAGCAATCTGGTTAGAATTACCGGGTATAACCATCTGACCAAGAAGCTGTTGGAATATTCCAAAGTGCGTAAACGCTATAAAACGATTCTTGAAAATATATGGCGCAATACCTTTACTACAAAACGAATTATGCCAGTAGTTGATCAGCTCCACTCCAACATTTCCCCCTATATTTACAGGGATTATGAACGAAAATGGTCCTATTCCACTTTTCAGGGGGAACCCGACTTTATTCGCAACTATATTGTAGAAAGAAGGCGGTTGGTGGCGAGTGAATTGACCAAGCTATAGCGAAGAATACCCGTCGCCTGCTTAAGCTTGGCAGCATGACGAAAAAGAAGGGTTAGGACAACGCCTAACCCTTCCGTCTTCCATTAGCCGTATTGCTAATGACTGCTGTGGTGTCCGTGATGCCCACTCCGGTGATCGTCCCGATGTCTGCTGCGGTGTCCGCGGTGACCGCTCCGGTGATCGTCCCGATGTTTGCTGCGGTGTCCGCGGTGACCGCTCCGGTGATCGTCCCGATGTTTGCTGCGGTGTCCGCGGCGCCCACTCCGGTGATCGTCCCGATGTCCGCTGCGGTGATCGCGGTGATCGCTCCGGTGATCGTCCCGATGACAGCTTCGGCCGCTGCGGTGATCGCGGTGATCACTCCGGTGATCTTTCCGATGACAGCTTCGGCTGCTGCGGTGATCACTGCGTTGAACGCTGCGCTGACAGCTTCCGCAGCCTCCGCTGCCCTGACTTCTTTCTCCCCGCTTGCGGCAAGAATCGCATCGCTTACAGCAGTCACTGCTCCGGCGTTTTCCACCCCATGTCAAACTTGAGCCGGTTCGTTCTACGCTGCTTTTTCTTTTGCCACATGAACAGCCCCAGTGCTTTTTCTTTCGGTTCTTGCCACTTGCTTTTTTCTTGCTTCCCCAGCAAATTTTGGACATAGACATACTCCCCCTACGGTTTAATAATGTAGATTAATCAAACGATAGCTTGCATGGAATCAATGGGATTGGCCGCTATCGCTCGAATCTACTTCTCGTATGCAGGCTGCGGGTGTGCAGCTATGACGGGTGTTTCCAAATAGAACGACTCGGGTTGAGAAGGCGGCGGGTAAGGCTCCGCTTGCCATTCCGCGACTCCGGATGGCTTCAATAAATAATAGATTGAAACCCCTGCCGCCGTAATTATTATTAATAGAATCAACTTATTTTCCCCCTTTGCTCCTTAATCCCTGGCTGTCTTAAAATCAGGGGACATCGGTTCTTCTTCTCTATCTACCGCCTTCCACATATCATTAGAGGTTAATCATACTCCATGTTTATGTATAGGATTTATCCCTTGCTTGAGCGTTACGCCCGATGATAGAGAAAATCCACTTCTATCTACTAACGTGTCCGCCTCTTTCAGCGCATCTACCACTTCTATGGATCGAAGCGGATTTTATAGAAAGAATAGTTGGACATCCAGTCCTTCTACTCTATGAGATACATATACTTGTAGTAGAAATAAACACTAGTGATATTCGGAAGGAGGTTGTTACTTGATGGGTCACCTTCGTTCTCTTGTCGGTCAAACGGTTGAGCTGGAAATCTCGGGAAGACACAGCCCAATCCAGGGGACCCTGGTGGATTTGGGAGATGATATCCTCGTCATTCATAACCGTTCATTGCAATTTCTATATATTCCCCTTCTTCATCTTAAGACTATCCGGCAGGTTTTGCTTACGGGAGAGGACATGATCCCTGTTCCAGGGGAAGCCCCTTTTGACAAACAAGCAGAAACCATTTCTTACCGTAAAATACTGATGAACGCCAAGGGTGTTTTCTCAGAGCTCTATATTACCGGGAGCCAATCTATCCACGGTTACTTGACCAGCATTATGAATGACTACTTTGTCTTCTATTCTCCAGTGTTTCATACAATTTACATTCCCTTGCACCATGTCAAATACTTGATTCCTTATACGACCAGTTCCACCCCTTACTCCCTTCATCACGAGCGTTTTCCGGTTAAGCCGGCAAGCCTGACATTATCCCGTACTTTCGACCAGCAATTGAAGAAGCTGGAGGGGGAATTCGTGGTTCTGGATCTCGGGGAGAATCCCAGCAAGATCGGGCTGCTTCGGTCGGTGGATGCCCCGACATTGGATCTGGTCACGGCCAAAGGGGAAACCGTTGTTCTTCATATGGACCATATCAAAACCATCCATCTGCCTTAACGAAAAAAAGAAAACCGGCCTCATCCATTGCTGGAGAGGCCGGTTTTCTTCGTGATAAAACTACCTTACTCTTTGGCTTGATTCAGCTCCGCCTGACCTTTCTCTTGAATATCATTCAGGGCTTCGTCCACGCTCTTCTCGTTCTTCATTACCAACTCCAACTCCTCACGTATCATTTGGTTCAGGGAGGATAGGAAGGCTGCCGGCAGCTTATCATAGTTGCTATACAAGGAAGTCTCTTCCGGCTTCAGCTTGTAGAAGGCCTGGATATTCCGGTCCTCCGGATCTTTAATATATTCGGTCCGGACCGGCAGACCATTATTACCCAGCGATCTGGATATGACCCGCGCATATTCATCTCCGCTAAGGTATTTAATAAATTCCCATGCTGCACGGGGGTTCGATGTTTTAGCATTGATGGCAAAAATTTGATTAAGCGAGAAGAAACTGCTTGAATCAGGGTTGCTTGGATCTACAGGGACCGTCACGATGCCCCAATCCGGAATCTTGTCCTGCAGCACATCTTTCGCGCGCTGAAGATTTCCAAGCGCATAGAAATAGTCCACCGACATGGCAGCCCGGCCGCCAATAAATACCTGCTCCTTAAAATAGTCTTCCATCGTATAGAATGATCGCGGACCGGATTCCATCTCTTCCTGATGCAAAGCCCCCGATTGATAGGCATCAAGCACCATCTGGAAGATTTGCCTCCAGCTGTCCGTATTTACGGTTACGGCCATACTGTCGGGATTAACATAGGTCTGCCTCATCGTTTCGCCAACCATTCTTATTGCGTAGTCCGGAGTCGTGTAATTCCCCAGGCTCAACCCGTAAATTTTCTGACCATCCTCATTGGTTCCCGAAAAACGCCCGGCCAAATCAAATACTTCCTGCCAGCTCATCTGGTCCCGCGGCAAGGGAACTCCTACTTGTTGGAACAAATTCTTGTTGTAGAACAAGGCTTGTCCGTTGAAGGTCGGGGACATTCCATACAGCTTCCCGTCACCTCTAGACTTTAGATAGTCAATAACGCCCGGCAGAATGCCGTCCAGATCAAAATTGCTTTGTTTAATCAAGCTATCCAGGTCGGTTAAATATCCTTCGGCTGCGTACTTCTCATATTCATCGGCTGACAGCATAAGAATATCGGGCTGCTTCTCTTCAATAAATTTTCTGAATTCCTCTCTGTAATCGGTATCCGGCTTATAAATCTCTTGTGTGGAAACGACCTCTAGGTTGATATTTGGATATTTCGCATAGAACAGGTTGCCGTAGGTCTGGAAGAAAGATTGCTCATCATAGTACATCACTTTGATGGTAGCCGTTTCTTCTTCCCCCCACTCTTCGGTTTGCTTCCCGCCCCCCAATGTACAGCCTGACAATAGGATTGCGGATAATAGAACAAGCCATCCGCCTCTCACCCAGCGCCTCAAATTTCTCACTCCTCCCAAGGAAAGTTCCATATACAAGTAATAATAACATAATGTCCCATTTTAACTGCTTAATATTATCTTAATTCTCTCTCATTCTCTTATCCGAGCCGCGGTCATTGAGCTGATCACAACTGTACATCGGTCAGGCTTTCTATCGTATCTTTAAGCAGCATGAAGGCTTCCCCATCCGTTATCTGCTCCGGATCGGCGACAAGATCCACTGTGGCCTGCGTAATGATTGACTTGTTCAACAAATCATTGACGGCCTGTTCCCGAGTGGTTTCCAATCCGGCAGCTTCGGCTATCGTCAAGCACGCCTGCTGCAGACTAAGAGGCTTCTTGGCAGGCTCCTCCACGCCCTTCAAGGCCGTATAAGGGTCACCTGGCAATTGCTTGGGGAACATCCGTCTGGCCCCATTCATCTGATTAACCATGCGCTGGGCATTGGAGGCCCGATCCAGATCGAACGCTTGGTTGCCGTAAGAACCATAAGCCAATCCCATATAAACAGCAGCTTTAAGTCCGGCATAATTCTTATGCTTCATGTATGGCTGAGGCTCCAAGGTATAAGGCTCCAGCTCCATTCCTTGTTCATTCAGCCGCTTCTGGAGCACTTCAATCAGCGGTTTGGATGCGGCCATCTCACGGAAGGTGACGCCGTGCTCCTCCGCTAATTTCGCTGCAGCTCCGGCCGCCTGGCCTTCGGCCATTCCGGTCGGGATGACTCTCGCACTCCCATGGGCCAGAGTGTCATAGCTGGCGGACCGCCCGACCACCAGCAATCCGTCGATATCCTGCGGAACAATGCTGCGGAACGGGACGGCATACTTCATCGGATGTACAACAATGGCGCCGTCATCCGAAGGCGAGGTCCGCTGAATATCCGCCGGATAAGAACCGAAGGCTATGCGATCCCATTGGTCGCGGTTTTCCAATAAATCAATAATACTGAGCCGGTATAATCCGACCATATGTCTTGTCTCGCGAACGTACAGCTCCGGGGCAATGGCATCCAGTTCCGCATTCTCAAATTCTTTGTACTGCTTGAGGTATTCGACCACATTCGGAATTTCCTGTTTCGCCAATTCCAATCCTTCCTCGCGAGATTCCGGATCCAGCCCGTCAATGTTGAAGATGTGCAGCGCGTTGATCAAAATCGTACCGTCCCGCTGCCGGCCTATGTTCAGACCGCGCATTTTGGTCCGTTCGTTATCCAGCGGCAGATAGCCGCTCATTTCCTTCCCATATCCCCATGCGGACATTTTGCTGACGCCGGTATTGCTGTCTCCGTCACCGTTCAAGCGATCGGCAATCAGCTTCCAGGCTTTGTCATCCATATTCTTCAGGCGGAAAATAGCCGTCACCGCCATCCGCGAATTCGGGTCCCCTATATCCTCGCGGCCCATCGTGAACTCCACCCCGGCAGCCGCGGCAATGTCCGCATCCTGCGTCGCATCGATGACCGACTTCGCCAGAATGTCCTGTGTCGATCCGTCCGCTTTCGTCACCGTGATTCCCTCCACGGCCTTCGCGCTTCCTTCGGAAACGATCGGCTTGACGTCTTGTGCAGACATGTAGAGATCGATATTGCTCTCCTTGCTCACCAAATCGTAGAAGGCGTTGGCCGCAGTCGTCACATCAAAGGAATGGCCTTCTGTTTTTTTGTACCATTCTCTAAAAATCCCTTTGTTAAAATAATCCTGCTCCTGGCCGGGCAAGGACTTGCTGGTCCGGTCCCAATTCATGTCGATACTGTTCAGCCATCCGACCGTCATCAGGCCTCCCAATATTTCACGCTGCCGATTTTCGATCAGCAAAGTCTTAGCACCGTTGCGCGCGGCTGAAACGGCCGCACTGATTCCTTCCGGGTCGGTGCCGACGACGATGACGTCATACTTATCCTGAAGCTGTTCCACCGAAACCACCTGCTTGAGCTCCCTGCCCGCCGGCCCGGCTGCCGGAGCCGGAGTTTCTGCTTTTCCTTTAAAATAAAACCAACCCGCACATGCTCCCAGAAGGACAACTAGGGCAGCGGCAACTGTAAATAATCGTTTCTTAGACATAGTGCACCTCTTATTTTCTGTAAGTTTAAACAACTAAACGCGTCGTGTGCCTGACGTGATGTCTTCTCTATTTGTTCGTCAACGGCCAGAATGTATATTCTGATCCTGAACCCGGCCTTCTTCCAATTGTCGCAGCCTCTCCTCATAGAGCGCCGCCGACTGGGCCAGCCTGGTCGTCCGTTCGGTTAAGCGGGATACCGCTACGGTTAAATGCAGCAAGATGAACAATATCCCGAGAACGGCCAACACATACAGCAGCGAAGGAGGGTACGAAACGTTAAGCCGGACAGCCAGCCAGTCCAGCCCGTACGGAAACAGGGAGAGGACCATCATGACGCCGCTTAATGCCAGCCATAAGAAGGAATACTGCTCCTTCAGCTTTTTTAACCGGACCAGCCGAAGGATGGCGATCAGGAAAGCGAAGCTCAGTCCGAAACAAAGATAGAAGATATAAGCGGTCATGATGGCTGCTCCCGCCCGGCCTTCCACGAATGCGAAAGGAAGATTGCCAGCGTTACTTTAATCATGTAGTACATCGACTTGAGCGCTGTGATGCTCGATTTTCCAAATGCCCGGCGGCGCATCGTAACCGGGGTTTCAATAAACCGGAGCCCGTGATTGTTCAACAGGATGAGGGACTCCACCTCGGGATAATCCGTCGGATATAATTGCGCAAACAGGGAGATCGCCCTTCTCCCGCATACGCGAAATCCCGACGTGGTATCCGTTGCCTGATGTCCGGTTAGCCTGGAGACAAGAGTCGAGAGGAGGCGAATACCGATCTTCCTCAACCAGGTCGATTGATACCCTGCCTTGTCCAGAAAACGGGAACCGATCACCATATCCGCCCCGCTGTTGACCAGGTCGCTCAACAATTGACGTAAGTCCGCCGGATCATGCTGACCATCGCCGTCGATTTGCACGGCTATATCGTAGCCTCCATTCATAGCGTGCAAATACCCCGTCTGAACAGCGCCTCCTATGCCCAGGTTATAGGGCAGATTCAAGACGGCTGCTCCGGTAAGCAGAGCCTGCTGCAAAGTGTCGTCCCCGGAGCCGTCGTTAACTACGACAATATCCGCGTATGGGGCATGGACCCGGATATCTTCTATGACGGCTTTGATTTGTTTCGCTTCGTTGTAGGCCGGCACAATAATCAGCACTTTCAAATTAAGAGAAGAGAATGACATGGAGCATCCCATCCTTTATCCTTCGATTTTGGACACTTGAAGCCTCCGCCTGGCAGACAGCCATTGCCAAGCCTTCACGCCGACAATGCAGTCGATCATAATAATCAGAGGCATCGTCATGACGTTATACCGGTATTCCGGTACAAAACCGAGCCGAATCAGCGTCATCGCCGCTATGATAACGACCAGCAGAGTCGGCATCTGCCTCCAGCGGAGGAGAATGGCAACCGCAGCCAGCACTCCCGGAAAAAGCAGGGCATGATGAACCCGATCCGGATGGACCCCGGGAATGACATTGTAGAAAGGCTCGTGGCCTCCGCCGTAATAAACATGCTCATAGAGGTACTGCAGCTTGCCGGCGGTGTACCATTTAACGAACAGCCACGGTTGGGTCGAAAATCCGGTCTTCAACCTTTCCCAGGCCACTTCCATCTCCGTTTTTCCGGCTTCATCCACCAGTCCGTCATCATAGTTTTTGTACGGGTAGGTTCCGGCTTTGAACGGATTGGCTTGGGTGGCGGTAAGAACCCATTCGTCCAGCGTCACCGCATTGCGTATCCACCAGGGCATAAGGACAAGCACCAGGCCGATTAAGGATAAAGCAAACAGCTTCAGAACCTCTCTCGTATTCTTCTTCCAGAGCCAGTAGAATAAGTAATTAACGGCAATCAGGGGCAGATATTCCGGCCGGACCAGAACCGTCAGACCCAACAGGATACCCGAGGCCAGAGCCATTGACACCGTTGGAGTGCGAAATACCCGGATCTGTGCCCATATGTGTGAAAGCAGCAGGAAGATACCGAGAACTTCCGTAAGGATGGCTCCGTTCGCCCATACGAAGGGCGGATAGATGGCGGCCAGGAATGCTGCGGCCAGACCGCCTGCCGCATTGGATAACTGGCGGGCGATACTGTACATCAGCCATACGGACAACAGGCTGAGCACAACCTGGGCCATCCGGATCCAGGGCAGCGGATCGTTCAATTGGTAGACGGCCAGCCAGTAGATCGCCGCCATGAATAGGGGATACCCCGGTGTTACCTGAGCATTCGGGCTGGTATCGTTATAAGCGTAGACTCCTTGCTCCAGAAGCAGCCGGACCATGAGATCATAGTTGATAGAGTCATGGGGCATTTCATGCGCGACCGACCGCAGGAAGTCAACCCGCAAATAAGCAGCCAGCAGAAGAATGGCTATTAACGCCATCAGAATGATTTTGGATCGGTTCATGGATTCATCTCCTACAGGAAGACTTGATGGCATTAGTATACAAGCTACTTATTAATGACTCGTTTGCTCCCTCTTATCGGGCGCTTAAGTAATCCTTAACAAAAATTAATAATTGATGGCACCCGAAAATGATTCGAATATCCCTTCGAGGCTCCATCCCTCACCGTAACGGAACTCAGCAGCCTTATTTCTTTGATCCGGCGTCTTCACTAAAATGTAGCGGAACTCAGCACCTCTATTTGAGAAATCAGAGGCAAAATCCTCGCAATTTGAAGGCAATAACGTCACTCAGTTCCGCAAGAATTCGAACTCGACCCTTTTTTTCGCCCAATAACGTCTCTCAGTTCCGTAAGCCCCGTCTATGCTTTGCAGGATAGGCTCGATATCGTCTATTTCCTCCCACAAAAATTCTATTCCTGTAACAAGGTTAAACGGCTATCGCCGTCCTTAGGACGGGCGCGTTTACCGATGAAATCATAACCACCCGTCCAACGGGTGGTTTGCTCTTGGGGTATAACCCCCTGTTGCCAAACTGCGCCTAAAGACGCT
>NZ_VEGP01000004.1 GCF_007679495.1 Paenibacillus sp. 32O-W | reverse complement strand
ACAAGTGCGAGAAGATCGGCGCGAAATTTGTTCAAGCCGCCAAATGGTTCCCTTCATCGAAAATGTGCTCATGTTGTGGCCAGATTAAACCAAACCTGAAACTATCTGATCGCACCTATGAATGCACTTGCGGACATGTGATCGACCGCGACTTGAACGCGTCGATCAACCTATCTAAATTAGCGGTTTGACACATATCTCGTCATCGCCAATATGTAGGATTCGTTGCATCCGAATTTACGCCTGTGGAGTGTCATACCAAACGTGAGTAGCTCCGGCAAAAGCGGACACGGCGAAACAGGAAGCAAACAAGGATTTATAGACTTTTATAAGTTCTTGGCAACGGGTTAGCCATGAATCCGACACCGGAACAACAACAGCTAATCAAAGACTATATTATTCTTGACTTCGTCCAAAGTATGCTGGAGCAGGATGAGAACACTCTCCTCGAGCTTCATTTTTCAGAATTGTACTTGAAGCCGCTGAAGGAGATTCAGCTGAAAATTCGCGAAGAATTCGTCAAGCTGAAGGCGCGTTTTGACGATGGACAGATGACGATGCCTATGGCAACCAATGACAACGTACCAGGTAAACTGACATATGAATACTATATTCAGGAAGAAGCGCACAAGGTCAGGGTACATGAGAAGGCTTTGCAAGATACGGGGAAGAAAGTAGTGGAAGAACTGCTTCGCTAGCTTCTCCGGAGGGGCGAGTGCCGCGCGGAAACACTAATAGCGGGTCTGTCTCTCTGAAGGCCCCCTGGAGGAGCGAACCAATCGTAATAACGTACTATACCAAAATTAATAGACTCGTGCAGAGGCTTAACGACAGGCTTTCCTTTAAACGGCTCTGCCCGGGGATTCCAGAAACAAGCTGCCGCGAATATAGAGCGGCAGCTTGTTTCATAGGACTCATTCGGCCAGACGGCTGAAGAGCTCTGTCACTGTCCGAACGCCCGCCTCCAGCTCTTGAAGGGCCCGTTCACTGATCCATTCGCTTTCGTTCTGCATCAATTGCAGAGCCTTATCCCCGTGCTGGAGCATTTCAGCCTGATTACCGATAGAGCCGTGATGCGCAGCCTGCCGCAGGCTGTTCCTGATCTGGGCGCTCAGCTGATGCTTCACCTCCCCTTCCCGTTCCAACCGTTCTACCTTATCCCGGAGGGCAGCCAGCGCCAATGACGGGCTGGTGTACTTCCACAACTCATGCTTCTTGCCTTCGATCATGGATCGCATATACAGGTTCCCATATTCATCCTGGGCAAGACCGTCGAAATGTCCCGCCTCGTCAATCATCGTCATTTGTTTCGTTGCGCCGTCGATCCGGAACAGCTTTCCTCTGGCCGTACCATAGACATCACCGTCTTTACCAACGAGCAGAGTGGCATCCCGCCATACGGTGCCGGCATAGCGTACCGGAAATAATTCCTGCTCATGGATAACCATCTTCTCCTGGGTATCGTAGATAAAGAGCACTCCTTCATTGAATCCCCATATATTCCCGTCCGGTCCGACGATCAAAGAGGTTACGGCCTGCTTGCCGGCCACCGGAGAGAACTCCAACTCCTTCTGCCCGCTTGCAATGTCCCAGATGAACATTTTCCCTTCCTGTGCGGTTGGATCCGGAGCCCCGTAAGCCCCCCAGATGGAAGTACCGCCATAGATTTTCCCATCTTTATAAGCTAAAGTTACGATGCTCTGATCCTTGACCAAATGACGATAGGTCAGCAGGTTTCCATCCTTCGGATCATAGATCGCGAAAGCCCCGCCTAATTGACCGTACTGGGGAACGGTACCGAGAAACAGCTTGCCATACTCCTCCACACCGATCATGCCAAAAGGCCGATCCTGAAGCGAATCTGCGGGAAGCTTGGCGATTTCCTGCGGATTGCCCCCTCCCCAGGGAAGAGTGGTATCGAATTGCGAGATTCTCGCCTGGGGATAAATTCCGAAGTACATCATATCTCCAATGGACGTCATTGCTTCAGCCTGGCTCATCCCCGACGTATAGGTCTCCATAATGCCGGATTCGGGATCATAGATGGCATTGCCTCCTTGCACCCCCGACACATGGATGCGACCGTCCGGTCCGCTGCCGATCGAATTGATAACGATAGGCTGGCCGGGAACATCCACAGTGGTACTCCTGATCGTCCCCGAGGAAAATTGATAAGTAAGGGCGGCATTATAGCCCATCCAGGCGGATAGCGTATAATCGGGGTTTTGAGCACTGCCCGTATTGATAATAGTCGCCGATTTCCAACTGTTAAAGCGCCCTAACCTTGCAACGGGCTCGATTAGTCCTGTAGAGAAATCATAAACGTGCAGATACGCATCCCCTGGTGCAAACATATACGCCTGTTTTCCGTCTGGGGACGGGATGACATGTGCGGATGCCCCTTGAAGCCGCTGCTCGATTTGCTTGCTCCATTTATCCATCACCAGCATCGTCGAGCTTTTGTTCAACTGGATAAACAGCTTGTCGCCAATTAAATCTATACTGTTCGGGTATTCCTCGACCGCCAATTCCTCCGGCATCCAGTTCTCGGAGACACTTCCCGTTGCCGGATCGATCTCAACCAATCGATTGTTGGTCCCGGTCCCGGCGATCAGCAGACCGCGTTCCTCATCGTAGACCAGCTTACGAACATATTTTTCGCCGGCAACCGGGCTGCCCAGATCCCGGAACTCCCCTGAAGCCGGATCATATTCGAACAGCTTTCCGCCAGGATAAGTCCCGCCGAAAATTTTGCCGTCCGGGCCGTTCGCCAAGGCATAAATATGGGTTTCCCCCTGAATCGGCTTGCCGATGAACTCCAATCCTTCCGAATCCGGAACATACCGGTACACCTCCCCGGTTCCCGTTGTTCCAATGTACACGCTTCCATCCTGGGCAGTGAGGACCGCAGAGGTGCTCGTCGTGTCAGGGATATCCAGCACCTTCTCCACATCAAGCGTTAAAGCATTCAACACGGCCAACTGCGCAGGAACACCATTGACGGCGGCACTTATGTAGGGGGTCCCGTCCGTTCCGTAGAAGGGCGTTCCTCCGATGCCGACAACCCTTTTGATAGCGGTTCCCAAATTTTCGAAATGTCCGGAGTGAGCGGATTCCGCATAAGCGGTATCCGATGTCGCTCCCATTCCTCCCCATCCCATCGCTGCTATTAACGTACAAAGGACAGACCATATGATTCGTTTCTTCACTGCTTCTCCTCCGTTTCTTCATTTTAAATTTATTTAGACCCAGCCAGCTTCACATTCCGGACAGGTGTAAACGATCGCCGCAAGTTTAATCTGGCGCCTTAAGTTATTATTGTGGAGAATATCGTCTTATTCTTGTTTTTCCATCCGAGAAATACAGCCGTCCTTGGCGATCGTCCGCCAGAAACCTCGCCCCGTCCTCTGCAATAATATCGAGCTTCCTGTGATCCGGATCATACGCGAAAAAATATCGTCCTTGAATCGTGCCATACAGCCTGCCGTCTCTTCCGAACTTCAGAGACGCATCTCTCCAGATGGACTCGCGATAATCTATTTCGGGAAACAAATGGGCCATGTGGGTATATGTTTCTGTTCTTGGATCGAAGACGAACAGCCAGCCTTCGGCCATCCCCCACAATTGCCCATCCTGTCCTTCGATCAGAGCCGTAATGGCTCTAAGCTCTGGGACGGGCAGCGAAATTCCGCGCGCTTCTCCCCGCTCCGGATCAAAAACGAGCAATTCCGCCTCCTTACGAGAAGGCATTATACCAAGTCCGCACCAAATATTCGTTCCCGCATATAACTTGTCATTAGCGTATACCAGGGCGACAATACTGAGATCAGGCAGCGGATTCCGATATACGCAGCGCTCTCCCGTCCGAGGATCATAACTGATAATGGCCCCGCCCCGCTTGCCATATCCGCATATGGTTCCGATATAGAGCTTGCCCCTGCCGACAGCCAAACCATATGGGCGATCCTGCTCTTCCGCGGATAAATCAAACAGCAGACGCGGGTTAGGTTCATCTGTGCGGCGGGACAAAGTCCACTCCTTCGCCGGATCGTACTCGAACAGTTTAGCGTGAGGATACGCGCTAAAATACAAGCGGCCGTCCAGCTCAGCCGTATTTTCGGTTTGTCCCACCCCTTTATACTCCGTGAAGGTATCGGATTCCGGATCAAAGATCGACGTCCCCCCCACCAGAAACGCCCCGATATACAGCCTGCCGTCCGAAGCCGTCGCTATACTTTGAACATTGGTCGGAACCCCTTCAATCTCCAAATCGGAGATTCTCAGATTCCCGTTCTGCGGATTGTATTTGAACAATCTCGTCCGCCCCAGCCGCGATCCGACCCCAACCAATGTTTTGCCCGGAAACTGCTGCTGATCCGCCAGCTCCACAAAATCTAGTTTAAACGGCAAGATGGTTGTATCGACATCCAGCGAAACCGACCGGCCGCTGTCCAGCTCATAGCGGTACAGCTTTCCGATATACGTATAGTACACCGCCCCTGCGTATAATGGGGATACTCCCAAACTGTTGACCCCCGGCACTTCCCGCTCGAATTTTTCTGTGCATTTCCCGCTATCGTCCATGCTCAAATCATAAACAAGCAGCCGGTTGGAAGGATTTAGACGAACAAATAATTTGCCTCCTTCGATATTAAGATCATAGACAAACTCGTCGTTGTAGTACGCCTCCGGAAGCAGCTCCTTAACTTCACCCGTGCGGTGATTAAATCGTTTCAACCGGGGATGAGAGCCGATCCCGACATACGTTACCCCCGCTTCCGGCCAATGAGCAAGACTGCGAACATAGTGCTCACCCGGCTCGAAAGGCTGGGAGCCGAACAGCTTGAAGCCTTCCCCCGGGCGGTATTGATAGAATACCGCGCCGGGATAAGTGCCGCCGAACACTGCATCCTCGCCGACAGAGGTCAAGGCATATCCGAATGTCGTTTCCGGCGTGGGCCTCCCTAGCACCTCCAGCTTGCGATTCCATGGGGTATAGCGATAAACATTCCCCTGATTATGGGTTGCCACATAAATGCTCTCATCTCCCGCTTTGGTCATCGAGAAGCCTCCCATCGCACCGGGCATCGGGAGAATATGTACTAGCCGCTCCTCATTCAGATCAATCGTCCCCAGACGCGCATCTTCTCCTGCTGATCCATCCAGCGACAGGTACATAATGTCGCGGCCGTCTTCAGACTTCGTAAACACGGCGGCATGAGAGGTTGAATTGTGGATCGGGGCCCCCAAATTTTCTATCCGGCCGGCCTCTTCCGTTATTTTGATTTGTCTTTCCACAGCTGTTGCCGCATATTTTATGGTCATGGTCTCTCTCCTTCTCTCCATTGCTCCTTTTCGATAATAAGAGATGATCTATTCACCTTCACCCCTTGATCGAACCAATCATAACTCCTTTGGCGAAATGCTTCTGTAAAAACGGATATACGATCAAAATAGGTACGGTCGCCACCAATATCGCCGCCATTTGAATCGTTTCCGGCGGAGGAGGATTCTCCATCAGCATTTCTACCGCCCCCAGTGAATTTACGGGATCGTTCAAAACTACGATTTGGCGGAGTACGACCTGTATCGGCCATTTGGTGGGATCGTTCAAATATAAAATTCCGGCAAAATAGTTATTCCAATGCCCGACGGCATAGAACAGACAAAACGTAGCCAGCGCCGGCTTGGATAATGGCAGAATCAGGCGGGCGAATGTTTGCAGCTCGTTAGCTCCATCTATGAAGGCCGCCTCGTTCAATTCTTCAGGAATGTTCAGAAAAAATTGACGCATCACAATAAGGTTGAACGGCGCAATTGCCGCCGGGATAATCAATGCCCACAAGCTGTCCAGCAATCCGGTCTCCTTGACAATCAAATAGGACGGGATCATTCCCGCAGAAAACAAAATTGTAAACAAAACCAGAAACAGGATAAACGATTGTCCGACCAATCTCCGGGTCAGGCCGTAAGCCATGGCGGAAGTAAACAGCAGATTAAATGCGGTACCCGTCACCGTGACGAAGACCGTCACTCCCAATGAACGGATAAACGAGCTGGAGCTAAAAATATACTGATAGGCATCCAGCACCCATTCCTTCGGCCAGAGCAGCAGGTCGCTTGAAATATACTCTTTCATACTCGAGAACGAGACGGAAAAAATATACAAGAAGGGCAGGAGCATCACCAGACCGATAATCCCCAGCAGCACAATGTTAATCCCGTCTATTAATCGGTCTGACCAGGAACGATGCAGCATGAGTAGCGTCTCCTTTATTTACAATTTACCGCTGCTGTGCAGGTTGCACCAAGAAGGCCGGGAGTCGGTCAGTATATTCCTTCCTCGCCGAACCGTTTGGCCAGCCAGTTGGCCGCCACGAC
Source organism: Paenibacillus sp. 32O-W (assembly GCF_007679495.1). Taxonomy (GTDB): domain Bacteria; phylum Bacillota; class Bacilli; order Paenibacillales; family NBRC-103111; genus Paenibacillus_L; species Paenibacillus_L residui. The sequence goes on along the minus strand of NZ_VEGP01000004.1, from coordinate 140,018 downwards.
CAACACCAGACCAATAACTCCTTTAAACAAGCCTACAGCGGTTGCAAAGCTGTAATCGGATTGATGAATTCCTTTAAAATAAACGTAAGTGTCCAGTACGTTGCCAATCTCCATATTGAAGGAGTTGAGCATCAGAAAGATTTGTTCAAATCCGCTGTCCAGCACATTGCCGAGACGCAGGATGAGCAGAATAACGATCGTGCTCCGGATTCCGGGCAGCGTAATATGCCATAATTGCCGCCAGCGGTTTGCCCCGTCCATCACGGCCGCTTCATACAAATTCGGATTAATGCCCGATAAGGCGGCAAGAAAAATAATTGTTCCCCAGCCCGCTTCTTTCCAGATAACCTGAATAATAATGAGTGGCCGGAAATAAATCGGATCGGTCAGAAAATCAATCGGGCCTATGCCAAGCTTGAGAGTCAAAAACGTATTGATCAGACCGCTGCCGCGCAGGAAAATAATAAAAATCCCGACAACAATGACCCAAGATAAAAAATGCGGCAAATAAATAATCGATTGCACAATTCTTTTGTAGGCCCCATTACGAATTTCATTCAGCATAAGTGCCAAGATAATCGGCGCCGGAAAGGCAAAAGCGATCTGCAAAAACGAAAGCACGAGCGTATTCCACAGAACCCGGACCACTTCGGCATCCTCAAATATTTTGGCAAAGTGTTTGAAGCCGACCCAGGGGCTCTCCGTAAATCCGAGGAACGGGCTAAAATCCTGGAAGGCTATGACCGAGCCCAGCATGGGAACGTAACGATAAACAAGAAAATAAAGCAGTCCGGGCAAAATAAGCAGGTATCCATATCTCTTGCGCCATATTAGTTGCCATATACGGGGCTTCTGCGGTGCAGAAACCCCTGAATTAAGAGAATACTCATTCGTTCTCATTCCATTCCTCCATCAACAGGCAGGTCAATCCCATGCTTCCTTAGGATCTTGGATGGTAATCCCGGCGTTCACTTCCTCAATCCACTTGTCCCCGCCCTTTTTCATAAACTCGTCGACCATCTTATCCCAGTCACTGACCGGACGTTGACCGGCAATCATTTTCGATTGCTCATCGATCAGAAATTGGGTCAATTCATTCCCCTTCTCCAGATAAGTCGGTGACGGTGCGGCATAATGCGGAGAACCGTAAAATTTGCTCTCTCCATGCACCTTAAGCATATCCTGGACGACGGCATCGAGAATTGGATTGCTGTACTTATAAACCTTATCCGAATCTTTCTCCGGCCACGGAACGTCATCCAACAAATAAGAGGTAGGACGCAATCCGTCCTTCAAGGCGTTTTCCTTCGCTACGGGCTTCCCGTCCACCATGTCATAGGCTTTGCCTTCCCCTCCCATCAAGAAATCGAAATCGGGGTTATCCGGATTCATCCGGTCTTCCGGAATCACCGTTCTGGCCAGCTCGGTCATTTCCAATATGCGCCGAACCTTCTCCTCGTCCTTGCCGGCTTCCGCCGATATCGTCATGAATCCTACGAAGCCGCTGCTGGAGGTGAGTCCCTGGGATCCGTCCGGAGCGACGGCCGGAGCCATAAATGTGAATTCCGCATTGGGATCCAGCTGTACCAGGCTATCGGCGTTCGCATTGATCATTCCGCGGGGAGTGCCGATGAAGATGCCCGCTTTGCCGGAATAAAACTCTTTATTGGTTGCATTCCAATCCAGACTGGCAAAGTCGCGAGTGACGGCGTTTTCTTCATACAAATCGGCAAACCACTCGATCATTTCTTTGCGCGCTTCGGAGATCCATCCCGGAATGAATTGGCCCTTATCGTTTTTATGATACCAGGCGTTGGGATCCCAATAGGCTCCCAGGTTATAATTGGGGTTAATGTTCTGGCCAAGGGCTATGCCGTATGTATCGTTCTTGCCGTTGCCATCCGGATCCCCCTTCGTGAATGCGATGGCGACCTGCTTCAATTCTTCATAGTTGGTCGGAACCTCCAGCCCAAGATTATCCAGCCAGTCCTTACGAATCATCGGCAAAAAGCTGAAGCGCGGATAATACTTGGGAATCGCGTAGATTTTTCCGTCCACTCTGAATTGATCCCATATAAAATCAGGAACGAGAGCCAGCGATGGATAATCGTCAATATAGTCGTCCAATGCGAGAAAAGCATTCTGCCGGGCAAATTTAGGATAACGGTTCGATATATCCGGCGCCTCGAAAGCAACCATATCCGGGATGGTTCCGGATGCCAGAACTGCGCTCAGCTTCTCACTGTAGCTGCCGACGGGCACCTGATTAACCTGATAATCGACATTAAATCTTTCATTAATCATTTGCACGCCCGGGCTGTCATTAGGCGGCAATTCCCCGTAGCCGAACTTCATGGCCGTAATTTTTATTTGACGGTCCTTGTCTGATTCTTCCGGTTCCTTGGCGGAATCCCCGGGTTCTGTCTTTGTCCCGCCGGACGAACAGGCTACTGTCAGCGTTACTGCGGCCGTAAAGATTAAAGTATGCTTTTTGAATCTCACAATAAACCCCTCCCCGTAAAAATGAATAACAATCACATTTGGCCTCAAAAAGAAAAATAACAAACACTATAATTCTGATACGTATCTGGTTGAATTATAACGAGTCAATTAAAGCGTTGTCAATATAGAAGGTTGAAAAATTAGTTATCCACAATAAGCTGGAAGTCGGGATAAATTCAACCTTGCAGTTGAAACTATTCGGAAGTCGCTCCCGTTATAATTGGATTGAAAAGCGATTTGAAAGGGGCTATACTAGAAATTGCAGAGGATATTTTGAATAATATTGAGAAACAACCAGATTTGTATCAGTTTGAGGTTGGTTCGGGAGGTTGCTAAATGAGTCGTAAAACCAAACAATCGGTGCTTCGTTCCAAGTTGGAAGAGATGATGGCAAGCATCCGGGACAGCATCCGGAGCGGAGCATTTAAGAACGGTCAGTTTCTGCCCTCGGAGCTTGAGCTGGCAGAGCAGTATAACCTCAGCAAGCATTCCGTCCGGAAAGGATTGGATATTCTCGTGACGGAAGGATATGTGCAGAAAATACCGCGCATCGGTAATAAAGTGCTTAACCCGGATTATACCTCGAATACTACTATCCGTTTCGGCTATTACCCATCGATGCATAAACAGGCGGAATTGAGTACATTGATAGATTATTTTCATGAACGGCATCCGGGGATCCAGGTGGAGCTCATTCCAATCCCCTTCCATTTCGACGATTTGCAGCTTATGAAGCATTACCTTCAATCCGGATTGATTGATGTGGCTATGTTTAACAATCAATCCTTCTCCGAATTCCATGAAAGAGATGGCAGCTTTGCGCTGCTGGAGCCGTTGCAGCCGCCGGAAGATGCGTATCCGTTCCTTCTTCCCGCTTTTCAAGACGGCAAACGGCTGCGTGCAGTTCCTTTCGTCTTCTCTCCGGTCATTCTTTGCTATAACAAAGATCACTTCGAAGAATTTGATCTCCCTGAACCCGACAGCAGCTGGACCTGGAATGAGCTTATGGATGTGGCTCACCAGATCACCAACCGCAGCAATCGGGTAGGGTTTTATTATCATGCGTTATCGGACAACCGCTGGCCGATCTTCCTTCTTCAGAGCGGACAATGGATTCGCCCGGAAGATACCGGGCCTGTTTCCTTCCGCCATCCGGATGTGCGGGAGGCCATACAGATGAGCAGGGATATCATCAGCCACCAAGGCTTATCCTCCTTTCTCTCACAGAGTGATCTGGAGGCGGACGATTTGTTCCGTCAGGGCAAAGTATCCATGGTGATGACCACCTATTTCGTCCTGAACGAATTCCGCAATGCATCGTTTCGCTTCGACATTGCGCCTCTTCCGCGGCTGAAAACTTCCAAGACGCTCAACCTGGTGATCGGACTGGCCGTTTCTGCCAAATCGGCCAATAAGGAAGCAGCGAAGACGCTGGTGCATTACCTGACCTCCCAAGAAGCGCAAACCGTTATACGCCATCGGACTTTAAGCATCCCGGCGATGAAGAGGGCGGCTGAACGCACGGGCCGCACCGACATCCGGGATGCAGTGGCCGGCCGGGGGAAACGTTCGCCAAGCCCTGCAGCACAAGGAGCCCGCATGGTACAACCGTATGAAGCGGCTGAGCCTTCCCGATTTCAGCTGTATCGGGAAATCATTCCCAGCTTTAAGATGCATTCCGAGCTTGGGTTATCCGGACCGCTGCTGAAGCAAATTCGCGAGGAACTGAAATTATATTGGTCTCAAGTGACCGATTTGGATACTTGCTGCCGACATCTGGAGAAGCTGCTTTCCGAGCAGCCGGTCGTTAACGCCTAGCCCAAAAAAGGCACTTTTGATGACTGCTTTTTAGGCTAGGCAGTCTAATAGTGGTAAACAGGAGGGATTCTATCGTTAATCCTTCCGATATGAGGTATTTGCGTTCTCCCATGTAAAGCTCATTCGTTTATCCTTGAATGGATGGTGGACAACATGCCGGCCCGGATCGATTCGATCCGGCCGATGATTTGTGCACATTCCCTTCCGTATTGTTCCTTCAGCTTCTCCTCCTGCAGGCCGGGAAGGTTGATGGCAACTGTAATCCATGCGGAGCGGGCAGCCGCCTCCAGAAGATAGACGGCTATTCCAAGATCGGATAATACCCTGCGGTTCGCGTTCCCGGCTATCCCTTCCATTGTTTCCATGGAAGCCAGACATCTTCGCATCAGCCTGACAGGAACCTCGGTGGCCAGTACCGAGGCGGAGGCCAATGCAGCCTGTTTGGCTTGCTTGTGCTCCTCGGTTTGTCCTGACATTCGGGCGGCGGACATATAAGTTTCGAACGAGTGAACATCCTCCTCTAGAAGGCTTTCGAATTGATCGATATCCGCTTTCATCCGGATGATCATGTGCTCCATTTCTTCCGAATGGGAGGCAAATTTAGGCCCCTGGCTAAAGTGGGCAACCATCGAGCCCATGGCCGCTCCCAGCGCAGCAACCAGAGCCGCGACGCTCCCTCCACCCGGAGTCGGTGTACGGGATGAAGCCGCTTGGACGAAGGAGCGAACGGATTGATCCATCAAGCTCATTTCTATACTCCCCCCTTTCTTATAAAATTCTGCTGCTTCTTACCATGCTGCAGTTCGAAGGCTTTTATAACATTTTCAAATAGAATGGCCGTTGTCAGCGTTCCTACCCCTCCCGGAACCGGCGATAACGCCTGCAAGCGAAGAATCGCCCCGGAGTCCACGTCCCCCTTCAACTCCCCGCTGTCTGTTTCATTAATTCCCGCATCTATCGCGACCAGATCGGGATGGACCATAGACTTCGTTATTAATCCTTGACGCCCCGCAGCGGCAAATACAAAATCCGCCTGGCGAAGCGGGACGGACAGATCGGGAGTATACGAATGGCACACGGTCACGGTGGCATTCTTCCGCAGCAGCAAATGAAGGAGCGGCATTCCTACGGTCTCCCCGCGCCCCACCACGACAGCATGTCTTCCCTTTAGCTCATAGCCGTAATCTTCCAGAAGCCGGACACAGGATAACGGTGTAGCCGGATATAGTCCTGGGGCTCCGGTTTGATTAGCCAGCCGGTTGGAAGAGGTCAATCCGTCCACGTCCTTCCATGGCGAAATCGCCTCGATTATCGCTTTGGAGGACAAGTGCCGTGGGAGAGGGAGCTCTAACAGAATTCCGTGAACCCCATCGTCCCTATTTAACGTATCAATGATTCCCATCAGTTCTTGTTCCGTTACTCCGGATGGGAGGCGTATCCATTCGAACGCTATACCAAGCCGGGAAGCCCACCGCTGTTTAGCCTTCGCATAGGCCAGGGAAGCCGGGTCCCCTTCCACCAGAATAACGGCCAGCTTTACTTCTATCCCCCGCTGCTCCCTCACTCTTCCTGCCTGTTCAGCAACTGCCTTTCGGATGCGATCCGCTGCCTCTTGCCCGGTTAACCAAATTCCCATAGCTTGCTGCTCCTCCTTCATTAACAAAAAAAAGTATTTGACCCCGATTAGGGATCAAATACTTTGCCCAGGCGAACGGCTATAACGTCATATGTGCTTCCTCGTGGTTCACCACGTGCGCCAGTTACACATACCAAATATTAACTAATATTATATTCTGAAATTTCCTGCAATACAAGCAATTTTTTGTTCAGAACAGCCCCACACCAACATTTCGGAACCAAGACGCCTTGTCAGGAGGAGTGCCACGGCCATTATGACAAGAAACGGCGCAATACGTTATCACTAATTCGGACCACATTATTATCGTAATTATTCCAGGCTATACTGCCCGCCCAGTTAATGGAACCAACGGAGAAAACCGCACCGCCGCCGGCAATATCAAAATAGGTCATATCGGCACGCACGAGCGGGCTTTCAAGCCCCCCTTGCCCCGGCGCTGTGAACAGCAAATCTTCATGGACTACTTGATAGTAATCGTCCAGACCGGTCGAGGTCGCCAATCGCAGCGCATGTTTGGGCGTACCTAATTCATGGTCGAAGCGGTCAATTTCATCCCCTACCGCTCCGCCCATAACGAGACCGAAATCGCCGATGATTTCATCCTCCCCGATCCCTTCGAATATAAACGCCGCCGCCGGATCATGACTGTCCGGAAGCCGCTTGTATCCGCAGCCGTTAATACCGCCCAGCGCAGAAAAACCAACTCCGACGATGCTCTGCGGCACAAAACCGTAATGCCGCCATAAGCCCCCGGGCTCGCCGGTTGTACTATGATAGATTTGCCCCGGCGGTGTATCAGACGATCTTGTACCGGCATTGCCACGCCGTACTTCAAGCAAGTAAGAACGGTCTGCATCCAGACTGGTTACCCAATAAAACCCGTTCCCGCCCAAATACATCAGCCGACCGCCGGCAGCCAAATATTGCTTTAGCGCAATAAGCATCGGACGCGTCCAATATTCGGGGTGGCTGCCCGTAATAATCACTTTATAAGATGCCAGAAGCTCCTGCCCTTCCCGATGCAAATCTTCATCCGTAATGACATCATAAGGCTGCTTCCGCCTTTCCAGCCAACCGGTTATATATAAATCCGCTGAAAAATGCCTTACTGCACGCCAATTGCGGTAATGAGGCCGTATATTCAAAATCGGACGCAAGCGGGAGCTGTACTGTACACCACTGCCGTCATTATGCAAGTCATAGATCGATTTGCCCAACTCCGGATGCTCGGACAGAAACCGGTCCTGCTCCGGAAGCACATAATCGTCTCCCATATAAGCTTGAGCCTGCTCATACAGTCGTTCGTTCGCATAAGCCAGATACGTATTAGTTGGGGCCAAATAGACGACCTCTGCTTTGGCAGTCTGTCTGCCCGGACGTACAAACAATGGCACATAATCGACGCTGGCTTCCGTCTCCAAACGAAAAGCGTAGACTCCGCTCCGCAGTTCGTCCGGCACTTTCCAGACAAAATCGGCATCCCAGCCCGCATCGCATAAATCGTCGTCATGAAAATGAACAGCGGCATACTGGTCTGGAGCTTCTTTAAAGCTCGCATATTCACCAGTCCAATTATGACTTGTCACCGCTCGTGCCGGCGCTTGATATAACCGGCCGTCATTTTGTCCGCCCGAACAGTCGATTAGGCGGCTGGACGAAATAAATTGACTGAAATCATAGCATGCCGCACACTCTGCTCTCATACTTGCCGAAAGTTCCGGTGCTGAATACAGCTGTTCGAGCTGTTCATCATCCAGAGCAGTACGAAAAAAACGCGGGTTTTCCAGCTTGCCGTTATAATAATGCTGTCTCCTGCCCTCCTGATATTGAGCGGCCAGCACGACTGCACCCGTTAACAAATTTGAGAAATCCAATGCTGCTTTTCGTTTAATAAACTGCCTATCCCGTTCGGGCATCCATTGATCCTGATGATCAATCAACAGTGCCGCTTCTCCTGATTCGGCCGAATAACGTACAGCGATAAAATACCACGATTTCGCCATAAGCGGCCGCTCCGTACGAACAACCGCCGACTGCCCCGCACAGTCTGTAAGCATCAGCGCGAGTTGACCATCTTGCTCAAGGACAAGCCGTCCTCCGGCCGTGCCGTTCGTCGCCGACACGGACCAGAGCGTCTGCGGATGTACCGCCCCTGTCGTCAAAGTCGGCCAAGCCCATAGTTGAACCGTGAATTCTCCGCCCTGCATCCAATCGGAGGGAACCGGCAATTCGCCATAGGAACCTGCCTCGATTTCCTGTACGCGCCCCGGATAGACTCGATTGCACTCGGCTTGCACAGTCTCCACGGGCAAATCATCGCTCTCCGCATCCATCAGCCCGCCGCATAGACGAACGACGTTCACCTTATAGCTTTTGCTTGTCGTACTGACCATAACCTTGACCTGTTCCCCCGGCATTACACTGAACTGATCCGCGTACCCGGTAATGTTAAGCGCTTCCTGTTTCATTGTATCTCCTCCTATTTTGTAAGACTCGATTACAACATGGAAAGAACAACAGTCTGAAGCGAAGGGGTAATTTGCTCGGGGCAGCACCTCCTTTATCAACGTTCAATTCCGCGCAGATAGACTTTGGCAACATGGCGGATAAAGGTTTCTTTGCTCATTTGCTGTTGTTCCACCATTTTCAGATACAGATGCGGATCGAACATGTTTATAAACTGAAAGGCCATCATCTCGTTAGGAAGCTCCCGATCAAAGAGGCCTGCTTCCTTTCCCTCATCCAAAATCTTCCCTATACCGCCAAATATCTCTGCAATCAATCCATCGATCCGCTGCTGTTGTGCTTTAAATACAGAGGCCAAATCCGGATCGCTCCGCAGCATAAACTGAAAAAATGCGCCTGACATTTCTTTCTCCAACAAATAAATCAGCTTCTCCTGTGCCGTACCGTTATAAGCCCGGGCTTGCTGCACGCTTTCCAGAAACATGTTGAGCTTCGGCTCTACCAATGCATAAGCCAGTTCCTCTTTACGTGTAAAATGCAAATAGAGTGTCCCCTTGGCAATTCCAACCCGGTCTGCGATTTCATCCATGCTCGTATGGTGGTAACCCTTCTCCAGCATGATTTCTTCCGCCGCCTGCAAGATGTATTGCTCCCTTTCCTGACGCTGCCGTTCTTTCAACGAACCTTTCCTTTGCACCATATATTTATAAGCGCCTCCAAACAGATTCTGAATTTGATATTCAAATAATGACTTTATAGTCATAACAGTAACGTATATTGGTAATTTTTTCAACTGTTCTTTTAAATTGCCGCTGTATTTATCATAAGTTTATCAGTTCTTCAATAAATCTGAATATATCCCTATCCTATCGGAAATTTCCACCTGTTCAATGATTGAGTTATACGCTATCATGTTTAAAAGCTTCTATCTTTTTACTGCTATAACAACGTGCAATAGGAAATCTTCAGACAAAGGAGGTAATCCAGTTGAGTTATTTGCCTGATAACCAACGCTACTCAACCATGATTTATAACCGCTGCGGCCAATCGGGGTTGAAGCTGCCCGCCATTTCACTTGGACTGTGGCATAATTTCGGGGGCACCGATGTCTACGAAAATTCGAGGGCCATGATTCGCAAAGCCTTCGATCTTGGAATTACCCATTTCGATCTGGCTAACAATTACGGGCCGCCGCCGGGATCTGCGGAGGAAACCTTCGGCAGAGTGCTTAAATCCGATCTCCGGGCTTATCGGGACGAGATGATTATCTCTACCAAAGCAGGCTTTTATATGTGGCCGGGACCGTATGGGGAGTGGGGCTCCAAGAAAAACATGGTGGCGAGTCTGGACCAGAGCCTGAAGAGAATGGGGCTCGATTACGTGGATATATACTATCATCACAGGCCCGACCCCGATACACCGCTCGAAGAAACGATGGCCGCCCTGGATTTAATCGTCCGCCAAGGGAAGGCACTGTACATAGGAATTTCGAATTACCGGGAAGAGCGGGCTCGCGAAGCCATCCGCATTCTGAAGCAGTTAGGCACCCCGCTCCTTATACATCAAGCCTCCTACTCTATGTTTAACCGATGGATTGAGGACGGATTGCAGGATATTCTGCAGGATGGAGGGGCCGGCTGCATCGCCTTCTGCCCGTTGGCGCAGGGACTGCTGACCAACAAATATTTGAAAGGAATTCCGGCCGATTCCCGTGCGGCTAAGGAAGGCTCGTTCCTTAAAGAAAAAGACGTGACAGAGGAGAAAATCGCTAAAGTCCGTCTCTTGGCCGAATTGGCCGCTGAACGCGGGCAATCCCTGGCCCAGATGTCTTTGGCCTGGGTGCTGCGTGAAGGAAAAGTGACCTCGGCCCTAATCGGCGCCAGCCGTGTCAGTCAAATAGAAGAGAATGCCGCCGCCATTCAGAATCTGGACTTCAGTTCGGAGGAATTGACGCGAATCGACGATATTCTAAAAAGCTGAGCCTGTCAAAAAACTTTACATTTTTGCATCGAATTTCCGGTTCGGTGCATTTTTTTATGCGTTGACAAGTGAATATCATCAAAAGTTGAGAATGATCTAAAATCGTGCACTCCCTTTACGAAACTTGATTTATAAATTCTGTTGCGACAACAAATTAACTCTACTAAAAAAACAGACAAATGATATAATTAAAGTGGATTGAAATTAACAGGATTAGGGAGGGATGGGATAACGATCCACCAGAAGACGGTAATTATGTAAACGCTTTAACAGAAAGGATGATAGAATGTGAAAATGAAGAAGTTGGCCTCTATTCTGCTGATTTTAGTGTTCCTGGCTTCGCTCGTCACCACCGCGGGAGCCTCCGAAAACGGCACTCCCTCTGCAGCAGCACCACTCTCTGGTGAAGGCCGGGGAAAGGAAGTTACGATTAAAGTAATGTCCTACAACATCCGTCATGGAGTCGGGATGGATCAGGTGCTTGATTTGGACCGGATAGCGAATGAAATCAGAGCATCGGGAGCCGATATAATCGGGCTTCAAGAAGTGGATCGTCATTATTCGGCCAGAAGCAATTTTGAAGATCAAGCCAAGAAACTTGCCGAGTCTCTGGGAATGCATTATATCTATGGCGCGAATCTGGACAGGGACCCGCTGGAGCCGGGAGGAAAGCGCAGGCAATATGGAACGGCGGTTCTGAGCAGATACCCTATCATCCATTCCGAGAATCATCTGTTAAGCAGCTTCGGCCAGGAACAGCGTGGTTTACTGGAAGCAACCATCAACGTTAAGGGCAATCATATTCAGTTCTACAGCACCCATCTGGGATTGACGACGGAACAGCGTCTCGCGCAAATCGACGAAATCTTGGCGATTACAAGCCAATATGATCGGACAACTATTATTACCGGAGACTTTAATGCCCTCCCGGTAAGCGAAGAGATTCGATTGATGAAGACTTTATTTAAAGACGGTTTCGAAGATCAAGGGGACGCCTTTACCTTTCCGGCGGACAAGCCCAGATCAAGAATAGATTATATCTTTGTATCGGAAAATGTTGAATTGACCCATCCGGAAGTCCTCTCTACGTTGGCATCCGACCATTTGCCGATTGTCGGTGAAATTACATTAAAGAGAGAGGCTCCCTATAATAATGGCAGATAGCGGCAGTGCGGCTTAGCGAAGATACGCACCCTTCATTAACTCTTTAACCGAAAGACCGGGCCTCCTTGCAGGATGGAAGTCCGGTCTTCATGCATACATACGGTCGGCAGGCTGAAGCTGTCATTGGATGGCCGACTTTCTACTTCTCGTAGTCTATCTTGTCTTTTTGAATATCATTAGCTTCCCATAGATTCCGAACGTCACTGTCATAAGAATCCTTTTGCAACCCTTTCACCAGCGCTACACATAACAGACCGAGGAATACGAAGGCCACAAGCATGATCATGATGAATAGGACCATCCTGCCTACACCCCTTTCCCATAGAAGGTTCTACTCTAATTCTATGAGCGGGAATGCCAAATGATCCGTATAAAATGTACAGCCATACACTAACCTGCTTATGGAACGGTTCCTTGCTTGAAGCCGCCGTTAATCAAGAATTTATTTCAGTCGGAGTTGGCGGATTGCTAGATGTAGAATTATTAACCCACTCCGTCAGCCACCACTCGCGCGCATGAGAATAATCCTGATGATCCCGCGGATCGGGCTCTGTCATAATAAACGTGCCCCACCAGAAAATTCCCGAGCCGTAAACGTCGGCTCCTTCGGCGATCGCTTGTTTGAGGCCTCTGGCTGCATGATAAATATTCTCGATAGACGGATCGTGATAGATGACAAACTCGCCGTATTCCGGCGCATCGGGATCCGTTTCGAGATAACCTTTCGTCTCGTACGCCGGCATAATCGGTGAGAATTGACAATCCGGGTTGCTGCTTGCCGCAATCGCATTACTGTAGCGCAGCGCTGTGTTCTTCCACAATTCTTCATATTCTTCCGCCGTCTGAGTCACCGTCGGTTTCCAACTGTCCGGCCCAATGCCCCAGCTCTTTGCTTTGATTCGGATCCAAGGTTCCATCCTCTCGCAAAAATCCGATATTCGCAAATTGGTATTCGATATAATACTGTTTGAGCTGATTCACATACTCCCTGATTAGACTATCGGTTTGCGGGAGATAAAACCAATCTTCGGGAAGATAAGCATGATTGTGAATATATACCGCTTCCTCCTGAGGGGGTTGGTTCGGATCACCGGGTGTTGTCGGATATGCGGCAATATCATCGAAGAACACATATCCGGGTCCGGGGTTTTTGTACAGGTATACCATAATCGCTGTAGTTCCGGGAACCGCCGTGAAAGAAATTTCCCTATATTCGTAATCGCTCGCCGTATAATGAAGTTCTTTGGCGCCGCCGGCAATGGGGCCGTTATCTCCCAGGCTTTTTATACCCAGTATGCCTACCTCCCCTGCCGAAGCTTTACCCCAACCGCCAATTTTGAAGGTATCGTTCGGTTTGGCTTCAATATACCAGGCCATTCCGCCTTCACTGCCCGCATCCCCGAGACCGATTTGCAGCGCTCTCATGTGGGATGCTCCATCTTCAACAACGGTTGTCGCTCCCCAATCCTCCCAGCCTTCTTTATAGGCTTCGAAACCTCCATTCCATATTAAATTTTCGTTCACCCCATCGGCATTCACTCTGTCATCCGGAGATGCCATCCCCAATATAAGGGCAGCGGCCATAGCTAACGTCAATAGCCGCCTCATCAAATGTTGCATCAGTATTTCCCCTCTCCTTGATAGTAAGATGTTCCTCAAGAGCTGCGCAAGAAAACGCCTTCAACATCCGACTGACTATCTGTCTCTTCCAGAAGTCGGGTCCACTCAATTACGAAGTGCTGAATCAACTAATCGTATCCTTAACTTCAGTGCATCAGGACTTTACCTGCGTCAGAGAATAGTCTGCCGAACGCACAAAAAGCCGCTCCCCATAAGAACGGCCTCTTTTTACTAAATATTATTTTCGTACCAGCTTCAGAAATTCCCGCATAAATCCCGGCAAATCAGGCCAAGCATGGCCGGACACGATATTATCATCCACATGAAGGGTTTCTGTCGTATAGGTGGCGCCCAAGCTTTCAACATCATACCGGCAAGCGGAATATGCCGTCATCGTCCGATTGCTGAAAATTCGCTTGTCTTCAAGCACACTGAGAACCAAAGCCGCGTGACAGATCACTCCTACCGGCTTGTTTGCGGCAAAGAAGTGGCCGACTATGGATGGAATATGTTTGTCCATCCGGATATACTCCGGCGCCCGTCCTCCGGGAATAATGAGCCCGTCGTATTCCTCCGGATTGACCTGATCGAAGGAAACATGCGATTCCAGCAAATATCCTTGCTTCTCGGTATAAGTGTCCCAACCTACGAAATCGTGAACGACGGTGTGGAGAACCTTCTTGGTAGGGGAAGCAATCACGGCTTCATACCCTTCTTCCAACAGTCGGTAGTAAGGATAATAGACCTCCAAGGACTCAGCGGCGTCTCCGGTGATGATCAGAATCTTTTTAGACATCGAATCACTCCTTCTTGGCTTATTGCCTCTATTTTCCTCTATTACAAGGCCAATGTAAAGCAGTTTTAGTTCCGCTTGTTCAGATGAAAAGCAATGCGGGACTTCAATTCGCTTTTTTCATTTCGAGGTACGAGGCTTAATAATTGACGGTTACTTCGAAGCAATTTTGTACTCCCTGTCACTGCTCTACTTCAGGATGACGGCGCAAACCTTGCCCGGTCCATGAATACCTATGGTCAAGTCATTCTCAATATCCGCACTCCGGCTCGGGCCGGTAATCAGATTGATGGAAGAGGGCAGGCCTTGCATGCCGGGGTGCTTTTCCTTAATTCCGGCGAAGGCTTCTCCCATCCGTGATACCAGTTGATCTGCATGGAATATCGCAAATAGAATACCCGTCAGCAAACTGACCGACCGACCGCTGCCTCCGTGGGAAAGCAGCACTAGTGTGCCCGAATTGGCCACCGCGTATTCCGGCCATACGAGGCCCAACTGGCACTGCTCCGTCCTGCGAAGCAGCTCGCTTCTCTGCAGCCAGTTAGGGCCCGCTGCATGCGGGGCCGGCTCCCAGCCATCCGCTGTCTCCGTGGAAAGGCCCTCCTTCCAGGGCACTACCCCGATGCCTTTCTCGTTCAGCCACTCATCCAATTGCAGCTCCTGGATTCGGGGATGCTCCCAGCGTGATACTTTGGCTACTCTATGCTCCTCCAGCACCTCGGCCAAACATTGCCGGATTCCGCTGTGAGCTTCTGATTGGGGCACTACCCATACTTTCCCCGTTAAGGCTGTCCAGTTACGGATGAAGAGCTCCAGCCTTTCTTCGCGACTAAGCTGCAGCTCCCGATAAAATTCGGGAGCCCCCTTATGAATATGCTGAGGAGCCTCTGTCATCGGTACAGAACGGCCAAGCCGTTCTGCAATATGACGCATAAACTCGTCTCTTCCCGTCATCGTTCCTGCTCTGGTCATTAGTATGTCCCCCTCTCGCCCTTGCCATTATGGCTTTGATCCTGTTCCGCGGCCTGCCCTTTCTTCCTGTCCGAGCTCTTCAGCTCGTTCTGCAGCGTCTGCCATCTATCCCTGAAAGACAGCCTGGGTTTCATTGGAAAGAACCGGGATTTCGTCCATCCGGCCAGCGGTCCGGGGCCGCGGCGAATCATGCCGTTCTGTCCGAAAGGCTTTTGCAAATAATAAGCGGCTTTAGTCGCCATCCGGTACACTTTCACATTTCCGAACGCGGTTTGAAACGTTCGGAAGGCCAGCCTTTCCGGCAAAGAAGTCATCTTAAGCCTAACCTTGCGATAGCGCAGATGAACGAGCATGTCATGCAGCGGGATTTTGACCGGACAAGCTTCATAGCATGCTCCGCACAGGCTGGAAGCATAGGCTAACTGCCCCGCCTCCTTCATATCCTGCTTCAGCAGAGGAGTTAACACCGCGCCAATCGGACCGCTGTATACCGATCCGTACGTGTGTCCTCCGATATGCCGGTAAACCGGACATACATTGAGACAGGCCGCACAGCGGATACAATGGAGTACCTCCTGGAAGATAGGGTCTCCTAACTGCGCCGACCGCCCGTTATCCAGGACGATAACGTGAAGCTCCTCCGGACCGTCCAGATCCTCCGCGCCTCTCGGCCCCGTCAACAAGGATGTGTAAACGGTCAGCTTCTGTCCGGTGGCGCTCCGTGCCAGCAGGTTAAGCACGACCTCCAAATCCTCGAACGTTGGCACGAGCCGTTCCATACCCATAATGACGACATGGACCTTCGGTATCGTCGAGACCATTCGCCCATTGCCCTCGTTGGATACGAGAGTAATCGAGCCGGACTCTGCAACCCCGAAGTTGCAGCCCGTGAGACCAATCCCGGCTTCAAGAAAATATTGCCGCAGCTTTTGTCTCGCATAAGCGGCGAGAGTGGACGTCTCCGGCGCCATCTGTTCCCCGGAATCTTCCGTGAATAAATCGGCGATTTGTTCCTTGTTTTTATGGATGGCCGGAATAATCAAGTGAGAAGGCGTCTCTTTGGCCAACTGGAGAATATACTCGCCCAAGTCTGTTTCAATGGCCTCGATCCCTTCCTCATTGAGATGCCGGTTCAGATGGATTTCCTCAGACACCATGGACTTGCCTTTAGCTACAAGCTTCGTATTATGCCGTTTGGCAATATCCAAGAAGGTATTAACCGCCTCTCCGGCTTCCCGGCAGAAGTGAACATGACCGCCGGCCTTAACGACGTTTTCCGCAAACTGGTTTAAATAAAAATCCAGATGACGGATAGTATGCTCCCGGATGGCCCTTCCCCGTTCCCGCCACTCCTCCCAGCTGCCGAAATCCTCCATTGCCTGAAGACGACCGCTGCGCAGCTTGTCGGTGGTGAAAGCAACCGCTTTGCGCAAGAACGGGTTATTCAATGCCTCCTCCGTTCTTCTCTTAAGACCGGAGCCAATCGGCTCCTCCTGCATCATCTCCGCTTGATTTCCGTGCCCGCTCATTTACGCTTCACTCCTTCCTCCAGCAATTCGGCCAAATGCATGACCCGGACGGGCTTGCCCTCTTTCTGCAAGCGTCCACCAATATTCATTAAACAGCCCATATCGGTTCCGACCAGCACCTCCGCTTGCGTTGAGCAGACATTGGCCGCCTTCTCGCAAACCATCGCTTCCGACATGTCCGCCATCTTGACCGCGAAGGTACCGCCGAATCCGCAGCAATCCTCCTTGTAGGGGAGATCTGCATATTCCAAGCCTCGAACATGCTTTAGCAGTTCAATCGGCTCATTCCTTACACCAAGCAATCTCATCGCATGGCAGGACGGATGATAAGTTACTTTGGCCGGAAATTCCGCCTCCAGATCCGTAACGCCCAGAACATGGACCAAAAACTGTGAAAACTCGTATGTTTTCTTTGCAAGCGCTTCCGCTTTAGCCAGCCATTCAGGCTCTTCCTGAAACAGATAAGGGTAAAAATGATGAATCATTCCCGTGCAGGAGCCCGACGGGGAAACGACATAATCGCTCTTCTCAAAAGCCCGGATCATCGATCGGGCGACTTCCCTCGTTTCCTCCTGATAACCGCTGTTAAAGGCCGGCTGTCCGCAGCAGGTCTGGCCCTCGGGAAAATCCACTTCACAGCCGTACCGGTTCAGCAAGCGGACAACGCTTTCACCGACCTGGGGATAGAGCTGATCAGCCAAACAAGTTATAAATAACGATACTCTCATCAGCAGGGACTCCTTCTGTTTAAAATGATATGACCGAAAAATAGCTATCTGGTTATCAGGTTATCAGATAAGTTGGAATTTTTAAAGTCTTTTTTTAAAGAAAAAAGATCCGTCCCCTAAAATCAAGGCTTCAGGTGGCGGATCAGCACTTGCTCGACATGGTAAAGATGAATTCTCATTTTTTCCTGGGCGAGACCGGGGTCCTTCTTCTTTACCGCTTCGAAGATATCTTTATGCTCCATCCATAAGCGGCGGGAAGCGGGAGTTTTCGAATACAGCTCCAGTCTTCGCGTACCCCGGATCGCCATCTCGACCTGGGAGGATATGGTCTCCAAGAGACGCACCATAATCGAATTATGCGTTGCCCGGGCGAGCGTCATATGAAATTGCAGGTCGTACTTCTCGCCTTCCTCTTCATTTCCGATATTCTTCTCCATAGCCGACAGAATGGACTCGAAGGCTTGCAAATCTTCTTCCGTTCGTTTCGACGCAGCCAATCCCGCATTGGAGATTTCTAGGGATTGCCGGGCCTCCAGCAGCTCGAGCACCGTCTTCCTGCTCAACAGGAGCGACTCCAGATCCGGCATCGATAAATCTTCGGATTCCAGACTGCGCACATAGCTTCCTTCCCCCTGCCGGATATCAACCAATCCCATAGCTTTCAATGCGCTCAGCGCTTCCCGCACCGTGGATCTTCCGACCTGATAACTTTCAGACAATTCTCGCGTCGAGGGAAGCTTGGTGCCCGGAGGAAGCCCGCCGTCGATAATTTGTTTTTTGATTTGCTCGGCAATTTCCTCATATATTTTACGATGGGCAATTTTACTGATTTCCACTGGGTTCAACTCTTTCGTTCTTTACTCCTACCCCTTCTATTATTGCCGATAGGAAGAAGCTATGCAAGAGAAAGAGCTTCCGCAGTTAGCGGCCGGCCTTCCCTATACAGAATTATGCATGCAGCCGCAGCGCTGCTGGTTTATTCAAACAGACGGGCTTCCGCACCTTTCCTTCCTTCGTCCAGCCCTGGAAGGTTAGCTCCGCTTCTATGCCGGGCTTCAGGTAGACATAATGATGATCTTCGCCCGAGTATTGTTTGGCGGCGGCTTTAACAAACCAGATCCGGTCAGGCATGATTACGTCGGAACCGACCAGCCCGGCAGGCTTGATTTCCCCGTTGTCTGCTTGAACCCCTATCAACCAGCCGGAGCCCCGTTTGCAATATCCGGTCACATATACCTTTTCTGTCCGATAACAGGGTATTTGGCGCCACTCGGGAGATAACCCCGCTATATAAGGGCTGTCTATACGCTTGGCGACTACCCCTGCAGCCGCACCACGTTCAAGCGCAGCTTGAAATAAGGCTCTGCCACAGCCCTCCACATACTTCATCTTGTAAAAATAATCGTTATCCGTGATGGCTTCCTCCAAATGCCTTTTTCTTTCGGCCAAAGGCAGAGGACGCAAGTCTTCTCCACCCCGCTGCAAAATATCAAATACAAAAAAACGCGCCGGTACAAGTCTCTGGGCGTCATAAATCTGCTTCCGCTTATTCAATCGGATTCTTTCCTTAGCCAGAGCCGGCTCCAGCTTCCCTGTCGCAGGATCTATAAAGGCCGCTTCCCCGTCGAGCACAACATCCTCGTTCACCGGAACCCGCACAAGCTCGGGATAGCGGTGTGTGATTTCATGCCCGTGACGGGTGAATAGCCGCGTTATCCCGTTCTGATGCACCAGCAGCACCCGGTGGCCTTCCACCTTCGGCTCGAATAAATAGGCCGGATCATCGAACGGCTTATCTTGTCGTATCGGAATCATAGGTTCATAAATCATAATAGATCACCAATGCCATTGTAACATGTCTTGCTCCCCCATAACTCAGGGAAAAACAGGGTAGGCTGCTGCCAGATCAAGCGCCCGCTTGCTCCAAAACATAAGAAAAAACCGGCCGTTCACGGATTAAACGGTGAACGAACCGGTTAAAATACTATACACAATATATACGATCGAGATTATTTCCAAGGAAGAAGCTTCCGCTCCACCCACTGCAGGCTGCGGTTAAAAATAACTCCTAGCAGAGAAAGAATAACCACACCCACCATTAGTTTGGTGGTCAACATCAGATTCCCGTAATGGTTAATCATCGATCCCAACCCTTGCTGAGCCGCTATCATCTCCGCAGCCACCAACAGCAGCAGAGAGGTACCGGCGGACAGCTTCAATCCGGCGAAGATCATCGGCAGAGAGCCCGGGAGAATCACTTTTCGAATGACGTTAAAGTGATTGGAGCCGAAGGTTACCGCTGCCTTGATCAGAATAGGGTCGACGTTCTTGACCCCGGAGAAAGTATTGATCACTACCGGGAAGAATACGCCCAGTGCGATAATCGATACCTTAGGCAGCTCGCCGATTCCGAACCACAGAATGATCAGCGGCAGAAGAGCAATCTTCGGAATCGGATAAATCGAGTAGACGACCGGCGAAATAATGGCGTCCGCCCATTTGGAGAAGCCGAGCAGCAGCCCGACCGTAATTCCGATAATCGAGCCGATCGCATACCCGGTCCCGATTCGAAACATGCTGGCCAGCAGATTTTTGTGAAGATCACCGCTCGTCAACAGCTCCCAGCCTGCCATGACGATGGCGGACGGAGCCGGAAGAGCTACCGGCGAGACGAGCCCTAGCTGGCAGATGATCTCCCACAGAACAAGCAAGCCTACTACACCGATTGCAGAAGCGTATGCAGGGATTTTCTGATCGAGGAAGGCTACACGGTTTTTAATATATTGTCTGGATTCCTGCTTCATCGCTCCCTACCCCTCCTTCAACGCTTCCTGGGCATCATGGCGGATCAATTGCCAGATCTGATCGGCATAATGCTCGAACCGGTTCCGGTGTTGCTCCTGATCCCTGCCCATTTTCGGCAAGTCGATATGAATGATTTCTTTAATTCTGCCCGGATGCCTCGAGAGAACGACAACACGGTCTGCAAGATAGACCGCTTCCTGAATGTTATGCGTGACATACAGTGTGCTTAGCTTCGTCCGGTTCCAGATCGTCAGCAGCTCCTCCTGCATGAGCGTACGGGTCTGGGCATCCAGTGCGGAGAAGGGCTCGTCCATCAGCAGCAGATCGGGCTCGATGGCAAGCGCCCGGGCGATTCCTGCCCGCTGCTTCATTCCTCCCGAGAGCTGCTTCGGATAGGCGGACTCGAATCCGGTCAAACCGACCATATCGATGTAATGCCGGCCCTTCTCCTGCTGCTCCTTCTTGCTGACCCCTCTCTCCTCAAGGCCGTATATAACATTCTCATACACCGTCCGCCAAGGCAGAAGGGCTATTTCCTGAAATACTATGCCAAGGCTCGGCTCTTTATTGTTCTCTATCCCTTCGAAATAGACGGAACCCGAGCTTGGAGACAGCAGACCCCCGACAATGTTCAGGAGCGTTGATTTCCCGCAGCCGCTGGGGCCGACGAGGACAACAAATTCCTGCTTTTCGATCGCAAAATTAATATTTTGCAGTGCGATTACTTCTTTCTTCTTGGAGTCTATAAATTTCTTCTCCACATTCTCGATCACGACTCTCATTGCGGTCACTTCCCTAATTCTTTTAACGCTTGCTCCAGCATCTCCGTATTAACGATCGTACTGGAATCTACCTTCTTTTCGATCAGCTTTTCCTTGGCATACCAATCGATTTGCGTCTGAATATCTTCGGCAAGCAGTCTGCCGTCCGGATCCATATACGGAAGTCCTGCTTTAATGTTCTCTTCCGGCTGGTCCGTATACTTCGCAATAATGCTGACTACTTCATCATAATTTTCGCCCGGCACGATTTTGCCATCCTGCTGCACCAATACCGCATCGTAATAGTAGCGGGTAGCCTTGGCATAAGCCTTCAGAAAACGTACAGCCGCATCTTTATCCTCGGCAAACTTCGGAGAGTAGAAGATTCCGGAGGTTTGGTAAGGAATCTCGTCTCCGACCTGGGCAACTACTCTCCCATAACCGTCTTTAAGTACGGCGGAAATATTCGGCTCATTCAGCAGCACGGCATCTACCTGCTTGCTCTTCAAGCTGTCCATTAATCCTTTAATGCTGTTAAGCGGAGTCAGTTCAATGTCTTCAAGTGTAAGGCCATGATTTTCCAGCATTCTGCCGATCATATAATGATAGGTAGAACCGGTTTGGGTAATACCTACTTTCTTGCCTTTCAAATCAGCGATGCCGGCAATAGGAGAATCGCTGGATACCAACAGAGCGGAGGAAGAATAGCCTTTCTCTTCTCTACCTTTATCGGCTACGATCGTCAGCTTCTGACCGCCCGCAATCATATTATACAAACTTGCGGTAATTCCCGTTGCACCGATGTCTACGCTTCCGGAAGCCGTAGCGACCGCGATCGGCTGTGCCGCATCAAACCATTTTAACGAGGCATCGATATTTTCCTCTTTGAAGAACCCCTTCTCCACTGCAATAAATAAAGGTGCGGAACTGGTCAGCTTCAATAATCCGATACTAACCGATACCGGAGCCGCTTCCTTCTCCTGCCCGCCAGGGGACGGCGTCGGCTGAACTTCCTCTTTCTTTCCGCAGCCCGCAAGAACGACGGTTAATACGAGAGCCACCAGCATAAATACAATTGTCCCTTTTTTCATTCTGACTTTTCCTCCAATTTTTCTATGTGTTTATATAGGACCAAATACACTGTATTCGACACAAATCGCCATTCTCCTGCATACGTTATGATTTATATCAAAAATCCATTCTATTTTAGCATAAAACCTACGAGAATTAACTGGAAGAATTCTACTCGCTCTCTTTTATCCTGTTTTTACACTTTCCTTTATAAGTGAATTGAAATGGTATACATACCTCATGTTATAATGACTTGTATGCTTACAAAATCTTTACATTTTTTTATCTAAACAAATAGATTGGGAGATCGATAGGAATGGGCAAGCAGTTAAAATCGTTATATCCAATAGTTATTCTCTCGTTATGGCTTCTGGCGTTCGTCGAGTTTTTCAGCCGTGGAAGCATCGAAGCGGTTTGGTCCTGGCTCACGACCAATCCTATGGAGCTTGTCTTGAATTATCTCTTCGTCTTCTTCTCCCTTCTGATCCTGGCAGCATTGACGGGAAGAACCAGATGGGCCTATTGGCTGGCCTCCGTCTTATTTATCGTCATTGCCATCGTAAGCGGAATCAAACTGAAGATAATGGGTGTCCCCCTCCTGCCATGGGACGTGTTTCTCGGCAGCGAGACGAAGGATGTGCTCCAATATGTCAACAGCCTCTTTAGTGTCAGCATGATCTCGGGAATTGTCATTTTCCTGGCAGGCAGCTATGCGATGCTCTACCATATCCCGCACTTTAAAGGGAGATTCCGATGGAAAACCCAAATCGTTCTCGCCGTGCTTTCGGTTTTATTTTTTACTTCCGTTTATTCGGACAAGCCGATCCCGGTCAAGCAGGCGTTTAACATTTCAACCATCCCTTGGGATCAGACTTCCAATTATATGACCAACGGACTTTTACTGACAACCGTATTAAATGTCGATCTCATCTTGATTGAAGAACCCGAAGGATATAATAAGGAAAAGATCGAATCTCTGGTGGCGGAAATTCCCCGGAGACCCGATCAAAGCGATGTCGATCCCAATATTATCGTCGTGCTGAGCGAATCGTTCTGGGATCCGACGGTCATGAAGGATGTAGAGTTCAGTGAAGATCCGCTTCCTTTCTTCCATTCTATCCAGGAGAAGTATACCGGGGGCTGGATGAGATCCCCGCAATTTGGCGGAGGAACGGCCAATGTGGAATTCGAGGTGCTGACGGGCAATACTATGCGTTTCCTGCAGCAAGGATCTCTTCCTTACATTCAGTATGTTAATCATCCGGTGGACTCACTGGCCAGTATTCTTAAGAGACAAGGCTATACGACCGCCTCGGTCAATCCGTTCCACAATTGGTTTTTCAACAGCAAAACGGTGTACCGCAATTTCGGATTTTCGAAGTATATCAGCAGCGAGTTTTTTGACCCGGTATACAAGGGTCCGTTCCTGGCCGACACCGAGGTGGCCAAAAATGTTATAGAACAAATTGAATCCAGTCCGGGCCCGGCCTTCGTTTTTGCCAATACGATGGAGAATCATTATCCGTACGAACCATGGAAATTCGGCGGCAACACGATTAAGGTGAAGGGAGCCAATCTTTCGGAGGATTCCATAGGAAAGCTTGAAACATACGCTCAAGGATTAACGGGAGCGGATGCCATGCTGAAGATGCTCGTTGAGCATTTCGAGGCTTCCGGGGAGCCTACGATCATCGTCTTCTACGGAGACCATCTGCCTGTGCTCGGCGACGATTATAAAGTCTATAGGGAAAGCAATTATTTGCAGGATAACGATCCCGACTTTTTCAAGAAAATCTACAGCGTTCCCTTCGTGATCTGGGACAACTATCTGTCTGATGAGAAGGAGGATCTGTATATCAGTTCGTCCTTCCTCGGTCCCTATGTGCTGAACAAAGCCGGGAAAGAAGGCAGCTATTATACCGACTTCCTGTACTCTCTATATGAAAAAACACCGCTGCTTCCCGAGGCGGGGGATGAACAGTGGGCGGAAGAAATGCGCATCTACGAATATTTGCAGTATGACATTATGTTCGGAGCCAGATACGGCTATAAAGATTTCGAAGACCAGATCGTCGATCCGAACTTTATCCTTGGGCGCGGGCCGATGGAGCTGGAACAGGTGCTTCCTGCGGAAACCTATGCCGATACAAGCAAGGATGCGTCGGTAACGATCGAGCTTAAAGGGAAGAATTTCGTCCCCGGGGCGCTGGTATATGCAAATGGCGGTGCGCTTGAAACGAAGTACGTGGACCGTCAAACGATGACAGCCGTCGTACCGGCCAATATGCTGGGCAAATCCGGCCGTCTCGACATCAGGATCAAGCTGATCGATTCCCAATCCATCGCCATTGTTGAAACGAATTCGCTGCCGTTTACCGTAAAGTAAAGCTGGCCGCCTGGCGTATGGGAATACCGATTGCCACCACCGCATTTGCGACACAAACAATGGACCAGGATGATCGCCTTCCGGCGTATCCTGGTCCATTTGGATAAAAAATGCCACAAACCTATAAAACCCGCATAAGCTGCTTGCGGCTCTGAGGATCCAACGCGGTATAATCGTGAATCTCGCACCGGTTACCGTCCATATCGGACAGTAGCAGGCGCTTACGGGCAATCGGCTGCACATGCTCGTGAAGATTGCGCATCGTCAGCTTGATCGGACCGAGCGACGTTTGCAGCTGCCATACCCACATCCCGGAATGCTGCTTGATGCTCACGATCTGCTGAACCTGCGGGAGCAAATACCTCAGCTTAAGCTCCTTCTCCACTTCCGCCCGGGACATGTCATCCAGCTCCGTCAATCCGGCAAGGATTCCGATTTCCAGGCCCTCCCTGTCGCGCACGGAAATATATTCGTCTTGTCGTGACAGCGGGAAACCCCGGTACAGCAGGACCTCCGGATAAAGGGTACCTCCGCTTTCCATCGACAGCATTCCGCCTTCGGTTCGTCTGAATGAGACCGATCCGGAGTCGAGCACCATGATTTCATACGATCCGTTACTCATCCTTCCACCCCTCTGATCTTGGACATTTCCTTCTGTGCCTCCACCAGCTTGTAATACACTCCCCGAAGAGCCAACAGCTCCTCATGCGTTCCGATTTCCGCCACCTTCCCCTTATCCAGAACGATGAGCCGGTCGGCGTTCCTTAAAGTCGACAGGCGATGGGCGATAGCGAAGGTCGTTCTTCCCTTGACCAGCCGGGCGATCGCCTCCTGGATCTGGCGCTCGGTCTCTGTATCGACCGAAGCGGTAGCTTCGTCGAGGATAAGAATGCGAGGATCGTGAATGATGGCACGGGCGATGGCAATACGCTGTTTCTCCCCGCCGGATAGACGATGGCCCCGCTCTCCCACCCGGGTGTCATACCCATCCGGCATGCGGACGATAAAATCGTGGGCATTCGCAATTTTAGCCGCCCGCATAATCTCCAGAGGGCTTACCTCTGGATTCGCATAGGCAATATTCTCGGCAATCGTGCCGTCGAACAGAAAAGTTTCCTGAAGCACGACACCGATCTGCTTGCGCAAGGCTTCCTGGTCGATTTGTTTCAAATCGATACCGTCAATCCTGATAATCCCTGAATCGGGATCGTAAAATCGGCAAATCAAGTTGATCAAGGTCGATTTGCCCGCTCCGGAATGGCCGACCAAGCCGATCATCTCTCCCGGAGTGATTTGCAAGCTGATGTCTTTGAGAACGGGATGATGCTTCTCGTATCCGTAAGAAACATTGTCCAGCTCGACCCTGCCCTCTACCCTGGGGATAGATACCGCATTTCGGGCGGTAGGAACATCCGTCGGCGTATCCATAATTTCGAAGACGCGGTCCGCTGCGGTTAACGCACGGCTGGTCCAGCTTATCGATTGGCTGAACCATTGGAGAGGGCCGAAGAACATGGTCAAGTAAGCGGTAAAAGCCATCAAAGTACCCAGTGTCAGCTCGTCCCGGATGACCTGCCAGCCGCCGAAGTACCAGACAAGCAGCGCCCCGGAAGTCGTAATCAAGGAAAATAACGGGAACACACCGGACCAAATGCCTTCCGAACGGATAGTCTGATGCACCAGCTCCTCGTTAGCGCTCCCGTATCTCTCCCTCTCGGTCGTCTCCTGGCCGAACGCTTTGACGACGCGGATCCCCTGCAGGGCATCGCCTACGAGCATATTGATTTTGTTGACCGAACGCCATTGAAGATACCAGAGATGCCGAATCCGGGGCCAAATGGAGAGCGAAGTAATGACAATCAGAGGCGTGGGCAGCAAGGCCAGCAAAGCCAGCTTCCAATTGAGGTTAAGCATCATGCCGATAATGGCGATAAGCATCAGCAATTGTCCGGCTATCCAAATGATTCCGTCGGTCAGAAACTGCCTCATCGCTTCCGAATCGCTGTTCACCCTGCCTATAAATTGCGATGTCTGTCTGCGATCAAAGAAGCTGAGCGACAACCTCATTAACGCTTGGTATGTATCCTTGCGGATATCCCCCATCAGCTTGCCGCCGATCCATACGCCTATATACCCCCTCAATGTCTGCATCAGCGAAAGAGCAACCCGGGTGGCGGCCAGAGCGATAACCAGCCACAGCAAAGCGTGGCCGATATGCTTCGGCTGGAGAACGTCGTCGACAATGACTTTCGTCAAATAAGGAGGGATCAGTTCCATCAGCGTAGCGGCCATCATCATTAACGCCGCTGTTATCATCCGCATCTTATACGGCTTGGCATAACTGAGCAGCCTGGAAATAACCTTCCCCTTATCCGAGCAGGTCGGGCATAGATTGCTTCCTTCCGGCAGCCGTTCCTGACAGGTAGGACATAGTCTGGGCATGTCTTTGGAGGTGAGAACCGGGAGCTCCTCTCCTTGGATGAGTGCTTGGATCGTTTTCGTTGCGAAGCTCATCTGTCTGTTCAGTTCCGCTGTAAAACGGGCAAGAACAACAGCCCCCTCCTCTGTGTCTATAACAAGCGTTCCGCCCCCCGACCGCCGACAGCATCCGGGCTTCTTTAACAGACGACAAGGGATATTCCCTGACAAGCTCCCCCTCTTCGGAAACGACCTCAAGCCGGCTCCTGGTGATCAGAAGCCGGCTTCTCCCCGGTGTACCGTTCTCGTCTACATTCGCTTCGACTTCCCAAACCAATTCGTCGGTCGGCTGACTGTTTCCGCTTACATTAATCTTTTCCTTCTCAAGAACGCTCATTTCTTCAACCCCCTTACGAATACGGGTTCCTTGCAGCTGTTGTTCATGAGCAGTCATTGACAGCAAGTAAGCCAACCTTCATTCTAGCATGGTTATCACGGCATGGTGCCGGGAAATTTTAATTATATCCATTCTATCCTTAATTCCCCATACGAGCGGATGGTCATTTGAAAGTCAAGACAAGCCTTGAACGACCTTCCCCTGGCCCGGCTCTAAACCAAGGATTTCATATACTGCAGGTTACGAGCCAGCAGCTCTTCACCTGTTCCTGAGCGGCTGAAATCTTCGAAGCTGAGCCAGCGATCGTACCCGACCGTCTTCAAGTCGTCCACGATTTGTTTCCAATTCGCCACTCCTTCACTGACTGGACAGGAATCCGCCTGCCAGATATGACGGTTCGGGTCGTTAGTCCGCACCCAATGAGCATTCTTCACGTGAACATGAGCCAGATAAGGCCCCAGCAGCTCCAAGCCCATACGGTACTGCTCGTATCCTTCATAGACCATGTTGCCGGGATCATAGATGACCCCGATATGTTCCGGATCGAAGCCTTCTACCAGCCTGTGTGCCAGACTGGCACTGGAGGCAATATTGTTCATATGGATCTCGATCCATCCCTGGACGCCATATTGGCGGCTCAGTTTCTGTACTTCCTCCAGATAAGAACGGCCTTCCTCCAACAACTCCTGATAGCGCTTACTTCGATTGTACATCGGCACACCAACCCGAATCGCAGAGGCCCCAAACCATTGAGCTATTTGCATCCCCCGTGCCGTTCCTTCCACATCGCCGCATTGCAAATAGCATGCTAGAGCGGGAATTTCCAAGCCTGCAAGCTCTGTCTCCGCCTTCAAGCTCAGAATATCTTCTTCGGACGATTGAGTATCGACGGTACACCGATTGTTTCCCCAGAAAGACGGGGGCTCCTCCTGCTTGGCCGGGTCGATTGCCGTTACTCTCCATTCCACTCCGTCATAGCCTGCCTTCTTAAGCTCATGTATTGCTTCCTGGGGCGATAGCTCGGGGAGCATGACCGTGAATACAGAATATTTCATCCTTCATCCTCTTTTCCATCCCATGCGCGGCGGCATGTATTATTAAATTCTCAACACGATAGTACCATAAACAGGAAATCCGGTCCATGCTCTTAAGCAGCGATTTCGGTTCTTTCGGCGGCTTTCTCGCCGTTGAACAGCCGAATTTAGCCGGAAAATAGAGCTCTCCCGACAGCCGGTTTGCGATTTTCAGCCCCATTCAGCTCAACGGGCATCTGGAGCAGGCGCACGGCTTCCCTGTACAACGATGCAAGAGAAAGAGCGAGTGTAAGTGGAAAAAATTGACCACTTGCCCCGCTCTTTTCTCAGATAGATTTTACTGTTTTCTCGGTTTAGGCCATTTCGCAGTCGTTTGTAAACTGCTTTAGAAACCGCCTCTTTCGCGCTTTATTTATTGGACTGATACCACTCATTGGCGGCTTTAATCATTTCCTCTCCGCCTTGGGATTTCCATTGCGCCAGGAATTTATCGTAATTGTCGACAGGCTCTACTCCGCCAATAAATTTGATGAAGCTGTCTTCCCTAAGCTTGGCAAGCTTTTGGGTGTTTTTGGAGATGGCCTCAATCGGAGGTGCGTAGGTTAACGGATCAATCACCATATGTTCTTTAGCGTTCTCCTGATAGGTTTCGAAATACTTCTGCACATTTTCATCCTTACGCACACGTGCCTGCCAGTAAATCGGATAATTGTCCTGATCCGTTCCCGTCAGGAAGTAACTTGCGTTGTTCCACTCATCCGCGAATTTGGGATGAATCGGGTAATATTTGCCGTCCTTCATTTCGTGGTGAACTCCCTCTTCGCCGATCGCCAGCCCTTTGTGAATATCTTTCTCCAGCTTCATATCGATTAGCTTCATCGCATCTTCTTTGTTCTTGGCCCATTTAGGGATGGCAACGACGTAGGTAACTCCGGCCGAACCGACAACCTGTGTTTTGCCGTCTTTATCCTTAAGGAAAGGTATGATGGAGATTTTGGCATCCGGGAAGTTCTTGGCCAGGGCATTGTTGATATTCCCTGCATCCCACCAAGCTAACCGGTACATGGCCGCTTTGCCGCTGGAGAATTTCTCGATGGCCTTAGCCGAAGTATTAATTCCCCATTCCGGATCCATCAAGCCTTCCTCATACAGCTTGTTCATGAAGGCCAAATACTCCTTCATCTCTGGGAGCTCTACGGCATGCACCAGCTTGCCGTCACGCTCCACCCAATCCGTCGTTATTCCGAAGGTCGAAGCGATATCCCCAACCATCGGATCCTTGCCTCCGGTTAAAGGAATGACGTTCTTCTTTTCTTTAATCGTCTTCAACACATTGTACAATTCATCAGTGGTCGTCGGTATTTCCAGTCCGAGCTCATCCATCCAGTCCTGGCGGACAACCAGCTCGGTACCTACCTGTGTTCCAGCCGTTCCTTCCGGGATTCCGTACTTTTTGCCGTCAACAATGACGCTGTTCCAGGTCTCTTCATGAATCACTTGTTTCATATTTGTACCATATTTATCAATCAGGTCGTCCAGCGGCTCTAGCGCGCCGGAAGCCGCCAGCCTGGCGAATTGGGACTTACCGAGCTTCATGAAGTCGTACGCCTCTTGGTTAGCCATCAGCAGGTTCAGCTTCTCATCGGCATTCTCGGCGGGAAGCTGATCGTATTTGACATCATATCCCGTCTTCTCCTTCAAGTAGGCGGCCACGGGATCCTTATTCGGATCGAAGCGTTCAAAAGGCAGCAATTGGCGCAGTTGAGGCTTTTCCGCCTTATCGCCCCCTTCATTCTTCGGGGCTTCGGAAGCGGCCGGAGAATTGGTCGGGGCAGCTCCTTTATTATCGTTCCCGCCTCCTCCACAAGCCGCCACTGTCACGGCTAATGCGGCGATGGAAACGGAAGACAGCATCTTTTTAGTTACGTTGGATTGAAATTGCATGGATGAACCTCCCTTTCTTCTTTTCAAAGATTTCATTATGAAATTCCTTCAGTTCTTATCCGATTAGGAGAAATGATCACCGCCTTTCCATGCTTTCTTTTTGGCACGGTAACAATGAATCCCATCATCCTTTGACCGAACCGATCAGTACGCCTTTCACAAAATATTTCTGCAAAAACGGGTACACAAGCAAGATGGGGATCGTGGCCAACAGTATGGATGCCGCCTGGATCGCTTGTGGAGTTATGTTCATGGCCGCATCGATATTGACGACATTTCCTCCGGATATAAAAGCATCGCTAGCGGATACGAGCAGTTCTTTCAAATAAAGCTGCATCGGCTTTTTCTCCGGGCTGTTGATATAAATCATGGAAGCAAAGAAATCATTCCAGAAGCTTACGGCATAGAACAAGGCGATTGTGGCAAAAACCGGCATGGATAAGGGCAATGTGATTTTATATAAAATCTTCAGATTGCTGGCCCCATCAATCTTGGCCGATTCCTCCAAACTTTCCGGCAGGCTTTCAAAATAGTTCTTGATAATCAGCATGTTGAAAACACTGATCATCGAGGGCAGGAACAGTACCGGAAGCTGATTGATCAGCCCCAGATTATGCATCAGCAGGTAGGTCGGAATCAATCCGCCGCTGAACAGCATCGTAAACACGTACATCAGAATGAAATATTTCCGTCCACGGAGTCTCGGCTTGGATAGCGGGTATGCGGCCAATGCGGTCATGAACAGACTAAGCGCCGTACCTACGACCGTAATAAATACCGAAACTTTAAAGGAATTAAGAAACATGGAATCCTGAAGTACATATTTGTAGGTTCCGAATTGAAGATCCACCGGGAATATTGTGACCATTCCGGAAATAACCGCCGCCTCACTGCTTAATGATTTGGCTATGAGATTCAGGAACGGAAACAGAGTAACTACTCCAAATAGGATGAAAAAAATGTAATTGAAGAAATAAAATATTTTTTCCCCTATCGATTCTTTAATGGCGTTTCTATTTTTCTTCTTTACAGAAGCTGTTTCTGGCATATCCATGTCATGATCTCCCCTCTCGTTACGCAAAATCGCTTACCATATGCCTCTCTGCAAATATTTACGGGATAAGTAGTTGCCTGTAATGATCAGAATGAAGCCGATAACCGAATCGAACAAGCCAACGGCCGTCGAGAAGCTGTAGTCTTGCTCACCCAGCCCCACCCGGTAGACATAGGTACCTATAACATCAGCGACATTGTAAACGTTCGGATTGTACATAACGAGAATTTGCTCAGTCCCCGCTTCAAGAATACTACCCAGGCGGAGGATAAACATCAGCAGAATAATCGGCGTCAGACCCGGCAAAGTAATATATAAAATTTGCTTAAACTTGTTGGCCCCGTCAATTCTGGCCGCTTCATATAATTGCGGGTCAATTCCGCTCAAGGCCGCCAAGTAAACAATAGTGCTCCAGCCAAGTTCCTTCCATCCGGCTGAGGTGATCAGCACGGAGCGAAATATCGTGTGGTCCAGGAAGAATGCTATCGGTTCTCCGCCCAACGCCACAATCATCCGGTTGATTAAGCCTCCGTTGGTGGAAAGAAGGTCGATAAATAAACCGCTTACAATAACCCAGGATAAAAAATGCGGCAAATAGACAATAGTCTGAATTGTCCTCTTAAAGATCATGTTCTTTAATTCGTTCATTAAAATGGCAACGATGATCGGAAGAGGAAACAGAAATACAATTTTATATAAGGAGATTATCAGCGTGTTTTTGAATACGTTGACGAAATCAGGCGAGGTAAACAGCCTTTTAAAATTGTCCATCCCCACCCAGGGGCTTTCCGCAAATCCTGTGAAAATATTAAAATCTTTAAAAGCAATAATGATTCCATACATGGGTGTATACTTAAACAGAAGCAAAAACAGAATTCCCGGGATCAAAGCGACATATAAATCCCAATCCTTCCTGATATCTGCCCCTAATTGACCCCAATATCCTCTGCGGGAGGCTGGAATGACTGGCGGCGTTCTTGTTGTCGGTTTCATTGAATTCCCCCTAAATCCGTAAATTTCTTTCTGAGTGTGTAGCTATTGGAGAAAATCTCCTACATAAAACCTAAAAAAGGAATGCTTTTTTCTATGCTTCCAAGTTTACCCGTAATGGGGGCCGATGAATAGCGGACAGTGATTACTTTTTTTAGTACTTTCATTACTATTTGCCCAAGCTTGTCCCTTTCCGTCTTGAGCTCGACGAAGGATGGGCTATAATGGACTTACCTGCAACGCAAGGCGGCTTTCAAATTAGCTTGAGAGGCCGGAAAAAGAACGGAGAGGTGTTAGTTTAATGACAACAGTTAGGCAAAACACGGCATGGCTGTATATCGGAAATAAGAATTGGACGTTAGGGGATACAGAGAAGTTAGTGGAGTGGTGCGCACGGCATAGGGTGGGCAAGCTTCTGCTTCATCTGCACGATTGGACGAATCCGGCGGCGGAATTCGCTGAACAGATGGATTCGGTCGTGGAGGCGTGCTCAAAGGCAGGCATTGAAATACACGGGATGATCGGTACCCTCCAGCTTCGGGCTGAAGATAGAGCAAGTCTTCCTTTCCAATCCAGGGAGGCGTACTGCGTCGATTATGAAGGAATTTCCAATTGGGACGAGCCTTTGGCAGGCCGCCGCTATGTTCTGGATCCCTCGAATCCGGATGTTGTCTCGTTCATTGCCGGCCGCTGCAAAGATATGCTGGTCAAGCATCCCGGATTGGCAGGGATTCATCTGGATTTCATCCGTTTCTATCATTATGAGAGCCGCTTGTCTATCGATACGAATCAGGCGGGGCATTGGACGGTTATTCCCCGTGCCGGGGAGCCTCTGAAGCTGACGACGGCGAACGGGACGACAACGACCTTCTTTGTGGAACAAGCCCTCAATCATTATAATGATCCTCCAATTGGCCGTCATTTGCATCTCAGACGTTCTTACCATTATTGCTTCTGCGAGCGCTGCCTGGAAAGGTTGGCACGGGAGTTTAATCTCTCGATCCCTGACGAGTTGGAAGAGACCCGGCAGCGGGCGGATTGGATTCTGAAGCATCATGCGGAGGATTGGTATGCGTTCCGCTCCTCATTGATTACCGGAGTTGTTCGAAATATCCGGCGGGAGATCACGGCTCAACGCAAGGAAGCGCAGCTGTCTGCGGCAATCTGGTACAATTCGCCTTACGGAAACGAACTGAGAAATGAGCCTTTCCATCCCGGCAGTGAATATGAGCAGTTCGGCCAGAAATGGTGGGAGTGGATCAAGGAAGGGCTGATGGATTTTGTGTGCCCCATGAACTATTGGCTCACCCCCGAAAGCTTCGGACAGATCATCCGGGAGCAAATAGCCCGTTCCGAAAATAAAGTGCCTCTATATGCAGGGCTGCTGCGGTCAGACGAATTCCCGATCGATCAACCTCTTTGGGAAAAATATAAGCTTGTCGCTCAAGAAGCGGGGGCTGCCGGAATCAGCTTCTTCTCTTATGGAGGCTGGAAAGACCTGGACTCATGATGAAAAAAAAGAGACCGGACGCATAAGCGTCGGTCTCTTTCGTTTTGGTTATTTTATTAACCGATAAATTCTTGTACCCATTCCCCTTGGTAATAAGCTACGCCTATTTTGGTGAAATTAGGACTCATGATGTTCTTTTTGTGGCCCGGGCTGTTCATCCATGCATTCATAACTTCCTCGGGTGTGCGTTGGCCTTTGGCAATGTTCTCTCCGGCATATGAATATTTGATGCCGTAAGTGTCCATCATATCGAACGGAGAGCCGTAGGTTGGCGAATTATGGTCAAAGTAATTGTTATGATACATATCTTTGGCTTTATCCAACGCCATAGCGGAAAGTGCGGAATCCAGCTGCAGAGGCTTCAGTCCGGCCTTCGCCCGTTCCTGATTCACCAATTCTGCTACTTCTTTAGCATATTGAGAAATATCGGATTGACCTTGGTCAGGTTGAGTCGGGGCAGGTTTGTTGCCCTGATCGCCTTGGTTTGGCTGGGTCGGTGCAGGCTTGCTTCCCTGATTGCCTTGATCCGGCTTGGATGGTGCAGGCTTGCTTCCCTGATTGCCTTGATCCGGCTTGGATGGCGCGGGCTTGCTTCCCTGATCGCCTTTATCCGGCTTGGATGGCGCGGGCTTGCTTCCCTGATCGCCTTTATCCGGCTTGGATGGTGCAGGCTTGCTTCCGTTTCCTTTGTCAGGTATAGGATTGCAAGAGAAATCAAACTTAAATCCGTCTTGTCCTATAATGATAAATTTGCTGAACTTGGGATGATTCTTGAACAAGGATTCAAGGTCAATCCCGTACTTCTTGGTGATATGGTTTACTGCATCACCAGAATGAAATGTTTGCGGAGCAGCGAATGCTGCATTGGCAGACAACATAGTCCCCACGAGCAAAACTCCGGAAAGAGCAACTTTCTTAATGTGTTTCTTCATGGTGTTCAGTTTCCTCCTCTTTGTTTGGCCTGCGAAGTTAGCTGACGGGTTCGGGTCAAAGAGTAATCGCCCTACGGCTTGCAAAGCCGCTTCACCCCCACTATTGGTTCCCCCGCGCACTAGATTGTGCTTCGGCCGAATTTCTACTAGATTGTAACATGCTAGATTAGCCCTTTCATTCTACAATGTTTGGTAATTCATACAATTGCCCTGATACGGTACATGATTTTCCGCATATGAGAACACATTAAATACATATACCTCAATCGTAAAAGATCATCTTATGTGGCGAACCGGCAATAATACTTCTCTTCCATTTCAAGGGCAGGACGGATGCTTATATGTATGGATTAAAAGCACTTATTCTGTATGCAAGCTACGGGGACGGCCATCTCCAGGCGGCACGGGCTCTTCAGGAGACTTTATCCCGGAGGGGGTTCAAGGCAGTGAAGCTCGTGGACTTATATGGGGAGTCGTATCCATTTTTGGACCGGGCTGTTCAACAGTTCTACAAGATGTCTTCCCAATATTTCCCGTACATCTATGGCTGGATATATAGATGTACCCAAAATATGAAGCCTCAGCGGATGCTGAACAAAGGGTTGAAAGCATGGGGGGCCAAGAAGCTGATGCAGCTGATCTCCCGGGAGAAGCCGGATGTTCTCATCTGTACTTTTCCGATGCCTGCCATTCGCGGAAGAAGCGGAGCTAACATTCCTACGTTTACGATCTTGACGGACTTCGCTCTGCACAACCGTTGGATATACTCGGAATATGACCTGTTGTTCGTAGCCACCCCCGACTTGAAGAAATCCATTCTCGAGCAGGGAATCGATCCCGGACGCGTTGCCGTAAGCGGCATACCGATCCGTTCCTCCTTTCCATCCGTACATCTCAGGGAACAAACCATGTCCGACCGGGATCCGGCAGCTGCCCGCACTTTCCTCCGGGTCCTGGTAATGGCCGGCGCCAACGGTATTCTTCGCAATTTATCCGAGGTGATTTCCCTCATTCGCAGAGAACTGAAGGATGCCCGTATAGCTGTCGTATGCGGAAGAAACCGGGCCCTGTTTAACTCCATCGCAAAAAATTTCGGGAATGACCCGAATGTGGAGATTTACGGCTTCGTTGAACAAATGGCGGAATTGATGGCCTCTTCCGCATGCATAGTGACCAAAGCCGGAGGAATCACATTAACGGAAGCTCTCGCCTCCCGCCTTCCCATTATTGTTTATCGCCCCCTGCCGGGGCAGGAAGCGGATAACGCCCTGTACCTCCAGAGTCAAGG
The DNA here is from genome assembly GCF_007679495.1 of Paenibacillus sp. 32O-W. Classification (GTDB taxonomy): domain Bacteria; phylum Bacillota; class Bacilli; order Paenibacillales; family NBRC-103111; genus Paenibacillus_L; species Paenibacillus_L residui. The sequence continues at coordinate 104,217 of NZ_VEGP01000004.1, read as the reverse complement.
CGTAGCAGCGATTGCCCGCTGTCCCCGCGAGTTAGTCAAGCAGATCGGAATGATGACTTCCTTAGACCGATCTGAACGGGAAAGAATGGAAGCCAAGATGAAAATGTTAACCGGAGAAAGCTTAGACGAACATATGAAAGCGTTGTGGAATGCTTCCGATTCGGACCGCTTCAATTTCACCTATGACCGATTTGCGGGCTGCGGCGGCGCTTCGGATAAAATCACAAATCGAATTCTTAAGGAGCTTACCTCCTCTCTCAATTTAAAGACAAATTAAAGACTTGTCATTTAAACATACGCTCACTAAAATACAATTACGTAAGCGCTTCATCATTAAGTCAAGGGGGTATTCTGAATGAACAACCCGTCGCAACTGCCAGATCGCAGAACATCTTCCTCGTCCTTAGCCCGGTGGCTGGGCACATTAGGCCCTTCCCTGATTACAGCGGCACTGGTCCTCGGGCCTGGGAGCATCACGCTTACCTCCAAGCTGGGCAGCATTTATGGCTACGATCTGCTGTGGGTCATGGTAATATCGGTTTGTTTTATGTTAGCCTTTACCGAAATGAGCGCCAGAATCGGGATGGCTGCGAACCGTTCCCTATTGTCGGTTATTCGTGAGAAATGGGGTAAAGCCGTTACAGTCGTCATCGGGATCGGTGCTTGCCTGGTCACCTCTTCCTTTCAGGCGGGAAATTCCATCGGTTCGGGGCTGGCCATTGCCGATCTGACCCAGACTTCAACGCCGGTATGGGTGATCATTACGACTTTGCTTGGCATGTCTCTGCTCTTTACCAAAAATTTCTACAAAGTGTTGGAAAAAATGATGCTGGTTATGGTCGCTCTAATGATTATTTCTTTCCTGTTGACCCTAATCATGGTCAAGCCCAGTATCGGCGGCATCTTGAGCGGATTAGTCCCGAGGGTGCCCGAAGGCTCCCTGCTGCTTATCATCGGGCTGGTAGCCACTACCTTCAGTATCGTCGGTGCCTTCTACCAATCCTACTTGGTGCAGGAGAAGGGACTGACTAAGGACCGGCTTAGAGACGGCGTGAAAGAGAGCTTTACGGGGATCATCATTCTTGGACTGATTTCCTCCATGATTATGATAAGCTCAGCCGCCATTCTTCTGCCCCAGGGCATTCAAGTCAATACCGCCGGCGATATCGGCAAAGCTCTGGAGCCTGTCTTCGGCAGTTGGGCGAACGTCGTGTTTATAATCGGCTTGTTCGGCGCTTCCTTCTCTTCTCTTACCGGGAACGCTACCATCGGAGGGGTTATGCTGGCCGAATCTCTCGGACTTGGAAGCAAGTTAAGCGAACGCGGCGTGAGAATCTGCATTCTTGCCGTAATGGCCGTAGGAGGAATCGTAGCCCTGCTGTTTGGGGCGGTGCCTCTGAATATGATCATCTTCGCCCAAGCCATCACCGTCATTATCGTGCCTATTATCGGTGTTGCCATGTACAGGGTTGCCAACGATTCGAAAGTTATGGGCGACCTGAAGAATACATGGTTCAAAAATATCGTGGCCATTCTTGGGATTCTGGTCTTGATAGTATTGGCTGTTAACAACATTCGCACGATCTTCTTCTCTTAGTGATCCCAGCCGCAATCAAGTTTATCCGGATCCGAATTTAAAATTAAGACAAAAAGAGCGAGGCCGGGGGCAAGTTCCCTCCAACGCCCGCTCTTTTTTGTTTTTTTCTCGGACTTACATCTTTCGAAGAATAGCCGTCCGGATTAACTCTCACTTGCACTTGAGGAGCTTAACCATTGTGGAGCTATGAAGAATAGGAGCAACCTTATTGAATTTATCTTCCCTTGGCGATAGACCGGATCTGCTCGGGCAGAAGCTTGCCCGGAGTCGGGGTCTGATGAAGAGATTGCGGAACCTTCCTCACCATTCCCAACACTCCTGCCGGACTCTCCTCCGGATAATAATAAATAATGCTTTCGCCGACGGCAAAATCGCAGGGGCGATCGGCGCTTCCACAGCTTTCCGAAGAAGGATTCTCCGAGCTGCCATTATAAGTTACATGACTGATCCGATCAAAAACTTGATTCCCTCTAGGCGCCACCACAGCCAGAAATCTCTGGGTCGTATTGGAGAGCCCTTGACCTTGCGCAAGCTTGATATATACGAAATCGCCAGCTTTCAGCTTCGTCCCGTAAGCGGCATTGAAATCCGCGACGGTCTTGTCGTAATGACCGGGCTTCTTGAGCCAAACAATCTTGGTTTGATGCGGTCTAATCACCGTATTCGTCTCCTCTTTCACGCCGGGATCCACATCTTTCGCCGTCATTATCAGCCATTTGGTCACTTTCGTATTCCAGAGCTCCGGATGAGCCGGGTCGTAATAGTAATACATTTTGTAACCTGCCAGATCAATTGCCCGATTACTGTTATTATAGAGCTCTATATATTCGTACGGCTCTCCCTCACCCGGTGAAGCCACAACCATTTCGGTGATCAAGAGCGAAGCTTCTCCCGATGCTCCGGGAACCGTAGGGGTCATCGCTAGCAGTCGGCCGGAATCGGCAACGTAAACGCGGTCAACGGGATAGAAGCTGTCCCGATAAGTTTCCGCCCCGGATTCAAACAAAATATACAAACGGCCGTTATGCTCGACAATCCCTTCCGACATCGGGGGCATAACAACAGTATGAACCTTATTCAATCCGTCCAGAAACCAGATAGGAACCGGATCATTGCCAAAACGGTCGGTATAGGCATGCGGTGATTCATCCAGGGAAAGCCGGTAAGTCAGCAGCGAGCTCTCTACCGTCCGGCCGTAAGACTGGCTGAGCTGGATATGCCCGTCCACGAACGCCATCCCTTGAATTTCGTCTGTAATGGAAAGAAGAAGATCCGGAATGGCCGCATTGGTCTTCTCAACCGTCCGAGAAGTATCGATCAAATCCTCGTCTGTAAGCCGGTATCCGGCAACCCAGGCAGAATGCTCGATGTTTTCCCGGTTTCTCATATGATGCGACGGCTCTGTATTAAAATTAAATCTGGCAAACTCGCCCACCCACAAAATACCGGAATCATAAGTGACGAAAGAAGCATTCGTCTCCGTGCGGGTAATACTCGAGAATACAAGCCGGCCACCGTCTGCGGATTGAATCAGATCTTCCAGCTTAACCGCGTAGGCGCTCTTCTCCGAGGTTACCCACATATGCTTCTCGCTTACCGTCAACCCGCCTGCATGACCCGTATACGGCGTGGATTCGTCTTTGTACAGGTCCAGCGCCTTGATGAACTGTCCGGTTGCTCCATCGATAACACTTACCACACTCGGTTGACCATTATCACGATAATAAGACACAAGCAGCCAATCCATCGCTTCGTAATAAGCAATTCCTTGGGGGATCAGGCCCTGCATCAAGCCGGGAATGACCGGCCCCTGTTCGCTTACCGAATCCAGATCCCGGTAATTGGAAGATTGAACCCGATGTACCGGGCCTATTTCCTCCTGGGTAATTCTGTCCTGAGCTGTCTCTTGAATATCCGATGGTGAAGAATAACCAACCTGCCCACCTATCCCTACCGCCAAGCAAAAAATCAACAAAATAATAATGACTCGAAACTTCATGATTCTCCTCCTTGTTTTCGATGATAACGTTATCATAATAATAATGCTCAATATTTTCCACAAAATCAACAGAAAATAAAAATAATTTTTATAATTTTCGAAATAAAATGACCAAATACGAAAACAAAAATCAGTCCCAATTTTTAGTGAACCGCTATACTACCGAATATTTTTCATCGTTTATGTAATAAAATTCCTTCTTTAACAACAAGAAATTCCCTGATATAATGTGTAAGCGTAATCATATATTTACAAAATCTTAAACTGTTCCGGGAGAGCGATAGCATGGACCGATGGGTAAAACCAGTGGCCGGATATGCGAAGTCCAGATATGTAATTGTTCTGTCTTCCGTTTGGATAGTATGGATTTCTGAGGTGCTTAGCCGTGGAAATGCACTCCAGGCATTGGAGTGGACATGGCGGAGCTTCGCCCACTTTGGCTTCAATGTGCTGACCGTTCTTGGCTTCCTGCTGCTTATTTCCGCCCTTACGGGAAGACCCCGGGCCGCCTATTGGAGCATTGGGCCCGTTATTCTTATTTTCTCATGGGTTAGCGGGATCAAGCTGAAGATCCTCCATGTCCCGCTGCTTCCCTGGGATTTCCTGCTCGCCGGCGAAACCAGGGATATGATACCGTATATCACAAATTTATTTACCTTTCCCATTCTGGCCGCGCTTATTGTTTTCCTGGCGGGAAGCTATGGGTTACAATACAGACTTCCCCCTTCTCCCGTCCGCATATATGGCAAGGAAAGATGGGTTCTCGCCTCTTCTTCCTTATTGCTTCTGACCTTTCTATATACGGATTTCCCTCCCCTGCAGAAGACGTTAGGCTTCGAAACGATCGATTATAACCAGGCGGATAATGTCAAGGAGAACGGATTCGCCCTCGCATCGCTGATGAATGTGAAGCTTCTGTTCCAAAATTCCCAAGACAGGATGGATACGGATACGGTAGAAGCCATCGTTAGTCAGTATCAGCCGCCGACCCCGGCCGGAGAGTCCCGGCCACCGAACGTCATTGTAGTCCTGAGCGAATCTCTGTGGGATCCGACCGTTCTTAAAGACGTTAAATTCAGCCGGGACCCTCTGGAGTTCTATCACTCTCTGCAGCACGACTATCCAAGCGGCACGCTGTTATCCCCCCAATTCGGAGGCGGTACGGCCAATGTCGAATTTGAAGTGCTGACAGGCCTTTCCATGCGTTTCCTGCCGCAAGGCTCCATCGCCTATAATCAATATATCAACCGTCCGGTCGATTCCCTCGCAAGCATACTAACCAGACAGGGCTACACGGCGAAAGCCATCAGTCCTTTCCACCATTGGTATTTCAACAGCGATAAGGTTTATGAATACTTCGGCTTCTCCCAATATATTAGTATGGAATTTCTCAAGCCGGTATATGAAGGCCCTTATATCGCGGACAAAGAGGTCGCCAACGTCATTATTTCCGAAACCGAAAGAACGGAGGGCCCGGCATTTATTTTCGCCAATACGATGCAAAACCACTTTCATTATTATCCGGGGAAATTCAAGCAAAATACGATTCGGGTGGAGGGCAGAATGTCCGAGGAATCCAGAGGGATGCTGGAGACTTATGCTCAAGGGACCAAAGGGGCGGATGATATGCTGAGGCAGCTGGTGGAATATTTCAGCGCCTCGGAGGAACCGACTATACTCGCTTTCTTCGGTGATCATCTCCCTTTCCTCGGGGATGACTACAAGGTTTACAAAGATGTAGGGTATTTGCAGGAGAATGACCCCGACTTTCTTGACAAAATGTACCGTGTACCCGTTATCGTATGGAACAACTATTTGCCGAACAAGCAAGAGGCCATTAACCTCAGCCCTTCTTTCCTGGGCCCCTATATTCTGGAACTGGCTAAGGTCGGAGGAAGCTATTATACCGATTACCTGCTTGACTTGGGCCGCCGTATCCCGGTCATTCCGCCCAAAGATTACTATGTAAGAATGGGAGTACGCGACGAAGATCTTAAGGAATATGAAGCGCTGCAATATGATATTCTCTTCGGGGAGCAGCATGGCTACTCCGGATGGAAGGACAGCATTGTGCAGCCCGGCTTCACATTAGGATATGATCCAATGATACTGGGACCCTTCCCCACCGAACCGCTGGTGATCGGCCAGAGTCTGCCCCTGACAGCTAAGGAGGCATCTGTCCCGATTAAGGGCCGGGCCTTCGCCCCGCTTAGCGTTGTTTATATAAACGGGAAGCCTCAGCCGACCGAATGGATCAGCGAGCAGCAGATCGTTGTTCACCCGCAATCTGATATTTATAAGCCAGGCCAATGGGAACTGCAGGTCAAAATTCTTGACGATAAGGAAACGGTCATAGCCGAATCGGAAACTTGGACTGTAACCGTTTCTGCGGCAGAGGGAGGGGGATATGCCGGTGCCGGTACGAAATGAATCCGATTGCCCCGTTATTACCGAAGGCAGACTTATCCTCTCTTGTCCAAATATCCTTTGGATCGGGCAAGAATAAGGGCGACCCCGAGTCTCGGGTCTCTCCATCTGCGATGAAGGACATTGGAGAGCGCCTCTTCAATTCCAACCAGACGAACCTCAATTCGTTCGTCCGGCTCGAGATTCTGGGGTCCTTCCGCTATGATGTCATTAGTGAAATATAAACCGGCGGCCACTCTTCGCTCCGAATCGATGAAAGTCCCCAATTCGGTCAGACGATTGCATTTCAATCCGGTTTCTTCCTGCATTTCTCTAAGCGCAGCCGCTTTGGGGTGCTCCCCGTTCTCCAGCCGTCCTCCGGGAAGCTCATACGTATATTCGTTCATAGACCGTCTGAATTGTCTGACGATCACAATTTTGTGCCGATGAACGGCCAGCACCTTAACCACCTGGATCGATTCATCGCTCCGCTCATTTTGGATCATAATCGTAAACTCCTTCAACTTATGCATCTTGAACTCGATGGTTTGATTCCCAATTCCGTTTGCCAGGAAGTAAAGTGATTTATGGATTATTTTCTGCTTAGTTCCATGTTTTCACCCGACTTCGAGAACTCTGGTTATTATTTTAGCAAAAAATGCAAGCAAAGCCCAATTTCTTATCCTAATTTACGAAAGCAGTCCAATAATAAAAAGCATCCCCCTATAATGAAGTAGGGATGCTCGAACGCAAAGTATGGCTTGAATTGGAATTGGGAACTTGTTATGCTTCGCCGGACAGATTCCTACGTCTGAACCAAAGGCAGACGGATGAACACATCCGTTCCTTTGCCGGGCTCGCTTTCGATGTGGATAACCCCACCGCAGCTTTCAATAATATTCTGGCAGACGACTAACCCTAATCCGGTGCCATTCGGTTTTAATGTAAAGAAAGGAGTAAAGATTTCCTTAACGACCTGCCTGGACATCCCGATTCCGGTATCGGATACGATAATCGTCAGCTGCTGCTTCTCCGCCAGTATTCTAATCGTCAGCTCTCCTCCGGAAACCATCGCCTCCAATGCATTCTTGACGAGGTTCAGAAGAACCTGCTTGATATGGACCTTGGAGCAGCGGACGGGCAGAGGTCTGTCAGGAATATCAACAAGCAGGCTCACATTATACAGATGGGCTTCCGATTCTATCAGAGGCAGGATATCCGTCAAGATCTCTTCAAGCGGACTCACTTCCTGGGTCGCCTCCGTCTCCGCGGGCTTGCCGATGATCAGCAATTCACTGACGATGGAATTGATCCGGTCAATTTCCTTTTTAATGAGGCTGAAGAAGTATTGATCCTTCTCATCCGTGTATTTCTCGCTGAGCAGACTGATGAAGCCTTTAATTCCTGTCAAAGGATTACGAATTTCATGGGCCGTACTGGCTGCAATCGTACCGATCAATTTCAGCTTCTGCGCCTCATTCTGCTCCCTTTCCTTCTGCAGGTTTCTCCTCATCCTCCACAGCTGGAATATCATAAAGCAACCATTCGCCAGAATAAACGCAAAGACGACAAACAGAAGAAGCCTGCCGGAGAAATCCGGATGAAAGAGGTCAATGACGACCTCCAGCTTCCAGGGAACATTATTCAGTTCGTATTGCGCAGAAACCGGATGACGAATTTTGCCGGAAGAGTTGGACAGAAACAGTAAATTCCCATAATGATCATAAAGCCGGACTTCCGAGTTGGACAGTTGATTAACATACTCGCTCATGACCTGAAGATTGACGCTTCCGATCAATACCCCGATAATTTGTTCCTCGGAATCGATAACAGGCGTAGCCACCGATACAATGTAATTTCCGTTTATTCGTCCGAAATAAGCTTCCGATATTTGAGAACGGCCGGTACGGATGGCTTCGGTAAAATAAGAGCGGTCGCTCAAATTTAGCTTTCCGTCGAATGGAATGGAGCTGAGCCGAATCTGACCGGTGTCAGATGCCCAGATAAAACCTGAGAAACGGGGATCCAGTTGATGCATCTTGGACAGCATCTCTTGAATCCATGCCGGATTATCCTTGGCCGATATGGTCAGAGCCAGCGTTTCGATCCTGCCCACGGTCTCTACCATAAAATTTTCTATATACAGACTGTTCTGAACCGCTTCTTTCATGACCTTATCGGACAGCCTGCCCTCTATCTTGCCGGTTATTACGCTATAGTATTGATAACTAGACGCGAGCACAGGTATAATCACGACAAAAAAATATATCAGCATATTTTTACCCGAAAATAAGCTCCTGATCTGTCTTTTCATGGCAAGCTCTCCTAATTTCCCGCATCTAATACTACAAGCATAATGAAATCTGCTTTATTCAGCAATTTACTTTGCATAAAATTAAACAGCGCCCTGCCGTCAAGGACGGTTCAGGCGCGCTGAAACGAGCGAGGGACTGTCTGATCGACTATTCGGACTTCACTCAGGATAGACAGAGTTCCCCGGAAGGCCTGCCACAGATCCGGTTCTACTATTTGGAAGGTGGGTCGGCTTTATAAATAACTAGAATATAGCTTCTTTGCTCCGTTGTCGTGCCGAATGTTTTCATCCCGGTAGAATATTTAATATCAATCAGTTGATCGTCACGTAGAGTCGCTAGAAAATCGTTCGTTTTCTTCTCGGCGGATGAATTATGAGTATCTAAAAATTCCTTCACTTGAATCATAGAAGTTCCCCTTTCGTGGAGATATTGTTTACGATATTTTAGGCACCACTTTAACCCCAAGGCTCATCTCCGAGTGACACAGCGGGCATTCCGGCTGTTCCGCGAAAGTAAACTCCGCCCGCATCCAGCCCGGACACTGACCTCCCGTACATATCCATACTTTCGCCTCAATGACAGGAGGTTCCTTCTCCGATTTGCTTTTGTTAGGAAAATTTTTCATATCCATCCTTCACCTGTTCTATTATAATCCTGTTGGACTTGCTCCTGCAGCCTCAAATCCAAGCTGCGAACGGCTGATAGGTGTTATGTTCCAAGAACAAGAACATGCATGGCGTCATCACCACCCTTTAAACCGGCAAGTTGCCACATTCCTATAGAGAAACGAAGGCATCCCGCTCCAACGAGCGAAATGCCTTATATAAGCATAACTATACTACAGAAGGAAGACATTGTCAATTCATCTTTCATTTTCCTATTAATGTAATTATAGAGAAGAGTTATAGCGAGACTAGAATCCGGTAAAGCCCCCATATAGTTCGATAAAATAAATGGTGATTTTCGTCATTTGGTCGGTGTATAGCAAAATCCCTGTAAGGACCATCAGGCCCCCGCCTATTTTCATAATCAACCCGGAACGCCGCATCATCCATTTCATCTTGCCAATGAAGAAAGCCATGATGAAGAATGGAATGGCAAATCCGATCGTATAGGCTAGCGTATAGAAGAAAGCCTGATCCGGATTGCTTACTCCAAGAGTGATAACAGCGGCCAAGATAGGGCCGACACAGGGTGTCCAGCCGGCTGCATAGGTCACACCTACGAGGACAGACCCGAAGTACCCGAGCGGCTTGCTCCGGAAAGTAAACCGGCGGTCCTTCATCAATGCTTTGGGCGTAAATATCCCCAACATAATCAGCCCCATGACGGCAATGAAGATACCGCCCAGCTTGCGGATCAGGTTTTGATATTCCGCGAAGAAGGACCCGATAAAGCTTAAAGAGAATCCAAGGGCAACGAAAATAATGGAAAATCCCAGTATGAAGAAAACGGTGTGGAGCATCGCTCGTCTCTCCAATAATCCTTTGCCTTCCTGAAGATCTTTAACCGACACTCCCGTAATATAAGACAGATAGGACGGGTACAAAGGAAGACAGCAGGGCGAGACGAACGAGAGGATGCCTGCTCCGAAAACGATCCAGAGGCTTAAATCGGCAGCATTCAGCACAATCACCTTCTTATCTGTATATAGCCGCAGGCCAACGGCTGTACATCACACTACAAATAGTAGTATAAGAAGATGGGGGTGTCAATGACACCCGTCCAGGCAAATTTGACAAATAATAAAACTTATTAAAGAGCCATATGGCAAGAGAATCAATTTTGACCATCTGACAGACTGAGCGGCAATCCATTGACATCGTCGGTGATTACGGCAATCACCCCGGCAAGTTATCCTCCAGCAAGGAGCGAAGCTCGGGAAGCGGATGAGCGGGGCGTCTGCCCTGCAGAGCGGCCACCAAGTCTTGGGCAGCAAGCTTGGCCATATCATACCGTGTCTTCGCGGTTGCCGAGCCGATATGGGGAACCAGCACCGTATTCGGCAGAGAGACGAGCGGATGGTCGCCGCTAATCGGCTCCTCCGCGAAGACATCCAATCCGGCCGAGCGAATCGTGCCGTTCCGCAGCGCTTCCACCAGCGCCTGTTCATCCACCGTTTGCCCGCGGGAAGCGTTCACGAAGACGGCTGTCGGCTTCATCCGCGCAAACTGCTCGGCCCCGATCATTTGCCTGGTCTGTTCGGTTAGCGGAACCATCAGCACCATATAATCGGCCAGCTCCAACAGTTCGTTCAAATCGCAATGCCGTGCCCCCAGCTCCGCTTCGGCCTCCGGCTTCCTGGTCCGGTTCGCATACAAAATCTCCATTCCGAAGCCGAATTTGGCCCTTCTTGCTACAGCCTCGCCAATCCGTCCCATTCCAACGATGCCCAGCACCGCATGGTGTACGTCTATTCCGAACAGATGCTCCTGGCTTCCCGCCTTCCACCGTCCCGCACGGACGTAATGGTCCAATTCCGGTATACGGCGGGCCGCGGCCAGAATAAGCCCAAAGATCAGATCAGCCACCGTTTCATCCAGCACACCCGGAGTATGCGTGGCCATGATCCTCCGCCGGGCCAGCTCCGCTACGTCCAGATGATTGTACCCGACCGAAATGCTGCTCACCACCCTTAACCGGGGAGCCAGATCCAGCAGTCGGCCGTCGACCCGCAATCCGGAGGTTAGAAGCCCCTCCGCCTCAGACAGTTTTCCCCGTAATACCTGCTCCGGAACGGGACCTTCCGACTCCCATACATCGACAGAGGCATGACGGGAAATATAATCCAGCACATCCTTCGGTATCGGTTTGGTTATGAACACTTTAGGCTTCATAAGAACTTCCTCCTCTTGTCATCCAATGGAGCTCGGCCACTTTCGCGTCCGTATCATGGAGTGAATTAGCAAACCAAGCCTTCTTCATTTAGTTTACCATATTCGTTCAGGTTCTCTATTATGGTTCGCCGTAAGGCTCCATGGAATTAGCATCAGTCAGTCATATGGCTCCCAGCATCCCAATGTCCGCAAGGGCCCAAAGAGCTGTAGGCTATCCCCCATTTTGCCTAAAAAGAGCAGTTATCTAGACTAATGAACAGTCTCCATTCGCCTTGCCGGCGTATAGTGTTAGTATACTTGGTCAAGAAGGAGTTGATCAGAATGCATTGTCATCATAATCCATGTCCTCCAGCAAAACCGGTGATTGCTCCGACCTCTCGGGTAGTAAGAGACTATTATCATCCGCAGGTTGTCCCGGTCATTCATCCGATAGAAGTAGTTAACCGCCATCATTGTGTCCCCGTACCTTGCCATTATTACACTTATTCCGAAAGAGACGAGGTCGCCGGCGCCGCTAACTATCCTTCCAAGTCAAAAGGAATAGGCAGATATTAATTCACCCCCTGCCGTACACTGAAAAACGGGCTGACACCTTCCTTAACGGAAAGGTGTCGGCCCGTTTTTGCCGGTCCGGTAATCGGGTCGGATGCGAAAACAAGAAACCTTTTGGCACATCCTTAATCCTTACGGTTTGTAGTTTTAGTCTAAATTTACTATAATCGTGATAAATGAATTTTCGCGGAGGATAGGAATGAATCATAAACAGGACGAATCGAAAAAAAGAATTCTGGAAGCAGCCAAAGTCTGTTTTGCCAACAATGGCTACGACGGGACTTCCGTCCGGCAAATCTGTGAGGCGGCTGATGCCAATCTGGCTCTTGTTTCCTATTATTTCGGCTCCAAAGAAAATCTCTATTACACGGTCATTGAATCCTTATATCTGAATAATGGACATAAACTTGATAAGCATGAGGATATCGCGGACCCTGAAGAGGCCCTGCGCTCCTTCGTTGACATTTTTATAAACTTGCGGAAGCAGGACAAGCAGTTTAACATGATTTTAAGACACGAACTATCAACCGATAGTCCCCGGAAGCAAGTGATTAGCAGAATCATCTCACCCTATTTCTCTTATCTCAAGAAGATACTTATTAATGGTAGAGAAAATGGTGTGTTTCATTATGAATCGTTGGATTTGGTCCTGATGTTCATTGCTTCCATACTGGTATATCCGGCATATGACTCCTTCCTTATCGAGTCCAGCCAGGCTTTGGAGAAGGATTCGAGCCTTGAGATCCGTCATACGGCCGATTTTATATTAGCCGGGTTGAAATTTAAGCAATAACTGCAGTCTTTCAATTAATTTTGTATGTGCGGCTTATTCGCTTTAAAATTATGTATTAACCCTCGTTCAACTAAGGCATATGTCCGTACTTCGAAGACCTGCCGTCCGTTGAATGGTTTGGTTCTGTAGGCATCAATCAGTTGATCCTTCTGTGGCGAATCAAGTCCTTAAACGTCAAATGATTCCTAATCTTCATCATAATATTCGTTGTATTGAATGGCTTGGTTATGTAGTCAATGGCCCCTGCCTGAAGCCCGTTTCCTTCATCTTCCTCATGATCCAGTACGGTAATGAAAATAACAGGAATGGCAACGGTCAGAGGGTTCTCTTTTAATTGCTTGCACACGGCATACCCATCCATATCCGGCATCATAACATCCAGAAGGATCAAATCGGGTTGTAGCTCTTGCGCCATTTCCAATCCTTTTTCCCCTCTTGTTGAATACAAGACTTCATATTCCTCTCCCAGAATCGCTTGCAGCAGCAAAATATTGGAAGGTGAGTCATCGACAATTAGTATCGTATGTTTATCGTTCAATTTCAAATCCCACCCTGTCTTCGGGTATTTGATAAAGCAAACCGGCTTCGATTTCCAGCAATATTTGTCTTGCCCGGCTATAATCCAACTGTTTTATTGAATGCACAAGGCTTCTTGCCTCTTTCCCGATCCCGGGATCTCCGCGCAGAACCTTATATATACGTTCCGAAACTTCGAACGCCGCCATGCTGTTCTTGCTTAACAGAAGATCAAGCTCTCTAAATAATGAAGTTATATATACTTTGCCCGGTTTCTGGACCAGGGGCTCCATCTCCATAGCATCATCGACTTGCTGGAGCCAGGCTTCAATTTTCTTGGTTAACGCATCTATAAGAAGTCTCAACTCTTCTATCTGAACCCTGATCTTACTTCCTTCCCGCCGATTAAGAGCTTTCTCCAGCTGATGAACGGAGTGCGCCAGGGAATCCATGGACAGATTGCCGGCCACTCCTTTCAAATTATGAGCAAGGCGGCCTGCGGATACATAGTCCTCCTCGGCTAAATATCGACGGATTTGCGGAATAAATTCGGAATGCTCTTTAAGGAACGTCATCAATAGATCATATAGTTTAGCCTGATTCCCGTTTAGACGGCCTGATAGCGTGCCCAAATCGAGCAGGTCTGAATCCAAGGATGGAATATTCGGAGGACTATACCTGCTTACAGCCGTTTCTCCATATTTAATATAACCTTCTTCCAATCTGCCGTTAGTCCATTTAATAATGGTAGAAATAAGCTGCGACGGAACGATCGGCTTGGAAATAAAATCATTCATTCCTTGTTCTAAACATTGCTGCTTAACCGATAACAGAGCATGAGCCGTGATGGCAATAATCGGAACTTCCGCATCCTGACTGCGAATAAGCCGGACCGCTTCGAAGCCGTCCATTTCCGGCATTTGCAGATCCATCAGTATGATATCAAATTGTAGGCGGGGTGAACGAGTAAATAAATCCGCCGCTTCTTTCCCGCTGCCGACTAAAACTACATTATTAAAATACGGAGCTATAATCTCCTGGTAAACCAAACGATTGATTTGATTATCCTCCGCGATCAAAATCCTTGTCTGATTAGGCCCTTCTTCCATAGGTCCGGTAAGAGAAAGTGCTTGGACTTCGCCGGCATCACCCCGTTTAGCTGGCACTATGGCTTTCCAGACGGCAGCAAGTAATTCCTCCCTGTTAAAGGGCTTTTCCAAAATATAATCCGGACGGGGCAAATTGCTATTTCCATCCATATCAGTCCGTTGAAACCAGTTTACCATGGTAATGGAAGGGATACCACTTACTTCAGAACTATTCCCTAGGACTTTCGCTGCCGCGAAACAATTACTTTTGTCTGTATTCCAGTCCAACAAGACTAGATCATATCCGGTTCTCACGTCCTGCCGTAAAGGGATCCGCCCCGTATCCAACGAAGAAGCGTCATCCAAGCAGGTCACTTCAAAAGTATAAGGGCATAGCGATTCCCTAATACAATCCTGGGAGGTTTTGCTTTGATCGATAACTAATAATTTATACGGCTTGTCGGGAATTAATACTCTTTCCCGCTGTTCCTGAAGCCCGAATTCCGCCGTGAATGAGAACGTACTCCCCTTCCCGATGCGACTCTCCACATGGATGCTCCCGTTCATCATCTCAACCAATTGTTGGCTAATCGACAGACCCAGGCCGGTTCCTCCATATTTGCGCGTTGTCGCTTCATTCGCTTGAGCGAACGACTGAAAAATGACCAATTTTTGTTCGGGTGTGAGACCGATTCCCGTATCCTTGACAGAAATCTGCAGCTTTACACTATCATGCTTTAGTGAGACTAATTTCGTTCGAATTACAATTTCTCCGCTATCCGTAAACTTAATGGCGTTATTGGCCAGATTGATGATGACTTGTCCAAGCCGCAAAGGATCGCCGATCAGCTCATCGGGTACATCCCATTCTGAACTAAAGAAAATATGCAGCCCTTTCTCAGCGGCACTGACGGAAATAACATCGGTCACCTCCTTCAGCACCCGGCTTAGCTGAAAAGGAATGGACTCGAGTTCTATTTTCCCCGCCTCGATTTTGGAGAAATCCAGAATGTTATTAATAATGCCCAGAAGAGATTGCGAGGCCGATTGAATCTTATGAATATAGTCCTTCTGCTTGTCGGACAAATCGGTCATCTGAATGAGATGGCCCAGCCCCAGAATAGCATTCAGCGGCGTCCGTATTTCATGACTCATGCTGGCGAGGAAGCTGCTCTTGGCCTGCGTGACTTCCCGCAGCTTCATTTCCAGCTGTTTGCGCTCCGTAATATCCTGAACAAAGCCGTACATTCTGGCGGGAGTCCCCCGATCATCCACCTCCATGTGGATTTCCCCGTAGTGATAGCGAATCGTCTGATCCGGCATCAGCATTTTATATTCCAGAGTACATTCGCTTTTATTTTTTAACGCTTCTTCCACTTTCTGCTGGAATTGCAAGCGGTCTTCCGGATGGACCAGGGAAACAATATGGGCCAACGTTAGCTTGTCCTTGTCCAATCCGATAATCTTGTACATGCCGATGGACCAGTTCCATTCATTTCTCTTCAAATCCCACTCCCAGCTTCCCAGCTTGGCAATTTGTTGGGATTCCGATAAACTGGCTTCGCTCTTCTGCAGCGCGATCTCGGCTTGCTTACGTTCCGTAATATCCGCTCCGGAAACAAGGATTCGCTTGTTCTCATCGTCATCCAGAAGAATCGTATGATGCCATAGGATCGTTCTTTCTCCTGTTCTGGTCCTGATCGTGCTTTCGAAGCTTTCTTCCATCTCTTGGGCTCCATCTATAAGCCTCTGGAGCAACAGCCTGAATTGATCTCGGGAAGGATCCGCTGCGAAATGCTCAAACCAATGGACACCGATGATTTGTTCAGCCGGATAGCCGAGAATTTGGCACCCCGTTCTATTGATCAAGGAAACCGTCCCGTCCGCCTGCAGAACTAACAGCATAACGCCAACGACATCCAAATATTTCTGGGCGGTATCCTTCTCCCTTCTTAATCCAGCCTCAGCTCTTCTATGGGCTGTTACATCCTTGGAAATCGCGTAAATGTTAACTATTTCTCCGTGCATAAAGATGGGAACGATCGTAGTATTCAGATGAAGAAGCGAGCCGTTCTTATGCCATAAGGTAATTTCGACCGATTGGGAACGTCCTTCCGATACTTTCTTGAATTTGGAAATCACTTTATAACGATTCCGGAGATCCAGCATGCCGGGAATCGTCCTCTCTCTTACCTCTTCCACAGTGTAGCCTGTAAGCTTCTCCATTGAGGAGTTGGCCTGCAGCAATTTTCCGTGCACATCAAAGAGGCACACGATATCCGGATTGTGCTCAAACATGTAATGATATCTTCGTTCATTCAATGTAGCCAATCGCATTTCTATCTTGTGTTCGATCGACTGCAGAGAGATGATCAGGAGCAGGATGAATACCGCGGTCAAACCGATCCAAGCGGCAAGGTCAATATTGTTTACAACCGGATACTCCATAGAGCGCTGCAGCATCTCTTCAGATACGGTAAAGCTGGCCGCAGCCATCCCCGTGTAATGCATGCTGGTAATGGCGCCGCCAATCATGCAGCTTCCGGCAATTCTTAAGAGATATGGTGATTTCCGCGAGCCCTTTTTATATTGATACATCAAATAGAGCGCCGCTATGGAAACCGTAACCGCAATGAGCAGAGACAGGGTAACCAAGTAGGGATCGTAGTGAATTTCCGCAGGAACGATCATTGCGAACATCCCGGTATAATGCATCGTAGTAATAGCCAGTCCCATGAACAAGCCGCCCAATACCGTTTGGAAATGGGTGACATTCTCTCTGCTGACAAACTGCATGGCGATAAAAGCCGCACAGACGGGAAGGATCATCGAAAGCACCAGCAGCCAAGGATCATAGGTTACTTCGAAAGTCAGATGAAACGCCAGCATCCCGACAAAATGCATCGACCAAATGCCCAACCCCTCTACACAGGACCCGAATAAAATCCAAAGGAACCGGGATCTTCCTTGCTTCAAAACTACCCTGTCTATAATATTTAATGAAGCATAAGATGCAAAAATGGAAATGAAGACGGAAAGAATGACAAGCGGAATGTTATAAGTGCCATGTATGTGATGCAAAGAGACCACCTCGAGCTTGGACGATATTATATTTATAATCTCACAGGCTCCTATACAATTTCTGACCATTTTTTGTTGAATTCGCGATCTGGAAGTAGAAACGAAGGTGATAAAAGAAAATGGCCCAAACCTCATGATTAAGGCTCAAGCCATCTGACTCCTTGCTGATACAACATGGTTTCTATTCATCCTCTACCGGATAAGCGTAAACTATAAACCGGTCGGGGGCATCCCCAACATATCTGAACGGGTAACAGGTCGACAAGGTTAAGACTTCCTCTCCCTTGGGGCCTATAACCGTTGTATTATCGCTGGAGACAATTTCGGTTTCCTCAATGCTGTACTCGAATGTTCCGTAAGGCATTTCAACGATCAGACGGTCTCCAATCTCCAATTCGCCGAAATTTCGGAAGACGGTATCACGGTGTCCCGACAGCAGGATTTGTTCATTATCCATAGGAAATGCCGTTGTGCGGTAGTGTCCTACTCCTTTGGCGAGCATTTCCTCATCCGTTCCTTCGATAATCGGCAGCTTGGCTTCAATCTTCGGAATCTTCAGAACACCGATGACATCGTTATCCTGGGGATCAAATTGCTGTCTTGCTGCTAACTGGGCAGCCTGCAGAGCTTCCTTAGAATCCACCTCCGGCTGAACTATCGGCTTGGGCTTGAATTCCTGTTCCAAGGAAATCTTGCTTTCCGCCTCCTCCAACGCTCTTTGCATTCCTATCTTATGGCTGAAATACTGATATACACTAACGAATATGAAAATGACACCTATAAGGATTAATAAAGAGCCAATTTTATTTCTCATGGCGGTCTTCCTCTTTCGCAGCACAGGCAACCTCCCTATCCCGTTAATATGTCGTCTTGGCATACAAGGACGACAGGCCCAATCATCGTTATATGGCCGCATCCCGCTTAGAAAATTCAAGACAGAGTTCCTCTTAAACACGAGTATAAGACTAGTATTGAAACCATGCAACTGATATATAGAAATTTACAAAATAAATCAATTTTAGTATATAAAAATACGTATTGTAATGCCAGGCCGTGTGCACAGGTTTTAGCCATCTGTGCCCGCTGCAGCTTCTTCCGGCCCCGAGATCTTCCGGGACTCGCCGGTCGGAAACTGCTTATGCATTCTTCTCTTGAACTGTGCCGGAGAACAGCCGTGCTGCCGTTTGAACAGCTCATGAAAATGCGCCCGGTTCGGTATCCCCACCTCGTTCGCAATCTGCTCGACGGTCAGGTCCTCGGTCAATAACAGCTGCTCCGCCTTCCGGATCCGTTTAAAATTAACGTACTCTGTGAAAGACATGCCGATTGCCCGTTTGAACGTCCGCAAGAAATGATGATAGCTTAAATTCATCCGCCGGCTTGCCTCTGCAACCGTCACTTTCTCCTTCAGGTTCTTATCGATATAAAGTAGAACAGGCGCCAGCATTTGCAGCTGCTCTCCGCGATCGTACTGCAGTCTGTCGCTGCGGTCACTCCGGACAAGCACCAGAATAATCTGCTTGACCAGCATCGAAATCGCAATTTCATAGCCCTTGGCCTGGCCCCCGATTTCCTCGTAAATGCCCAGAATGGCCTCGGCCACCTTCTTCTTTGCCTCCGGATTTTCTTTAAAGATATAGTTTAACGCGCTTAACGGCCGGATCTGCTCTTGAAAATATTTCAGGTGAACCACTACGGATTGATCAAAATGGGATGCAAGATCAAGCTGGAACACAATGTACTTCAGCGGCTTGCCGAGCGGACGCGTCCAATGCGGCTGAGAGGAGCCGATCAGCAGCACATCCCCGCTTCCAATCGTCCATTTCTCTTCGGGAACCCCCACCTCCATCTCTCCCTGCAGAATGAGCAGGAATTCCGCTTCTCTATGATAATGCCAGCGATCCGGCGGAGTATCGGCCGGTTGAGGCATCATTTCTCCGCCGCTGTCGTGAACGATTTCCCAAATTTTGAGACACAAAAAAGGATTCTGATAATGGACTTCCTCATGGCTGATCTTCATTGTTTTCCCCCCGCCGGGTCGGTTTAATCGTTTGCTTGTCCCACATTGTCAAACAGCCGAACGGCTGATAAACTTAAGAATCGCTATTCCATCGATTAATTATACCATGCTTGATCGCTTGTGAGCACAATTGGATACAAAATGGTCAGGATCGCTCCTTTTCTCGGCCGTTCTGTTTACTTATGATAGAGGGGACAAGAACAAACCATTAGTGCAATGCATAAATAAGGAGGCAATGAAATGAGCGGCAATGTGAGAGTCACCATATGGAATGAATACCGCCATGAACTAAAAGATGAGGCGGTCCGGAACATTTATCCGCAAGGAATACATGCCGTCCTGGCGGAAGCCTTGGGCACGGAATTTGCAGTCCGCACCGCAACGTTGGATGAGCCTGAGCACGGATTGACGGAAGAAGTGCTGAACGAGACCGACGTCCTTGTCTGGTGGGGGCATATGGCCCATAAGGAAGTTCAGGATGAGATCGTCGAGCGGGTCTATCAGCGGGTGCTTGCCGGAATGGGACTGATCGTTCTCCACTCGGGGCATTTCTCCAAAATATTCAAGAAATTAATGGGTACCTCCTGCGATCTTAAGTGGCGCGAAGCCGGAGACAAGGAGCGGCTCTGGGTCGTCTCTCCCGGACACCCTATCGTGCAGGGAATCGGCGAATACATCGAGCTGGAGCAGGAAGAAATGTATGGAGAGCATTTCGATATTCCGGAACCGGACGAGCTCGTCCTGGTAAGCTGGTTCGAAGGCGGGGAAGTGTTCCGCAGCGGCTGCTGCTTCAAGAGAGGGCTGGGACGCATCTTCTATTTCCGTCCGGGTCATGAGACGCATCCGACTTACTATAATGAAGGAGTGCGCCGCATCATCGCCAACAGCGTACGCTGGGCCGCACCGACGGGCGACAGCAAGCCGAAGTACGGGCGTTACGTTCCATCCCTGGAGCCGATTAAAGATAAGGGGAGCGTTTAACGAATGAGCAAGCTTAAGATTGGTGTTATCGGAACCGGCAATATTTTCCGCCATATCCATGCTCCCGGTTGGCTGTCTCTTCCGGAGGTGGAGCTTGTGGCCGCGTGTGATTCGAATCGGGAGCTGGCGGAGGCTGCGGCCAAGGATTTCGGAATTCCGCGCATCTATACCGATTATCGGGAGATGCTGGAGCGCGAGGAGCTGGACGCGGTTGGAATCAGCACCCCTAACCTGTTCCATTCGGAAATATCGATCTTCGCATTGAACCGGGGAATCCATGTATTTTGCGAAAAACCGGACGCCATCAATCCCGCCGAAGCGCGCAAGATGGCCGAAGCGGCCCGGCAATCCGGCAAAGTGCTGATGGTGATGCGGAACAACCGGTTTACCCAGGCGTCGCAATTTCTGAAAAGATATATCGACTCCGGAGCGATGGGTGATATCTATACCGGACGGACGGGTTGGATCCGCCGCCGCGGCATCCCCGGTCGGGGAGGCTGGTTTACGACAAAGGCTCTGTCCGGCGGAGGCCCTCTTATTGATCTCGGGGTTCATATGATCGATCTCGCCATTTGGTTAATGGGAAATCCGAAGCCGATGTCCGTATCCGCCTCCACCTATACGAAATTCGCAGGCACAACGATATCGGACCCGAATCTCAAGCAAGTAACCGGCCGGCCGGTCGGAGGGACTTTCGATGTCGAGGATTTGGCCTCCGGGTTCATCCGGTTCCAGAACGGGGCTACGCTGCAAATCGAGTTTAGCTGGGCCTCCAACATTGAGCACGAATCGAAATTTCTCGAGCTTCGAGGAACGCTCGCCGGCTGCAGCATGCAGAATGACGATTTGAAGCTGTTTACCGAGATCGAGCAGGTGCTGTGCGACATCACTCCCCGGTTTCCCAAGACCGGTGATCAGGCGCATCATCTCAACATTCGCCATTTCATTGACTGCGTATTCGGACGGACCGAGCCGATCATCACTCCCGAGTACGGCGTTGACATGATCGAGATTTTATCCGCAATCTACGAATCGGCCGAAACTCAAACGGAAGTACGCCTGTAACCTTCTGTGGACAGTCAGATATTCGAAATAATAAAATGCAGCCGCCCTTGGACAGGGTCGGCTGCATTTTTTTGCGGAGCGAGGTCAACGGCCTCTTCTTCATTTCCACTTTGGAGGGACAGTCCTTCCTTTCCGCTCTATTCACCTGAATTCAGAATGCGGATTCTACCCTCCAACTGAGGGGAGATCGTCCCATTCTTCCGCACGTATTCGGTAAATGCATCTCTTAAGTAATGCTTCGTCTTCTGCTTTAAGACCGTGTTTTCCTTCAGCATCGTAAATTTGT
The DNA here is from genome assembly GCF_007679495.1 of Paenibacillus sp. 32O-W. Lineage (GTDB taxonomy): Bacteria > Bacillota > Bacilli > Paenibacillales > NBRC-103111 > Paenibacillus_L > Paenibacillus_L residui. The sequence goes on along the minus strand of NZ_VEGP01000004.1, from coordinate 82,681 downwards.
CCCCGCCGCCTGTCAGGAAGTCATTGGCAACCACCTTGTAGGTTTTGTTTTTGTCCAATGGTTGACCGTCCATCGTCACCTCCACCAGTCTTGCGCCAGGCTCCTTCGAGGCGTCGAACGTGTACTGAATCCCGGATACCTGCAGGAATCCTCCGGCAGCGGCCGGATAGCTTGCCAGGCTGTGCTCGATCGCATCCCAAACCGTCTGCCCGCTTGCCTCTACCATGACAACCGTATTGTCGAAAGGAAGCGCGGCGTAAATTTGCTCCAGCGTGATGTCCCCGGCGGGAATGCTTGCCCGGATGCCGCCCCCATTTTGCAGAGCAATATCCGCTCCGGTCAAGTCTCTCAGACTGTCAGCCAATGCGTTCCCGAAATTGGATTCCTTCAGTCTTACTGTCTGTCTCTCCCCGTCCAATGGAACTTCCGCCGTGCCGACGACCTGCTTCATCTTCTGATCCAATTGGCTGCTGTAGCGATCGATGATTTCGTTCACTTTCGGATCTGACGGAAGATTGTCCGTCATGAACAGGTGAGCGAAGTTCAGACCGATCATCTTTCCGCCCATCGTCTGAATGTTGATCTGATTAAGGACCTCTGCATGCTTTCCCGGAGAGATGAGCCAGGTTCCCTCTATTTGCTTGGGAAAGTCCACCACGTCCTGACCTCCTCCGATTTCCACGTCAATGCCGCTTACCCGAGCCGGAAGCAGCGGATTGTCTCCATGCAGATGGGCCAAGGCAATAATGATATCGGTTCGGCCCCGCAATTCGTCGACCTCTTTCTGAGCCGCCTCGAAATGATCGGTGAAGCTGATTCCTTCGACATTTTGAGGATGTGTGTAATAATGGCTCTCATCGTCGGTGACGCCGACAATACCGATCTTCACTCCGTCTATTTCCTTAATAATAGAAGAATGCAGGAAGGAAGGCTTTGCTTCACGATAGAAGGTGTTGGCCGACAGAAACGGAAACTGTGCGCTTTCCGCATTGCGCTGCATCACCTGGATCGGAAAATCGAAATCATGATTTCCGAGCACCATGGCATCGTATTTCATCTCGTTCATAACCTCGATCGTCGAAGCTCCCTCGAACAAATTTCCGATATTGGTGTTATACGGAGCGTCTCCGGCATCCACCAGCAAAGTATTGGGCTGCCGCTTGCGGGTATCCTTAACGATCCGGCTCATTTTGGCGAGACCGCCAATCACATATTCCTCTCCTGCCGGCCTGTACGGCTCCAGATGGGAATGAATGTCCGATGTGGCAAAGACGGTAATGATCTTGAAATCGGGATGCCGCACAATATGGTGCAAACTTCCGGCGGCTTCCTCTCGTGTAATCAGCTCTTCTAGGTCGATTTCCTCCCTCAGAAGACCAAGCTTGACCAGCTCTTCCGGACCGTTAGCACCGGAATCCACGCCTAAAACGACCTTGGCCAGCATCTCCCGCCATTCCTTCTTGGTGACGAACCGCTCCGGTGAGAAAATTCCCCCCTCCACTTCCGCGGCCCGAACCTTGATCAAGCCCTCGATATCCTGCAAGCCCCAATGATTTACGATATCCGAAGCAGACGGAATCGAGAATGATTCATCGATGACCCCGAGAGGATCGGAGTATCGGAACGATTTGTTCATCGTCGGATCGCTTGGAATGATCGGTTCGATCGGCGTCAGATGAAAGCCTCGGACCAATAGCGACGCCGCTTGTGCCCTTGTCAGAGGCTGCTTGGGATAGTAAAAATGATTTTCGAAGCCGTTTATGATACCGTCCCGGTGCAAATCCAGAATCGCTTCCTTAAAGGGGGAGTGTTCAATGTCTGAAAATACCGGATTTTGTTCGGCGTACGCCGGAATCGATACGACAGACATTAGCATGAACACGAGAACGGCCAACCAATTTCTTTGAGACATCCTAGAGCACTTCCTTCGTCTTATAATGAGTTGTCTCATCCATTGTAACGGGCAATCTTCAACGCGCTGTTAAAACCATGTAATGATTGGGTAAAAAAAGCTTTTATACGGAGCCGGCTCGAAGATGAATAACCCGGTTTTAAAGGTCGCTTTTTATGCCAATAACATAATGGACTAAAAATCCCCCGGGCTCCTTTGTTCCATGCAGCAGAACATCTTGTCTCTACGCAACACTTTTAATTAATCCAAATTTAATTGAACTTAAGCAAAAAAAAGGATTGACAAAACAAATTTAACTGGAATAGAATTGAAGAAAAGTTTACCTTGTTCAACTTTATTTTACCTTATTAACTATTTTCGCTTAAGGAAAGAGGGTCGCTTTTTTATTAAAAATACTATTTTTCGGAGGAATGAATGAACATGAGTGGATGGAAAACCAAAGAAGCAAACTTGCAATTCACAAAAAGAGGCTCGCTGACAAAGCTGATGGCGGTCTTGGCCTGTTTGACTCTGGCCGTTATGCTGACGGCTTGCGGAACGAAGGACGCCTTCAGCGGCAGCGAAGGGAAAATTAAGATAACGGCGACAATCGGAATGATAACCGATGTGGTCAAGGAAATCGGCGGCGAGCATGTAGAGGTTATAGGCCTGATGGGATCGGGGGTCGACCCTCACCTGTATAAAGCGTCCCAGGGTGACATCGCCAAGCTGGATCAGGCGGATATCGTGTTCTACAACGGCTTGCATCTGGAAGGCAAGATGGTCGAAATTTTCGAACGGATGGAGAAGAAGAAGCCGACCGTCGCCGTCGCGAGCAAGATCGATACCTCTCAACTGCGTGCAGGAGACGAAGAGATGGGAGAATTCGATCCGCATATTTGGTTCGATGTGAGGCTGTGGATGACAGCGACCGAAACGATCCGGGACGCTCTAATTGAGTTCGATTCCGCTCATGCGGCCGATTATCAGAAGAATGCAGACGCCTATTTGAAGCAGTTGGAACAGCTGCACAAGGAAGTCACCGACAAAATCAACACGATCCCGGAATCCAGCAGGGTTCTCGTTACCGCCCATGACGCCTTCGGCTATTTCGGCGACGCCTACGGAATTAAAGTGATGGGACTGCAGGGGCTCAGCACCGCATCGGAGGCCGGGACGAAAGACGTGACCGATCTGCGTGATTATTTGATTGAGAATAAAATCAAAGCCGTTTTTATCGAAACCAGTGTCCCCGATAAAGCAATTAAAGCGGTCATTCAAGGCGCCAAGGAAAAAGGTCACGAACTAAAAATCGGCGGCGAGCTGTTCTCCGACGCGATGGGCAAAGACGGAACACCGGAAGGAACTTATATCGGAATGGTGCGCCATAACGTGGATACCATCGTTAATGCTTTGAAATAGCGGCAGATTCCGCAAACGGCGGGAATGCCCGGGATGCGGCTTCCGCCATCCGGCTGCATTCGCCCTGCTTGCAAGCTATCAATAATCTAAGGGGATGAAAAACATATGAATAAGGTGCCATTGAAAATAGACAATTTATCAGTCGCCTATCAGAAGAAGCCGGTGCTCCGGAACGTCTCTTTCGAAGTGCCGGAAGGCAAGCTGATCGGAATTATCGGTCCGAACGGTGCCGGAAAATCGACGCTGATTAAAGCGGCCCTTGGACTTATACCCCGCCTATCCGGCGAAGTGTCCATCTACGGCCGCCCCTATGCCGAACAGCGGAGCATGATCGGATATGTTCCTCAGCGGGAATCGGTCGACTGGGATTTTCCGACGAACGCCCTCGATGTCGTCATGATGGGACGGTATGGGCATTTGGGTTGGTTTAAACGTCCCGGCTCGACAGAGAAGAAAATAGCGATGGATTGTCTGGCCAAGGTCGGAATGACGGATTATTCCGACCGGCAGATCAGCCAGCTTTCCGGTGGACAGCAGCAGCGTATCTTTCTTGCGCGGGCCCTCGCCCAGGATGCCAAGCTGTACTTTATGGATGAGCCTTTTGTCGGCGTAGACGCCGCTACGGAGAAAGCGATTATTACTCTGCTGAACGAGTTGAAGATGCAGGGCAAGACCGTCCTGGTCGTCCATCACGATCTGGCCACGGTCCAGGAATATTTCGATTGGGTTCTGCTTTTAAACGTCAATTTAATCGACTTCGGCCCCGCGGACCAAGTATTTACAGCCGATAAATTACAGCAGACGTACGGAGGCAGACTGACCATGCTCGATCAGGAAAACCGCTCGGCATGGATCTTGAACGCGAGGTGATGAAGGATGTTCGGATGGCTGGAAATTTTCCTCGATCCTAATACACAATGGATTTTATTCGGCTGCATGCTGCTTGGATTAAGCAGCGGAGTCATCGGCAGCTTCGCTTACTTGCGCAAACAGTCGCTGATGGGCGATGCCTTATCCCACGCCGCACTTCCCGGGGTATGCATTGCCTTTATGCTGACGGGCTCGAAATCGATCCTGCTCTTCCTTCTGGGAGCTGCAATTGCCGGGATCATTGCTACCTTCGGCATTGGATATATCACCCGCAACACAAGAATTAAGCAGGATTCGGCTTTGGCTATTACACTGACCGTCTTCTTCGGCTTCGGTATCGTCCTGCTGACGCAAATACAGCATAGCGGTAACGGCAATCAAAGCGGTCTGGATAAATTTCTATTCGGGCAAGCCGCTTCGATGATTCATACGGATGTTGTCATTATGGCCATCATTTCCGTCCTGCTTGTCGGTGCCTGCGCCCTGCTGTTTAAGGAATTCAAGCTGCTGAGCTTTGATCCCGGTTTTGCGCGTGGGATGGGATACCCCGTTACTTTCCTGGAGCAGCTCATCATGTTCCTTATCGTGGTGGCCGTTGTCGTCGGCATTCAGGCCGTTGGAGTCGTACTTATGGCTGCGCTCTTGATTACTCCGGCAGTTTCCGCCCGGTACTGGACCGAGAAGCTTGGCGTAATGGTGACGCTGTCCGGATTGTTCGGAGCCTTGAGCGGTCTGGTGGGCACATTCATCAGCGCCAGCGGCAATAACCTGCCGACCGGCCCGCTCAGCGTGCTGTCCGCGACTCTGCTCTTTGTCATCTCGGTCATCTTTGCCCCCCGCCGGGGCATCCTTTCCAAGTGGCTGCTGCGCCATTCGGTCCGCAGCAAGGTTAGACGGGAGGAAGCCTCCCTCAAGCTGGAGCGAAAGGAGAGAGCCGTATGAGTACATTCTGGATCATTTTCACCGGTGCGCTGGTCGCCGGGGCCTGCAGCCTCGTCGGGTGCTTCCTCGTTCTGAGGAAGATGGCCATGATCGGAGACGCGATCAGTCATTCGGTGCTTCCAGGCATCGTGATCGCCTTCCTCATTAGCGGCACCAGAGACTCACTGGCCATGCTGCTTGGGGCCGCGGTACTCGGGCTGGTTACCGTGTTTCTCATACAAATGTTTCATCAGAGCGGCGTTCAATCAGACGCATCCATAGGAGTGGTGTTTACGGCCCTCTTCGCAGTGGGCATCGTTCTGGTCAGCCTATATACAAGAAATATTGATTTGGATTTGGATTGTGTGCTTTATGGGGAAATTGCCTACGTTCCTTGGAATACCATTGAGATTGCCGGAATCGACATCGGGCCGAAGGCCGTCTGGGGTGTGGGACTCGCCCTTCTGCTCAGCGCCATATTGATTACCGCTTTTTACAAGCAGTTCAAGCTCTGCTCCTTCGATCCGGCCATGGCCGCCGCTGTCGGTATCCCCGTCGCCTTCTTTCACTATTTACTCATGGGACTCGTATCCGTGACGACGGTCGCCTCGTTCGAAAGCGTCGGCGCGATTCTTGTCGTAGGTATGCTGGTGGTGCCGCCGGCTACCGCTTATCTGCTGACGGATAAACTGGGCCGGATGATCACATACAGCCTGTTGATCGGCTGCTTCTGTTCCATTGCCGGCTATTACACCGCACATCTGCTGGATGCCTCGATTGCCGGATGCATGATCAGCGTCGCGGGAGTTTTGTTCGTCATCGCACTGCTCTTCTCTCCGACCCACGGCGTAGTGTTCCGCAAGCTTAAGCAGAGACGGATGACCCGCGACCATGCGGCGAGCAGTCCCGCAGTATAAATCAGCCGCGGCTATCCTTGGTCACCGTTGGACGATAAGCAATTCATAGGGAGTCGGCCTTTGCGGCCGCTCCCTTTTCTTACCAAATAGGTTGATGATGTCCAAGGAGGTGAACCATCCTTGCCCACTCCCGCAATGGAAGATTATTTGGAACAGATTTATCGGCTGATCGAAACCAAAGGATACGCCCGGCCGGTCGATATTGCGGCGCGCCTTAAAGTCACTTCGCCTACGGTCACCAAGATGATTCAGCGCCTTCACGAATCCGGATTCGTCCGTTACGAGAAATACCGCGACGTTATTTTAACGGCCAAAGGGAAAAAGATTGGTCAGTCCACTGTCAGGAAACACGAAATCCTGGAAGAGTTTTTCCGCATCCTTCGCGTAGACGATGAGGTTGCCTGCCTAGAAATCGAACAGATTGAGCATTATATCGGCCAGCAGACCTCCTGCCGTATCGCCAGTCTGGTTCAATTCCTTAAGGAGCATCCACCTATTTATCAATCCTTCCTGCAGTACCTGCTTATTCGCCATGCTCCCCCCAACAAGAGGCTTCCCGATCCGTCTGAATAGGCAACCGTGTTATATGCTGCAGCCAGGCTATCCCTCCACGGCAGCTTGATCGGCCGGCCTGGCCGTCTTCGTTCCTCGGACCGAACGGGCATGGACGGAACGGGCATATTCCGTCGGAGTCATACCTACGGCCTGTTTGAATGATCGGGAAAAGGAGTGTATGCTGCTATAACCGAGCCGTTCGCCGATCTCCGTCATATTCAGCTTTTCCTCGCGAATCCAGCTCTTGGCCTGCTCGATCTTCTGCTTGCCGAAACAAGCCATAGCCCCACCCCCAGTCTCTTCCTTGAATAACGTAATTAAGCGGGTTCTGCCGATTTGGAACTGGCTGCATAGCTTATCAATGGACAGCTCCTCAGAGAGATGTTCCCTCATGTAGGCGATGATTTGCTCCGCCAAAGCCTTGTTTTCGTTCGATAACACAGTCTTGAAAGGTTTACGATCTGATCCGCCTCTCTCCCCTGTGCGAATCAATTGAATGAGCAAAATCTCCAGATAGTTGCGGATAACCTGCTCGCTGCCAAAAGAAGCGAACCTGTTCCTCCGAGGCAGCGACATCAGCGGAGAATCGACCGGAGGATCGAACGCCTCCCTTCCTTCTTGCAGCAAACAGGATAACAGCTGTCTCTCCCCTTCCTTCAACTGGAATGTCTTTCCTTCAAAAAAACGCATGGCCGGGGAATCGCATACAAAGGACACTATAAGCAAATTGGGAGCCGTACCGTCAAGGGCATGACCCACATGGAACTCATTGGGGGTATAAAAAATCATATCTCCTTGCTGCAAAATTTCCCGGCCGGTCCCGACTTCGATCTCCACCTTCCCTTTATCCACATAGACAAACTCCCAGAAGTCGTGACTCTCCCCACGCGATCTGAAATGGACGGGAAATTCCTTGTAGACAAAGGTCACCAGCTGACGAACGGACAGTTCCTCTCTTAAATCATATTTCGGGTATCCCATTTCCCCTGCCCCTCCGTACAAAATGATAAAATAGTCGTCCTTGCCGCTAAAGCCAAACCCTCTTACTTAAGCCTATTATATGAATGAACGCAAGAGAAAAAAATAGGATCTCATGGAGGTAAAAAAATGAGCCATATCCGTATGGGCATCATCGGATGCGGGGGAATGACGGGCTCCCACTTACAGGGACTAGCTATGATCGGCGATCGGATGACGATCACCTCGGTTTGCGATATCGATCCGGAGAAAGTCCGTCTCGCAGCAGACTTTACCGGAGCCGGGGTGGCCGTCACCGATTATCGGGAAATACTGCCCTTCGTAGATGCAGTATTGATTGCACTGCCTCACGACCTGCATTATGAGGTAGGAATGGCCTGTCTGGAGGCGGGCAAGCATGTGCTTATGGAGAAACCAATGTGCAATACCGAGCGGGAATGTCTGACGCTGATCGAGACCGCCGAGCGAAATAAGCTTACGCTGATGACGGCTTATCCGGTCCGGTTCTGGCCGGTGATCGGCCTAATGAAGCAGTACGTCGATAATAAAACCTACGGCGATGTATTCCAAATGTCCATTTGGACAGAACAGTATACCCGATATTCCCCCGGACACTGGGCTCACTCCAAAGTCAGGCTGGGCGGCGGGCAATTTTTCAGCCACGGGTGCCACTACATCGACCTTCTGCTGTGGTTTCTCGGCCAGCCGATCAGAGGGGCGCATATCGGAACTCGCAAAGGCACCCCCTGGCTCGAAGGAGAAGGGACGAGCAATGTCGTCCTGGAATTTGAAAGCGGCACACTGGGCTATCACTTTGGCACCTGGGGGGCACGAGGCACCAGGCTTGGCTATAGCATTCACATCCATTGCACCGAAGGAATGCTCGAATACGATTCGGCGACAAGAAAGCTAATTCTGCACTCACAAATCCATCCGGAAAAGGCGAATCTGGATACCTCCTCACACTCCCAAGTATTATACGAGCAGAAAGATACGGGGAAATTGACCCAGTACGAAATAATTCATTTTCTGGACTGTATCCATAACAGCCGTCAGCCCCTTACCGACGGCACCTCCAGTCTTCAGGGATTGCGCGTAATCTGGCGCTTATACGAAGCCGAGCAGAACGGAACGATTGCCGATTTACGCGGACTCGGATTGAATGATGACTGGAAAGCATTCCCCAAAGCAACCTAACGTAAAGACACCCCCGTATAAGCGATAGACAAGAGGCGGCCCGCTCCGCCTCATTTTTTCGGTTGTTTTAAGGCACGCCTATCCATTATAATATAGCTCTGATCATGACAAGATCAGCATTGGTTAAATCTATTTATAATGATTTTTTCCATCGAAAGGGGGCCTGTATGCTGGTATAATGAATTATTGTCCATCGATGTCCAATAACGAAAGCTGTGGAAACCATCGTCACCCGATCATCCTCCCATCGGATTACGGAGAATTCATCCAGGAACCTTATTCCCGTCGAATTTCTTCCTATGAACCGGAGAGCCTAGCCGCAATTCATTGGTCCAGGGTCGCCCTTTTCCATGCCAGACAGGTTCTTCGCCATCCGAACGTCGAGCCCAAGTTGCTGAAAGTTAAATTTATAGAAGATAGAAGATACACAGAAAGATAATATACGGATAGATAATTATAGAGGAGAGACCTTACGTGAGTTCTTCAAAAAAGAATACAACCGCATTAATTATTCTGATGATCAACATGTTCATTGCCATGCTTGGGATCGGGCTTGTTATTCCTATATTGCCGAAATTCATGCTTGAATTCGGCGCCAGCGGTAAAGCGCTGGGCTTCCTGGTCGCAGCCTTCGGATTGACGCAATTTCTGTTCTCTCCCATAGCCGGAGAATGGTCCGATAAATACGGCCGTAAGATAATGATAGTCGGCGGGCTGACTGCCTTTACCCTGTCCCAGCTTATTTTTGCCATGGGCACGGAGATGTGGATGCTTTACGTGTCGAGGTTGCTGGGCGGCTTGAGCGCCGCTGCCATGATCCCTCCGATGATGGCATATGTAGCGGATATTACAACGGAGGAGAAGAGGGGCAAGGGACTGGGCATGCTGGGTGCCGCGATGTCTCTCGGCTTTGTCATCGGTCCCGGCATCGGAGGATTCCTGGCAGAATATGGAGTCCGGGTACCGTTCTACGTCTCGGCAGCTGTTGCCGGAGTGGCGATGCTGATTTCCATCATAGTGCTTCCCGAAACGCTATCCCGCGATAAGCAGCTCGAAGCCCGCAGCACCAAGACCAAGAGAGAGAACATCCTCAAGCAATTCGCCATGTCTTTTAAAGCGCCCTACCTGGTGCTTCTGATCCTGGTCTTCGCCCTGACCTTCGGCTTGGCCAACTTTGAGGCGATCTTCGGGCTATATGTTGATATCAAGTACGGGTTTACTCCCAAAGATATTTCCATCCTCATTACGATCGGAGCTTTGGTCGGGGTCATTATCCAGGCGATATTCATAGACCGGCTGATTACCCGTTATGGGGAAAGAAAGCTGATCAATATGAGCTTCCTGATTTCGGCGGTCGCCCTGCTGCTTATGCTGTTATCAGGCAACTTCTGGTACGTTCTGCTCATTACGATTCTGTTCTTCACGTTCACATCGATTCTTAGACCCGCCATCAATACGCTGCTGTCGAAGATGGCCGGCAATGAGCAGGGCTTCGTCGCCGGGATGAACAATGCTTATATGAGTCTTGGCAATATTATCGGCCCGTCTCTGGCCGGGATATTATTCGATAAGCATACGGATATCCCATACTCGTTCGGCGCTATCATACTGCTGCTCAGCCTGGTGCTGTCGGTGGCCTGGAACCGCCGGACAGCAAGCGGACGGCGAACATCTGCTCAGGCCTAAAACCGCATCGAACCGTAGGCGACTGACCTGTCGAGGCTTGCAGTGTGCAGAACCGCTTCCCTAAAAATAAGCGTCTCCCGATCATCGGGAGACGCTTTATATTTCGAAAGCTTACCGCTTTCGCTTAGATGCACTTTTACTTCTATTTCACCGCATCCGGCACTTCCGGCGCGAAATAGATGCACTTTAGTCTGGAAGCGGACACCAACGGCACTGTAACGTTGACGGCTCCCCTTGCAAGCGCTCAGCCTCTATCGTGGATTTGGAGCCAATGGCTCCTCAGTATGGCCCGGGCCCACTTCATCCGCTTGGAACAGCCCCTCTATAAAGGCCCTCAGCCGTTTCTGATCGACCGTAAGGACCGCGGCCCCGTTAATCGTTTCTTCCCTGAGCAGGTCCATAGGCGGAATTTGCTCCGTCACCATGGAGTTGGCCTTGATTTTATACCCCAGAACCGCCAGCTTGATCATACTGCTTAAATCCATATTGGTTTCAATATAAGGGGCGATTTTATTCAAGATGTTCGGGACATTTACCAAGGTCGAGGTGGACTGCATTTTATCCGCAACGGCCTTCAGAAACTTGCGCTGGCGCTCGGTCCGTGCATAATCCGACAATGCATCCTTACGGAATCTGACGTACTGCAGAGCTTTATTTCCGTCCAGGTGCTGCATTCCCTCTTTTAGATCGATCTGATACTCCTGCTTATCCGCCGTATCGGTATATTTCATATCCTTCTCGACATAAAGATCCACTCCCCCGATCGCATCGACCAAGGCTATAAAGCTGTCCAGTTCAACATAAAAATAGTAATGAATCGGAAGTCCCATCAGATTTCCGACCACCTTCATAGTCAGTTCGGGGCCTCCATAGGCAAATGCGGAATTAATTCTGCTATGGCCGTGCCCGGGAATTTCTACATAGGTATCCCGTAAGATGGAAAACAAATGAGCTTTCTTGGAAACCGGATCGATAGACAGGACCATAATCGTGTCCGACCGCCCATGATCGCCTTCTTCTCTGCCATCTGCTCCAAGCAGCAAAATGTTGACCCTCTCTTTCCCCTCCCATTCCGGGATGACTTCCTTGTCTACCTGCTCTTTCCCTCCGTTGTCTTGTTTAACTTCGGAGTACCCCATTTCCTTTGCTCCTTTTTGAATTTGCATGCCGAAGGTAATAATAGAGTAACCGTAATAACCGGCAATCAGCAGGATCGGAACAAAGAGGGATACGATGATCCACTTGATTTTCTTAGCCATGATGTTTTCCTCTCATTCATTTAATGGGTTCGCTTCATTATTCTAACTTTCTACCACCGATAGCACTGCAAAAGTGTCTGACAGTCACCGGGAGAGAAGTTCGTGAAGCCAATCACCTGATAGCCTCTCTCTTGTAAAATAAATTCTCCCCGAATCTATGAAAATTTACATTTTATTCTATCGAATCTAGCTTTACAAAGTCAAACCGTGACGAAAAAACACTAACCCAACCTATGAAAGGAGTATTCTATTTTTCCCATCATTAACATATTTGCCATAGGGAAAGTTTAAAATCAAATCAACGGCCCACTGAACTTGAATCCTTTCAATGGGCCGTATCGTTAGCTTGCGCAATTATGATCCGGCGGCCTCAAGCCTGCCGTAAATACTGATAAAGCTCCGTATTGCGTGCGAAATACAAATTCCCGTTCTGATCACCGGCGAACAAGAAGGCCTCGTCGTCCAGAATGTTAAGTTTGCCTGAGCTCAATTCATATTGGAACAGCCTTCCCAAAGTAGTGCCGTACAAGGAGTGGTCGGAATGATATTGCAGATAGCCCCCCCTCCAGTAATGGGGCACCTCTTTCCAGTCGAAAGGAAATAGCGGGACCGTCTCGAGCACCTCCTTGCGCACAGGGTCAAACCGGAACAAAGTACCGGCCGTTAATCCCCATAAGAAACCGTCACTGTCGAACGCCAGAGCGGATATCGCCTTCTCTCCGGGAACCGGTACGCCTTCCCAGACCTTCGTCCTCGTTGCCGTATCCCACATGAGAAGGACGGCCTCCGATTTCTCCGGTACAACCCCCAGTCCCCCCCATACGGTACCCCCGGCGAAGATGGTTCCATCATGGTAAGCCAGTGAAATGATGCTTTGCTTATCGATAATATTGCGGTAGACCTCGTGGCGGTCCTCCTGCGGGCGATATAAGGTTAATGCTCCGCCCAGCCTCCCGTAACTGGATACGGTTCCGATCGCCAATTCCTCCCCTGCAGCGGCGAAAGCAAAGGGCCGGTCCTGCTCATCCCCCTGCAGCGAGAACAGAGGCTTCGGATTAACCCCATAATCCCAGGGCTCTTCAGGATCATAGCAGAACAGAATCGCCTTCGGATAGACCCCCATGTACAGCTTGCCGTCGAATGCGAGCATGTTCTCAATCTGACCGATTCCTTGGAACGACGCCAGCTTATCGGCTGCCGGATCATAGCTTGCAAATCCGCCGGCGAAATATCCTCCGATGCAAATTCGGCCATCCGGTCCGCAGGTCAACGATTGCAGGGTAATCGGGCGTCCGGTTAATTCCGGCCGCATCGTTATGTATCGGTCCGTAGCCGGATGATAAATCCAGTAGCTTCCGTCGCGGTTGACGCTGACCAGGCTCTTCCCCGGGAATTCCGGGCTCTTCCATTCCAGCCATCCATAGTCGGAAGCCGGCTGCGGCATGGCCAGGGATGTCGGGGCCAATGCCGACGTCTGCGGATCATAGGAGTGCAGAACGTCGTCTTTAACAAAGTACACCAGCCCTTCCTCGCTGGGCGGCGAGACAGACAAGCCCGATACCCCTTCCACTTCATCGCCCCATTCTCCGGTTTCCAGATCATAACTGAGAAGCACATTGGAAGGAGTGATGCGGATCAATAGCTTCGGATAGGCAATGTCGAGATCATAAACCAGCTGTTCCTCCTGCCACTTGGCCGGAAGTGTAATCTCCCTCACAACCCCCGTCTGCGTATCCAATTCTATCAAATGCGGCTTCTTCGTACCGACTCCAATATACAGCTTGTCATTCAACGCCTTCATGCAGCGCGTATACTGCTCTCCTTCGACGATCTGCCCATAATCCCGGAAGCCGCCTACCGCCGGATCGTATTGGTACACCTTTCCTCCGGGATAGCATCCGCCGTACACCCTGCCTTGACTGTCTGCGGCGAGACGCCATGTATAATGCTCCCCTGGAATCGCATTGCCCAGATTGACCGCCCCTTGCTCCGGCGTATACCGGTACAAATTGCCGTCCCCTCCGATATATACACCGGAATCGACCGCTACGACGCCCCAGCAATGCTTCGCCCCTTCCAGCAAATAACGGCCCAAGCATTCCGCCGTATGAGGATCGATGACAAATAATACGCAGGGCTCCCCTGAGGAAACGGCATAGATCCGGTCTTCCCCGCCCTCTTGTCCGTAAGCGGCCGTCCAAATATGTACGCCTTGGATCGGTTCCCCTATTTTACGAATGCTCATAGATTCAGCTCCTATCCCCACAATTCATCCGGTCCTTTCCGACCTACTCTTTTCCCTTATCCTAATATATCGCGTTATCTATTGTACCATGATCTGCCAGCCTGCGGCCTTCATTTGCAGAAATAAGTTTGGCGAGCTGCAATCTTAATCGATGTGTCGGACAAATTTCTGCACCTTAAGTCTCATTTTATTGATGCTTCGGAACTAAAAAGATGCTATAATCTGGTAAACTACTTACTATCAAGGAGAGAAGACCGCCCATGAGAAAGAGTTTGATCGCACTAATGATGGCTTTCCTGCTGCTCCTGCCCGGCTATGCTTCGGCCGCGGAGCCCGAGAAAATTGAGGTTGGATTCAACCAAATCCAGGTCAAGGTGAACGGGGTCACCTCTGTCAGCAACAACTTGCTGTATGAGGGCACGACTTATGTTCCGGTTCGAAATCTGGCCGAGATGCTGGGCTGGGACGTCATCTATTATGACAAAACTAGAACCGCTTATATTGGAATGCTTCCGGCCGGAGAAGTACCGGATGAAGTCATTGATGCCGCAGAAGCGCAGGCGGCCGCCGCCTCCGAAGAAGAGGTCGTGCTGGAGGACAAGAGATTTGACACGATCGAAGCCGTATTCAATGATATTGCCATCCAGGTTCATGGAATTCCGGTAGAAACGAGCAACATTCTGTACAATGGGACGACCTATGCCCCCATCAGAGCTGTGGCCGAAATTATGGAGATGGACGTTCATTTTTACGGGCCAACCTCTACTGCGTATATCGGCACTGTACCCCAAGGCGAAGTTCCGTTCGAGACCTATAAGGAGTGGTATCCGGATGCGAAGCGTCCCCTGTCCCACGAACCGGCTACCGGCGAGATGGAAGGCTGGCAATTGCTAAAGGGCCATGAATATGAGGACCTTGTAGAAATCTACTACAGAATTAACGGCACTATTCTCTATACGCAAATGCATGAAATCAGAGAGGTTGACCTGAACCAGGTCGTGGAATGGGTCGATGATTCCGGAAACAAGAGGTACAATACCGTTGGCGACCTCTATGACCTGTTCGGAAGCTTCAGCCGATACAGCAGCGACTGGTTTTATGAAAAATTCGGTGATCTGTACATGGATTGGTTCTTTATCGGAACGATCCGGGCCGAAGATATCGTTGAGGATTACGTGACGGAGACCGGGCAGCAATAGACGGTGCTGCCCCGGAATTGTTTGCATAAGACGGGAACATCCCAACAATGAAGTAAAAAGGACCTCAAATCCCACTATGGAGTGGGAACGGGTCCTTTTTTTTGCAGCCCAAATTAACTCTCTAGGCGGGATTTGGAAAATCGTAATTCGATTTATGAGACAACCCCAAGACTTGACGCAGTTTTACAGACAAATTCGACACAATGGGCCGCATATTCCTTCGAGGAAAAATATAGAAGCCCCGGCCGACCAATGGGATAATCAGGTCCGAATTGTATTTTTTCAGCTTGATGTAGGAGTGGCGTTTAGCTAAATCAAGGATGAATCATATAAGTAGGAAATCACCAATTCAACCGATTCTTCCACCGATTTCCGGGAGCTGTCAATGACGATGTCCGGTGCCAAAGGCTCCTCGTAGGGGGAGGAGATTCCGGTAAATTCGGAAATTTCCCCGTTTCTTGCTTTTTGATACAGCCCTTTGGGATCGCGCCGTTCACATTCCTCCAACGGGCACTTGACGTAGATCTCGATAAATTCTCCCGGCTCAAGCAGCCCGCGCGCCAGATTCCGGTCCTCGCGATAAGGAGAAATGAAGGCCGTCAGCGTAATGATTCCGGCATCGACGAACAGTTTGGCGACTTCGCCAATTCTGCGAATGTTCTCCCTGCGGTCTTCGGCGCTGAAGCCGAGACCTTTGCTTAAGCCATGGCGGATGTTGTCCCCGTCCAGCACGTAGGAGCGCTTTTCCAATTCATGCAGCTTGGTTTGCACCGCATTGGCCAGCGTAGATTTGCCTGAACCGGACAAGCCGGTAAACCATAACACGCAGCTTTTGTGCCGGTTCAAGCGATGCCGATCGGGTTTGGTAACAGATGCCGCATGCCAGACAATATTTTCCGCGGCCGATGAATTCGACATGCTCCATTCCTCCATCCTTTTCTATTTCTGCGTCAAGCTCTAGAATCAGTCAGCCCTTGCAACCTCTTCACATCTCTCTACTTCTTGACGGCAGCTTCCGTCCGCATTCCGCGAATCAATACCTCTACCACTTCCTTGCGGCTGAACTCCGGCGGCGGCGCCTCCCCTCGGCTCAGCATTTCTCTTACCTTTGTTCCGGACAGTGCAACCCGATCCTCGGACGGATGCGGGCAAGTTTTGGTCGAGGCCATATTTCCGCATTTTGTACAGAAGAAGCTGTTTTCGAAGAACAACAACGTGATTCCCAATTCCTCCCCGGAAAACCGCCTGAAGATTTGCTGCGCCTCATAGGTTCCATAATAATTTCCGACACCGGCATGATCACGGCCGACGATAAAGTGGGTGCAGCCGTAATTTTTGCGGACCAGCGCATGAAAAACAGCCTCCCGCGGCCCCGCGTAACGCATGGCGGCCGGGAATACAGCCAGAAACACGCGATCCTTCGGGTAATAGGCTTCCAGCAGCACCCGATAGCTCTCCATTCGGACATCCGCAGGAATATCGTCTGCCTTCGTCTCGCCGACCAGCGGATTCAGAAACAGGCCGTCTACGATTTCCAGCGCCGATTTTTGAATATATTCATGCGCCCGGTGAACCGGATTGCGGGTCTGAAAACCGACGACCGTCTTCCACCCCCGCTCTTCAAACAAGCTTCTCGTTGCCGAGGGATCAAGATAATAATCGGCGAAGGCACCCTTCTTCGGCCTTCTAACCAGTGTCACCGGCCCGCCGATATACACATCGGGACGGGAGAACAAATTTCTGACCCCCGGATGGGCCTGATCGGAGGTCCGGTAGACCTGCTCTGCCTCCAGCCTTTTGTCCGGAACGAAGATTTCCTCTACCTCCATTACTCCATAGACAATCCCGTTCTGAACTAATTTCACCCGCTCGCCCTGCTTTAGCTGCCGGGCTGTCTCCACCGTTACGGGCAGCGTGATCGGCAGGCTCCAGACTTGGCCGCCGGCCAGCCGCATATTCTGCACGACGGACAAGTAATCTTCTCTTCCCATGAAACCGGTCAGCGGGCTGTACGCCCCGATGGCGATTAGTTCCAGATCCGATAAAGCGATATTATCCAGCTCTATTTCCTGCGTCAGTGATACATATTGCGCGTCGGCATCTATCCGGTGGATCAGTTCCCCGCCATGGGGGGTATTGATACTCATTTGGCTCCATCCCCTTCGTATTCCAAAAGATTGTAGTCATCGCAGAATCGGCCGTTTGAAGAGTTCGTCATTGATGAAGACCGCATTCGGTCTTCCCGCTGCCCGCCCATCTTCCGGCTCTGGAGCTGCCGATTCCGGACACCGGAAGCGTGCAGGTTTCGCATCCGATGCTCGGGTAACCGCGATCATGCAGCTCGTTATAGGTCAAATCGTAAGTATGGATGTACTCCCATATATCGTCCCACGTCCAGTGGATCAACGGGCAGATTTTGATCGAGCGAAACTTATCGTCCCGATTCACATATTGAACATGGGCCCTTGTCGGAGATTGTTCCCTGCGCAGCCCGGACATCCAGGCCGCCAGCCCACTCAGCGCCCGTGCCAACGGCTCCACTTTACGCATCCGGCAGCACAGGTTAGGGTCGCTCTCCCACAATTTATCCCCATAGACGGCCGCCTGCCCGCTCAACGTCAGATCCGGCTCGATGAATTCGATTCGCAAAGCCGGATACCGCTCCTGAACACGGACGATTAGTTCGTAGGTCTCCTTGAAATGGACATGGGTATCGATAAAAATCACCTTGGCATCCTTGCGCACTTTGCTGATGAGATCAATCAGCACGATCGCTTCCGCACCGAAGCTGCAGGCATAGACGAGCTCGTCGGCATAATGGCCGTAAGCCCATTTGATGACCTCCAGCGAATCTAATTTTTCCAGTTCTGCATTGATACCGCGATACTGTTCCTCTGTCAGCGTTTCGTACAACCACTGGTTACCGGGCATAAGTTTCCCTCCTCGCGTCGTTCCGCCTTAACCGGCGAATTCCTGATGCAGTGCGCTTCCTTCCATGCGGCTCTCATTCAGCCATTCCACGGCATCTATGACAAACGATTCCCCTTCACGAATAGTCCGGGTCACCTTCCAGCCATAAGCTCCGGCTACGGCCGCCGTTCCCTCGCCTACACATATGAATTCGGGAATGCACAGCAGCCTGGAAGCCAGCTCCGGCTCTCGATTTGCCAATTCCTGAAGAGCGTACATAGCACGGACATCGCCAATCCAGAGCGTATCGAAGCCGCGCTCCCGGAACAGCTCCGCCAGATAAGCGGTAGCCCGAATCTTCTGCCGGGACATGCCGGCCAATAGCCAGCAAACCCCATCTTCCGAATAGGGGGCGTTAATTCCGGTGTACTCGGGCGATAACAGCAGCATGCGGGCTCCTTCCTGCAGGCCGATCCGGCTCCCAAGCACCCCGGGCCGCACTCCCGATCCGGCTGCGTAATCCGCAGAAAAGTCGTATTCAACCGTTATCGCTCTTCGGGCGAGCTCCGCCGCCGCTCCTTCGTTGAGTGCCGCCATACGGGTATTTATGTTGCGGATATCCCTTCCCGCCGCATGCAAGGCTTGGAAGAAAAACTGCACCTCCCATACATCCGCAAACACGATCCAATCGCTGGACTCCGCAGCCTGGAGTACTCGTTCCGCTTCCAATGCGGGTTCCGGAAGGACCGGAACCTCCGCCGTCTCGGCGCCCCATTGCTCGAGAAGCCGGCCGTCCCCCCGAGTAGCAGGTTCGGATTGAAACAACAGCACTTTGCGGCCGAATAACGGCTTTTGTTCGTACCAGCCAAGAGTTTCCCTAAGCCGGACCACCTCACCGATGATCAGGATCGCCGGCGCCTCGAAGTTCGCCTCCTGCGCCTTGGAGGCGATATTATCAAGGGTGCCGGCGAGCGTACGCTGATCGCCGGTCGTTCCCCACCGGACCAGCGCTGCCGGGGTGGCCGGGGGCTTGCCGCATTCAATCAGCCGCTGCCGAATATACGGCAAATTCTTCACCCCCATATAGACCACGAGGGTGTCGAAGCCGGAGGCTGCCTGCCAATTCGTCTCCTTCCCCTCATTGCCCGCGCAGCGATGCCCGGTGACGAAGGCCGTATTCGAGCTCCATTCGCGGTGGGTGAGCGGAATACCGGCATAAGAAGCCGCTGCGATGCCGGAAGTGACGCCGGGGACAATTTCGAACGGAATCCCATGTCTGGCGCAAGCCTCCGCCTCTTCTCCCACCCGGCCGTAGATGCTCGGATCCCCGCCCTTCAACCTGGCTACCTTTTTCCCGCGCAGAGCTTCACGGACGAGGATTTCGTTAATTTCCTCCTGTGCCATCGAATGCTTTCCCGCTTCCTTGCCGCAAAACACGAAGCGGGCGCCCTGCTTCACATAGGCCAACAATTGGGGGGACGCCAACCGGTCATAGACGACCACCTGGGCTTCCTCCAACGCTTTGATCCCTTTTAACGGAATCAAGCCGGGATCCCCCGGTCCCGCTCCGATAAAGTATACTTTCCCGGCCTTCATGCTCCGGCTCCTTTCCCATGGCTTCTTCACTTTGCACCGCTTAGCCGCCTCAGGCTCCGAGTGGATTTAAGCAGCAAGCGCCCCATGTCTCTGGTAGTTTGATTAATCGAACTGCAGCGTTTCAATCGAGTAGCCGACCCCGTCTCGGCCGAGAGGCTTCTTCTCGACAATTCCGAGCGACCGGATTTCCGGCGGTTCGACCGTGTACCGCAGCAGTTGATTTTCCGCATAGGTGAAAGCCTTCTCGTCCGAGGATGAGACGACGACGACGGTCATTAACCTTTCCCGGGACAAGATGGCTTCCAGTTTATACAAATAGGGCTCGGTGTGCTGTTCCGGCATCAGCCATGCCTCCTTTTTAGGTATCGTAAATATGATGATGCAGTTTTCCAACGAATCGTAATCGTCCAAGAAACTTTCCGAAGCTCCGTCAAGCAGGTGTCAAAATACTGTCGGCCTGGCTCTGAATCGTCTCGATCCCGACTCGCTCCACATACTGCCAATAGGTCTCCCCTTCGAGCCGTTCTTCCTTATAGGCGCCTATCAACTGCGCCAGGAAAGGGCCCAACCGGTTCACATCCACCCTGATCTTGAGCTTGCGGTTAAACCGCGCTTCGCCTTCCAACGTACCGCCAACATGGACATCAAAGGCGTCCACCATACCATCCGGTGTTCTCACCAGCGCCCCCTGCAGTCCGATATCGGCAATCTGATGCTGTCCGCAGGAATTAGGGCAGCCGACCATATGGATGCGGAGCGGCGTATCCAATTCCACCGTTTCGTCCAAATACTCAGCGAGCGCCCTCATTCTTTCCTTCGTCTCGACGACGGCGAGATTGCAGTACTCGATCCCTGTGCAAGAGACCGCATAGCCGACGAACGTATTGGGCGTTAACCGGAAACGGTTGACAATGAGAGACTCCTCCTTGAAGGCTTCCACCTTGTCGGCCGGAATCTGGCGGATCAGGACGTTCTGCGAATTGCACGTTCCGATGGTCCCGTCCCCGTATTCGCGAGCCAGACGGGCCAGCTCACGCATCTCCGCCGCATTCATTCTTCCGACGGGAACGGACAGTCCGGCGTAATACAGCCCCTTCTGCTTCTGCTCATGAATCCCGTAGAAATATCCGGCATTCCAGCCCCGGATTAAATCCTCCCCACGGCTCTGCAGCTCGCCGGTGACCCGGACCAATTCCTCGCGGAACTTCTCCGGCCCCCAATCGGCGACGAGATACTTCAGGCGGGCGTGAGTCCGCTTATGCCGGTAGCCGAAGTCACGGAAGATGGTAGTGACTCCGGCGGCTACCCGAACGACATCCTCCGGGAGGCAGAAGACGTCGAGCTGCCGGGCCATATGCGGCTTGGTCGACAATCCGCCTCCGACCCACACGTGAAAACCGATCTCTTCCTTGCCGTTAATCGTCTTGCGGGCCGGGGTAAAAGCCAGGTCATTGATTTGCGCATGGCCCGTGTTGTACACGTTGGCCGAGATGGACATTTTATATTTGCGCGGCAGGTTGGAGAAATCCCGATTGCCCAGAAAAAACTTCTCCAACTCGGCCACAATCGGCCTCGTATCCAATACCTCATGCGGATCGATCCCTGCCAGCGGATTGCCTACAATGGTCCGGGGACAATCCCCGCAAGCTTCGAAAGAGGACAACCCGACAGAAGCCAACCGTTCGAAGATGTCCGGGAGGCTCTCTACAGTCAGCCAATGATACTGAATAGCCTGGCGGGTCGTCACATCGATCAAATCCCGTCCGTAGTCCTCGGCAATGCCCGCCAAGGCATCCGCCTGCTCATGCGACAGCACTCCTCCCGGAATGCGAACCCGCATCATGAAGTGGCCGTCCTTGGGCCGCTGCTGGTAGATACCCGCCCATTTGAACCGGTCCAGATCCGACGGCTCGATCGATTGCCAGCCCTCCTTCGAGTACTTGTCGATTATCGTTTCGATAACATCCAGACCGTCCTTCTCCAGCTTGGTAAGCTCCATCTTGTTTAAATTCGGATCGTCTGCCCACTTCCAATTCCGCTTTTCCGTCACGGTTCTTTCACTCTCCGTCTCTTATGAATTCAGCCAGTTTCCCTCCGCCGCTCCCAACCTTCCCTATACTGCCGTTCCTTGCTTCCTTCCTCATCTTGTATAGTCATGGAGCCGACGAGGGGAATTTGTCATTTTAGCAGTATAGTCGTGATTCTCACCTTAATGAGCTTTCACAGCGGCCCCGCCCCATAGCGTTTCCATAGCCTGCTCCACCGTTTGCCTAATCCAGTCAGCTATTAGCGGGTGCGGCAAATATGCCTTCCCGGTATATGAATAATGAATGCCTTCTAATCTGTCGGGAATGGCCCGATTTGTAAAATAGCCTTCGCTCAAAAACAGCGGAAGCACAAGCAAACGGCCGCAGGTCAGCAGAGCTTTCGCCTGCGCGGCCACCGTATCCGGCCTTAATGTCGCGTAGGCGGCGGCGCTGAAACCGAATTGCCGTCTCAACCGCTCCGTCACCCGCAGCAGCAAATTTTCCCACGCCTCCTGAAAGCCCGGAACCGCGCTGCCGTGACCTACGGTCAGCAGCGCCTCCCCAGCCGGGACAGATGACAGCTCCCGCAGCCGCTCCTCCAAGATTCGCATGATCCGGACATCGTCCTCTAGCGGAGGACACCAGTGCAAGCGGACCTTTACGATCAGCCGCTGCAGATCCGTGGCCACAGCAGGAGCAGGAATCAGTCCGAGGCTGTATCGGATTTCGTTCAGGTGTGTGCTTCCCTCCGATACGAATAACGGTACGACCAGCACATGACGCATCCCGATTCGTTCCAGACGAATCAATTGTGCGGCAATGCCCCGCTCCGGCACTCCGCCCAAATACCCAATATGTACCGGAAGCCGAAGCCCGGCCTGACGAACCGTCTCATCGACAAGCTCCACCCAACCCGGATCAGGAGAACCGTGAGCAACGACCAGCACCGCTGTTTTCTTCAAATCATCCCTCCTTCCTGCCGAGAAGTCCGGCGGCGAACCGCTCGGCCTCCCGATCTCTGGCCGCCCGGTCCCCCCTGCGGGTCAACTCGAGCAAAGCGTCGTCCAGCAGACGATCCATCAGCTCCCGCCGGGAATCCGGGGAGAGCATCAGGGTCCGGGCCCGGGTTCTCCATGCGGCCACAAAATTCAGATGCTCCCCATATTCGGGGCCGATGATGCCCTGCAGCCATTCCTTCATCTTCCTGGCGAACCCGGGACACCGGCCCTCCGTACCGACGGCTATCCGGAGCGCCCCGCGTTCCACCACCGCCGGAACGGTAAAGCTGCAGAGGTCCGGGCGGTCGGCCACGTTGACCCATTGATGCGGACCGGCCGACCGGCTGACGAGCAAGTTCGTCGCGGCATCGTCCGTAGCCGCCAGGACCAGCAACGCGTCATTAATATCTGCGGGCTCGAAGCTTCTTGCCACAAGCTCGATCTCCCCATGAGTCCCCAGCTCGCGCAGCCGCTCCGTACACGAGGGGCTGATCACCCTGACGCGGGCGCCGCTAGCCAGCAGTGAAGCGACCTTCCGCTCTGCGACCCGCCCGCCGCCGACAACGACGCATAGCTTTCCCCGAAGGTCGGCGAACATCGGATAGCTTCTCATCGCGTCCCCCCCTTGAATCCATCATTCCGGTGCCGTCCCAACCGGACAGCATCGCCCAAAGACAAGCAAAAGTGCATGTCAATTTAGCGGGATCTGCCAAATATGGAAGAAGACAAGCAAAACTGCAGGTCAATCGCCGGAAAAATCCGAAAATCAGCGAAATGGCCGAATTTAACTGCACTTTCGCATGTCTTTGGCTCATTTTAACTAAAGTGGTCTCAAAGACATGTACTTTTGCGCGTGATTTGTCAGTTCACCTTACATCCTCTCAACGTTAGCATTATAGAGGGTTTCCCATCGCGCATCTTTCCCGGCAGGCGTTGCATCGTGCATGGTAAGTAGTCCTCCAGCTTTTAAGGAAATTGCTATCCCCCCTTATGGCAGTGTCCGTTCCAGATATACGAAGTTTCCCGTCACCATCACCTCGCGGATTCCTAAATATGCACAGGCATCGGATCGTATTTGCCCTGGTTCTCAATCGTCTGCATCTGCCCGCCGGCATACAGATACAGCCGGTGTATCAGCACCAGCACCTCCTGTCCCGCGGTTAGAGGAGCGGATTCCAGGGAACGGTAGGCGAACAGCGTCTGGCCCCCCGCCTCTACTTCCACGAGCCAGCTGCTGCCGCGGAAAAATAACTGCTTGACGACACCCGGTTCAGCGGCTGATGGGGTAGACAGCTCCCGTTCGCTTCCGACTTCGATAAATTCGGGGCGAACGATCGCCTGCGCCCCCTCCGCTATGCCGGCGAAGCTTCGGAAGGCCGACGGATTTCCGATCAGGCTGGATTCCCCGATAAACTTCGCTACGAACGGGCTTGCCGGACGGTTGTAAATCTCCATCGGTGTGCCGATCTGCTCCAGCCTTCCTTGATGGATAATAATGATTTCGTCGGCCACCTCCACCGCTTCGTCCTGATCGTGGGTGACGAAAATCGTCGTCACCCCGACCCGGCTTATCATTTCCTTCAGCCACGAGCGAAGCTCCTTGCGCACCTTGGCGTCAATGGCGGCGAATGGCTCATCCAGCAGCAGCAGCCGGGGCTCGGGTGCCAGGGCTCGGGCGAAGGCGACCCGCTGCCGCTGTCCGCCGGACAGCTCGTGCGGATAACGGCGCTCCAGCCCCTGCAGGCCGGTTAACGCCAGCAATTGTTCTACCCGGCGGCGAATATCGGCCTTTCCAGCCTTCCGAATGCTCAGGCCGAAGGCGATATTATCGTAAACGGTCATATGCCTGAACAACGCATAATTTTGAAAAACGAATCCGATCCCGCGCTTCTGCGGGGGGACCTCGTTAATCCGCCGGCCGTCGAAACGGATCTCCCCCGCATCGGGCACCTCCAGGCCAGCGAGCAGACGCAAAATCGTCGTCTTGCCTCCTCCGCTCGGCCCCAACAATCCGATCAGATTGCCTTGGCCGATGCGGAAGCTTACCTCCGTGCAGGCCGCGAAATCGCCGTAATGCTTTCTAAGCCCCTCGACTTCAATCTGCATGTACGCTATCCTCCTTTCCCTGTGCTTCCCGCTCGCGGCCGTGCTTCCATTCCACCCAGCTTTTGGCGGCCAAAGTAAGCAGCGCCAGCAGCATAAGCAGAGAAGCGGCGGCGAATGAAGCGGAAAATTGATACTCGTTATACAAAATTTCCACATGAAGCGGCAGCGTGTTGGTCTGTCCCCGGATATGCCCGGATACGACGGAAACGGCGCCGAACTCCCCCATGGCGCGGGCGTTGCACAGAATCATTCCGTACAGCAGCCCCCATTTGATGTTCGGCAAGGTTACCCGTTTGAAAATTTGCCAGCCTCTGGCTCCCAGCGTCATCGCCGCCTCTTCCTCGAGCGTACCCTGGGCCTGCATCAGAGGAATCAGCTCCCGGGCAACGAACGGAAACGTAACGAACAGCGTGGCCAGCACAATTCCCGGCAGAGCATAAATGATCTGCAGATTCATTTCCTCCAGATAAGGACCGAAGAGCCCCCTGGAGCCGAATAACAGGACGAAGATCAGCCCCGAGATGACCGGTGATATGGCAAACGGCAGATCGATCAGGGTAACCAGCGCTTGCTTGCCGCGAAAGCGGTATTTCGTCACCGCCCAGGCAGCCGCGATACCGAAGAGCGTATTTAAAGGCACGGCGATCAGGGCGGTTATCAATGTCAGGCGAATGGCCGCCAGCGCATCCGGATCGATCACGGCGGCCAGATAGGCCTCGATCCCTTTTTTCAGAGCCTGTGTAAATACAGAAATCAGGGGAAGCACCAGCACGACCCCAAGAAAGAATAGCGCCAAGCCGATGAGCAGCCACTGTACACTGCGCGCTTCCGTAATATGCTGCGGCCGGGCGGCCGCAGGTGTCCGGGCTGAAGCTGTCGTCACCCCATTACTTCTCTCCCCCCTCCCACTAATTTAAAATGACGCCGATGTCTTAACTCCGAAGCATTCGCCGGCTTAGCCTCCACTGCATGAAGTTGATCAGCAGCAGCAGCACGAAGGAGATTACCAGCATGACCAGCGCTACAGCCGTTGCTCCCGCGTAGTCGTACTGCTCCAGCTTCGTCATGATCAATAGCGGAGCGATCTCCGTCTTCATCGGCATATTGCCGGAAATAAACACGACCGAGCCGTATTCACCGATTCCCCGGGCGAAGGCCAGGGCGAAACCGGTCAGTAACGCGGGCAGCAGCGGAGGAAGAAGGACACTGCGGAAGGTCCTCCAACGGAAGGCACCCAGAGATACGGCAGCTTCCTCCACTTCCTTCTCCAGCTCCTGCAGCACCGGCTGAACCGTCCGGACGACGAAGGGCAATCCGATAAAAACTAGCGCAATCGTAATGCCAAGCGGAGTGAATGCGGCCTGAATTCCGACATGCTTGAGCAGGCTTCCCCCCCATCCGTTCTCCGCATAGATCGCGGTTAGCGAGATCCCGGCAACGGCGGTCGGAAGGGCAAACGGCAAATCCACCATGCCGTCGATCAGCTTTTTGCCCGGGAAGGAGTAACGGACCAGAACCCAGGCCACCAGCAGCCCGAATACGGCATTAACCAGTGCCGCGAGCAAAGCCGTCACGAAGGTGACCCGAAAGGAAGCGAGCACGCGGGGGGCGAGCACGATTTCCCAGAACCGTTCCCAACTGATTTCGAATGTTTGCAGAAAGATCGCCGATAAAGGCAGCAGCACGACAATGCCCAAATAAAACAAAGTGAAGCCCATCGATAAACCGAAGCCCGGCAAACGATTTTCTTTTCTTCTCACCCGGAGTCACTCCAATATGCTTTGGATGGCTGTAGACCATCCCTTAAGCCTTCTCTT
The DNA here is from genome assembly GCF_007679495.1 of Paenibacillus sp. 32O-W. Lineage (GTDB taxonomy): Bacteria > Bacillota > Bacilli > Paenibacillales > NBRC-103111 > Paenibacillus_L > Paenibacillus_L residui. The sequence continues at coordinate 56,087 of NZ_VEGP01000004.1, read as the reverse complement.
TATATAGTTCCGATCGCACCGATCGGCGGATGCGTCTCTTTCCTCGACAAGGTCAAGGACCATAAATTTGATCGAAAGTGCCGTTATCCGCAAAATGTACCTGCTGCGCGTTCTGCCACCCGCCAAAATCTTCATCCACGGTTAACAGCTCCAGCTTCGGAAACTGCTCCTCAAATTGTTTGGCGACTTCCTCCGAACGCGGACGATAGTAATTCTCCGCCGCTATTCTTTGCCCCTCTTCGGAATACAGGTATTTCAAATAGGCTTCGGCGACCTCCCGGGTACCTTTTTGATCCACCACCTTGTCTACGACGGCCACCGGCGGTTCCGCCAAAATACTGATGGAGGGAATGACGATTTCGAATTTATCCTTGCCGAGTTCATGAATGGCCAGGAAAGCTTCATTCTCCCAGGCGATCAGCACATCCCCGATTTCCCGCTCCACGAAGGTCGTCGTTGCGCCGCGCGCTCCGGAGTCGAGGACAGGGACATTTTTGAACAGGGCACCGATAAACTCTTTCACCTTGTCTTCCTCACCGTTGTATTTTTTGACGGCATAGCCCCAAGCGGCCAAATAGTTCCATCTGGCGCCCCCCGACGTTTTCGGATTCGGTGTAATGACGGAAATCCCCGGCTTGATCAAATCGTCCCAATCCTTAATGTCCTTCGGATTGCCGCTGCGCACCAGGAAAACGATAGTTGACGTATAAGGCGAGCTGTTGGCTTCCAGCCGCTGCTGCCAGCCTTCCGAAATCAATCCCGCAGCCTGAATCTCTTCGATATCGTAGGCCAGCGCAAGCGTGACGACATCGGCTTTAAGGCCGTCAATGACGGATCTCCCCTGCTTTCCGGAGCCCCCATGGGATTGCTTGATGGTCACCGTCTGACCGGTTTGCTCCAGCCAAAGCTCCTGGAAAGACCGGTTGAACTGTTCATACAGCTCCCGGGTTGGATCATAGGATACATTCAGCAGCTCAACCGCCGGCTTGTTCCCGGAGGAATTCGCAGGCCCCTTTCCCGAAGCCGACACAGAAGAATCCGACCGGCCGCTTGAGCATGCGGCGGTCAGGGCCAGCAGTATGGCCATGATTGCTATCAGCAGCCCTTTGCTTTGCAGTTTCAATTTTGGGTTCTCTCCTCTTCCGTAGTTTTATTCATCTATCTCTGCCCGTTCTAACAAACAAGCACCAAGGATAAACGGCTATCGCCGTCCCTAGGACGTGCGCGTTTACCGATGAAATATAAGAACAGGTATAGATGAAAACTTATACCTTCTTATATTAAAAAAAGACACAATCCCCCCCTTGTCAGGTGTGGTTTGTGTCTCCGGTGATCCGGTCGACTTTCATCGATTACCGTAAATTATTATTCCCATGCATTTACTTGGAATTATAATTGCATGTTACCATTGCCCATAACAGATGTCAATCCATTTTTTTGAAATTTTTTTATTTACTCCTGTCTCCGAAGCAGGCAATCGTCTATTTAGACATTCCCCTGAGCCCATAAATCTGGTATAATTAACCATATAGAATTAATTTTAAGCGCGGAGGCTAATCCCCTGGAAAGGGGGTGAAGCCCGTGGAAGTTTACCAAGCGTTTACACTAATGATAAGCTTCGCTACATTAGTCGTTCTGATCCTTGGGTTCCACAAAAAGAAATAGACCGCCCTTATGTCAGGAGGGTAACGGTCTATTCCTTGTCCTTCTGCTCAGCCACCACGCTTAATCGTGACTTTGACCGTTAGGTGTGCCACCACCTGACGGTCACATTTTTTATTGTATGTTGATTACTTCCATTTTAACACATAGGACAAGCTATGCAAATAGGGAAGAACCCCTTCGGTCAAGCTAATTTTCTTGATGCTTTTCCCCTGTCTTTCCGGGGGGCGCTTGCCTTCTCACCAAGACATATTTACAGATCAGGATTTTTGTTCGATAATGTAGAGTGTTTTAAAAACTTTCATCATTGACTTACCGGAAGGAGTCCTGGCAGCATGTCACAACATTCACGAATACAAACGATAGGATTAATTGCCGCCCTTGTTCTGATCTGGGGTATTTCCTGGCCGATCTATAAAATCGCATTGGTCTATACTCCTCCGGTTCTATTCGCCGGCTTGCGCACATTCCTTGGCGGACTGGCCCTGATGCTGGTGGCACTCCCACGCTGGAGGAACATCCGTCTCAGACAAAATCTCAAGCTGTATTTGGTCTCTTCCTTATTAAACGTCTTCCTTTTCTTCGGTTTACAGACCGTAGGATTAACCTATATGCCGGGAGGGTTGTTCTCTGCCCTGGTCTATTTTCAGCCCGTTCTGGTCGGGTTGATGGCGTGGCTATGGCTTGGAGAATCGATGTCCGTACTGAAGAGCATAGGGCTGCTGCTCGGTTTTGTCGGTGTGGCCGTAATCAGCGCAGACGGGCTATCCGGAAGCTTCTCCATTATCGGGGTAGTGCTCGCCCTGCTGACAGCCGTCAGTTGGGCGTTTGGCGCTGTCTTCCTGAAGAAAGAAGGAGGTGAAGCCGACCCCTTATGGCTCGTTGCCATTCAGAGCATGGTCGGAGGCTTATTGCTTACCGGAGCCGGTACGATGATGGAGTCGTGGTCGGACATCGTCTGGAACGTTCCTTATTTGTCAGGCCTGCTGTTCGGCACTATCCTGGGGATTCCCACAGCCTGGGTCATCTATTTCACGCTGGTCCGTTCAGGCGAAACCAGCAGAGTTGCGGCCAGCACGTTTCTTGTTCCGCTAATAGCGGTTATGACCAGCACATTATTTTTGCACGAGCCGTTCCATCTCTTGCTTCTGCTGGGATTGATAATGATCGCGTGCAGCATATACCTGGTTAACCGGCCGGCAGTCCGTTCCGGGTCTTTACCCGCCATCCCGCCGGCTGGGCGAAAACTATCGAAGTAAAACAGACACTGTATCAGTTTCTGTGGACCATCCGTTAAGAAAGGAGCATTTTGCATTGTCTACTATTTTAGGTCTTTTTAAAAAATTGTTTTTGGGGGTGAATACTCAATATTTAGTAAAGTCGTACCTTATTTCGATTGCGGTAACGGGCTTTTTTCTGTATATGAATTTTGAAGATCAGCATAGCAGCAGTGCATTATTAACGGTCTATTTTTTATTAGCCGGTTTTTTATTTCCTTTCGCGGCAGTTTTATGGGACGACTTGATTAATACTTTGATGGGCGGTTATGCTATTATTTTGGCTTTGCCTCTGATGGTGATATGGAAACTAATCAAAATAATGTTGCTATATATGTTTAGTCCGTTAATTGCCCCTATCGGCATGATTTATATTTATTTCGCAAATGGTTATCACAAAGAATGAGGTGTACGATAGTGGAGCCGGAATGATGGGCTGCCGCCGGACGAGGATGATCCCCTTAACGAAAACCGAATATTAATGGGGATCGCACCGAAGTCAAATCTTCGTTTCCAAGTGGCGGACAAATTTCAAGGTTTATTCTCCGCTTTTCACTGTTGCTGAAGGAATCCGGCCAAGCATCCGGCTTCCCCAGCACACAGCTTCCATACGAGGCTATTCCGAAGACGATTCGGATGATTCCCCGTCGATTCTCTTCAGCACCTCCGTCAGTTCTTGCGGCTTCAGCAGCTCTACAGGGGATACTCCCTTCTCGAACTGAAAGGAATCCCCTTCAATGAGGACGACATACCGGTCTCCCAGGCGGGCCAGGTGCAGTTTGTTCCCATAATCGGCCAATTGCCCTTTGATCGTGACTCCGTCCAGCTTGAATTTCAGCTCCAGATCCTGCTTATGCTGAGTGAGCTGGACAGCCGCCTCCATGACCTGCTCGTGCTCCCACTTTTCCTGCAGGCTATCCCGCTTGTCGCTCGCCGCCCATATCTCCAGCTTCTCTTCCTCATCCAGTCTTTCCTCAGAGGACTGCTCCTCCCATTTCTGCTCAATATACTGATGCACCATATGAACAACCTGTTCATTCACAATCTCGGGCATCGGCTTCTCATAGGTGACGAACTTCAAGAAATCTTCAAAATAACGGGCATGCGAAGCCTGATGGATTTTCAGCTCCTGTTCCTCCAGCATTCCGTCCTCCGGCATATAGGGATACTGAATCGACTTGATGTTGCGGGCGCTGATGGCCATTTCCACCTGAGCCACAAGGCTTACTTCGGAAATCCGGGCAATCTTCGGCTCGAAATCGCACTTCATGACAAAGACGAAGGGCTCGTCGAAATAGGACGGCAATTTGGCGCTCGCTACTATGAACGCTCCGCCACGAACAGCGCTCGTATCCATGTACATTTGAACCATATCGTCGGCGAGCCGCTGAAATTCATCCGGACTGCCCGCCTGCCGTAATCCTTGGAACAAATTATAATTCGGATTGCTCGTCCATTCATGACCGGGTTCGACCACGAACCGCCCGATTTTGGTAGGAGTCTGCTCTGAGCTCGGATTTCTCTCTACTTTTCTTTTGCTGATTCTTGCGAACTCCCCGTCAAGAAACTGCTTCAGCTCGCTGGCCTCATATTGCTCGGCATCCATGGTTTGATAATGCCTGTACCGTTTACCGGACGCTGTGTCCTCCCCTTCGGCAGTAATGACGAAGAAAGATAAATAATGAACGTAAAATTCCATAAAGTTCTCCCTCACAAAATGTTCCAGCAGCCCTTACGGCTTCTAGGTCAGATGGGCAGAGCCCGCTCCAAGCTCATTGAACGCTTTGAGCAAAGTATATCGGTCGCGAACCCGGTGAGCTTCCCGCATACTGCGCTGCAGCAGCTCGCTGCCGATGCCCAGCTCCTCCGGAGCGGTCGGCCCTTCCATTCGTCCGAGCAATTCCCGCAGACGATCGGGAGACGGAATTTCGCTGATCCGCTTGCGGATGTCTTCCCAGCGGGCAAGGATCCTATCTCCCTTAACCAAATCCGTGCTTTCCAAACCGGAGCGAAGAGGAAATTCACCGCACGAGCCAAGCTTGTGATAGAGTGCGGAAATCTCCATGCTCGCCACTCCGATCTTCGCTCCGTGCAGCAGCTGCTTCTTTCCAAGACGCAAATATTCCATTTCCCAATAGTGGGATAAATGATGCTCCGAGCCGGAGGCCGGGTGCGATTGTCCGAATAGCTGCATGGCCAATCCGGATTGGATCAGCGAGCTCATTAGAATCTGGATGCCTTCCTCGCTTCTTCTGGCGATTTCTTCTGTATGGTCAACACAGGCGGATAATGCTTCCGCGGTTATCTCTGCCGCTGCCGGACAGTAAGGCTCGTCTGCTATCCAGTGAGAAAAGGTCCAGTCGAACAAGGACGTATATTTGCCCAGCATGTCGCCATAGCCCGCGGCGATCAGTGCAGCCGGAGCCTTGGCCAGAACCTCCAGGTCCGCGAACAGGGCGACCGGTGCTCCGGCCGGAATCGTCTTCTTCTCCCCCCGGATCAGAATCGGGGCTCCTTTGGAAGTAAAGCCGTCAACGGATGGAGCCGTGGGAACCGAAACGAAAGGCTTGTTCATTTTACTGGCGATCCATCGGACCATATCATGAATAGTGCCTGCCCCCACTGCAACAAGAATGTCATCGTCCGGCGAAATCTCGAGCATCACTTGAACGAGCGCCGCCTCATCCGCCACCACATCCCCCTGCCGATCAGGCTTAACCAGACATAGATGACAATCTATCCCCGCTGCAGACAAGCGGTCCATCAACTGTTGGCCCGCCGCCTCACAGGTATGGTCATCGGCAACGATAACCGTTCGCCTCCAGGAGTTTTCTATTAAATAGGGAGCTACATATTTTAAAGCACCCGCTTCGATCATGATTGTCTCCAGTGCCAGCGGATGATGATTCCCGCACGTACATCCGGCAGCTTTCCGGCGGATCGCTTGTTGAATGGTTTCCATCTGTTTTCCTCTTTTCCTGTTGAATCTCATAGAACAGGTAATATTGTATCATTTTTTGATCGTTGTTTACGTCATTGCAGCAAAAAAGTATGACCAATTGTTGCACAATATTTGTCATTCGCCGGCCTTCGACTATTATCCCCTTAAGGCAGGGTTTTGTCCATTTCACTGCCACGACCGCTGAAAAGCATGCAAATCTGCACGCTTTTGGCTGGTTAGCTCCATGTCCGCAGCAAAGCCTGAAAAAATACATCTTTTTTCTCGTTCCAGGGGTAATCGGGTGATTTGAGACCGAAATTGATGTATTATCGCAGGCTTTTCTCACGAGCGGTATGAATCGCTTCAAAATTGATGCATTATCGCAGGAAATTCACCTTCGGAACGTATCCGCCCGCACTCCAACGGAGTCGGTTGTCTAAACCTTCCTCTAAGCGCGGTCGCTCATCATGACATTGCTTCGATATTGGCTTAACCATTACTTCGCGAGAGTTACCCGGGACTTTTAGCCAATGCAAAAAAACAGGAAAACAGCGTTTCGGACTGAAACCGCTGCTTTCCCTAATTTACGTGCTATTGAGCTTTCTCAGGCATAAATTATGCGGAAAAATAGGCCATCTGCACACAAACCGGCTTGGGAACCGGAACGGAGCTGCCGGTAAACGTCAGCTTGCCGCTCTCCCGGTCCACCCGGAATACCGTCAAATTATTCGTATCCCGATTAGCCGCGATCAAGAAATCTCCGTCGGGGGTCAGCGCGAAATGGCGGGGATGCTTTCCTTCGGTCGATACATGTTCAATCAGGGTCAGCCGGCCGGATTCTCCATCAACGGAATAGACCGCTATGCTGTCATGTCCCCGGTTCGAGCCGTACAGGAAACGGCCATCCCGCGATATTGTAATTTCGGCACATGTATTTTCCCCATGGTAATCCGCAGGCAGCGTCGGAACGGTCTCCATCGGCTGGAGCTTCCCCGTCGAAGCATCGTAACGCAAGGAAGTGATCGTCGAATCCAATTCGTTAATAACATAGGCATATTTGCCTTCCGGATGGAAAACGAGATGACGGGGCCCCGCTCCCGGATGAATTTCTGTCTCGCCGATATGTACCAAGGCTTCCTTCACCTTATCGATGCGGTAAGTCATAATGCGGTCGAGGCCTAAATCCGGCACATAAACATATTGTTCGTCCGGGCTGAAGAAGGCCGAATGAGGATGGGGCTGGGTCTGGCGTTCGGGATGAACGCTGCGGCCTTCGTGCTGCTTCGTATCGAGAAGCTTGCCGACGGTTCCGTCCTCGTGAAGAGAGAGCAGGCCTACCTTCCCTCCGTGGTAGCTGGCTACAACCAGATAACGGTCCTCCGCATCTCTCTGAATATGGCAGGTTGGAGAATCAACCGTAGCAGCCTGATTCAGCCGGGTAATCGTTCCTTGCCGGGGGTCAATGCCGAACGAAACAGCACCTCCCGAACGTCCTGCGGCGGTCTCGGTTTCTTCGATAGAATACAGCTTTAACCGTTCGGCATCGAGGTTTAAGAACGTCGGGTTCTTCAACCCCGCCGCTTGATCCAACAGAGCCAGCTTCCCTGTAGTGCTGTCGAGAGAATAAACGTACACCCCGCTATCTGAAGCTTCCGCATAAGAGCCGACAAAAACAAGCATACGAGCCGAGTTGGCTGTCATTGTATAACTCCTCCTCTTCCTGATTGACCAAAGTACTTTACCTTCACAACTATATTTAATGTACACTTTTCCAACCGGGAAGACAAATTTCGATATGCGTTGGATATCCAGGGACCCAGACAAGCATATTTTAATAGAATTGTTGCAGACCAATTATAATCTTCGACAAGAAAACGGGATCTGAATCTTCCTCTTGATGCCGCTTCATGTTGGAGTTATCGTCAGGCGTTGCTTGCAAGATTCGGACCTCCCCTTGGCTCATCCGTCACCGCAACGGAACTCTGCAGCCTTATTTCTTTCATCAGGCGTCTTTATAGTATACAACGGAACTGAGCGCCTCTATTTGAGCAATCAGAATCAAAATACTCGCAATTTGAACGCAATAACGTCTCTCCGTTCCGTAAGATTTCGAACCTGACCCTTTTTCGCCCAATAACGTCGCTCAGTTCCGTAAGCCCCCCCGCCTATGCTTCGCAGACTCGTGCCAACCATTCAATAGATAGGTCCGATATCGTCTATTTCATCCCACATCCCACGCCACCTTATCAAAACGAAGTGGAACCACCCATAGCCCCAAAGATTTTATATTTAAAGCTCCTACCGGACCTTTTCGAAGATAAATAGCCCGGTATTAGCGGAAGCTTTTTATGTCAAAAGGAATTTTTCTTTTACACCGTATTAACGCTGAAAGAACTTATTCGGCACTGAGAATTCCACCGGGAACGGTGAAGAGCAGACTACATAAAGCTCGCAAGACAATGAGAAAAGTATTGGAGGTAGATTCCCCATGAAGGACGCGGATTGGGAGCGATTGCTCAAACAATCTTTAGCTTCCACAGCTGAGCCCGAAGACAAGTTGAATGAGAGCCTAATCCATCAATTAAAGGAGCGCAGTCAGATGAAGCATAAATATAGAAAAAGATTATCCGCTGGATTATTAGCCGCTGTATTGCTGCTAGCACTGTCCGTATCGGCTTATGCAGCCGCTCAGTTATTCAGCGCCAAGCAAATCGTCGACCATTTGGGCGATAAGCTGTTAGCGGATGCGTTTGAGAGCAAAGATGCCATTCAAATTAATCAAACTAAAACTTCCGGAGACTATCGTTTTACGCTGCATGGTCTCGTTTCGGGGGCAGGTCTTAGTGAATTTCCCCATTCCGCGGAGGAAATATATCCTGGCCGGACATATGTGGTTGTATCGATAGCGAGACAGGATGGCAAGCCGATGCCGGATACTCGTGATCCTGAATATGGCAAGGAGCGGTTCTTCGTTTCGCCGTTGATCAAAGGCCTGAACCCAGGGCAGTTTAACATCGCTTCCATGAGCGGCGCATACAGCGAGACCGTTATAGATGGCGTCATGTACAGACTCCTTGAATGCGATCAGGTGGAAATATTTGCAGACAAAGGTGTGTATTTGGCGATCAGCAGCGGCACCACGTTTTATAGCATCAAGGCGTTTAGATATGACGAAATTACAGGGGAAATCCAACCTAGAGAAGACTATCCCGGCGCCGCGGTGCTGTTCGATCTCCCTCTCGACGCGGCAAAAGCGGACCCAGTCAAGGCGGAAGCTTATTTGGAATCACTTTTATCGTCTTGGAGAAGTAACGAACGCTACACCGATGCAGAAGAAGAATGGGGAAACTGGATGAGAGATTTTAAGGCCAAGATACGTAACGGCGAGAGGATCGGCGAAACTATTCCCGAATCCGTGAAGGAAGTAAGCTATGACGATGCGGGAAATATCATTTATACTTTTGACGATGGTCGGAGCACTACGGAGTCTCCTGAGCAGTTGTTCGAGGAAGGACAAATTGGTTTTTCGGATAGACGGCTCTCCATCAGCGGGGGGGCTGACGATATCTACAGGGCGGTGCTATTCCACAGGGACGAAAACGGAGTGATTACCGGCAGAATCATTGTATTGGATGAAGAGCCTCCATTCCCGAAATCTCATAACCCATAAAGCTTAATTTGTTATTCAATTGATCTTGAGGTTAATTAACATTTTTTCCATTCTACTGAAAATAGCCGGGAAAACCTTCACTAGAATCAGCTATTTCAGTTAAGGGCTTGCTGAACAACACTCCCCTTCAGCAAGCCCTTTCCCTTTAATTCTATGAAATTAAATCGGGTCCACCTGCACCGCCGCCTGTTTGCCGCTGAGCTGAATCCCCGTCTTCCTGCGGCCCGCCGCGCTTAAATCCTTCGTCAATTCCTCCAGCAGCTCCTTCGCCTGCGGACCTTCCTTCCCTTGAATGCGCACAACGAGCCATACCGAATGGCCTGATTTCAGCATTCGCTCCGCCTGCTGCTTTTTCGTTTCGTAATCATGTGCTTCTATTTTCGGAGTCAGCCGAATTTCCTTGAGCTTGGGCTTCTGCTCGCGTTTGCGTTCCTGCTGTGCCTCCTGCTTGGCGGCTCCCGCACGAATTAATCGGCAGGGCGGGGGACTACTCATTAAAGAGGTGCATACGAGATCCACCTTCAGCTTTCTGGCCATGGCCAGAGCTTCAGATGTTGCAACGATGCCCAAGTCCTCTCCATCCACACCGGTCAGATGAACCTCGGCGGCTTTGATTTTTTCATTTTTAATCATTGTGAATCCACCTGTACTTTCGCTATAATGAACCCATATTACCGCCTGGAAGGGGATTTTTCAATGGGCCGCAAAGAGATGGAAGAGCAAATCATCGCCAATTATGAACGGGACGAGCAAATGATGATCCTTATATTCGCCCAATGGTGCATCAACCACGACCTGGATCCGGTAGAGCTATACCTGCGGGCCTATCCTGATCAGGCTGCCAATCCTGCTCTGCAGCAAGCGTTGGAACTAACCGTGCCCAAGGAAGAAGCCGGAGATATTCCGGATGATACTTTGCTCGGCGTGTTATCCATGTTCGGCAACGACGATTTAGCCTTCGTGGTCACCGAGGAAATCGGCAAAGCGAAGCAAGCGGGACGGAACTCGCTCCATCGCTGAATGTTCTTAAACCAAGTTGGCATAGGGAATTTAAGCAGGCCCTGTTTCACTTTTTTTAAAAAACGCGCGCCAATCGGAACGCATTGGGGCGCTGTATGGCGGCGGTTAGTCAGACACCATGATCATAACCGGTATGAGGCTAACGAATAGGTCCAACCGGATAATTATTTTTGCCTCAAGCCGCCTCCAAGACTGGAGACTCGTGGCGAACGCAACGATTCAATGGGAGGGAAATGGGATTGGAGAAAATCAGACTTAGAGCCGCCGCTTTAATTATTGAGGAGCAATCGATCCTGCTCGTAGAGTTCAGAAATGAGCAGGATGACGGAGTTCACTACAATCTTCCGGCGGGAGGAGTGGAACCCGGGGAAACGCTGGTTGAAGCCGCTATTAGAGAAGCCAGAGAGGAGGCTTCCGTTGATATTGACGTTGGCCCGGTTGCCTTCGTCTATGAATATCAGCCGGCCAAGAACAACTACATTTATGGGGATGTTCATTCCGTTGGTATTACCTTCGCCTGCCGGCTTAAGGACGGCTCTGTTCCCCGTCTCCCGGACCGTCCCGACTCGGCCCAGACAGGTGTTAAATGGGTACCGTTATCGGAATTGGGCTCTGTTCAGCTATACCCGGAAATTGCGGATGACATTCTGAATTATTGCAACGGACACGACTATCGTAATTACGTCGAGGAGCACCAAATACAGTTGGAGAGAGGGGGAAACGATTAACATTCACCTCTAAGTATCGGATGCAAAAGGAAAGCTGGGCCGACTGACGGAATCAGCTTCAGCTGATTTCAATAAAAATGGTCGCAAAGACCTGCACTATTGCTCGTTTTTTTCGCAGATTGTCGGCGATGTGTCAGCTTTAAGTTAGCACTTACTAAGAGATAAGTTGAACCCGACATTACATAGCCCCTCATCAATGTCATCGCGCGCGCCTCTCCCGGCGCGCGCTGCGGCTATGTATGGCGGATCTTCAGATCCCATACTAATATCCGATTGACATCGCATCATCGGACAGTCCCCCTGGGACCCCGATACGACCCATTATCGCATCGTCGGACAGCCCCCGGGACCTTCACGACCCATTATCCTTCCTCCGCCGCCCGCGACAGAGCCTTCAAATCTTTCATGATGCCCGTCTCATCCTTGCCGAAATAATCATGAAGCTTTAAATAAACTTCATACAGCTTGTCGTATACCGGCCGGTGCTCCGGAATCGGCTCGTATACCTCCGTCTTGCCGGCAGCCATCTTCCGAATGGCGTCCTCCATCGTATCGTAGCCGCCTTCTGCCGCCCCGGCCGCTACCGCACCGCACATCGCCGCGCCCAGCGCTCCGATTTCGTTGGACAGAGGCACTTGAATGCTGCGGCCGGTAACATCCGCATAGATTTGCATTAGCAGCCGGTTCCGCTTCGGCAGCCCTCCGGCCGCATACAATTCGGTTACCTCGATCCCGTTCGCCTCGAACGTATCGATAATTTTGCGCGTACCGAAGGCTGTAGCCTCCAGCAGCGCCCTGTAAATCTCCGCGGGACGGGTGGACAGAGAATATCCGACGACCATCCCGGTCAACCCGGCATCCATCAAGACCGAGCGATTGCCGTTCCACCAATCCAGCGCCACAAGTCCGGTTTCCCCCGGCAGATAAGAGCCGGCCTCCTGTTCGAACCGTTCATGAACGGATAATGACTCTACGCCGTTCGCCGAACCGGGTAATGGAGGAACGCCATTCTGAACGAACCAGCCGAATAAGTCGCCAACGGCCGCCTGACCGGCTTCATAGCCGTAATAGCCCGGTATGATGCCATCCTTTACTACGCCGGCCACTCCCTGAACGAATTTCTCCTCGGGAGACATGAGCATATGGCAGGTTGACGTTCCCATTACCATGACCATAACCCCGGGTTCATAAACTCCCGAACCGGGAACCGCGGCGTGCGCGTCAATCATCCCCGCGGCTATGGCGGTGCCGGGCCGAAGCCCGATTTCCCGTGCTATTTCCGGGCCCAAGCCCCCCGCTCTATGGCCTACCGCAACGACCTCGCCCCGCAGCTTCGTGTCGGCGACACGCTCCAGTTCGGGATGAAGCTCCCGCAAATAATCGGCAGGAGGGAATCCGTCGTGCCACATCCCCTTGTAACCGGCTCCGGCGCGGTTGCGCACCCAACGGCCGGTTAATTGATAAACAATCCAGTCGGCCGCTTCCACGAACCGGTCCGTGCGATCATATAGATCCGGGGCCTCGTTCAGCACCTGCAAAATTTTCGGCAGCATCCATTCGGATGAAATTTTCCCCCCGTACCGCTGCAGGAACGGCTCCCCACGCTGCGCCGCAAGCTCCGTAATCCGGTGTGCTTCCTCTTCAGCGGCATGGTGCTTCCACAGCTTCACCCAGCAGTGCGGGTGCTCGCGAAGCTCCTCCTTGAAGCATAGAGGCGTTCCCGATTCATCGACCGGAATCACCGTGCAGGATGTAAAATCAATACCCAATCCGATCACATCATCGGGGCTGACCCCGGATGACCGCAGCACAGCGGGAATTCCTTCTTTAAGAACTTGAAGATAGTCGCCCGGATGCTGAAGCGCCCAGTCCCGTTTCAGCTTCACACCTGTATCGGGCAGGACGGAAGTAATGACACCGTGCGGATATTTGACGATATGTACCGCCGCTTCCCTTCCGCTGCCGGCATCAGCCAGCAGGACCCTTCCCGACTCCGTCCCATAGTCGATCCCTATAACATACTTGCCCATGACGTCCCTCCTTACTTATAAAGCGGCCCGAAAGCCGCGCAGGCCCGATAATCCGCCCCGACCGGCTCGGCTTCTCCGAAGGCGGACCACGCACTAGGCCTGAAAATCCGCTCCTCCGGCACATTATGCATCGAAACCGGAATCCGAAGCATGGATGCCAGCGTAATCAGTTGGCCTCCAATATGCCCGTAGCTCAAAGCACAGTGGTTGGAACCCCAATTATACATGACGGAGTACACATCTTTAAACGCTCCCTTCCCGGTAAGCCTGGGAACAAACCAGGTGGTCGGCCAGGTCGGATTGGTCCGCTCCACCAACACGGAGTGAATGTCATCCGGTACATCCGCCGTATACCCTTCCGCAAGCTGCAGAACAGGACCGAGGCCCTTCACCAGATTGAGGCGGGCCATCGTTACCGGCATGCTCCCAGCCGTCACAAACTGTGAGGAAAAGCCGCCTCCCCGGAAAAAGTCGACGGCCGGACACCATTCCGTCGCCTCCAGACATGCCCGCATCTCCTCCTCCGTTATTTCCCAGAACGGCTTCATGACCGGATGGCCGTCGGCCTGCTGGCGGCCGGTACCGTCCAAAGAGGCGGCACCCGAATTGCTCAAATGAATCATCCCGCCGGCCGTCAGCCCTTCAAGAGTCTTTCCGGTCACCCGCCGGACCGCCTCCGGACTCCAATAAGTTCTCACATCGGCGAAGATTTGTGCCCGATCCGTAAGCAAATGCCCGAACAGCATCGTGACCGCGTTCAGTGAATCGTTTTCCGTAGCAAACATATAAGGCTGCCGGATTCCGTCCCAATCGAACGAACTGGTCAGAATCGCTTCCATAAAGTCCCCGTTAGGGAAATAATCCGTCCAAGCGCGCTGCCCCTGGAAGCCCCCCGCAATCGCATTATGTCCAAGCGCTTCCTCGCCGTAACCGAGCGACGCCAGCTTGGGATTGCCGGCCATCAAATCTTTGGCGATCAGAGCCATTTTGACGACAAACTGCCAATCCTCATCCTTCTGGGCACGTGTTCTTCGCAGAGAATCCGGGTTGACATCCCTGCCTTCCCTGCAGTGTCTTTTTACCCAATCCAGTGCCCGCTCATATTCCTCGGGGTCAAAAATATTCATCTGGATGCGCCGGACGAACTCGCTCATGTCGACATATTCGTTTCTCATGCCCAAATAATGTTGGAAAAAGTCCTCGTTAACGATGCATCCGGCAATTCCCATCGATACCGTCCCTATGGACAGATACGATTTGCCCCGCATTTCCGCAACCGCTAGGCCGGATTTGACGAACTGCAGCAGCTTTTCCTGAACGTCCTCCGTAATGGTCGTATCATCGATATCCTGAACATCCTTGCCATAGATCGTGAAGACCGGCAGCCCTTTCTGATTATGCGCGGCGCTTACGGCAGCCAGATAAACCGCCCCCGGGCGTTCGGTGCTGTTGAAGCCCCAGACCGCTTTCGGCATCAGCGGGTCCTGATCCATCGTTTCGGTTGGATAACACCAGGAAGGAGTGACCGTGACCGTCAGCCCGACACCGTTCCGGGCGAATTTCTCGGCCGCTTGAGCGGCTTCTGCCACTCCTCCAATACAATTATCGGCTATAACGCATTCCACGGGCAACCCATTCGAATGCTTCAGCTTTTGTGAAATTAAAGCGGCCACCGACCTGGCCATTTCCATCGTTACATTTTCCAGTGATTCCCGAATTCCGCCCCGGCGCCCGTCGACAACCGGACGAATGCCAACCTTGGGCATCTGCCCATTCAATCGATTTTTAACGGATATGCTCATCGTTATGTCCTCCTATCGGATTTGCTCCCGAATTATATTTATATAGAAAAACCTTCGTTCACTCTGCAGCCTTTTCGTGCAAAACCACCTCCTTACATTCGTTCCATGGCCATGATCGTGATGACAAGCACAGGAATCCCGGATAATAGGTAATCGTTTACCTTGATTCAGTAAAAAAAGGACGGTCATTGTTTACCTAAAAAACAACCTGATTTCCCGTCCGATTTTTTGCTGCTTTTTTTTACCCTATTGGCTGTTGTTCTCAGTTCCTTCCATAATCGGTTTGAAAATTTCCTTATAGGGGCCGGTTCCCCCATTTAACAGCCGGTCGCACAAAATACGGCCTGCCGCCCGGCCCATTTCGTAAGGCGATTGCCTGATCGAGATCATATCGGGCCACAGCAGCTCCGCAGCCTCTACTTGACCGTAGGAAGCCAGGATGAAATCCTCCTGCAGTCGGCACCCCCTCCGGACCAATTCCAGCATCAGGCCATAAGCCATCGTGTTGTTGAAGCATAGCAATGCTGTGGGCCGCTGGCTCAGTTGCAAGAAATAACGGGCTGCCTTCTCGCCGCTTTCCTGGGTGAAAGTGCCGTAGAACTGCAGCTCCTCCTCCACCGGGAATTGATAATGCCGCATCGCTTGAAGATATCCGGCATAGCGGTCGGACCCCGTGCTTACATTGGATGGACCGTGGATCACCCCAATCCGCTTGTGTCCTTGTAGTATGAGGGACTCTGTAAGCATATAAGCGCCGCGAATGTTATCCTCCTGGATAAGATCGATGGAGTCGTCCTCTTCCTCCAGCCTTCGGTCGACCAGAATAACAGGAGTGCCGGAAGCCTGGATACTCCGAATCAACTCGTCATTGGCGCCCGATGTGGCCAGAACAAGCGCATCCACTCTTTTTTTGTACAGAACCTGCAGCAGCTCGCGTTCCTTATCCGGCGATTCGTCTCCACTGCCGAAGATCAGGTTGTAGCCCTTGGAATGCACCTCATCCTCTATTCCTCGCGATATTTTCATAAAATACGGATTGGATATATCGGGAATAACGATGCCGATCGTATTGGTTTGCTCCATCTTCAAGCTCCTGGCGACCGCATTCGGCTGATAATTCAGCTTCTTGACAGCGGTATAAACCCTTTGCTTGACCTCTTCCGTCGCGTATCCCTTACGGTTAAGAACCCTCGATACAGTGGCTATGGAGACTCCGCTTTCCTTGGCCACCTCTTTAATGGTTATTCTGCTCACTTGCCTTCATCCGTCTCCCATCCAGTAATCGTTTACACAATTTTTTATAAAAAAGCCCGTCAACAACCCGGCCTTCATTATTTTCGGATAACGCTCTTGTTAAAATGTAAACCTTTTATATGAAAATAATATAAATGCCGGTTTTTGACAAGACTTTTCTGTTCTACACAGGAAAAACGGTCCGATCAGCCCATATTTAAGCAAATCGAACCGTTCCTAAGGCTTCCGATGTCCGCCTATTCTTGGCAGCCTTCTCTGTACAGAGACTCGTTTTATAACAGGTGAGGCTGCCGGGTTTGTTCAAATATAAGAAAGTATAAGTTTTCATCTATACCTGTTCTTGTATTTCATCGGTAAACGCGCCCGTCCTAAGAACGGCGATAGCCGTTTATCCTTGACTCATACCAGTATCCGGTCAAGCCTTGTTCCAATCTCAGGAGCGCTTCCAGATAGTAATAATCGCCCCAGATCATGAAATCGTCAGGCCCCCTTCCCCCGCGAACATGGTAGGATCCGTGCTTGATCAGGCCTTCCGCCTCAGGCATGGCCATCGTCGAATAATTTTCGACCAGCGACTCCATCGTCCGCCGCACCGCCTCCCCGAATTTGGCCCGTTCCGGATCTTTCTCGTCCAGATGGGAAATTAGTTCAAGCAGACCGGCAGCGGCAATGGCCGAAGCCGAGCTGTCCCGCGAGGTGTCCTCGTTGACAGGTACATCGAAATCCCAATAAACGACCTGGTCTTCCGGAAGCCGCTCGATGAAATAATCGGCCATCCGTCTGGACGTTTCCAAATACAGCGGATTTTTCGTATAACGATAGGACAGGGCGAATCCATAGATTCCCCAAGCCTGGCCGCGCGTCCACGTGGATCCGTCATGATAGCCTTGATGCGTGCCGCCGCCGATTGGAGTACCATCCTCGGAATTGAAATAGAACGTATGGTAGGAAGAATCATCTCCCCGCACCAGATAACGCCGGCTCTTATCGGCTTGGATGATGGCGGCGTCCCGGTACCCGGCATCGCCGGTTTGTTCGTACGCCCAATACAGCAGCGGCAGATTCAACAGGCAGTCAATGATGATCCGGCCGCCGTTCCGGGGATCTCCCTCCGGTCCCCAGGCTTGAATATATTGTCCGCGGGGTCGCCAGCGTTTCATCAGCTTGTCCGCGGCGCGAAGCGCCAATTGCCGGGCCTCCTCGTCCTTTTCTACGATCCAGCCCGCTTTGGCCGACAAGGAGTACAGAAAGCCGATGTCATGGTGATCCAGAAATAGATCTTTATCCAGACGCTCGCTGAAGCTCCTTACTTGCGCCCGGGCCGCCTCCCGGAAAAATTCATCTCCCGTATATTGATAGCAAAGCCAAATCATGCCGGTATAGAATCCATCGATCCAATCGTTGTTTTCTTCCCATTGGTAGCGGCTTTCTCCGCGCGCGGAAAGCTTCCGGTCCGGCTGCTTGTCGATAATATGGGGAAACCTCAACCCATGCTTCTCGATATTTCGTCTCGTTTTTAATACTGCATCCTCAATCGCTTGCTTCCACATTGATCAGGCCACTCCTATCCTATTTATATATTTAAGGCAAGAATTCGCCAAAGCTCGCAAATCCGTCAGCTTCTCGGCTGCAGAATAAGCTCCAGCGGCTCTGCATCCTTACAGTCTAATTCGAGCACAGTCTGCCCGCCTTCGGAGGACACGATCCGAATCCGGGGATCCGTGGAAGCCGTCTCCCATTCCCCTTCAATCGTCAGCTTCATCGTGTGCATAATACTCTCCGAGTGCTGCCAACTGCGCGAATAGATGCTCACTTCCTTTTGTACGCCGTTCTCGTCATATTGATCTTCCTCGATCCCTTCATACAAACGCAGATCGGGATCGACTACGCTCATAACGAGCCGGTCTCCCTCCTGGCGGGTCATGACCATTGACGGAGTATCCACGGCACGGATCAGCCCCTGATTCACTTGCTCGCTCGCTTCAAACAGGGCATATCCGGTAATTCCCGTGGCCCGGTCCTGCACAATATGCGCCATGCGATCCTGCTGCAGAACGCGGTACGGGGCCTGTTCCGGATCGGCCATCGCTTCCGCGAAGGCGGCCATTCGGTCGGCATCCGTATTTACCTGGACGGCATATTGGTACTTGCCGTTCTTCGGCGCCTTACCGTGTTCGATCCAGGCCGTCGCGAATGTTCCGGAAGTATCAGAGTCATCCTTCTGATGCTTCGAATGCTGCTCCGATCGCGTCATGGCAATGGTCTGGCCGGCCGGGACGTAATAGCCGTTGGCTTTGTTGTCGACCAGCCAGGCGTCCCGAGTAAGCTCGTGGCGCTCCTCATACGGGAACTCGGTAATGGCCCCTTCCCCGGACATCCAGACCGGGTCCGCAGTTTCCGGCATATGATTCTGGAACAAGGTCGTCTCCGTAGGAAACTCCCGGTTATCATTCTCGATATCCGAACCGAGCGCTACGATCCGGTCGTCGAAGAAGAAGTACGACTTGCGGGCACGGTGAGACCCGTCATATTTCGGGTGCTCATGAAGCTTCATCGCGAACATTCCGTTGCGACCCTCCAGACTTAACCCGCCCGAATACGTCTCATCGGACAACAGCATTTCCTCAAACCCGCTGAAGCGGTCCACGTTGCGGACATCGGAGCGAAGCCGGTCCAGCGGCAGATGAATGGTCGTCGTGCCCGGCCAGCGGTTCCAGTCCCAGCCTTCCTGCACATATCCGCTGTCCTTGTGATTGACCGGAGCGCCCTGACCCATGATTTGCAGTTGGCCGTATGACATGTATCGCCCGTACAGATTGGCGTCCAGATAAGTTTCATTTCCCCATAGATAACGGCTGTACCCTTTGACTCCTACCAGCCAATGATCCCGGCGGTGCAAACCGAGACTGGCATAATTCATCGCCCAATGTCCGTTCGGATCCGGCTCGGCTGCGATGCCCAACGCCCGGAACTGGCGGACGGTCGCATCCTCTTTATCCGCCAGCCGCAAGTAAGCGGCCGCCACGTCGCGGTCCACCGGCTCGCTGCCGTCCGGGGACCCGGCCAGAGCCATGTAGCGGAAAGGCGGAACAACCAGGGCACCCTTGCCGTCCGGATGCCGGCCGGAGATGCTGATCAGCCACTGCGTCTTGTTGGAGTACAGGCGCATGGCAAGCAGGGCTTGCTTCAAGGTCTCGTGCGCATCCTCCTCGACACGGAACGGAGTGCCGGACAGGACATACATGATCGGGGTCACTCCGTTGAAAGCATCCTTGGCGTAAGCCGGATAATGATTCGCGTGATGATAGGCCGAGCCGTCCTTCTTGAACGCCGGCTCCAGTCCTTTGGCCGGGCGAAGCCCCTTCGACAGCCAGGCGGAGAAGCTCTGCAGATCCCGCACCTTGGCCGGTGCGTCCTCCTGCACGAGTATGCTGGCCAGCATGCCGTTAAGCGTCGTGTTGAGGATGTCGATATTGCCCTCCACCTGCTCCGGCGGCATGTACATTTTTCCGGCACCGCTCAGCCAGAACAATGACTTCTGCGTCCGTTCGAGCAGACCGGCCTCCCTTAGCACATCCCGCATCAAGAAAGCAGAGGAATAAAATCCACGTATGTTATAGCCCAGATGATGCATCGTTCCCTGGCCGCTGCCGTAATTCCAGCCCTGATCGGCCAAATGATCGGCGAGATCGATATACATTTGACCCAGTTCCTCACGCAATGCAGGTTCTTCGGCGGACAGGTACGTATTGGCGACCAACTGCATGAAATCGGTAAAGGCTCTCAGATCGACGGTGTTGTTCAACTGCTTGAAAGGCTCCTTCAGCTCTTTGGGAACCTGGTCGAAATGAGGCATAAAAAGCGAGCCCCCCCGGATCGCGCCGTCTTCGCGCACCATTCCGAACGCAGCGTATTTGCTGCGGATGTCGGCCAGCAGTGCTTCCGTAATTTTCTGCTTCTTAAATACGAGCTCGGTAAACTTGCCCTCCAGGGCGCGGAATGCGGCCAGGTCCGCTTCGTTCACGGCTGCCGGCGGCTCCGGAGGCGTCTGCTGCGAATAATGCAGGAGCCCCAGCCAATGGGCATTGGCGGCCTCCATCACCCCCGGGTTGACGAACGGAACCTGCAAATCCGGCGTATGATGCCGCGGGTCGAGCGGAGTGGACAGCATCATGGAATCGAAATACAGGGTCCCCGAGCCGGATTCGGGAGCCATGACGGTCATCCGGTTCATCGCGGGATGAGGAGTTCCCTCCATATCGCGCTCGAACGATACCCAGGCGGTCCGCCAGCCGCTGAAATCCAGCTTCATCTCGAACCAACTGTCCGCTTTGTTGCCTCTCCCGAACTGGAAGGTGATTGTATCGTCTTTCGGCTCTTCGTTATAAACCCAGACGACGAACGTCCGGATCGACTGGTCGCGGTCGTTCGGAACGAACGGCCGAAAGCCGATTTTCTCTTTCGCGACCAGCCTGGACCCGCTCTCGTAATCCCAGCGAAGCGAATGGCCCCCGTCCTTGGCATGGCGGGCGCTCACTTCCAGCTTGCCCCCGCCTTCCGCGGCAAAGCTCTTGGGGACCCCCTTCTCGAACGTGAAGAGCGGAATGCCCATCGCCGCAGCCTCCTGCTCCAGCCTCTCGGCGAGCGGCAGACTGCTCTCCGCCTGCATGGCGCCCCCGGCCGCCGCCATCACCTGCTGCGGACTCGAAGCCAATGCCTCGGCCGGCCAGGCTGACGGCACCAGCATTGCCGCTGCGATCGGCAGGGCGATAAGCCTCCGCCAGCGATTCAGCCCAGATTCGGATAACGGCAGCGCCGGCACGCGATGCAAGCCGTTTCCCTTGCTCTGTTCCTGCTTCAGTCGATCCATTCTTTGACCGCGAGGTCGTGTCATCATCAACATTCCCCTCTCTTTTTCGGTATGAAATCGCTATCAAAAATGATTTATAGGAACGCCCTGTACAGGGCGGATTCCACTGAAGTATTGACGGTCAGTCCAGAACAAACGGATCCTGCGTGCGCTGCAGGTACTTCCGAAGCTCCTCCTCCAACCGGGCAGCCACCGGCGACTCCGCTGCGCTTGAGAGGCGCTCCGGATTAAGCTGGTACGGATCGGCATCGTTGTCGTACAGAAGCCGCTCCGTCCCTTCCCCTGGCGAATAGCCCCGGTTCACGACATAGGTGTACCGTTCCGTGCGAACCCCGCGCCAGCCATACTGCTTATTGTCGAGACCCGCCCGGGCGAATTGCTCGAGCACATCCTTTCTCCCGGGTACGGCCGCGAGGAAGGCGGACGACGGCCGGTTCCCCTCCGTTCCGAGCAGCGATCCCGAGACATCCGTCCCCTCGACCGTATCCGGAATGGCAATACCTGCGAGACCCAGCAGCGTCGGCATAATATCCGGGCTGTTAAACAGAACATCGGTCGTTCCCGGCGCCATCCGGTCCGGCCAGCGAATGACGCACGGAATCCCGATCGATTCCTCGTGCCAGGAATGCTTCGCCATCAGACCGTGCGCCCCCATCAGCTCGCCGTGATCCGAGGACAGCACGACGATCGTATCCCGTTCGAGCCCAAGCTCCTCCAGCGCGGCAAGCAGCCGGCCGAACTGCTCATCGATCCCCGTTACCGCTGCATAATAATCGCGCATATACTGCTCCAGCTTGTCGCGGCCGGCTTCGAAGGGCTCTCCCGTGTGCGCCTGCAGCGTATCGTACCGGACATTAGGCCGGAACGGTACCTCCCGGTCCCGATAGATCTCCTTGTACTTGTCCGGGACCAGCTCGAACGGGCTGTGCGGCGGGTTCCATGACAGGAACAAGGCGAATGGGCGGTCCCTATCCAATCGGCGCATATAATCGATCGCCACGTCCGTTTCGTGCTCGCAAGACCACTGCGAGACCTGGATCATCTCCGGGGTGTCCCTCCAATAGTGGGGCTCCAGATGATGGTCATAGGCTCCGTAGGAATACCAGAAATCGAAGCCGTGCCGCTTCGGTCCCGGCGGAGTGTAGGCATCCCAGTGCCTAGCGCCCGATTCGGGCTCGTCCGACACATTCTGCTCCGGCAGGTCCAGATGCCATTTTCCGATGTAACCGGTCTGATATCCCGCTTCCTTCAGCACATCCCCGATGCCGATCTCCTCCGGGCGCAGCATGAGGTCCGCACCCAGTTTGCAGTTAGTATAAACGCCGGTGGACAGCGGATATCGTCCGGTCATGAGCGCCGCGCGGTGCGGCGAACAGAGCGGGGTGCTGGACAGAGCGTTGCGGAAGACAAGGCTCTCCTGCGCGAACCGGTCGATATGGGGCGTCAGCACCGGGTCCTCTCCGGCGAAGCCAACCGCCTGCCGCCGCCATTGATCGGCAAATACGTACAATATATTAGGGCCTTTGGCAGCCATATCATCCCTCCTGATCCGATAGTGACATGTTCGGGGGTCAAGTAGCGTTTTTTCCTTACAATCAGCCTTTAACTGCGCCTGCCGAGATTCCTTCGATAAAATGATCCTGAGCGAGGAAATACACGATGATCGTCGGGACGATCGCCGATACCGCAGCAGCCATAAGCGGGCCGTATTCGGTGCTGTACTCGGTTTGGAAATGCTGCATTCCGAGCTGAAGCGTGAACAAGCTATCCGAATTCAAGTAAATGAGAGGCCCCAGGAAATCATTCCAGGAATGCATGAAAGTAAAAATGATCAAGCTGGCGATGGCCGGCCGGGTAAGCGGCAGTATAATCCGCAAGTAAATGCCGAATTCATTCAAACCGTCGATGCGCGCCGCTTCGGACAGCTCCTCCGGAATCGTCATGTAGAACTGCCGGAACAGGAACACCCCGAACGGGCTGAACGCGCCGAGCAAAATAAGCGCCCAATGATTATTGACCAGACCTAGCTCCTTCATCAGCAGGAACTGGGGAATCATCATCACCTGATACGGAATCATCATCGTGGCAAGATACAGCAAGAACAGCTTGTCGCGTTCCGGAAACCGCACCTTGGCAAAGGCGTAAGCCGCCATCGAGCAGGTAAACACCTGTAAAACGGTCGTGATTCCGGCAATTTTCAACGTATTCAGATAGTAAGTAAGAAAGGGAACCTTCGTCCAGACTTCAACATAGTTGCTCCAATAAAACTTGCTTGGAATCCACTGGATCGGAAACCCGAAAATTTCCGCCTCGGACTTGAGCGATGCCGAAATCATCCAGAGAAGCGGGACAATCATGGAGAGTACAACCAGGATCAGAAAAATGTACAACAGAGCTTTGCGAATTCGCGGCAGCGCTCTTCCGCTTCGGCGTGCGGATCCGAGGCCCGGCGACGGGGTCAAAACAGTATTCATGCGCTATTCACCTCCGGTGGTTCAATAATGGCCCCATTTCTTCTGGCCGCGGAACTGGATCAGCGTAATGACTAGAATAAGCGCGAACAGGACATAGGCCATTGCGGAAGCATAGCCGAATTCGTATCTCTGGAACGCCGTATAATAGATGTCATACACGAGCACCCGGGTCGAACGACCGGGGCCGCCTTGCGTCAGCATGAAGATAAGGTCGAACACTTTAAAGGAATTGATGATCGCCATAATGACGGTAAAGAAAATGACGGGCGACAGCATCGGCAAGGTGATGTTTTTGAATTGCGAGATTTTGCCGGCTCCGTCGATTTCCGCCGCCTCGTACAAATCTCTGGGAATGCCCTGCAATCCGGCGAGATACAGCACCATATAATACCCGACGGAATGCCAGATGCTGACGATAATGACCGACAGAAGCGCCCATTTCGTCGAGGACAGCCAGCCCGGCGCATTCTCGATCCCGATGCTGTGCAGGAATCCGTTGATCGGTCCCATGGTCGGGTTGAACAGAAGCTGCCAAACGACCGCGATCGCGATGGTCGAAGTGATATGCGGCAGAAACATAGCCGTCCGGAACCACTTCAGGCCGCGGATTCCCCGGTTCAAAGCCACTGCCGCGAGAATGGACAGGAATAGCGTTGCCGGAACGGAAACGACCGTCATCACCAGGCTGTTCCAGAAGGAAATCCGGAAGTTCTCATCCGACCATAACCGGATATAATTGTCCAATCCGATAAACTGAATCTTTCCAAATCCGTTCCATTCCGTGAAGCTCATCAAGAACGAGGCAATGACCGGGAACAGAATGAATATAAGAAAACCGAGGATATTCGGAAGGAGGAACGCATAACCGACTAATCTGGCGCGTCCTGCAGTCTGAAGCTTGCGCATTCTATCACTCCTTCATTTCTAAGAAAGGTTCGCAGACCTTCTTACGGCCATCGGAGCCGTATGCGTATAGCGGCTCCGATGAGTGGCCATGTTATCAGGTTTGCTGATGCCGACGTGCCGTCCCGCGAATCGGACAAGCCGGAGCGGCATTAATAAAGGCGGTCTTCCGCTTATTTCGCCGCGAAATCTTTGCCGAACTTGTCGGCCCATTCTTTCTGAACGCGATCGGAAATTCGCTCGATGGCCTTATCGACCGTCTGCTCCCCGGACAAAGCCAGCTCGCCTTCCTGAGTGAATATCGTGTTGACGACGATGTTTTTCACACCGGGCAGAAGCGGGTATTCCGGGTATTCCTTTTGCTCAAGGAAATAATGAATATTTTCGGGCTTGCGCGATCCGTCGCCGATGTAAGCCTGCTTGATCTCCTCATTCGTAAAGCCGGTCAGCAATCCGTTGGCCGCGAACACTTTAGCCCCTTTGGGACCGGTCATGAACTCCAGCACCTTATAGGCTTCTTCCTTATGCTTGCTGTTCTTGTTGATCATGACGGAAACCGGGGTAGCCAGGCTTGTATTGGCCGGTACTCCTTCCGGATGCGGGATCGGCACGACGTCCCAATCGAAGCTGATTTTCCCTTCATCCTCTGCCTTGCGAAGCTGTGCAATATGCCAATCGCCAATGAGGTTCATCGCTACATTGCCCTTCTGGAAAGCCGAGTTATAATGAGCCGAAGTCGTTACCTGCTCGGACCAGGTCATGATGGAGCCGTCCTTCTCCATATCGACGCGGAGCTGCAGCGCCTTATGGAACGGAGTCAAATCTTTGTCGATGATCGAAGCGCCCGACTGCACAGCCTGCATGTACCAGGTTTGCGGCCATTGCTGCAGGTATGCGCCGTAAATTTTGTCCGCCCCGCTGCCTTTCGTCATCTTCTGGGCCAATTCCCGGAACTCGTCCCATGTCATATCGGCCTTCGGATAGTCGACTCCCGCTTGATCGAACAGCGTTTTATTGTAATAGAGCATCCAATTCGATTTGCGATACGGCAGACCGTATACCTTGCCGTTTACTTTAAGAGTGTCATACAGCGGACCGAAGCCGGAAACATCTGTATTACTCTGTTTGATGTAATCATCCAGCTCTTCCAAAATTCCGGTATCAAGGAAGGAATCCATATTGCCTCCGAACAGATCGATAGCTTCGCCGGAGGACAATTGAAGCCGCAGCTTATCGTAATACTGCTTCTGCGGAATCGTTTCGAATTCCACCTTGATATTAGGATTTTCCTTCTGAAACTCCTCATAGGCTGCCTGGAATTCGTCCAAATCATCGGGAAGCACCGTCATTTTCAATTTGACCTCGCCTGCCGGGGACTTCCCGCCGTCCGGAGATGCTCCATTAGACGGATTGACTGTATTGGAGCCGCAGCCTGCCAACAGTCCGACAATGACGGTAAACGCTGCCGCGTTCATTACCTTCTTGTTTATTTTCATTTGAAAACCCCCCTGAAGTTTAGTATGATGAAATCGCTTAATTTTTGTACTTCTGATTGTATCGGGGCCAGAGGCTATTCGTGAAGGTGAAAACATTATACCCCCTCCCCCGCCGCAACCATCATCGGAGATGAAAGCATGCTGTATTTCACGATAAGCTTCGTTGTCATTGCGGTCCTGCTGACGTATCGCAAGCTGAACAGCTCTTCGACCCGTTGGCTTTACGGCATATTGTTCGGCTGGATTGTTTCGTTTGTCTCATTGGTTTTATATTTGAGCAAATTCAATTTTTACTATAACGTGATCCACCGGTTTTTCGATTTCAGCCCGGGGACCTGGAACTATCTGGTGCTGAACAGCTTGAATCCGGACCTTCTCATCCGGATGCTGAACGTGGGCGTATTGATGTTTCCTTACTGCCTGCTCGGGTTTGCCGTTACGTTTACACGCAGGGACCGAATGCTGCGGCCGGCCTATTTTCAATGGCCCGCCCTGGTTATTCTTATTGTACAAGCAGTTTATTACGATCCCGGATTCCAGAACTGGCTGCAAAACTGGATGTTCGACGGCGGCGTATTTGCCCCGGATCGAACGGCTGCCTTCGTTCACGGGCTCGATACGGGATTTCGCTGGATCAATCGCCTGTTTCTGTTGGCCGCATTCCTGCTGCTGGCCTATGATTATGTAACCTATCCGAAGATCCGGTTTTTGAAGAACTATTCTCTGTTTCATTTGCTCAGCCTGCTTCCGGTATCGGTCATTTATTGTCTTTTGTTTTCCTGGGCTCCCCGGGTGCTTGTCCGGGCAACGGTCGTTGAAGGCTACACGAACTACCTGCAGCCGCAAATTCGCGCCAACGGTCTGGTCTTCAACCTGTTTCCGTATATCGTATTTCTGGCATTCGCCATCATGATTTACATCATCTACACTTATAACTCGATAGAAACGTACCGCCGGAACCGGGATATTCAAATTAACAAAAGCATCGACACCGCCAGCTTGGGCATTCGCGCGTTCACCCATGCGCTCAAAAATCATCTGCTCGCTATTCAGTCAGAGGCCGATTATTTGAAGGAAAAGCATGCCGCTGACGAGGAAACCGTCTACAGCCTCGACCTGATGCTGTCCTCATGCCGCACAGCGATGGACAACATTCATTCCGCTGCGGGCAAGCTGCGCAATATCCAGCTAAACTTGCAACCGGTTTCTATAGAGGAGCCGGTGCATGCCGCCGTTGAACGCTTCAGGCAGCATTACCCTGAGATAGAGGTTAACGTTTCCGCGGCGCCGGAGCTGCCTGTTGCCTATATCGACGTTCAACAAATGGGAGAGACCATCCATAATATCCTGGTGAACGCAGCGGAATCTATGTCCAGGCTAAACCGCGAGGGGCGAACCGTTATTTACTTGGAAAAACAGAACCGGTGGGGGATCATTTCGATAACCGACAACGGGCCGGGGATGGATGAAGAGCTGCTTGAGCGGATTTTCACCCCGTTCTTCACGACGAAGGCATCCGTGAACAACTGGGGAATCGGCTTGTCCTACTGTCACCGGATCGTAGAAGGCCATGACGGCAAAATTACGGCGGAGAGCCGCGAAGGAGAGGGCACCACCTTCAAAATTGTGCTGCCTATCCTCTAATTCAACGGCATCCCTATGATTACGCTTAAGAAAGCAGGGGGTATAAAACATACCCCCGGGAGGTGAATTCCATGAAAGAACTTATCCGGGTATTGATCGCAGACGACATGGAAGCGCATCGCCGCCGTCTGGAGCGGATCATCTCCGGGTGTCCGGACATGGAGCTGGTCGCTTCGGCCAAGTCGGGCTACGAAGCCGTACTGTATGCCGCCATGCACCAGCCGGACATCATCCTGATGGACATCGAGATGGAGGACGCCTATGCGGGCATCCATGCCGCCAAGCAGATTTATGAGAAGCTGCCGCACATCCGGATTATTGTCATCACGGTGCACAATGATGATAATATTATCTTTGCCGCTTTTCAGAGCGGGATTAAGGACTATATCCTGAAGTCGGCCCCTGCGGATGAGATTGCCGATGCCATTCGGCAGGCCCATGGAGACCAATCACCGATCCGACCGATCATCGCCCAGAAAATCCGCGATGAATTTGTACGGGTCAAGCGCAATGAAGCGAGCCTTCTATACATTATCCGTATAATTTCCGAGCTCACTCCGAGCGAACTGCAGGTGCTGAAGCTTCTGTGCGACAACAAGTCCCGCAGGGAGATTGCCGCTGAACGATCGGTCGAGCCGGAAACCGTCAAGAAGCAGATCAGCAGCATTCTGAAGAAGTTCGATATGCCGAGCACGGCGGACGTTATCGGCGCCGTTAATGAGCTGAGGATCTTCGAGGTGTTGAAGAAGCTGTAAGCATGAGAAATCCGCCCGGCGGAAACGTCCAAAATATAATGGATGTGCCGGGCGGATTTAATTTTGGATGTAAATCCGTCTATTTTCATTTTCTGCGGATGCCTTGCAATCAGTCTACTCGCAGAAAGGTGCGTCTGACTGGAACTCGTCTATTTCCATTTTCCGCCGGTGCCTTCTCAAGCGACATGGCATATCTAACTGGATTTTATACAGCTAGTTTTTCACCTCTGGAGCAAAAGACGGAAACAAAGTGGAAAAACTACAGCTAGTTTGTGCAAAAAAGTGATTTTAGCAAAAAGTCTTGATTCTAAATGTAGTTTTTCCATTTACTCAATCACTTTTTACCATTCGTTGGCAATTTACCTACATAAAATACAGTTAATCGCTACCGCCAAACGAAGCGATGATTTGATATTTGTGCAGTATATACCTTCTAATCGATATTCGTTCTTCAAAAGTTGAGTATGGATTCCATGCCTTTATATTCTCAGACTGACGACAAGCACTATTCCTAGAATCAGCACCATGAAACTGGTTAATACCGTCAAATAACCGTTTAGCTTGACGGCTTGACCCGAACCTCCGCGAAGCCGTCTTTTCACCTTCCTTCCCCATATTCCCGTAATGATTAAAGCGAGAATGGTGATCGTTCCCCCGCCCTTTTCCATAGCCTCCAGCCACATGGGCTTATCCGCTCCCAATCCCATTTGGACGATGAGAAATACTCCGCTGATCAGAACCAGCACAGCCCCGGGATGGGAAAACAGGCTGAAGTTGCGGATAACTTTTATAGCCAGCGTATTGCCCGTATCCGAGTCTAGCTGCTTCTGCAGAATACCGAGAACGACTGTTTGCGCCAGGAGTGCGCCCAGCCACAGGAACAAGCCTGCCAGATGCAGGAACAACCAAAATCCGAACATTGCTTCTCCTCCCTTGAGTCCCTAATAGTTACTCTCCAATAGCTTTATTTATCTTGCTCCCCTGAAAATATCTTCTTCTTCCTCCGGTCAAGCTCAGAATGGAAGGAAGCAGCAGCCCGCGAACGAGAAAAGTATCCATCAGAATTCCGAGCGCCATAGTCATTCCGAACAAGAACAGCTCCTGAAGCGGTTGTGTAATCAGAACGCAGAAGGTCGCTGCCAGAATAATCCCCGCCGATGAAATGACGCCTCCCGTTCTCGAAACTCCCCTGCGGATGGCCTCTCTCCATTCATGCTTTTCCGCCTCCTCCTTGATCCGGGACACGAGCATAATGTTATAGTCAACCCCTAGTGCAATCAGGAATACAAAGGTATATACCGGAAGACGGTAGCTGATCGCCTCATATCCGAGAATGTGATGAAAGATCATCCATCCAAGCCCCATTGTCGCTGTATAGGACAACAAGATGGTCGCCATCATACAAATGGCCATTAGAATCGATCTCGTCTGCAGGGCGAGCATGATCGTTATGAACAGAGTAATCAGCGAAAAGGTGGCGAGAATATCGCGCTGATTCATCATACGCACATCCGCTTGCTCCGCGGTCTGTCCTGCATAGTGCATTGAATAACGGGACGGGTCGAGTCCGCTGTCTTTCAATAACGCGGTGCTCTTCTCCCTAAGTGCTTCTATCAAATTTAAAGCAGCCGGGTCATAAGGATTTTCCTTCAAGGTGACTTGCAGTTTAACAGCCTTTCGGGATTCCGCCATTAAGCTTCTGGGCAGAGGCGCATCCGGCTGGGCCAAATCCGGTGTTATATCCGGCTTGATCTCATAGATCCCGTCCTCCCCTTGAAGTGATTCTGCGAGAGCCGCCAACTTGTTGACAAAGGACTCCGTCAGCTCTATCTCCTTGTCCGAGTGCAGAACGACGGAAACCGGAGCCAGCTTCCCCGGAGGAAAACGGTCCTCCAATATTTCAAAGCCTTGCCGTGAAGAAATATGTTCGGGGAAGGATTTCATTAAATTAAAGGAATAGCTCATACTGCCGATATTGAAGGATGCGGCGCCAAGCAGCAGCAATAAAATCATTGCCGTGGCCGCCGGTTTTTTAGTGACAACAGCACCTATGCGGGTCCAAAAGCCTGTAGCCTTGTTTGTCCCATCCTGCAGCTTGGGAACGAAGGGCCAGAACACTTTCCTGCCAATCAGAGCAAATAAGGCGGGGATCAGCGTCAACCCACCGATCAGCATGACGATCACCGCTACCGAAAACACCGGGGCGAAATGGTGGTAGGGCTTAAAAACCGCTGCAAACAAAGTGAGCATGGCGATAAAAACGGTAGCTCCGCTAAACAAAATCGGCTCGGCTACCTGCGCCATTGCAATCTTCATGGCGTCGTACTTGGAACCGATTTTCTTCAATTCCTCCCGGTATCGGGAAATCACGAATAAACAATAATCGGTCAAAACGGCGAACAGCAGAATCATCATGATGGATAATGCCTGTTTGTCAATGATCAACCATCCGTTCCAGGCTGCGATTCCCAACACGCGATCCACGACCTGGTAGACCATGGCCGCGATGATTAACGGAAGGAGCGCCAGCAGCGGGGAACGGTAAATGAAGATCAGAATAACGAGAATCAAGCCGATCGTAGCCAGCATCAAGACAAAATCCGCGTTTTTAAAAAGAGTTATCGTATCGGCTGCTATTCCGGCCGGGCCTGTTATTTCAAATTGCAGGCCTGCCCCCTTAATTTGCTCAACCCGGCTTCTGATTTCCTGCAAAGTCTCGTAGATTTGATCGGATTCCAAATCTTTCTCCAAGGCTACATTCAGCAGCACGGTTGATTGATCCTCCGAGAACATCTTGTCCTGAACGGCATCGGGAAACTGGTGAAACGGCAGAGCGCTCGCGACATGCTGCGGCTTGTCCTCCGAAGCCAGCCACTCACTGATCCGCTTGATTTTATCGCGGTCTTCCGCAGGCATTTTTCCTTGACTATGAAATACGAGAAGAGCCGCCAGACCCTCCCCGGACGGAAAATGCTCGTCCATAATTGCTTGGGCCTCGGCAGATGGAGTGTTGTTGCGCACACTCCCTTCCCCGCTGCTGACCGCATAAGGCTTCGACCCGGGAGCAAAAGCGCTTAGCGCGAGGATCAAGATCAGCCAGCAAGCGATAACGGTTTTGGCGCCTCTCGGGCTGCTGACCATCCGGGCCCAACGGTGAAAGAAACGATCCATTCCGACTTCTAACCTCCTGTCCTGATTCTGCCATGATTGTAGGACAGGAATATGAACGGAAGATGAACGGAGCATTACAAATGCGGCAAAGACACCGTGAAAACCGTCCCTTGGCCGGGCACGCTCTCCGCCTGTATGGTCCCGCCGTGCAGGTCTATGATTTTTTTGACGATGGACAGACCCAGCCCGCTTCCGGCCTGGAGGCGGTTTCTGGTTTTGTCCGCCTTATAGAACCGGTCAAACACATAAGGAAGCTCGGAGGGAGCAATGCCTATACCGGTATCGATGAAGCGGATGACAATTTCCCGGTTTACCTGAACTTCGATGCGAATCGTGTCCCCCGGACGGCAAAATTTAATGCTGTTCGTCATCAAATTAAGCCACACCTGATACAGAAGCTCGGGATCCGCGGTTATAACGATTTCCGGAAGCTCCGGCTCCACCGATAATCCCTTCTCCGACCATTGCCATTCGGTAACGATCAGAATTTGCCGGATTTGTTCGTCCAAGCGGAATGCCGTTTTCTTCATGACAGCCGTTTCCTTGTCTAACGCCGCCAGGGTTAGAAGCTGCTTGCTTAAGGAAGATAACCTCCCGCTCTCCTCCTCGATGATCTGCAAATAGCGCTCCTCCTCTTCGGGAGAAGCTTCTTTGGCCAGAATGGCTTGGGCGAAACCTTGAATCGACGTTAGCGGAGATTGAATTTCATGCGAGACGTTGCCGACGAATTCCTGCCTCATCTCGTCCAATTGCTTGAGCGAACGAGCCATCGATTGAAAGTGGCTGGCCAAATCCCCGATCTCGTCCCGCCTCGCAGCATCCAACTGGATGTTGTAATCTCCCCGCACAATTTTGTCCGTGGCTTCCGTCAGCTTTTTCAACGGTTTGACAATATATCTCGTGAAAATAATGATCAAAGCAATGCTGCACAAGAAGGTGAACGCGAGAAGCAAGGCCATCAATATCCGCACCTCGCCAATCTGCTGTTCCAAATTGGGACGCACGAATATGGCATAAGTGCGTCCGTTAGCTTCGATAGGCAAGCCAACACTGTTGCGAATGCTGTTCTCGAAGAAACCGGAGACCATCAGCAAGTGACGTTCCTCCAGAATCCCGTGATAAATATCCCCGGCAAGCACTTGGCGAACCTGATCCTCCTCAAAATCCGTATGCTTAAAGGGAGCCCCATAAAAGACTCCCTCCATCCGGTCGTTGACGGCATAGATTTGAAAGCCCATATGACCGATCCGGGTCAAATAATTGTCCAGGTCCATTCCGGGTGTCTCTTCGAACAGGTCCCGGATTTCCTGACCGATGTTCATGATCTTCTGCTCGTTGTACTCCCTCATATGGGCAAGATAATAAAAATTAACGAGAACGATGGCCACAATACTGCTGGCCAGCGCTATGCCGATAAAGGTAGCGACAATACGAATATATAAGGTTCTCATTCTTCGGGCACCTCTAGCTTATATCCAATCCCGCGCACCGTCGTAATTTTAAAGTCCCCGGTCCGCTCATGGAACCTTTCGCGCAGGCGTTTGATATGCACATCTATTGTGCGGCTATCCCCTTCATAATCGTTCCCCCAGATGAGCGCGAGCAGCTGCTCCCTTGTAAAGATACGGCCCGGCTGGCTGGCTAATTGGGAGAGCAGCTCAAACTCCTTCAGCGGAAGAACGACCGTCTCGTTTCCAATCCTGACCTCGTAGCTTTTCCGGTCAATGACGGTATCGTTCAGCTTAATCAATTCGGAGGAGACCATTTGATACCGGCGCAACAGCGCTTTGATCCGGAACAGCAATTCTTTAGGCTCGAAAGGCTTTACCAGGTAATCATCCGTTCCGGAGATAAAACCTTTTTCCTTATCGGCCAGTTCCCCTTTGGCGGTCAGCAGAATGACAGGAATATCATAATGCTTGCGGATTTCCTCACACAGCTCCCAGCCGTTCTTCCCCGGCATCATCACATCAACAATCGCCAGATGAATCTGCTCGCTCTCCAGCAACGCGGAGGCCTGCTGCCCGTTCTCCGCTTCGAATACGGCATACCCCTCCTTCCGGAGAATAAAACGAAGCAGCTCGCGAATATTAGGATCATCGTCTGCCGTCATAATATGGATTCTCAAGTTCACCCGACCCCTTCAACCAAAGTATTTATGTACGGTAAAAAATAAACGTTGGGATCATATCCTTAGTATGATCTGTGCCTTTGACACCCCATGCGGAATTGTACTCTTATTATGAATAATAGCAAATTTTCATGGCTGCACGCTTTGAGAGCGCTTCGTGAGGAACAGTAACTTTATGCGGACGTGTCTCTTTCTCCTTCCTCCGGGTGTTATCCCCTAACCTCAGTTCCCCTTACCTCAGTACCTTTCTTATCTGCCCATATCTGCTCCCACGGCCTTCCGACCGTTATCCCTTTCGTTCAGGATTCTAGAAGACTTACATCCGGACTTCCATCAAATAAGATCCGATAAAACGGCAAAAACCCAGCCGATGGAACGACGCTTCAACGAGGAGCTCGACCACGCAGGCCTTTCTGACTCGAGGGGATAACAGACAGATGCATCAACAGAGGAAGCCCAACTAATGGATCGAGGCTTCAGCGAGGAGTTCAACCACGCAGGTCTTTCTGACTCGAGGGGATAACAGACAGATGCATCGCTGAAGGGATAAAAGAGGGGATCAAAAAGTAATCTTAAATAAGCTTATTGCGCCTTATCCGATTCAGTGCCATAATCCCTTTAGCGACAAATTTTACGGCCCGAAGGCCGTGGAGGTCCGTTACCATGCAAACACCTTTCGAAGTCAGGAGCTTTATAGGCACTCACGAAGAAAACTGGTACGACGACGGGTTTCATCATCATCCTACCCTCGAGATCAGTCTTGTCCTGGAAGGGCGGGGATTGTTCGAGTGGCCGGAGAAAAAAAGGCATATCGAGGCCGGTCACGTCATTGTTGTTCCGCCTTCGATCCCCCATCGTTTTGCCGCTGTTTCACATGTCCGCTTCGGAGTTATCCATCTGGAAGGCCTGCCTCCGAGGCTGCTGGAACTCACTGCGGAGCTTGCCCCGGAGAAGCGCCAGCCCTCCCTGGCCGCTTTGTCCAACCTGGATAAGGAACGGTTTGAGCAGTTGTTCCGGGAATGGCTGCGCTTGCTGACCTCGCCGCTGAAACATAGGTCCAGAACTCATGCAGCCTGGATTGAGGTGCTGCTGCTGTTTCTGCTGGAGCATACACAGTCGGATCTGCAAGCGATGACGGTTACCAAGGCGGCAGACTATATTCGCGAGAATCTGCGTCAGCCTGTACAAATGGCCGACCTCGCCGAGCTGGCCGGAATGACGGTTGCCGGCTTTCGCCGCATGTTCGAGCGGGTGTACCGGATGAGCCCCAAGCAATATCAGCAGCAATGCCGCATGCAGGAAGCAAAATGGCTGCTCAACTCAACCGGTAAAGATGTCAATGAAATCGCAGCGCAGGTCGGATTCGGCCGCTTGCACTCGTTCTCGCAATGGTTTAAGGCGGTAGAGGGAGTTTCTCCGACGGTTTGGCGAAGAAACCATCAGATGAAAAACGGCGGTCTGTCCAAAAACTGACTGCCGATTTTTTTTGCGTAAATAATAGCTCTATTTCCATAAATACAATCATGCGCGGATGTACTATCGTTGTGTCTGTACATACTCGACTCTTGAAGACGAGGAGGGCATTAAAATGAACAAAGTCAGAATCGGATTTATCGGCGTTGGCGGTATGGCCGAAGGGCATATGAAAGCGCTCGAAAGGATAGAGGGCGCCGAAATTACGGCTGTCTTCGATATTAATGAAGCCAGAGCGCGGCAAATCGCTCAAGAGTACGGGGCGACGGCTTATGAAAGCAGAGATCAGCTTATGGATTCCGGCCAGGTGGACGCCTTGTTCATCTGTACCCCTCCGTTTGCACGGGGAGACATTGAAGAGGCCGCTGCCCAAAGAGGACTCCACCTGCTGGCGGAGAAGCCCGTCGGCTTGAACCTGGAGGAAGCCCGCCGCAAGGAGAACATCATTCGCGACTCCGGCATCATTCATTCGTCTGGCTACTGTCTGCGTTATCTGGATACCGTACAGAAAGCCCGGCAGTTCCTGGCCGGCAGACAGATCGACATGATCCTGGCGTATCGGATCGGGGGCATGCCCGGCGTTCCCTGGTGGCGGATCATGGAACGGTCCGGCGGACAGCTTGTGGAAATGTCGACTCATCAGGTCGACCTCATTCGTTATCTGGCGGGGGATTTCCGCGACATCCAGGCGATCTACGGACGGAGGCACATCCATCGGGAGCATCCGGAAGCGACCGTACCCGACGTCGGCGTCGTATCGTTCACCCTGCAATCCGGAGCGGTCGGAACGATCAGCAACACTTGTCTGTCCCAATATGTGGGCCGAGGAGAGGTGGAGCTGTTCGGCCATAATTTCTATGTTTCCATTAACGGCAAATCCCTTCTCATTATCGACAACGGGCAGCGTCATGAGGAAAAATGCGAAACCGACTTTGTATTCGAGCAGGACCGCGCTTTTGTCGAAGCGGTCAGAACCGGTAATCGCGAGCTGGTGCTGGGTGATTATTCCGAGGCCGTCAAAACATTGGCCGTTACTTTAACCGCCAATGAATCGGCAGCGGCACACGGAATAGAGTCAACGCCGCCGGCAGCCTCCTCGGAGCATCCGCCTACTTTTGAATAAAGGAGGACTTATCGATGCTAAAAGGAGTCAATCAATGGTGTTTTCCTGAAGGTTATCCGCTGGAACGTCTGTTTGAAGTAAGCCGCGAGGCGGGTTACGATGCTGTGGAGCTTAATGTAAACCCTGCCGGAGGAGTCGGGCTGACTATGGAAACAAGCGCGGCAGAGGCAGAGGAGATTGGCCGGCTCGCACGCCAATACGGGCTGCAGCTTCGCAGCATCTCGACCTCCCTCCTCTGGCGGCATCCCCTTTCCTCCGATGATGCGACCGTACGCGAGCAGGGCTGTCAGGTCGTCCGCAAGCAATTGGAGCTGGCGGAGCTGCTCGGAGCCGATACAGTGCTGGTCGTTCCGGGCGCCGTCAATGAGACGACCTCCTACGACGCTTGCTATGAGCGAAGCCTGAAGGAGCTGAATGGACTCGCTCGGGAGGCGGAGCGGCGCCGGGTGAAGATTGGAATCGAGAACGTGTGGAACAAGTTTCTGCTGTCACCTCTCGAAATGAAAAGCTATGTGGAGAGCGTAAATTCTCCCTGGGTCGGCGTCTATTTCGATGTAGGCAACATTCTGGCATTCGGTTATCCGCAGCAGTGGATTCGCATCCTGCAGTCGCATATTTTCAAAGTTCATGTCAAAGACTTCCGTCCCGGCGTAGGCACAGGGCAAGGCTTCGTCCCCCTGCTATCAGGGGATGTGAACTGGCCAGAAGTTAGAGCCGCCCTGCGGGATATCGGTTATACCGATACGCTTACCGCCGAAATCGGAAGATACGCTTCAGACCCGCTGCAGGCAGTATTCGATACGTCCAATCATCTGGATATCATTATCGGCAGAGAGCGATGAATGTCCAAACCGTCCGGCGAAATTTGAACTACCGGACGGTTTTTCAATTTGGCGGGGCTGGACTTCCTGTGTGTATAGGTCTGTGAGAATGGGTCAGTTCCAGAAAGAAGAAACCAAGGCCATTAACAGACGGACCTCCGTAACACTGCCCCCCTGCCACAAAGCATAAAAAAAGCCCGGCCATAGCCGGACTGTTCAAGAATGTCGGAATGATGTTTTCGATCAACGGGGACTCTGCGGTTCATCCGCTACTGTTGGGCTATTTTAACGTTACCGCTGGTTGCCTGCAATTTCAGAAGCGGCCCACCCTGCCCCACTTGGCCGACAATCCGGTTCTCCTCCTTCTCCTGATACACTAAGTTGGGGACTTTCGCCGACACATTGCCGGATTCCGTCCGCAAGTCCAACTGAAGGGATGAAGGAAATTCCTCCGCATACAAGTTAATGTTCCCGCTCGTCGTTTTGACAGCTGCGTTTTCCGAAAGCGTGGAGTTCGAAATTTTCACATTCCCGGAAGTCAGAGTGACCGCCAGCTCCCCTTGAGCCTCTTGGATCGAGACATTGCCGGATGTCCCCTGAAACTCCAGGCGATTTCCACTAAACCCGCTGATTTTCGTATTTCCGCTGGTGCTCTGAACAGCAAGCTTGCCGGCTTGCAGATCCTCGATGCCCACATTCCCCGAGGTCATAAGAACACGGACTTCGTCATACAGCTTCTCCGGCACTTTGACGATTATTTCGGGGCTGGTTCTTCCCATCGTGAGAAATGCCCATTTTTTCGTAGATTCCGCCTTGATCTTAAGCTTGTTTCCCGAAGCGGAAGCCGTTATTTCAAACTTGTCCTTGAACTTTCTGTCTATATATTCCCCGTATAAATGCATCTCGATATCATTGCCGTCACCAGGTATCACACTCACATCGAACGAGTCCGCTTCCACCTCAATAGCCTGGACGGAGGAACCGTCTATCACCTGTTTCTCATCGACCGTTATGAAAGGATCAAATCTGCCGGTCATCCACATAAGGATGCATCCGGTTAATCCGAGTACGAACACGACAGCGGCCGTTCGCGCTACTATTTTCATCTACGCTTCCCCCTGATCACCTTTAAGTTCCACTGCAAATAGTTCAATACCCCGCGGTAAAAAAGCTTGGACAGCGAAAGGGTGCCGACGCCGATAAGCACTCCCAGCGAACAAAGCGTAGCACCCAGCAGCAGCGTCCACAGCAAATCGTTATCCGGTTCAAGGAGGATCAAGACGGGGGACACAATTAAAACGGCGGCAACGGCAAAAAAAGCCACCAAAACGGCACATAGAGCTACAAACGGCCCGAGAACAAAAGCCAGATTAAAAAAACCAAGTCCGACCGACGCATACACGGCACGCATGGTGGACCCGAAATTAGTTTTTTCCGTGGCCTGCTTAAGATGATAATGTACATTCATCTCTTTGGCGATCAGTCTCGGACTGCCCAGCGCCCGAACAATTTCCGCTTCACTCTTCCCCTGTATCCTCCCTATTGCAAAATGCTCCTCATAATCGGCCATAATTTCCTGCCGATCCTGGGCGGGAATCCCTGCCAGCAAATGCTCCAATTCATCCAAAAATTCAGCCTTCGTCATCGCCTAATGCCTCCCTAATGATTTCGTCTACCGCTGTGGTGAATTGCCTCCACTCGACGACCAGCTCTGTCATCATCATCCAGCCTTGTTTGGAAAGCTTGTAGTATTTGCGTGGCGGCCCTTCCTGAGATTCCTGCAAATAAGTCGTGAAATAACCTTCCTGAGTAAGTCTGCGCAGAAGCGGGTAGACGGTTCCTTCGGCGATTTGAAACTTCTCCGATATCCGGTTTACCAATTCGTAGCCATACCGGTCCTTCTTCGCTGTCAGTACCAGCACGCACAACTCCAGAACACCTTTCTTGAACTGTACGTTCAACAGAATCACACCTGTCTCGTAGTAGTAGACGTTACTAGCTATTGCATATTATATAGTACTGTATATTATTAAAATATCACAAGGTACAAAATAATGCAAGGTACTGAAGTTTATTTCATTCCCGATTTTCGATCTCAGCCGAATAATA
Organism: Paenibacillus sp. 32O-W; assembly: GCF_007679495.1. Lineage (GTDB taxonomy): Bacteria > Bacillota > Bacilli > Paenibacillales > NBRC-103111 > Paenibacillus_L > Paenibacillus_L residui. The sequence continues at coordinate 16,733 of NZ_VEGP01000004.1, read as the reverse complement.
TTAAATACCCTTATGCGATTGGCTTCACGATGACTGGTTTTTGTTTCGGCAAGCTTAGCGTTCACTGCTTATCTACGCTAAAAAGGGTCGGGCAGAAGTTTCATGCCCAACCCTTTCGTTTGACCTCCCGGCCCTCATCACCTTTAGAGACCCGTCCGCTCCCATGTCGGCTGCGCTATTGCTGCCGCATTAACGCCGCTGCTCGCTGCCGATGCCTGCTGCCGCTGACCGGCCAGCAAGCTGTACAGCAGCGCGCAGAACTCGCCGCGGGTGACGGGCCGCCGCTCATCGCCCAGCGTCGTGGCCCAGCCGCCCGCGTCATCGCCGGCGCCAAGTGCGCGGCAGGCCGCGCGGTGCCAGCGGCCCGCGAGCCACGACGGCAAATGCGGCCGCTCGCGCCACTGCTCCTCGGGCGGCGGCTCCTCCCGCGGCAGCCGCGGGCCCATGTCGGCGCCGGCGGGCAGCAGCCGGTCGGTGGCGGGCAGAGACGGCAGCGCTCGGCCCCCCGGCAGCAGTCGGGCCGCCGCTATCCAGCGCGAAGCATCGGCGGCCTGCAGCGGATCGTCCAGTCGGGCTTCATACGAGGTAAAAAAGCCCTTGGTGCCGAAATATTCCGCAGCGGCCCGAGCCGGATGGCTCCACGGAATATCGGCAAAATAGGTGATCCGCTGGTTGGCCGCCAACAGCTCAAGCTGTAGCGCATCGACCGGGAGCTTGCGCGGAGTCGTCCCTTCGGCCAGGCACAGATCGCTGGCCACGCCCGCCGCGAATCCGAGCTGCATCCAGCAGGGCTCCATACGGATCGTGCCGAACCCCATATGTGTAGCCGAGACCGCTACCGGAACGAGCAGGCCGTCCACCCGCTTCGGCACAATGACTCCGTAAGGGATCTGGTACACCTTCGTCAGCCAGCCGAGTCCGAGGAAGCCCTCAAGCGCCCGATCCCGTCCGGCGGCCTCCCGCTTGCGGGTCGCATGGGAATCGATCGGATAATCGCCGATCGCAATGCTCTCCGGATGCACCGGAGCCCGCTCCAAACCGGGAGCGACCCGGGCATCGTTCTCGGTGAAGGTGTACTCCCCTTCTATCCGGCGCGCTTCGCGGACATAGATTTGCGGCGGAAAATGCCCATGCTCCGCAAATTCGTCCCCGGCATACCCCCAGGTCAACGCTTCTTCCCGGAACTCCGCCGGCAGTGCTTCATCGTTCTGCAGGAACCATAGCAGCCCCTGAACATAATCCCGCTGGCGTTGGACGAAAGCGGCACGCACTGCGGCATCCCCGTCCGCATACTCCTGGTTTTCCTCCGGCAAGTCGGTCGAACACATGCAATAATGATGATTATTGCAGTCGGTCTTACCGTTCGGAATTGGGAGCATGTTCATGACGTCGCGGATGGAGCGTACCCGTCCGACGGCTACGTCCCCGGCCAAGCTCGCATAATCCTCCCGGCAGTAGATTTCCGGTTTGCGGAACGGAATCCGGATCTCCGGCCTCTGCGTCAGACACAGACGGAAGTTGTACGCTTGGATCCGTTCGTCTCCTTCTCCCGTGCTTCCGGGGAACACTTCCTTGCTGGCCGCAAAATCCATGTACAGCTTGCCGGCATATTCCTCGTTCCACTCGTCGCGGCTCTCCCGCCCCGAATGCCAAGGCACACCCGCCATTGCGGCCAGATCCCCTTCATAGGTAGCGTCAATAAACATGCCGGCCCGCACGGTCTTCCTTGCCGTTCTCTCCAGGGATTCGGCCATGTCGGCAACGAAATGTCCGCCGCTGCCTTCATCCGCCCTCCGCCGCAACAGAACGCCCGTCAGCTTTACGGCAGAGGCTGCCGTTGATGCCTGTTCCGCCCTGTTTATCGTACCCGGCCCCGCTTCATTCGCTTCCAGTGTTTCCGGCTCCATATCCGGCTTTGGCTCCTTGGCTTTCTGCTTCACTGCATCAGATTCCGCCGAACAAGACTCCACGACACCCGCTTCCGCGGCCGCCTGTTCCTCAGCTTCCCATTCTACGGCTTCCAATTCCCACTGCATGATAATTTCCAGAAGCGGCTCCTGTTCCACCATCTCCGTCAGCACCCGATGCGCTACCGACGGCTCGAAGAACAGCCCCTGATTGCAGGCCTTTGCCTGCTCCGAATCCTCTCCGTACGTATCGGCGTAATACCGGTAAACCTTACCGGCAAATTCACGGAAAACCGCGCCGGATGCCTCCAGCGACAGAATATCTGTGCGCCCCAGCCCGCTCGTCATCAGCCCGCCGAAGTGGCCGGTCGGCTCCGCAAGCAGTGTCCGGCGGCCCCTTCGTGCGGCGCCAAGGGCGGCTCCGATTCCACCGGGAGTTGCACCGTAAACGAACACATCGACTTTGTACCGTGCGTCTTCTTCCTTTTGAATACTCATGCGGACATCTCATCCATATCGAATGGCTCCTCCTTGAGCATGGGATCGGTCATATCGACCATTGCTGTCCGTCTTGTCGCTTCCGGAAACCATACCCATATTGAGTTCAATTTTCTGCACCGGAGGCAACTACGGCCATACGAGTTCTGCTTTCCTGTAAGAGCAAATCACGCCTATAACGAATCCGGTCCTGCCGCTCCAAAGTAATCACGTTCATTTCCTTATACCGTTCTTGCATCGGACCGGTGTTTGCTACAACATCTCCGCCTCGGATCAGAGCCCGATGGACTTTGCCGCTCCTATGAGCCTCAATCTTTCCACTCCAGTATCTGTCCGTCACTAAGCAGATGCTCCCTAAGCATGGTGTAGTCCACTTCCTGCACGGCTCGACTGCGCGCCAGAGCCACTCCGGCGGCCGTTGCCGCAGACTGCCCGAGGACCATGAATACCGGCTCCATCCGGATGGAGCCGTAAGCGATATGCGAAGATGACAGGCAGACCGGCACCAGCAGGTTCTGGCACTGTTCACCCTTCGGAATGATCGAGCGGTAGGAGATCGGGTAAGGCCCAGGGGGGCTGATTTCCACATTGCCTTCGTTAATGCAGCGGCCGTCTATTACTATCCTCCGGCAATTATGCGAATCCATACCATAAGCCGCCAGCCCGACTGAGTCCTCCGCGACCGCCAAGTGCCGGCAATGATGCTCGGTCATGACAAAGTCCGAAACCATCCGACGCGCTTCCCGGACATAGAGCTGATGGGGCCAGTTCGCCGATCCGGGGAATTCGTCCGCAGGCAGCCCCCACTGCCGCACTTCACCGCGAATCCAAGCCGGCACCCGTTCGTCATTCGCCAGAAAATACAGCATCCCGAGATTATAATTAACGTGATCCTGGAAGAGGTGCTCCCTCTCGGAATAGCCGGCATCCGGCCAGGCGTAGTTGCCTCCGATATGATCGGTCGAAACGCCCCCGAAATTATTCAGGTCTGTTTTCCCGCGCTGCATCATGACATGCAACCGCATCGCATCCCAGACCCCGGCGTTAATATAGCGAAGCAGGAGCTCGAAGCGGTCAGGGTCATATCCCGGCGGCTCGGGGAACGGGATCCGGTTGCTTGCCACATTGGTCAAACAGATCCGGAAGTTGTACGCCTGTACACACGAATCGCCGTCACCCTGCCTGCCCGGCTCCAGATCCTGGACCCCGGCGATCAACCCGCTGTCCGGCTTGCCGGGAACAACGTACGGATCGACCCAGGCCTTGAAGTTATGATTCGGACTGCCGAAATGAATGCCGTTCAGCGTCTCCCGGTAGATCGAATTCGCCTCGCGTCCGACCGTATAGGACACGCCCGCCCGGGCCATTAAATCTCCCTCATAAGTGGCATCAATGAACATTCCCGCTTCGAAGGTGCTTCCGTCCTCCATGACTATTCGGACAATCCGGCCGTCACGCAATTCCACCCGATCCAGTCGCTGTTCAAAATAGACAGGGATATCATAACGCTCCACCCAGTCCAGATAAATCCGCTCCGCCACGGACGGCTCGAACATCCACCCCGAGCCGTCGGGCTCGGAGCTCCCGTAATGCCGGCCGATCTCCCGATAAAACTCGCGTGATATTCCTCCGATCACAGCCTTATTCCCGAAATCGGTTCGCCCAAGTCCGCCGGATGTCAGACCTCCCAGATGCCGTCCGAATTCGACGAGGGCCGTTTTCATTCCCATCCGGGCCGCCTGTACGGCTGCCGCCACCCCAGCCGAGCTGCCGCCGTAGATGCAGACATCGGCTTTAACATGAATGGGCGGGGCCGGGTTCTTTTTTGCCCTATAATAATACAATCCGCTAAAATCCGTCACAATCCTACCACTCCTTTGTTCGATAGTCCCTTAGGATTCAACCCTCACCCCAATAGGCGGATCCGCTTAGAGCAAGGCCCCTCCTGAAGCGACGCTTGATGCTTGATGCTTGGCTTAAGCTATTCTATTTGAGGAGCCTCCATCTGATTCCTGATGACAGCTTTGGCATAAGCGAACCCTTTCCGTTCATGACGTAATAGATTTCCGTAACAAGCAGATAGCTATTCCGTTCCAACCCCTTTGCCCCGTTCTCCTCTTCGCCAAACATGAAGCTCCCAGCGGTTCGGTCCCGCCAAACCTGAGCGAAAGGGATAGTAGTCGAAGGCAGCAGGAGCGTTCATTATTCCCGGCCATACCTCTTTGCTCCGCTCTCCTCTTGGCCAAACATAAGGCTCACAGCGGTTCTACCCCGCCAAACCCGAGCGAAAGGGATAGTAGTCGAAGGCAGCTGGAGCGATCGTTATTCCCGGCCATACCTCTTTGCTCCGCTCTCCTCTTCGCCAAAACATAAGGCTCCTACGGTTCTGCCCCACTAAACCTGAACGAAGGGGATAGTAGTCAAAGGGGCAGGAGCGGCGATAGTTATCCCCGTTCCCAAATTTCCTCCGTGCGCCCGTTTGCCCTACCCGCTAGACCGCGTGAATGGATGGCCACTTCAGCTCCACACCGGCCTGTACCAGAATCGACTGGTAATCCTCCAGCTTCTGCTTATCATTGCGCACTTCGCGCGGCTTGACTCCGTGCTCCACACAGTAGGCGGCCAAATAACCCGCCGCTTCGCCGATGTTCCATTCGACCGGATGCAGCCGATAGCAACCGTTTGTAATATGGGTCGTGCCAATGTTTTTGCATGCGGGCAGCAAATTGTTGACCCGGACCGGAATGAGCGAGCCTAGAGGAATTTGAAACGGCAGGCTCGGAATATCAATATACGTGCGCAGCCCCGTGCTCGGATGCAGATCGATCCCGTAGAAGCCGATGCCGACCGAATCCGGGTAATCTTCAGCCGTTAATCCCGGTCTGCATGCGGGACTCAGATGCTGCTCCAGAATGGTCAATTCGGCCCGAATTCTTCTTGCCTCGCGGATGTACGGACTTTTGGCCAACCCGTCCTCCGTGCCGACAGCATCCTTCCTAAGCCTCAGCCCCGGGTAACCGTACCGTCCGTCCGGACGCGGGGCCTCGGTTTGCATCCAATACAGCAGGGACAAGCTCAATTGCTTGGCGTTCTCCAGATGCTTGATGCGTTCCTCCTCCGGAACATCGATGATGGAGCCGAGCCAATAATCGTTCTGCGGCCAGTTGACGATCGTCATATCGCTGTCAAAAGTCCCTTCCGCAAACAGGGAACGGTCAATGACTCTCCGGTATTGCCATAACGAGAACGACTTGCCGTCCGGGAAGAAGCTGTAACGGACCGGCTCCAGCGTATGCGGAACAAGTCCCATCCAGCTTAACTGTTTGTCTGGCCAGAAATCCGCCTGGTACTCCCTCCAGAAATCATACTGGGCCGGTTTCGGAATGGTGAAATCCTCCCCCTCGAGATGATCGACCAGGAAGCAGTAAGTAAAGGCCTGCATATCCTGAGGATCGGCCTCTCCTTCCAAGGCATGCGGCTCGCCGGTCTGGCTGACGGATTCCGAGCCGGTTACATACTCGACTCCGGCCAAGGGGAGCACATCCCCCTCTTCCGTGGCATCCAGAAAATACGGGGCGGTCAGCACGACCTCATCCCCCGTGTCCAGGCTTCGGACATGGACCGCTGCAACTTCGTCGCCCGATGTTTCCGCACGGACACATTTATAACGGGTCAGTACGATTAGCGTCCCGTTATGAATGTAGGGAGCCAGCATGTCATTCAGGACAGCCAAGGCGGTACGGGGCTCATGGGCTACCCGGCGGCTTCCCGTGGCATTGCCCGGGTTCAAATAAAGAGCGGAGCGGGCTGCTGCCGTCAGCGGAAAATTGCGGCTGTAGTAATCGCGCACCCGATTCCGGAATTGCCGATAGCTGGCGGTGCAACCGAACTGCTCGATCCACGTATGCTCATCCGGGGGAACCGCCTGACTTGTCAATTGACCTCCGATCCAGTCCGTTTCCTCGGTCATGAGCACCTTTTTGCCCATCTTGGCACAAGCCAAGGCAGCCGCGCATCCCCCCGTTCCACCTCCAATAATAACAACGTCTGCATGAAGCTGTTTCATCACCCGCCTGGCTCCTTTCCAATGTCGTAGAATAAAAGCTCGGACAGCCGGATGCGAAGCCCGAGCAGACGCAGGGGATTATTTATGGAATTTCGATCTGCCGATGCTCCGAGGCCCGGCAAATGACAAAATCCCGCTCCTGCATACGTAACTGGCCAGCCCTCCTCCCATTGAAGCTAATTCACTGAACGAGCCCAAGCTCCTTGGCCCGCTTTTCCGCCTGCTCGACAAACAGCTTATACTTGAATGAGCTCTCCAGCGTTTTTATGAAATCGGGGTACTCTTCAAGCGGCCGCTTGTTGTACAGAAACTTGGCCAGTTCTTCCTTGGCGTAACGGTCGGCGTCCGCCGCATTATAGCCTGCCGGAGGCAGCAGATTGCTGTCGATACTCTGCAGCCGCGGCAGTTTGAGCGCATACTCGATGAACTTCTCCTCCGTCGGGAACTTCGTGGGCAAATACTCTTCGTTCGGACGCCCGGTCATTTGATAGTAGTGGAAGTAGTTGCCCTCTTTGGCCATCGCTTCCGTCAGCACGATTTTGCCATTCTCCACATTATAGTGGCGGCCTTCGATTCCATACATGACCAGACGATTGCCTTCCTTGCTCGAAATATAGTTCAGCAGCTCGAAAATTTTCTCCAGCTTGTCAGGCTGCTTCTCGAGTGTCTTCGGCAGAGCGAACAGGCGGGACGGCTTCTCGGCGTCGAATGCCGTATCATATTGGCCGTAAGGGCCTTCGGGCGGGCCCATCTGCACCCATTCTGCCTCGGGATTAATGGTTTTGTACTGCTCGACGAATTCCACCTTGCCCATATCCGTCCACCCTGACCAGATGATGCCGGCTTTCCCCTGGAATGCCTGATCGCGCGCCATCGTTCCTTTGTTGGTCATAATTTGCGGATCCACCAAATTCTCGGAAATGAGACGCTTGATATAGGCAAGAGCTTCCTCCATTCCCGGAACATAGAAGGAATTGACCACCTTCCCGTCCTTCAGAAAGGTCGTTCCGGGACCGGCTGTTCCGAAGGCTCCGAAGATCGGGGCGAAGGTGCCGAGTTCCGTTCCCGTAAATCCGTACGTATCCTTCTTGCCGTTGCCGTCGGGATCATTCTCTATAAAAGCCTTCGCCACCTCATACAGCTCCTCGAGATTGGTCGGCATCTCCAGCTTCAGGTGATCCAGCCAGTCCTGACGGATCCAGAAGGACGTAAACGCCACATCGGCAATTCTCGTAATGGCGTAGTACTTGCCGTTTACCATCCCTTTCTTCAGCAGGCTTTCGCCCATGAAGTCCTTGGCCGTCTGCAGCTTCGAATCGAGGTAAGGAGTCAGATCAAGCAGCAGGCCCTTCTGCGCAAAATCGTTAAGGGTAACCAGATCGAGATGCATAATATCCGGATAATTGCCGGCTGCAGTCCGTACCTTGATTTGGTTCATATAATCGTTGAAGCCCTGAATCATCGTCATCTGCAAATCGATGTTCAGCTTCTCGTCCAGAGCTTTCTTAATGAAATCGTCCTGCGGAGCCGGCTTCCCGGAGCCTTCCATAGCAACCGTAATTTTCACCGGCTCCTTGTTTTCCGTCCTCGTCTCCTCCTTCTTGGGGGCTCCACTCGGTGACGGACCCGCGTTATTACTATCCTTGCCCGTCGAGCACCCCAATACCGCTCCTGTCAGGAGAAGCATGCTTGCGGCAAGCGCTGCATAACGTTTCTTGGCAACCATTATCCAACTCCCCTTTATCGTTCATTTGGAATTTACCCTTTGATGGAACCAAGCAGCATGCCTTTAGTAAAATGCTTCTGCAAAAACGGATAAATGACGACAACCGGAACGACGGCGACCATTACCGCGGCCATCTGCATGGTCACGGTCGGAACCATGTTCTCGGGGCTCTCCATCTGCTCGACCGTTTGCATCAGCAATTCGCGGACAACGATCTGCAGCGGGAACAGGCTGCGGTCCGTAATATACATAATGGCGGCGAAAAACTGATTCCAATGAGCAACCCCGTAGAACAACCCGATCGTGACCAGGGCAGGGGTGGACAGAGGAACCACAATGCGCAGCAGCAGCCGTGCTTCCGAAGCTCCGTCCATGCGTGCCGATTCGAAAATTTCCTCCGGAAGCTGCTCGAAGAAGCTTTTCATAATGAGAACATTGAAGCTGCTGACGGCCGAAGGGATAATCAGGGCCCATACCGTGTCCAGCAGTCCGGTGCTTTTGACAACCAGATAAGTGGGAATAATTCCGCCGCTGAACAGCATCGTGAAGACGACGAGAAATAGAAACAGATTGCGGTGCGGAAGTGCTCTGCGGCTCAACGGGTAGGCGGTCAGCATGGTCAGCAGCAAATTGATGGCCGTTCCGACGGTGGTAACGAACAAGGTGATTTGGAAGGATCGGAGAATATCCGATGTGCCGAATATTTTGCGGTATGCCGCCAGGGTCAGCTCCGTCGGGACCAAGACATAACCGCCGTTCTTCAATACTTCCGCATACGGAGTCACGGAGACTGCGGCCACGTACAGAATCGGCAGAACCGCCGACAGGCCGACCAGGGTCAGCACGATATAGACGACCGTATTGAACAGTTTGTCTCCCCATCCTCTTACCATATTCCTTGCCCCCATCTCTTGGCCAATGCATTCGAGGCCAGAACCAGAAAGAATCCGATCGCCGCCTTGAACAGTCCGACGGCCGAAGCCAGGCTGAAATTAAGCTGCTCCAGCCCCGTGCGGAACACCCAAGTATCCAGAATGTCCGCCACAGAGTAGACATGAATGTTATAGAAAATATAGATTTGCTCGAAGCCGGCATCCAGAATATGTCCGAGTCTGAGTATGAGCAGCAGAATGATTACATGCCGGATTCCGGGGAGTGTGATGTGCCAGATCATTCTCAAGCGGCTTGCCCCATCCACCCTTGCCGCCTCATACAGCGTCGGGTCAATGCCCGCGATGGCGGCCAAATAGATGATGGCGCCCCAGCCGAGGTTTTGCCAAATTTCACTGCCGACCAGCACGCTTCGGAACCATTCGGTCGAGGTCAGAAAAGGGATCGCTCTCCCTCCCGATTCCACCAGCCATCGATTCAGAATGCCTGTATCCTCCGACAGCAAAATAATAGCGATGCCGTAAATAATGATCCAGGACAAAAAATGCGGCATGTAGCTCAGTGTCTGGACCAGCGATTTAAACCAATACACCCTGCATTCATTCAGCACAAGTGCGAGAAGAATGGGCGGAACCATGCCGAACAAGAGCTTGTAGATGCTGATCAGGAAGGTGTTGCGGAGCAGTTCGGCAAAATACGGCGATTCGTAAAACTGCAGGAAATGTTTGTACCACGGATCCGCCCAAGGACTGCTCACGATGCCTTCGAGAATGTTAAAATCTTTGAAGGCGATGATGACCCCGTACATAGGAACGTACTTATAAACCAGGTAGTACAGCATGCCGGGCAGCAGCATGATATACAGCGCCTTGAATTTCCAGAGCAGCTTGATATAATTAGCGAGCCGCGCGGCGGGCGGCATTCGGGCCGAGCCAACAGGCACCATACGAGCCTTCACCCCATCTTCCTCCTTCCTTTGCTAATCTGGATTCAGCATATCACGCGGCCCTGTTAGCGGATAATGAACGATTTTAACGGTTCGACTGCACATATTTGGTTTTTTGTAAGCCTTTACATTTCAACGGAACCACTCTCCCTTCCCAAAGAGGGCTCAGAAGCTTCGCGGCGGAAATCCATCGGGGTCATGCCCGTCAGTTTCTTGAATATCCGAAAAAAATAATTGGTGTTCATAAAGCCAACGCGATGGCCAATTTCCAGTACAGGAAGATCCGTATGGGAAAGATAATGCTTGGCCCGCTCGACCCGGACTTTTTGCACATATTGAATAAACGGGGTCCCCGTTTTCTTGCGAAACAATCCGCTTAAATAGGTTTCATCCATACAAACAAGGGTGGCGGCCGATTTTAACGTCAAATTTTCATTGTAGCGGCTGTGGATATGGCGCAGCAGGATGTTGACCTCCGGATGATCCGTTACCGGGAGGTCCCGGATAAGGCGCCGCTGCACATACGCCGCGAATAACGGCTCCAGCTTCTGCAGCAGCATAGCATGCTTGGTCGCTTCCCGGATGGATTGCTTGGCGGCCTGTGCCGCTTCCGGAATCAGCGGCTTCATGAAGCGGACCCAGCGCAGCGCGCATTCCTTCACCATGAGAGCAGGCCAGGCACTTTGCCTCATCTCCTCCATCAGCTCGCGGAGCAGCAAGCCGGTTTGCTTCCTTCCTTGCTCCGCACTTTGCAGCAGCTCCAGCTCCCGGGTCCACAGGCTGTTCTCCTCCATTTTGTCCCCATCGCCGCTTATGCCCGAAGGGCCGGCTTCCTCCTCCGCTGGGCATTCATACCAGGCTTCATCGAGTTTTTTCACTACAGAGGACCAGAGAGATATCCAGGACTCCGAAGCCTTCCCCGTGGCGAACGCAACCGGAATGGAAGGGGAATAGTCAAGGATCGGCTCGTGCTGAATGGAAACCGGGCTCCAGCAAAATAGAGTGGTGTAGCCGGATGCCTGAAAATGATGGGTCAAGCTGCCGGCCGGAAACCTGGAAGCCGCCCTTCTCAACCAAGTTTGTTCTTCCACCGGAACCGGGCCGCTTAGAGCGCACCCGATCCAGACCTCCGAGAAGCGTTCCTGCGGCTCCATGATCATTCCCTTGGCCCGGAGGTAACCGGGCTCCGGAGATCGGCCGGCGAACGATTCCCACACCGACGCATAACGGCGGTAATAGGCCGCCTCTGTCTTTTCCTTATACCGCTTAAGCAGCTCTCTATGGGCTTTACCGATCATTTCGTTCAAGGAATCGGGGCCCATCGATAATTTCAGCACGTATCCGGATGCCCCCAGTTCCAACGCCCTGCGGGCATATTCGAACTCGCTCATGCATGTGAGCATGATGAACATGGACTCAAAACCGGTTTCCCTGGCCCGCTGCAGCAATTCCAGGCCATCCATGTTCGGCATGAGGATATCCGTGATAACCAAATCCGGCCGATGAACTTTCATCATCTCCAAAGCCTCTTCCCCGTTACCGGCTTCCCCAACCAGCTCAAAGCCGCTTCCGGCCCAATCGACCAATTGAATAACATGGCGGCGAACATAAGGCTCGTCTTCAACCAGTAAAGCCTTCCACACGCTCAATCCCTCCTTTGTCCGCTTCATACGGGGTGGAATTCAGGAACGGAACGCGCAGCGCCGCCCGTGTCCCCTTCTCTAAGGACGCCAGCTCCAATCCGGCTTCCCCTTTGAATAACAGATGAAGCCTTTCTCTAATATTGTTCAAACCGATGGACGGCCGCCTGGACATCTCCTTCTCAGCGGCCGATGCCTGTAATCCGGCTCCATTATCATCCACATGGACAAGCAGGCTCCCTTCCTCCCGCCATGCCCGAATGACGATGACTCCGCCTTCCTTCATACGGGCAAAGCCGTGGCGGATCGCGTTCTCCACCAGCGGCTGAAGAGAAAACTTCGGCACCAGGGCATAGCGCAGCCCCTCTTCGTACTCATAGCGGATGACAAAGGATTGTTCGTAACGGAAACGCTGGATTTTGATATAGGCTTCAATAAGCTCCATCTCCCGCTGCAAATAAATAAGCTCCTCCTCCGTGTTCAAGCTCGTTTCCAGCAGGCGCCCCAGGGCGATGCAGATCTCTCCCGTCGTCCCGTCCCCCCGGGCATAAGCATTCCACTTGATCGTATTCAAGGTGTTTAATAGGAAATGGGGATTCATCTGCTGCATCAAAATCTGGAAATGAACCGCCTCGCGCCGTCTCTCCTCGATCTTCAGCCGCTCTACGGAACGGTTCAGGTCCCGGACCATCTGGTTGAACGATTCCGCCATCTCCATCATTTCCCCCCGATATTTATCCGTAGGCAGATGGACGCGAAACTGGCTGCGGGTCAGATCGGACATTTTGTTGCGAAGGAGTCGTAAAGGGCGGGTAACGGTTGAGGAAATGAAGAAAGTCATCACGACGAAAACTAACGTAAATAAACCGAAGGTAACATAAGCTTGACGCTGCACAGCCCCGATATCGCCGAAGAACACCTGCAGCGGGAATTGGGCTACCAGCGTCCAGTTCAAGGACTCGATGCCGCTGGAGGTTAGAATAGAGGAAGTTTGCCGATCGACCAGAGGCTCCCTTTCCCCGGTGGCATGCTGCTGCCGCACCCACTTCTGCCGCACCCACTTCTGCAGACCTGTCGGCATGCTCGCATCGGGTCGGGTCTGAAACAGCACTCCTCCCTGTTCATTAAGTAGAAAATAGTCCTGCTGGATGAGAAAACGGCCGGTCTGGTCCTGCAGCCATTTCCGGTAATCGAAGCTGATGCGGAGAACACCCAGCGGGAGACGGTCCCGGTCTTGAACGACACTAAAGAGCGTAAGCAGGTCCGTGTTGGCCTGCCCGTTCGGCCTCGAATCCTTGGAGAGGAGAAGCCATTGCATCGACGGACGGTCTTGTTGCCGGAGCCAGCCGATTGCACCGGCGGCCCAAGCTTCATCCTCGACACCCATGCCATTGTCAATGGAGGTATATGAAACGCCGTCCAATCCGGTCAACGTATAGTTTACGAATGCGCCGTCTGCAAACAGATTGGCCTTGACCTCCTTAAGCAGCTGCTGGATCTGCTCCTTCTCCACCCGGCCTTCCTCCGATTGGGCGAGCAATATCTGCAGTTCCTTCTCCAATTGAAGAGAAGTCATCAGAATTCTCGTCTTTATTTGCTCGAAATAGGATACCATCTGGTCCAACTGATACTGGCTCTGCTCGCCGATCCGTTCTTCATACAGAGACTCCATTTGATCGTAGCTGCGGATTTGCACCAGAAAGAACGGCAGAACAATAAAAAGGACAAAAGATAAGAATAAGCGGTTTTTCAGCGAACTGGGCATCAAAGCTTTAATACGGGACAATCCAATCTCCTCCCGGAATAGATTGTATGCGTTTTCAATAGATTCTAGCATAAACCTCGGGGACATAATGTCGAATGTTGAAAAGAGCAAAACTCTTATCGGAGGATTTGGCAATGCAAAAAAGGACCGCCCCTTCCGGTCTTTTCAAGACCTTCCGGGGCAGTCCCGATTTGATCGCCGCTTTTTCGCCCTGACTCCAATCAACCCTGCTCTTCTTCAGCGTCCATGTCCTCGGCAGCCTCGAAGACGTTCTCCTCCGGCACCCGGGTCATTTCATCTTTCTGCTTCACCCAGTACTCTATATTCTCGTACCATGCCTCGAAAGAGGCGTCCAACAGATTTTCCCGATTGCGGTCTTCGTTAACATCGGAGTCTACCTCCATATCCCGCCTGAGCAGCTCATCCCGATGTTTACCTTCCTCCCGCTCCTGTTCCTGACCATGATCTTTTGCTTTCAAGCCGGCATGACCTCCCTGGGCGTATGATTAGTTTTAATTATTCTGCATAAAAATGGAGAAATCTATGCAAGCCTCCCGTCATCAACTTAAAGCTCATTGCGGTCACAGCTGATTGATCAGCGCCTCTCGCAGACGGTTGTAAGTCGGCGCAAGCTCCCGCAACACAGAGACTGTGGTCGCATCGTCGCCGACAACCAGCAGGTACTGAAGCGATCCGATCAGCTTCGCCTGCTCGGCCGCGATGACGGGTCGAAATATGGTTCGCATAATACGGAGTTATACGAGCCGGAAGGAGGTGAACAAAACCCTCTAAAATGCCGAAAAACCTTATGTATCAAAGGTTTTAGCCGATGGATAAATTGTTCCATCTGAGCGTAAATAACTCGGTTTTTCGTGAAAGTTTTACGAAATCGTATACCGGGTTGTTATACGAACCACCCCCTAGTCGACTCGTATATCCGCTTTACCTCGCATAACACTCAATGGAGGATATGCGAAGTGTTACGCCAAAAAAATGATCCAGCAAAAAGATTGCAAAGTTCAAACGTTACTTTCGATGAAGCCGTTTATCTTTTCTTACAGGAATGTAAAATCCGAAATCTGACGGAAGAAACTATCCGCCGTTACCTCAAAGGGTTGACCAAGTTCAAGCAACACCTCGAAACTAAGAAACTGAATTTGGGTACGCTAACCCCTTATGATCTGACCCACCGCATTATCCCCAGCATGCTGGACGAGGGATTGGCACTGAGGACGGTGAACTGTAACCTTTGCATCCTTAAAGAGTTTTTCAAATTCCTTACCTGCGAAGGTTGGATGGAAACGAACATTGCCGCAAATATGAAACCGTTCAAGGTTCAGCCTTCATTGACGCATACCTTCACGGATGGTCATTTGCAACGATTGCTTGCACAACCGGACCGATCCACCTTCACCGGCTATCGTAATTATGTCATGATGCTGGTGCTGCTCGAGACCGGCATCCGCTTAAAAGAACTGGCGAACCTCCGGATTACAGACATTCGCTTTGAAGAAGGATCGCTGCGCATCCAACAAGGTAAAGGACGGAAAGCCCGCCATGTGCCGATTCAACGCACATGCGCATTCGAGCTGAAACGATATATTCAGGAACGTGGCAAGTTGGAACACGAGCGCGTCTGGGTCAACTTGGACAACCGACCATTTGAAACTGCGGGAATTCGGATTATGATTTCCCGATATTGCAAAGCAGCGGGTATCAAAGGTATCCAATGCTCCTGCCACACTTTTCGACATACGATGGCGAAACAGTATCTACTAAACGGCGGCGACATATTTACGCTTAAAAGCATTTTGGGGCACGAGCGGATGGAAACGACGGAAATGTATGTCGAATTGTTTTCTCGAGACCTGCAAATTCAACATGGAAAGTTCAGCCCGGTCGAACATCTGGTAAACGAATTTCCAGACGCCATCGACAAAAGCGGGGTGAGCCAATGAATAAACGCAGGCAAAACGTACTGACTACCGTCGATGGTTCCAGTTCCGCAAAGCAACAATTAAGCTTCGACGATTTACTTCATTCTTTTATTCTCGATTGCAAAGCAAAAAACCTTTCGCCACTCACGCTTCGATTTTATCAGGACTGCGTTCAACAAATGAAAGATGCTTTTCTGGAACAGGAAGTTCCGCTCGATATCTATTCTGTGACTTCCCGCGAGGTCAAAAACCATTTTGTAGCCTATCTGATCGACCGAGGAAAGTCCGACAATACGGTGAACGGGCGTATTAAAGGCGTCAAGCAGTTCTTCAGGTATTTGTTCGAGGAAGGCTGGAAGACAAATAATATCGCGGACGAGTTGCATGTAGTCAAAGCGGAAAAGCTGATGATTCAAACTTTTACCAGAGAACAAGTAGCCGATCTGCTGGAACAACCGGACCGCAAAACGTTCACCGGCTTCCGTGACTATACTATGATGATTGTGCTGCTAGAAACCGGCATGCGGATCAGCGAACTATGCAACCTGAAAACCGGGGACTTGTTCTTCAAAGAGCAGGAGATTCGGATTAGCAAGGGAAAAGGAGGAAAAGCCCGCCGCGTACCGTTTCAGCAAACGTGCGCAAAAATCGTCCGCAAATACCTGGACATTCGGGGTGACCTGGAAACGGACGCTCTGTTCGTCAATATCAACAACGAACCGATCAGCACCAGAGCTCTGCAAGAAAAAATGCAGGTATACGGTAAAGCGGCTAGAATACAGGGAGTACGTGTTTCGCCCCACACGTTTCGCCATACGATGGCGAAATTTTATATCCTAAACGGCGGTGATCCGTTCACACTGCGACGTATCTTAGGACATGCCACGCTGGAAATGGTCGAGTATTATGTAGAGCTATTCAACAGCGATATACGGCAGCAACACAAGAAGTTCAGTCCGATTGAGAAAATGAAACGGACTATTTAATAGTTAATCAATGAAGAGAGGATGCTTTAACATGAAATCGGAATGTGGATAACTCAATCCTGTGGATAACCCGCCATCGCACCACGGAATGCCTGTTTCAATGAGTTTTTGGGGCCGGGCTTTTAAGTCTTCTTACGTTCTGATGTGATCCTGCGTTTTTTTGCACAGCCCAAAGAAGACCTGACTTTTACAGGTCGAAATGTCGTTATGGCCAGGGATGAATCGAACCGTTAGGCCGCATGTAGAGTCGGAATGAAGCTTATGGCCAATGCTCTAAGCTTTTGCTGCATTGCATCGACGATGCCAGCGAGCGTCGGATTCGGCGCAAGCCGGATATGCTGGTAGCGACCGGAACCGACCACATTGCCGGG
>NZ_VEGP01000049.1 GCF_007679495.1 Paenibacillus sp. 32O-W | reverse complement strand
CACGTTTACATCGATAATTTTAACTCAAGCACCCCAAATTGAGCCTCAATCGCCCGGTTTATTCCGAGATCCTATCAATCCCCGTTCCTTCTCTTAAATCGATTACCAGATTATAGGAATGCAACCTTCCTCACCCGCATATACTTATAAAAGCATTGCCGCACGTATATCACTGGTCAAGGAGGGGTTCATGATGAATACGGGATTCATCGGGACCGGCAGTATGGGAAGTTTGCTGATAGAAGCATTCCTTCGCTCGGAAGCGCTGCTGCCTCAGGAAATTACCGCTTTCAACCGTACTTCAGCCAAAGCTGAACAGCTCGCCCAACGTTATCCAGGTCTGCGCATCGCGCGTTCCAATAAAGAGGTTGTACTCGAAAGCGAAATCGTCTTTCTCTGCATTAAACCAATGGAATACAAGAAGGTTATAGATGAAATTCGTGACTTTACCGATCCGTCGCAAATCGTAGTTTCCATAACAAGCCCGGTAATGCTCGGACAATTGGAGCAGCTTCTGAACTGTCAAATCGCCAAGGTAATACCAAGTATTACCAATTTCACCTTGGGCGGAGCGTTACTGTGCATGTTCGGGAAGAGAGTCTCTGCAGCGGGCCGTGACGATTTGCTCACCCTGCTTGCAAATATCGGGCAGCCTATTGAAATTGAAGAGAAGCTCGCCCGCGTCTCTTCCGATATTTCCAGCTGTGGGCCGGCTTTCCTGGCCTATTTTCTCGAGCATTTCATTCGCGCGTCCGTAGAAGAAACCGGAATTAACGAGCAGCAGGCTTCGACACTCACTGCCCAAATGCTCGTCGGTACAGGCAAGCTGTTGACCGAAGGCGGGTTTACTCCCGAGACGCTGCGGCAACGGGTCAGTGTTCCGGGGGGCATTACTGCCGAAGGGCTCCGTTTGATGGAAAAGGAGATGAAGGATACGTTCAATCAGCTTTTTCGCATCACCCACGCAAAATATGATGAAGATGTAGCTAAAGTAGCTTCATTGTTATCCCGGCCTGCCGAACAAGGATAAACGGCTATCGCCGTCCTTAGGACGGGCGCGTTTACCGATGAAATATAAAAAAAGCACCTAACGGAGCCACCTCGAAGATGAATAACCCGGTATTAGAGGAAGCTTTTTATGCCAATTAGAAAGTTTGTTCCATTTTAATGCTTTAATGAACTTAAACTTTCTAATGTGGTAAGAACAAGTATAGATGAAAACTTATACTTTCTTATATTTTGAGAAAAACCTATCGGAGTATTTCAATCTGGATGAGCGACCGCGTTTAGAGAATGTTATTATCGCAAAATAGGATTTGAATTTATTCAGGACGCAATAACTTATAAATTCTATTGTGGTAAAAAAAGCTCCTGATGGAGCCATTTCGAAGATGAATTGGTAAAAAAAGACCATGCCAAGGTTCAGTCAAGCCGAATATCTTTCTCCATCGGCATGACTTCACAGTTGGCACGGTCCTTAGTGGTCCCTGTTAACCGATAACGATGTTGACAAGCTTACCTGGAACGGCAATGACTTTTCTCACCGATTTGCCGGCCATGGCCTCCTTCACTTTATCCGATCCAAGGGCGGCTTCCTGCATCCCCTGTTGATCCAGATTGTTCGGAACGGAAAGCCTGTCGACGATTTTGCCGTTGATCTGTACGACGATCTCCACTTCATTCTCTACGGTCCATTTCTCATCGTAAACGGGCCATGGGACATAAGTGATCGAAGTATCCGTATGACCGAGCTTCTCCCATAATTCTTCCGCAATATGAGGGGCGATTGGAGAGAGCATCTGGACAAAGTTTTCCATGGCTTCCCATGGCAAGCTGTCCGCTTTATAAGCCTCGTTAACAAATATCATCAACTGGCTGATGGCCGTATTAAAACGCAGCGCCTCGTAATCTTCCGTTACCTTCTTGATCGTCTTGTGCCAGGTTCTTCGGAATGAATCGTCTATCTTGGAATCCTCTTTGGTTATTTTCGCATTCAGAGAACCGTCTTCTTGGATGAACAATCTCCACACGCGGTTCAGGAAGCGATATGTTCCTTCCACCCCGTTTTCGCTCCACGGCTTGGTAGCTTCCAGAGGTCCCATGAACATCTCGTACATACGCAGCGTATCCGCGCCGTATTTGCTCACAATGTCATCCGGATTGATAACATTGCCCCTGGACTTGCTCATCTTCTCGTTATTTCCTCCAAGAATCATCCCTTGATTGACCAGCTTCTGGAACGGTTCCTTGGTGGAGACGACGCCCAAATCATAGAGCACTTTATGCCAGAACCTTGCATAGAGAAGATGGAGCACCGCATGCTCCGCCCCTCCGATATATAAATCGACGGGCAGCCATTCCTTCTGCTTGTCAAAGGAACAAAGCTCCTTATCATTATGCGGATCAATGAAGCGCAAGTAGTACCAGCAGCTTCCCGCCCATTGGGGCATGGTATTCGTCTCGCGGCGCGCTTTCATTCCGGTCTCGGGATCTACTGTATTCACCCATTCTTCCACTGCAGCAAGAGGCGACTCCCCGGTCCCGGAAGGTGTGATATGATCGACATCCGGCAGGACCAACGGCAGCTGCTCTTCCGGAACGGCCTTCATAGTGCCGTCCTCGAGGTGCAGAATGGGAATAGGCTCGCCCCAATAACGTTGTCTGCTGAACAACCAATCGCGAAGACGATAGGTAACCTTGCCGGCGCCCTTGCCGTTCTCCTCCAGCCATTGAATCATGGCGGCGATGGCTTCTTCATTACGGAGTCCATCCAGCAGCCCGGAATTGACATGCTCTCCGTCTCCGGTATAGGCTTCCTCCTCCAAATTGCCGCCCTTCACCACTTCGATGATCGGAAGATTATACTGTTTGGCAAATTCGTAGTCCCGTTGGTCATGGCCGGGCACCGCCATAATCGCGCCTGTTCCATAACCGGCAAGCACATAATCGGCAATCCATACCGGCAGTTTCGCCCCGTTGACCGGATTGACCGCATAAGCTCCGGTAAATACTCCCGTCTTTTCTTTGGCCAGGTCCGTTCGTTCCAGATCGCTTTTGCGTTCGGCTTTCTCCTTGTATTCCTTAACGGCCTGTATCTGTTCCTTCGTCGTAATCCGTTCTACCAACGGATGCTCGGGTGCCAGTACACAGTAGGTGGAGCCGAACAAGGTGTCCGGGCGGGTCGTGAATACGACAATCTCCTCTCCGGAGTGGCCATCAACGGCAAAGCGGACTTCCGCTCCTTTGGATTTTCCTATCCAGTTCCGCTGCATATCTTTGATGCTTTCGGCCCAATCGAGCTCTTCCAAATCTTCGAGCAGCCGGTCGGCGTACTCGGTAATTTTCAGAATCCATTGACGCATCGGCTTGCGAATGACCGGATGACCGCCGCGCTCACTCTTTCCGTCGATCACCTCTTCATTGGCCAGAACCGTGCCCAATGCCGGACACCAGTTAACGGGAACCTCGGCCATATAGGCGAGTCCTCGTTTATATAATTGAACAAAAATCCACTGCGTCCATTTATAATAATCCGGATCCGTCGTGCTGATTTCGCGATCCCAGTCATATGAGAATCCGAGAGATTTGATCTGTCGGCGGAAATTGTCAATATTTTTGAACGTTATGTCGCGCGGATGCTGGCCGGTATCCAACGCATGCTGTTCAGCCGGAAGACCGAAGGCGTCCCAGCCCATCGGATGGAGGACGTTGTAGCCGCGCATTCTCTTATAGCGGGAGATAATATCCGTTGCCGTATATCCTTCCGGATGTCCGACATGAAGTCCCGCACCGGACGGATAAGGGAACATATCCAAGGCATAAAATTTCGGTTTATCCGAATCATCCAATACTTTAAACACTTTCTTGCTGTCCCAATACTTCTGCCACTTAGGTTCAATGGCGAGCGGGTTGTACCCGTGCCCCTTAGTTTCGTGAACCATGATTCATCCTCCTTCAACTTTTCGCCGGCCCGGCAAGCTTTTAGCCCGACCCTTTCAGCAAGCATTTTTTAAAAAAAGTACGGTGAATGATTGATTTCTTCGCTGCTTTGTTCACCTGACTCTTGGTTAAATGACCGGAACGGTCAAAGGTCGCATTATTTAACCCCAAGGATAAACGGCTATCGCCGTCCTTTGGACAGGCGCGTTTACCGATGAAATATGAGAAAAACTCCTATCGGAGTATTTCATGGATGAGCGACCGCGTTTAAAGGATGTTTTTATCGCCAATTAGAAAGTTGTTCCATTTTTAATGCTTTAATGAACTTAAACTTTCTAATGTGGTAAGAACAGGTATAAGGTGAAACTTATAATTTCTTATATTTTTACAATTTTCGCGGGGATCCCCGAAACTAAAAAAACCTCCATCGCCAGCATTACGCTAGGGACGAGAGGTTTGATCCCGTGGTACCACCCTAATTAACAGAGCGTCACAGCACTCCGTTCACTCGAAGCCCTTAACGCGGGATTAGACGGTCGGGCTAGCTTGCCCGGTTAATAACTTGGCATTCATCTGCCAATAACCGCTGCACCTTCACCCTTCAAGCTCCGAGGCGAGTTCGCTGTTCGCGCTGCCGGCTTCCACCTGTTCTCCGGCTCTCTGCTAAACGCTCTGCAATGCTACTACTCCTCTTCATAGCCAATATTATGAAGAAATTATAATGAAAACTATGTGTTCTGTCAAGGGAGCGGGAGTGCGGACAGGCCCCACCTACTTATTTACGGGCAACAAAAAAGGCTCTCTCCGTCTCCGGGGTAACTTTATCCCATGTAAAATCAGCAAAGCATTCTACCGTGGAAAAGCCGGATTTGCCAAGCAATTGCGTTATCTGCTCCAGCGGATAAGCCCTTTGGACATGCGTTTCGTCCACCCGCACGTAACGGCGTCCGGCCGGACCGCCTGCCGTTTCTTCACGGACGAAGATGGAGAGCTCATGCTCCAGCTCACAAAGCTCTTCGTCCAGATGACAGGTCCAGATATAGGCTATATCCTCTTCATCCAGCACAAAAGGCTGATGCTCCGCATAATTTTGCAGCTGATAAGGGGTATGCACGTCAAACAGGAACAAACCTCCCGGATTCAGCCCTTGGCAGGTTTGCCGGAAGGCTTCCTCAAGGCTTTCAGGTTCAAGCAAATAATTGAAACAGTCGCAGAAAGAAATAACGGCATCCACCGCCTCCGGCAGCTCCCATTCCCGCATGTCCTGTTGAACCCAGCGAAGAGAGCCTTCCGTTCCGTAGAGTGTTTCGCTCTTGCTTCTTGCAATAGCCAGCATGTCCTCCGACAAGTCGATCCCGGTCACATGAAACCCTTGCCGGGCCAACGGAATCGCCAGATTGCCGGTACCGCATCCGAGATCGACGACCGTAACCGGAGTGCCGTAGCGTTCCCAGCACTGCTTCGCAAAGCGAAGCCAATCCGCGTAAGGCATGTCCTCCATCAGCCGATCATAATAATAGGCGAATTGTTCGTAAGCCAAGGCCTTCCCCTCTCTTTCCAAAGCCGGACCCTACACTACTCCATTTTATCGTTCAATGCTCTAGGGAGTATTCCGCTCGCCCAAAATCCTCCATAAACCCCGAGTCTTAACATTGCGTATTCCCTGGACTCGGAACTTCTGAACCGGCGAGCTATTTAGGGGCCTTATCCTGCAAATAGGTCCAGTTTTCCTGCTGCACGATAAGCCCGTCCTTCATCAGCTTGCCCAGCGCTCTCTTGAAAGCGGCCTTGCTCATGCTGAATTTCGAGCTGATAATATCCGCGGGGGTCTGATCCGAATAAGGCATCGCCCCGTTAGGCCTCTCTTGCAAATAGGCAAGAATAACGTCAGCGTCTTCCGTACGGCTTTGCTCTTTCGGCAGGCGCATGGACAGATTAACCCGGCCATCCTCCCGGACATGAATAACCCGTACCTCCACGGATTCGCCCACTCTGAGCAGACGGGTTCTTTCCTTGGAATGAATAAGCCCGATAACCCCGAATCCGAGCACCCCGCCCTCTACTATGACGAAGGTTCCCATTTGCAAAGGCTTATAAACCCTTGCCGTCATCCATTCATTCTTCCACGATTCCGGTGCCCGGACAGCCAGCGGCGACAGCTCCTTCTCCCCGGCCAGTTTGGCCATAAGACGGCCTTGCCGGTCGTGGGCCATAGTTACAAACACCCGATCACCCACCTGCGGGCGCAGCTCCTTCAGCTCCGGAAGCTCGCGATAGGGAAGCAGAAGCTGTCTGCCGATCCCCATATCCAGAAACAGCCCGAATCTCGGATGCGCATCGGCCACTTCGAGCAGGGCGACCTCTCCAAGCCGGAGGAGCGGCTTCTTCATTGTAGCCGCCAGACGATCCTCGGTATCGTAATACAGGAACACTTCTACCATCTGCCCCGGTTCGATGTTTCCTTCCTTCTCCGTGTAGTGCAGAAGGATATCCCGGCTGCCGTCTGTCAGAAAGAAGCCGTAAGGGGAAACTTCCCTGGCTACTTGCAGCTTAACGACCGTTCCCGCCTGCAGATTCATACGGTCTCCACAACTTTCGCATCGGACCAGATCCGCTCAATGTTGTAATACTCCCTGTCTTCCCTATGGAATACATGAACGACGATATCCCCCAGATCGATAAGCACCCACCGGGCGTTATCCAACCCTTCTACTCCGCGTACCGTCCATTTTTGTTCATCCGCTTTTTTGCGGATGGAGGTGACAATCGCCTGGACCTGGGTTTCCGAATTTCCATGGCAAATTACAAAATAATCGGCGATCAACGATATTCCGCGCAAATCCAAAACGACCGGATCGTACGCTTTTTTATCCTCGGCCGCCTGGATAACCATTGACAGCATTTGTTCATTCATTCGATTTATGACCTCCCAACGCCCGGAAATACGGTGGCGGATCGAATCCTTCGCTAAGCCGGGACTTCTGAAAATCCGCCGCCGTACCCCAGAAATTAGTATGCGTAATATTTATAAAAAAAGCTTCTAACGAAGCCTCTTCGAAGACGAATAACCCGGTTTTAAAGGTAGCTTTTTATGCCAATTAGAAAGTTTGTTCCATTTTAATGCTTTAATGAACTTAAACTTTCTAATGTGGTAAAAAAGGGCCTGTTTTAACCTGACCGCTGAACCAGCTCGTCAATCAGCGAGTTTCGGGCCATGATGGTCATAGGATAAACCTTCTGTCCCTTCTGCAGCAAGAAGGAAATTGTTGAATCGAAGCCCGCAATCAGTGCTCTCTCCAGGCTCAATTCAGCCAATGACCTTATTTGTTCTACTCCCGGAAAATCCCTTCCCGGCTCAATGTAATCGGCCAAACAAACGATTTTGTCCAACAGGGTCATACCGGGACGGCCGGACGTATGGTAACGGATCGCATCCAGGATTTCCTTATCGTTAATGCCAAGCTCCTGTTCAGCCACCCAGGCCCCCGCCGGTGCATGCCACAGAGGTTTGTCATATTGGAGAAGATCGTCAGCAAGCCCGGCCTGCTCAATGACCTTCTTCTGCTGCTCAATCGGCCAATATTTACAATAATCATGGAGAAGCGCAGCCAAATCCGCTTTGACCGGATCCGCGCCGAATCGGCCGGCCAGCTCGACCGAGGTCTCCATAACCCCCTGAGTATGCAGCCATCTTTGCTCCGGCATCTGCTCCCGTACAAGGTCGATCAGTCGTTCACGATCCATAAATACCACTCCTTTCGATATATAGTCGGACTGAATCTGGAACTCTATAGCGAATAGAGCGTCCGTTCCGTATGCGCTCGCGTATGTCGGTGGAGGAAATCTCCATAGCCGGCATAGTCATCAGCTTGATTCGGCTGCGCAAATGGGACGGCAGCGCTTCAAGGTCGATATCGAAGCCCGGGCGCCCGACCCCAAGGAACGTGACCATTTCGGAGAGCTTCTCAATTTGATGCCACTTGGGCAGATACATTACCATATCCGCGCCGATAATATAATGGAAACGATGATCGGGATAAAGCTGCTGCAGCCTCGTAACCGTATCGTACGTATAGGACGTTCCGCCTCTGGTTAATTCCACATCCACGGCTCTATAAGAAGGATGAGAATCGATCGCAAGACGGACCATTTCCAATCGCTGATCCGGTGAAGCCAATGGAGTATTAGGCTTATGGGGAGGGATGTTGGCAGGCATGAACCAGACCTCGTCCAGCCCCGCTTCCTCAAGCGCCGTCTCCGCGGCGACCAAATGGCCGGTATGAATGGGATCGAAAGTTCCCCCCATGATTCCGATTAACACATCTCCACCCCATCCCATGAAAAAAAGTAAATCATTACATCTGAAAAGCTCTTCATGTTCCGAATTTATTTATCCCGATGTTTGTATTATCGGGTTAAGACCCCCACCTCTATAGGTGGGCTCTAAATCAGGTGGAGTAGAGTCTCCATCTGATTACTCGATGTTCAGCTAAGCTGAACGAGTTCACTCCAGCTCGATGGACTTGTTTTCCTTCGATTCTTTATACAGGACCACGATTTTTCCGATCTTCTGAACGAGCTCCGCACCCGATTGTTCCGCCAGCTCGCGGGCGACCTCCTCCCGGTCCTCCAAACAGTTGTTCAGAATCGTCACTTTGATCAATTCCCTGGCTTCCAGCGCCTCCTGAATGTGAGTGATCAAGTGATCGTTGACACCGCCTTTGCCTACTTGGAAAATAGGATTCAGATGGTGTGCCAGAGAGCGTAAATATCTCTTTTGTTTACCTGTCAACATATACGTTTTCCTCAATTCTTATAGTTTAGCCATAGAAATCAGACTCAATTTCGTTTAGCCTCAAGATCATTCCGGAGAGAGCGACCGTTGGACAACCGCGCGCATAGCTTCTACCGGGGCAGGTTGTCCGGTCCAATATTCAAAAGCGTAGGCTCCTTGATAAATGAACATTCCAAGCCCGCCATGAACCGATGCGCCTCTCGCTTTGGCTTCCCTTAACAGCCGGGTCTCCAAAGGATTGTACACAATATCGCTGACGAGAAGCCCCGGGTGAATGAGCTCCGGTTCGATCGGAATATCCTCCACTTTCGGATGCATCCCGACCTTTGTAGTATGGACAAGAAGCTCAGCCTCATGAATCCGCGATTTTACCGCGTCCAGGCCGATGCCTTCCGACCGGGTAAATTCGTCCAGATAGGACGCCAATTCCTCCGCCTTGGAGACGGTCCGGTTGGCAACGATAATCCGTGACGCCCCTTCCTTGGCCAGGGCGTAACCAATTCCCCGGGCCGCGCCGCCTGCCCCCAGCAGGATGACGGTTTTCCCCTGTATATCGAATCCCGCTTCCTCTTTCAATGACCGAACATAACCGATTCCATCCGTATTATAGCCCTTTAACTTCCCCTCGGCGTTGACAATCGTATTAACCGCTCCGATGGCCCGCGCATGCTCGTCAATTTCATCCAAATAATCGATCACTTCCAATTTATGGGGAATAGTGACATTCACCCCGACGAAGCCTAGTGCCCGTATTCCTCGGACCGCATCCTGCAAAATTCCGGGCCGGATGTGAAAAGCGGCATAAGCCGCGTTGATTCCAGCCACTTCGAAGGCCCGGTTCAGCATGAGCGGCGATTTGGAATGGGCTACCGGATCGCCGAATACCCCGTACATGACGGTGGCCGTATCGATTCCTCCTGTCCCGACAACGGCTGACATGAAGATTTCTCCTCCCATTATGTTCTATATTAAACTGTCTCGTACCGCAATTTTAACGCCCTTGGGAGCGTGAATGACCAGTTCCGCACCTTCCGGGCTGTTGATCTTGATCCATCCCAAACCGGAAATCAGAACGTCGGATTGCTGGCCCTTGCGGATGGAAACCGGGTGCTTGGCCAGAGGCGGGATCTGCTCCAGTTGTTCCTTGGTCGGAGGCTTCAGAAGCTCTCCTCTATGATTATTATACAGCTCATCCGCCCGCTCCAGCTTCGTCCGATGAACCGGCAGCGAGTTCGAAAAGAAGCAGGTAAAGGACTGGCGCGGACCTTTGGCAAAATCGAAGCGGGCAAAGCCGCCGATAAACAATGTCTGCTTCTCGTTCAATTGGTAAACGGCCGGTTTAATGGTCTTATCCGGCAGCAGGACCGGCAGAACCGGCTTGGGCACCACTTCCGTAAGCCTATAACTGTAGACGATTCCCGGGGTATCGATGATCGACTTCCCGTCATCCAGAGGGATGCGGACCAGATCAAGAGTCGTCCCCGGATACTGCGAGGTGGTCAACTCCGATTCCAGATCGCTGTAATCCCGGATGAGACGGTTAATGAGCGTCGATTTCCCCGCATTCGTCGCCCCCACTACATAAACATCGCGCCCTTTACGGTACTCTCCCAGCTTCTCCAGCAGCCGGTCGAATCCGATATTTTTCTTGGCGCTGCAAAGAACGACGTCGACGACCTTCAATCCGCTCTCCTTCGCCTGCTTGCGAATCCAGTTCAAAATCCGGTTCCAATTCGTCACCTTCGGAAGCAAGTCCATTTTATTGACCACAAGCAGTATGGGATTATTTCCGACAAAACGCTGGAGCCCGCTGATCAGGCTTCCCTCAAAATCAAACAAATCAACGATGTGGATCACAAGGCTGTTCGTCTCTCCAACATGGGAAAGCATCTTCAGGAAATCATCCTGATTCGGAGTGACGGATGATATTTCATTATAGTGCTTAATGCGATAGCAGCGCTGGCAAATAACCGGCACCTTCAATAAGGCCTGCTCGGGGACATATCCCAACCTGGACGGGTCATCTGTCTGAAGCTCTATCCCGCAGCCTTCGCATTGCAGCAAATCTTCTTCCATAGGTTCCTCCTGAATGTAGTGTCGTGTATAGTCAAAGTTCTTTACATTTGATTTACGTTGCCAGGTTTGGATTTCCATCGCCAAGAAATATTCAGCACCTGATGATCGATCCAAATTACTTATATTAAAGCATTTCAATCAAGCAGCTTTATTTTTTCATTAAAGCTCTGGCCGCCTTCTCCAGTCTTCGGTTAATGCGGGTAAAAAACCCTTCATCGACCAATGAGATAGGCTGAACCAGAATCGTGTACAGCCCCATCCGGTTGCCGCCCAGCACATCCGTAAGCATCTGATCCCCCAGAACAGCTATTTGCTCCGGCTTAAGCCCCATCCATTCCATCGCCTTGCTGAACGATTGGACCGATGGCTTGCGGGCGTTATGGATATAGGGGACATTCAGCGGCTTGGCGAATGTAGATACTCTCGTTTCGTTATTATTGGATACGATGACGACTTTAAACCCGAGGGATTGCAAGTGGTCCAGCCACTTGACCAGCTCGGGAGTGGCTAGAGGAACTCTGGCTCCGACCAGCGTATTATCCAAATCCGTAATAATGCCGCGTATTCCTTCGTTCCACAGTTCATCCAGGGCAAGGTCATAGATAGAATTCACCTGGCGCCTGGGAATTAATTTGTTTAACAACCGGTTCACCCCAGTTTTTTCCCTTATCGATACAAAAAACTATACCATAATTCGGCTTTTTTGCAAAAAAGACTTTAGAGGAACTAAGCCGGGATTGGGCATTTTAATATTAATCTGAAATGCAAGGAGCTGAATAGTTGTGCCGATCCGAACAATCAACGGGAACAAGATGCACTTTCATGTTTCCGGGAAGGGAGATCCTATCCTCTTCATCCATCCTCCTCTTCTGACGAGCGCCAACTTTAATTATCAGAAAGCGGATTTATCCAACGATTATCAGGTCGTCACCTTCGACATCCGCGGCCATGGAAAAAGCGAGCCGTCGCGAGTACCGCTCGATTATACTCTGATCGTGGAAGATATTAAGCAGCTGATGGATGAGCTTAAAATAAAAAAAGCCTACCTATGCGGGTATTCTACCGGAGGCTCCATCGTATTGGAGGCCATGCTGACTTATCCGGAAAGAATTATGGGCGGAATTCTGATCAGCGCCATGTCCGAGGTAAGCGATTGGAAGCTCCGCAGCAAAATCCGGTTAGGGCAATGGCTAACCCGGTTCAAGGCCAAACCGGTCATGAATGCCTCGGTATGTGCCGGCAATTCGGACAGTCTGCTTACTTTTCGCAATTTATCCAGAACCGCGCGCGAAGGCTCTGTTCAGGACTGGATGAATTACTACCGATACAGTCTGAAGTACAATTGCACCGAGTGGCTGCAGACGATTTACGCCCCTGTCCTGTTGATTTATGGAACCAAGGATAAAAGCTTCTTCCGCTATGCTTCAATGCTTCATCATAAGCTGCCTAATTCACGGTTATTCTTTGTTAAAGGGGTCCGACACCAAATTCCGACGAAAGCCCCCGTGGCGATGAATGATCTAATCCGTTACTGGATTGAGGATTTAAAAAATAGGGAAAAGGCCGCATCCGACGACTTGGATCGCAAGCCGGTATGGATGGATGCGGAAATCCCCGCCCCCGATTTTGAACATTTTCCTCATTAATACGAATAGAGCCGGTCCGGGCGGATAACGGCGAAATAGGCCGCCGCCCTTAATGGATGTCTTTCTTCTTGAACTGCCCGCCCTGAACATCGTGAATGTTGCCAATCGCTAAGAAAGCGTTGGAATCCCACTCCTCGACAATCGATTTTAATTTTGCTTCTTCCAGTCGG
The DNA here is from genome assembly GCF_007679495.1 of Paenibacillus sp. 32O-W. GTDB lineage: Bacteria > Bacillota > Bacilli > Paenibacillales > NBRC-103111 > Paenibacillus_L > Paenibacillus_L residui. The sequence continues at coordinate 29,842 of NZ_VEGP01000049.1, read as the reverse complement.
GTGATGATGCAGAAGACGACTTTCTTATCCTCACCGCTGAAGCCGCCTTCTCCGTTCAGATAGGTAACTCCGCGGCCCAAACGGTTCAGCAGTGCCTTGCCGATTTGCTCGTATTTGTCGCTGATGATCCATACCGCCTTCGATTCATCGAAGCCTTCGATGACGATATCGATCATTTTGAAAGCAATAAAATAAGCAATCAAAGAATACATCGCCTGATTCCAGCCAAATACGAAGCCCGCACTGCCCAGAATGAAAATATTGAAGAACATAACAATTTCGCCTACGGAGAACGGGCTTTTCTCATTGAACAAAATAGCAATAATTTCCGTCCCGTCCAACGATCCTCCAGCCCGGATGACCATTCCTACACCCACGCCCACAATAATGCCCCCGAATACGGAAGCGAGCAGCGGATCGTCCGTGAACGGATCGGAATTGTGCAGCAGGAAGGTTCCCACCGACATGAGAATAACCGCAAACAAAGTGGAGATGGCAAACGTTTTTCCTATTTTTTTATACCCTATGTACAAAAACGGGAGATTGAACAGCAGGAGAAAAATCCCTACAGGCAAATTGGTGAGATGTGAAGTAATGATCGATATGCCAGTAATGCCCCCATCAATAATCTTGTTTGGTACCAGGAACATTTCCAGCCCGACCGACACAAAACCGGCCCCAAGCAAGATGAAAAACGCTCGCTTGACAAGTTTAATGGCTGTCAGCCGGGCATGTGACTCTATAGACTCTTCCGGATGATTCATACGGTTTCCCCCTTTAATGACTTTTCCTACAGTATATTATTGTATACTAAAACCTTTTTCTTCCGAAGATTTTTTTTGCATATGGGTCGGAATATTTGTTACTCTAACCCATCATCATCTCCAAATTGGATTATATTATCCGGCGACCCGGAAAAGGAGCAATCCCGGGAATTGTGTAATCATTATCCCCTTTGGATTGCTCCAATAAGTACCTGGACCTATTCGGATGAAGTGAACTACCCACCACTTAAAACCTTACGGTTTTTGAAGTGGAGGCTTCTCGACTTATCGTTGCTTTTAGTAGCCAACGAAAACTGACCGAGCTATCCCTCTCGTTCCAAGAGTTCTTTTTGCTATACCAACGCTAATAAGCGTAATCCTTCACGTTTGATGTTGATAGAAGCGTTCCAATCTCTGTCTGCCACAAAACCACAATCACAGTGGAATTTACGCTCAGAAAGAGATAGAGACTCTTTTACTTGACCACAACATGAGCAAGTTTTGGATGATGGAAACCATTTATCTATTTTGATAAGCTTTTTCCCTTTCTCTTCTAACTTGTATTGGAGAAATGTTGTGAACTTGCCCCAGGCATGATCAGCAACGCTTTTCCCGAAATGGAGTGCTTGTGACATTCCTTTCATGTTGAGGTCTTCGATAACCACGCAGTCATACAGTTTCACTAATTTGTGCGATTCCTTATGTAGAAAGTCCTTTCGTTGGTTCGCTATTTTTTCATGTAGCTTCGCTACTTTCAGACGTTGTTTGTGCCAACGACTAGAGCCTTTCTTTCTTCGTGATAAAATACGCTGTTCCTTCGCTAATTTTTCCAAGGCTTGGCGATAGAAACGAGGGTAATTGGCTGTCTCACCTTCTTCACTATCGACAAATAAGCCATTCATGGAAAAATCTAAGCCAACGCTCGTCTGCACTTCTTTTTGTACAGGTTGATGTTCGTATTCAGTGAGAATAGAAACATAGTATTTTCCTGTTTTTGTTCGAGAAACCGTACAAGACTTGATCCTATGAAGCGACGGAATTTCCCGATGTTTCTTCATTTTCACAAGTTTCAGTTTCGGCAATTGGATATAGCCATCCAAAAGCATAATGTTTCCGTTTACCACATTGGTTGTGTAGGATTGTCCTGCCTTACGGTTTTTGAACTTCGGACATTCAGCACGACCAGAGAAGAAGTTTTTGTATGCCTTCTGCAAATTCAGTTGGGCGTTCGCCAATGCGAGACTATCTACTTCTTTGAGCCATGCAAACTCCTCCTTATACTTGGCAGGAGTAGGAAACTTTTGTTTCTTTAGCGCTTCTTTGTCACCCTTGAATTGTTCATATGTATCACGCCGTTCAGCTAACATTTTGTTGTAGACGAAACGAACACAACCGAAGGTTTTGGCAAGGAGTTTCTCTTGTTCTTGCGTGGGATACAGACGGAACTTATAGGCTTTGTTTGCCATATCGAATCACCTCATTTCTAAACAGAATATATGTTCTAATTTTATTGTAATATATTCCAGATGAATAGACAACTTTAGGCTACGCCTAACCGATATTCATCTCCCACTTTCACTGGGGCTGACGCACCTTCACGTTTAGAAGTGGGAGACTTCTTTCGGAGGAAGGTTAAACGATTTCCTTTAATTTCTTGACGAGTGCAACGGTTTGTTCGTACTCCTCCCGGGTAATCGGCGACCCGCTGTATTTGGCCTTCTCGAACAACCCCAACAGCTTCAGCATATCACCGGATGCCCACACCTGCTGATTCGCCCAACGCTGAATCGTCTCCCGCGCCGTTTCATAATCATGTGCGCGCCGTCCCTTGCGCTTGGCATGCCGGATAAACCGATTGTATTCAACGATAATCTGCTGCCGCAAGCCCGATGCGGGCAGTTCCCTGAATACGATCCGCCGGATTCGGGTCCTTCCCCAGCGGGTCATTCCGACGGCTGCGGCTGCAAGCAGGAGACCGGCGGCCGCTATCCATCCAATCAGCACCTGCGTCCCGCGGTTGCCGAACGGCTCGTCAGCTGGTACATCCTCTGATTCGGGCAACGATTCCGGAGCCTCGTCAAGTTCGGGCTGAGGATTGTCTTCGCCGGAGGGCTGCGCAAGAACGGGCAGGGCGAAACCGGCAGTCGGCTCGAATGGAATCCAGCCATAGCCTTCAAAATAAACCTCCACCCACGAATGCGCGTCTGAGTTGCGAACCGTGTATAAGCCGGCTCCATTCGGATCCATCTCTTCGTATGGATTCAAGCCAATATTTTCGTCAAAGGAAAGACTCCCCGGCGCAAAACCTTTCACCCAACGGGCAGGCATCCCTATTGAGCGGGTCATGACCACCATCGCAGACGAGAAATAATCACAGTAGCCTTCCTGTATTTCAAATAAAAACCGATCGACGAAATCCATCGAATCCGAACCGTTAGAGTTGGGATTGTTCGTATATTTGAAATTCGTCTGCAGGTAACGCTCAATAGCTTTAACCTGGTCATAAGCCGTTGCTTCGTCTTTCGTGATCTCCTGGGCCAGTCCGCGGACACGGTCCGGCACGGAATCCGGAAGCTGCAAGTATTCCGCCATCTCTCCGGGGTTCACCGGCCGGTGCGCATTGCGAAGCTCTCCCTCCCGGACAATTGGGACTTGGGATACAAGAGTATAAGTCGTGGGATAAGGCCGCGAGGGCCTCTCTGTCCAACGAAGCTCGGAGGATCGTTCCATCCATAGCAGCCGCTCAAAGCCCGGCTCGGCCATCACTTCATCCGCCTGCTGTATGGCATATGCCCCGAACAGAACCGGATAGGTATCCTCTCTAAGCATCGTGACGGTCTGCCTCACTTCCACCGTTTCAGTCAAGGAATCCTTGAATCGCGGGTAGCTTCGCAGCGTCCGGGAGGGACGAACCTCGGAGGACGGCCCGAGCTTCTCCGCAGCGCTCTGTTCCCAGCCGCTTCCGGTATATACGGAACGAACTTCCCCTCGCCAGTAGCTTCGATGAGTCGTTTCCACGGTCATGACCGGGCTGTAATCGAAATTAAAGCCGCCTCCCAATTGATCGTCGTTCCGGCCATATCCGGAGGAGGCATCCAGGTCGTTCAAGATTGAGCTGAAGCCTTTACCATTGAAGGAAACCTGCTCGCCTTTCCAATTTTTCCACAGTGTGTAAGGATCCGTCAGAATATTGCTGACGTTGGGCGCGAACACTCCCGGGACGATAGTGAACACCAGCAGCAGCACAATCGGAATTCCGACGGTGGCCGGATAATCCGCCAGGTAAGCCCAGCCAATCGGGTTCCTCCGCCTTAGTTCAATAAAATGACGGATAATCAATAAGCACAGGCCGCACGCTATAACTACCGCTACTTGTTTCCATAAATAGATTTGGCTAAACGAATCGCGGACGGCCATCGCCATGATGCTTATAAACATTAACAAATAGATCCGCCACCGTACCTGAACCCAGTATATCGTTGTAATATATATAATCCAGGTGCCTAAGGTGAACCAGATAAAAGGATGGGGGTGGCCGAGAAAATCCCACAGCTGTTCCTGAAAGGAAGACTCCCTGATAGCTGCAGGGGTATAATCGACAGCGACATAGGTATAGATAGCTACCGCAGCCGCCTGCAGCCAAAAACGGTAGCCGCCCGCCCTGTATAGAAGGATTTCCAGCACACCGACAATGACAAGTGTGGTCTTAATATAGAGTACCGTCTCCGGAAGCCATACATATTCCTCCTGAGCCAGCCAGATGACGAATTGCAGCAGGAAAATCCCGGACAGAAACACAGTCAGTCTATGCGCCCAATCGTTCAGCAGAAGTGTGATGAACCGATTTTGTCCCTGTCTCATCGCACATTTCCCCCTAACACATAGGGAAGCTCCTGCAGGGTATGAACCGAATAACCCAATATACCTTTTGCCTTCAGAAGCTTCATCCAGTTATCTCCGGTTCCCCGGCCTTCTCCACTAATACAAAGATGACACGGATTCAACTGACGGAGCTTCATCCAGCCAAGACTTTGAGCCATCGGTTCTCCCTGCAAGGGCGAAATGACCAAGGCGAATGTCCCTGCCGGCAAGTGGATGGAATGTTCGTGAATGACCTGCTGAAGGGAACGGGGAGCATTGGCCTCCACTTCAACCAAATGATCGAGCATCGGATTATGCCCTGCGGACGAATGTCCCGGCGGAATGTACTGATGAGTCAATAGACCAGCCAATAGTCCGTTCCTGGAGGCATAATCCAATAACGAAGCGGCTACCGACACAGCCAGCTCAAACTGATCGGAGGAGGAATAATGATCGGGATGACAATCCAAAATTATGATCGTCTTCGGAAGAGATTCCTTCTCAAACTCCTTCGATTTGAGCGTCCCTGTCTTGGCTGTCGCATTCCAGTGAATACGGGATAACCGGTCTCCGTAGTTATACTCCCGGACACCGTTGATCTGTGTCGTTTCCCGGACCGCCCGGGTCGTCATGGAATGAAAATGATTGCCTCTGAACATGAAGTGGAGCTGGCTCCATTCCTTGATCGCGACTATTTTCGGATAGACTTTGAAGCTGTAAGGAAGATGAATGACTCCCGTATGCTGGAAGATTCCAAAAATATCCTCGGTAGAGCACTCCGTCATTCCAAATTGATAAACCCCGCGGCGAAGAGGCGCTGTCCTGTACTCCACAACTCCCCTCCTGCCCCAATCCGGAACCAGCGATGCTTCAAACCGCTGCTCTCCGCCGTTCTTGCGGCTAATCCGGTCTTTAATAAACACATACGGAATCGGCCAGAAGCCGGGTATTTGCACTTGAAGATGAATGGTAACGGAAGTCCCCGCCACGAGCTTGCCGTCTTGTTCCATAAGCAGAGTACGGCTTCCCGTCGTCTTCTTAATTCCGCTCCATCTGCCCATAATCAGATAGACCGTCAGAATAAAAACGATGATAAACAGCATAAAGGCCAGCTTGCCGCCCTGAAACAGGAGGAAAAATAACGAACATATGAAAACGGCGAGGACAATACCCAAGCGGATTGGAAAGCTGGCGAATTTCGACCCGATATTGCTGTAATATTCGTTCATTGGATCACTTCTCCAATCGCACCGGTACTCTCACCTGCCGAAATACCGTTTCCAGCACCGATAAGATGGTCGCTCCCTCCATTCTCGCTTCGGACTGAAGAATAATGCGGTGTCCAAGCACATAAGGGGTCAGTTCTTTAATGTCGTCAGGGATGACATAATCTCTTCCTTGAATGAAAGCATATGCCTTGGCCGCATGGACCAGGGACAGAGTCGCTCTGGGGCTGGCCCCCAGGTATATGGCCGGCTGCTCTCTGGTCAGGCGGACCAGTTGGACAGCATATTGAGCGACAGCTTCGTCCATATGGATCTGACGAACCAGGTTCTGTAAACCGATAATTTGTTCGGTCGTAGCCACAGGCTGCAGATCCTCGAGCGGATGACTTCTGCTCTGTGCGGTAATCATCTGTAATTCCGTATCCTGGCTGGGATAGCCAAGGCTGAATTTCATCATGAAACGGTCCAGCTGCGCTTCAGGCAAATTATACGTGCCTTCGAAATCAATCGGATTCTGCGTAGCCAGCAGCAGGAATGGTCTCGGCAGCTCGTAGCATTCTCCGTCTACGGTCACATGCCTCTCTTCCATAGCCTCCAGCAGTGCCGACTGTGTCTTGGTCGTGGCGCGATTGATTTCGTCTATCAGCAGGATGTTGGTCATTACAGGGCCTGGACGAAATATGAAAGATTCTTCTTTCGGATGGAAAATAGATACGCCCGTAATATCGGTGGGAAGTAAATCGGGGTTGCATTGGATCCGGCGATATTGCCCTTGAATGGATCTTGCAAGCGCTTTAATCAGCACTGTCTTTCCGGTCCCCGGAACATCCTCGAGCAGTACATGGCCTTCGGCCAGCAGAGCGGTAAGCAACAGATTGATTTCTTTCTCTTTACCAAAAATGCAAGATTCCAGATTCGTTCGCAATTGCAGAATAAGCTGCATCTCTTCCTTCGGGATGCTCTCCATGGACACTCCTCCTTCTTGCTTCATTCCTGGACCGGCTTCATCTGCCTCTAAGGCAGTCTCCCTTTTATTGTACAAGATTTAACAGGCTAAGTATACTTCAAAAGACCCGACTTCCATATTAGATTAGCTTATCATAATCCCGGAACAGAATGGCGAGTCACCGGTCATACGGCAAGGTTATACGTTATCACCGTCCTTTCGGACAGGCGCGTTTACCGATGAAATATAAGAACAGGTATAAGATGAAACTTATACTTAATATTTCAAAAAAAGACCCTGCCCGGGCGATATTCGCCGGGAGGGTCCGCTCATAAATTTCCTATATTTACCATCTAGCCTCTTGGGCGGCAGACCAGAGCGGCCAAAAAGGAGAAGATGATCGCCGCCGATATTCCGGCACTGGTAACTTCAAAAATACCGGTAATAATACCGACCCAGCCGTTCGTTTCGATTTCCCTGATGGCGCCGTGAACGAGCGAGTTTCCGAAGCTTGTGATCGGAACGGTTGCACCGGCACCGGCGAATTTAATCAACGGCTCGTACAGGCCCAGCCCATCCAGAACGGCCCCGGCAACAACCAGCGTGCTCATCGTATGGGCCGGCGTCAGCTTGGCGACGTCAAGCAGCAGCTGACCCACCACGCAGATGGCGCCCCCCACTACAAATGCCCAAACATATTGCATAAACATCGCTATTCCCTCCTTCCGCTCTCAATAGCGACAGCGTGCGCGATGCATGGAATGCTTTCGCCTTGCTGGTAGGATAACGGCGATAACAACGCTCCAGTCGCAACGACAAGCATTCTGTTGATTTCGCCGTTGCGCATTTTTTTCATTAAATGGCCGTATGTGACGACGGCGGAGCAGCCGCAGCCGCTGCCTCCGGCCTGAACCGGCTGCTTGTCCAGATCATAGATCATCAGCCCGCAATCCATGAAGGTGGTCTGCTGCATAGGGATCCTGTGCTTCTCCAGCAGCTCGCTCGCGATGGCGTGACCTACCTTGGCCAAATCCCCGGTAACGATCAAATCATAATAGCCCGGTTCAATGCGGAAATCGCGAAAATGGGCCTGCAGCGTGTCCACTGCGGCAGGAGCCATGGCCGCCCCCATATTGAAGGGATCCTTGATGCCCATATCGACCACGCGTCCAATCGTTGCCCGGGTAATGATCGGCCCCTCCCCTTTAGCGGCAACGACGGCGGCTCCGGCACCGGTAATGGTATATTGAGCGGTTGGCGGCTTCTGCGACCCATATTCGGTCGGATAACGAAATTGCTTCTCCACCGTACAGTTATGGCTGCAGGTTCCCGCCAGGGCATAATTAGCGCCCCCCGTATTAACGATCATGGCGGCAAGGGCAAGGCTTTCCATCGAGGTGGAGCATGCCCCGAACACGCCTAAATAAGGGACGGACAAGGTTCGTGCGGCGAAGGAGTTGCTAATGATCTGATTCATCAGATCGCCGCCTACATAGAAATTGATTTTCTCTTTAGTCGTCTTTGCATTCTCGATCGCCAGCTTCGTGGCTTCCTCCATTAACTTGCGCTCCGCTTTCTCCCATGTTTTCTCCTGCAGCGTCATATCGCCGTGAACGATATCGAAATCGTCACCGAGAGGCCCGTTGCCCTCCTCCGGACCTACAACGGTAGCCGTCGATAGGATGACCGGCTTATTCTCGAAGGCCCAGCTCTGGTAGCCGCGCAAAATTCTCACTAGGATCCTCCTCCCGTCCCAAGGAACAACAGCCTTAGCAAGCCAATAACGAAGGCGGCCACGGTCCCGAATACGATGACCGATCCGGCCAGCTTGAACATATTTCCGCCTACTCCCAGCACAATTCCCTCGCTTCGATGCTCCAGGGCGGCAGAACACATCGAGTTGGCAAATCCGGTTACCGGTACGGCTGTTCCGGCTCCCGCCCACTGGGCTATTTTGTCATACACTCCCAGACAGGTTAGTACTACGGATATAAAAATCAAAACAGCCACGGTCGGGTTCCCCGCCTCTTCCTTGGGAAAACCGAAATAAATCTGGAACATGAACATAAGGGCCTGTCCTATAACACAGATTAACCCTCCCACCACAAAAGCAAGGACACAATTTCTCAGAATGGGGCGCGGCGGCTCTTTATGCTTAGCCAAAGCCTGATATTCCTGCATCGTCGGTGTAAATTTCTTTTTAGCTTTGACATTCATACCCAATAACCTCCCTGGACTCTAATCATTTCACCTAAAATGCTCTGCTTAAATTATTTGCCAAACCTTCTCTGCTTATGAATTTTGGTCAGGGTATGTTTTTGCCGCGGACAGCAAATATTAATGGAGGGTTTTTTAAACTATTGCAGGGAGGTGCAGCCTGTGACCGTATCTTCTCAAGTAAAAACTTGCGTCGCATCCTTAAAGAGCGCTCAAGCCAGTCTGGAGCAATTCGCTCTGAACACGCAAAATCAGGAAGCTAAAACATTATTTGAAAATGCTTCGAAAACAACCCAACAAGTGATTGATCAACTGGCGAACCGCGTTCAGCAGTTGGAGAATGAAGAACCTCAATACAAAGGATTTTAATGGCACGCAAACGAAAAACCGGCCCGCAGCAGGCCGGTTTTCGTTTGCGAGAGATTTTTATAAGAACACAACGAGCAGGATCACCAGCAAAATAAACAGGATAAGAATTAGAATCGTTTCCGCTTCCCGTTTCATGGACAGCTACCTCTGTCTTTCTCCCTGATGATAGGGGAAATGGTATTCCTCAGCATATTACAATATCGTATGCAGACGCTATTAGATCGTAAATGAGTCATACGCCTATTCTACGAAAAATGATATAATAGGAAGTATTGTGAAGGAGGAATGACATATGACTATACGGACCAAAGAACAGTTGAACGACTTCGTGAAAGAAACGGTAGCCCATTGTCCGGTCACCGACATTCATACCCATCTCTTTGCGGAATCCTTCGGCGATTTGCTGCTGTGGGGAATCGACGAGCTGCTTACATATCATTATTTAATTGCCGAGACCATGAGATTCCGTCCGGATTTGCCATATGAGCAATTCTGGAGCATGACCAAACAAGAGCAAGCCGACCTTATTTGGCAGACCCTATTTATCGAACATTCCCCTTATAGCGAAGCATGCCGCGGCGTCGTCACCGTATTAAACCGGCTCGGGTTTGACTTGTCCAAGCGGGATCTGAATGAATACCGCGCCTATTTCCGTTCGGTAACGGCGGAAGAGCATATCAACCGGATTATGGAATTGGCCAAAGTGAAGACCGTCGTCATGACGAACGATCCTTTCGATGACTACGAGCGGGCTCAATGGGATAGAGGCATCCGTCAGGATTCCCGCTTTCAGGCGGCTTTAAGAATCGATCCTCTGCTCAACCTGTGGGATACGAGCTGGAGCAAGCTGAAGGATCAGGGATATAACGTTACGGAAGACTTGAACGAGCAGACTCTGGCGGAAATCCGCCGTTTCCTCAAGGATTGGATCAAGCGGATGGATCCGTTGTATATGGCGGTCTCGCTCCCGTCCGATTTCGCTTATCCCGAGGCTTCGGTCCGGGGAACGATTATCGATGAGTGCATCATTCCCGTTACCCGCGAAGCAGGCATTCCTTTCGCCATGATGATAGGAGTGAAGCGCAAAGTCAATCCGGCCCTCAGAGACGCCGGTGACAGTGTGGGCAAGAGCGATATCGGGGCTGTGGAACGAATAGTCAGCCGATATCCGGACAATAAGTTTCTCGTTACTATGCTGTCCCGGGAGAATCAGCACGAGCTGGCGGTAACGGCCAGGAAGAACCGCAACCTGCTCGTATTCGGCTGCTGGTGGTTCCTGAACAACCCGAGCCTGATAGAAGAAATTACCCGCATGCGTCTGGAATTGCTGGGCGGCAGTGTTATTCCTCAGCATTCCGACTGCCGCATTCTGGATCAGCTTCTATACAAGTGGGATCATTCCCGAACCATCATCGCCAAGGTGCTGTACGATAAGTACGGGGACCTGTTCGACGCCGGCTGGCGGTTAGAAGAGGATGAAATCCGCAGGGACGTGGAGGATTTATTGGGTGGAATTTTCTGGAAATTCCTAGGCAGACCGGATCCGGCCCTTTCTTAATGCCAACATTATCATAAGAATAAGGCTCGCAATTCCCGCGGAGTTGTGGGCCTTTCCATTTTAGACGAAGAAGCCTTGCTTGCCTCATTCACCCGAGAAGCAGGATGATCGCACCGAAGCAAGCAAAGAAGCCGCCCCAAACCCTTCCCCACTTCCAATAACCCGCATTGGCCGTTATCCGCTCCGATTCCGGTCCAATCCACATAGCCACGGACTTGGGAAAGCAGGCGGACAGCAGCCCGAACAGGATGAAGAAAACTCCAAAGTATATCAACGTACTCCCCCTTTCGTTGTAAATTCCAGCGAATTCATTTTCCATTAGTATATACCTGTAAATAAAGGATTCAAACGCGCAAACTTCCGCCTCCCGAATTCTTTATTCTTATCCATGGAACCAGCCACAGCGAAAATGTAACGGAACTGGGAGACCTTACTTCGTCAAAATAGGAGTTTTTTTCGGACTAACGGAAACAGTTGCGCTTATTGCTTTGAATTCTCCTACTTTCGCGTGCATTTTTGGGTAATAAGGTCTTTGGGGTCCGTTAAAGTTACCGAAAGGCTCTTCTCGAGTAATTAAGGTCTCTGGGGTCCGTTAAAGTTACCGAAAGGCTCTTCTCGAGTAATTAAGGTCTCTGGGGGTCCGTTAAAACCAAACTGTTGCTCATATATTATTTTGCGAGGAGAGTCTTGTAAAAAAACACAAAATATGCAGCAGGGCGCTCCCGACGAGGAACACCCTGCTAATTTCCCTATTAACGGCTCTCTATGTTTTCAATTCGGAAGGTATGGGGCCCGCTCCAGCTAGTAAACGGGTAAAATTTCAACCCGGACTGCCCGCCTGCACCTATCGCAAAACCGGGATCGATTCCGTCGGTTTGGATCAAGGTTTGTCCATTCTGCCGCTGAAGCTCTTTAATTTTGTAGCCGTGAGCGGATTGATCCGGATGAGTAATGACGATATTGCTTCCTTTCATCGTATCCGGCACTTCCGTATCGACGAGGAAACCGTCCACAGGATGCCCGTCGGCCTGCCGCCATACCTCGCTCACCGATCCTGTTACAGGGCCGGAACCGGTCAATTGAGCCTCTCCTTTCCGCAGCAAAGTCCCGCCGATCAAGGTCATCTCTTCCACCTGGCCATTTTTCAAGCGAATGATTCCCATCTTTCCTTGCAAAGTCATATCCCCGATGACCAGCGAATCCTCGGAACGGGGCGAGCTTAATATGATGTCCTTATAATCTCCGTAGGAAATCTCCACCGCTACTGCCCCTTCGGCAGAGCTGTCCGGGGTCAGCCTTTCGACCGCTGAGATTCTAGCAGCCGCTCCGGATCCATAAGGCTCCATGACCGTAACAAAATGGCTGTTCAGCCGGTTACCTTCTCTTCTCAGCACCAGCTTCGGCATCCAGTGCTTCACCGCTTCACTGTTAATGTCTTGACTGGTTCCGTACAACCGGGTGGAGCGGAGCGAAGGCGATTGGCCGATAAACAACTCGTTGCTCCCGGGATCTGCACGGCCGATGATTTTCATATTCCCCCGGGCCTGACCGTTCTCGCTTGTCTTTAGAGTAATCTCAAACCGACCATCGGGCAGAGCGGCACGCTTGACATCCCGAACGTAAATATACCCGTAGTAATGCCCTTCGGCGCTTCCCGGATCATTCTCTCCTACCGGCTCAACGACCTCCGTCCCCGGCGGCAGCAAATAAGGTCCGTAATCGGCCAGCGCAAGGTCCGTGATCCATTGACCGTCCCGGTTCGCATCCCCCTGCAGTGTATATTCATGCCTGTTTCCGCCCGACACCCGGAAGATATCCAGAATGTATCCTCCGCCATCCGTCCCCGGGAAGCGGATCATCCAGGGCTCCCGGCTGTATTCGTCCGTCTGCGGATAGGCTGTTTCCTGATGCGCCCTCATCACCTGAATTCCCGCGGACGCCGGTGCGAAAACCTCTATATGGCCCCCATGAACGGCCTCCCCCGTCTTGCTCATATCTTTGCTGTCCACGACAACCGTGTTATGGGCCATCGTCGAGGTCGTCCACTGCCGGTACAAGGTATGCGTATAGCCGATATCCGGGAGCAGCTCCTGATTTTCTCCATAGAAGACGAGATTCAGCGGATCGTAATGGTTATGCCCGTATTTGGGCACGAAGGATAGATAAAGCTGGCTCGGATCCTCCTCCGGCTCCCCGCCGGTCTGTCCGTCTCTCGCTTGCTGCGCTTCTTCGTCCAGCAGGGCAAGCCGGACAACCCCCATTTTATAATTCGTGGAGAGTTCGTCCTTGCCGACATTCTCGAAGCTGATCCGATGAACGCCTTCCTCCAACCGCATCGTTCCAAGAGTCTCATAGTTTTGAACTCCGGATGTCTTGCTGTAGAAGTTATAATTGTCCGCCAGCATTTGCCCGTCTATTGCAATGTTATAGCGTCCGTAGCTGCCCGCTTTAAAAGGCTTCAAGTCAATCTCATAAGTATCGGTCGACGGAACCTCAAAGGAGAACACAATTCTCTCGCCCGGCGAATTCGCCTCCAATTGAATCGTTCCGCTGCTGCCGAAGTATTGATAATCTACCGTCTGTTCCTCCACCGTCATGTCGGGGAAGGGATAGATCAACCCAAATTCCGTCTCTCCCCTCTTACCAGTTCCCCGGGTCAAACGGGCGATTCCGGATGCCGGAAGCAGCAGGGAGCCGGAGTCAAGCTGCGGTGCGGGGGCCTTCTGATTAGCCCAGGTGTCCATAATCGGGAAGTACTTGCCGTCCGGATAAACCATCAGGTTGGGCAGCTCTTGAGCCTTGCCGAGCACCGGGAACCGGCTTCCCATATCCAGATTTTCCAACCGGCGGCCGGTTCTGGGCGAGAGATAGCCCGCCGGGTCGGTCCAGCCTTGAAGCGCACGAACCGTTTGGTCCAAGCCACCGGTAGATTGATTATGATAGGAGAAAGTCACTTCCTTGAAAAATCCGTCAAACAAATAAGTTTTCATGGAAAAATTCTCCACCAGCTCTACCGCTTCATGAATATAGCTCGGATCGTTGAGTGCTTTGCCCAGCTCGATCGTTCCCAGCCAGTTATTGTATTCCATATTATGGTTTAACACAGGATATGATCTGGTAAAATCGATGGACGGAAGGAACATCCCTTCCACAATTTTCTTCTCCACGTCTTCGCCGACCTCGCGGCTTAATTGTTCGAAGGCGTCCGTCCGGCTCACTTCCGCATACGCCTGAACAAGAGGCTTCAAGCTGTTCAGATCGGCCGTGTACCAGCGATACCAGACCCCGCCCCAATAAGCATAAGGAGGCCCGGAATCCGCATTCAGCGGATAGTTCTGCCACATGTAGTCATTGGTCGGCACATAGCCTTCATAGACCTGGGCAAAACGATATAAAAGCCGCGCCGCGCCCAGCGGGTCCTGCTTGGCCACCGCAGCGGTTTGCTGGACGGTGTAGTCCTTTTGCTTGTACCATAGATGGGCCGTAATAAAATACTTTTTGCCGTTCTCATCCTCATAATATGGATACTCGACGATCTCCCCTTTCCGGTTGCGAGCGGTCATTACTTTATCTTCTTTATATCGGTCGTTGGGATAGGTGAGATCGCTATGTGCGGAAGTCATCTGGTGCGGATGCTCCGGGTCCCAGTTATATAAAGTGTAGGGTCTCAGCTCGGGATGATCCGGCAGCCCTGTGAAAATAAAACCGGTTTTGTCCGGAATCAGCTCCAACAGCGTCTGTACCTGCTCGGAAGGAGCCGACCAAGGGACGGGAATTTTCGGGGAACCTTCCGCCTTCCTCAGAGCAGCATACTGACGGTCTCCTGCATCGATCAAATCCTTCCGGTCAAATACGATGAAGGCCGTGACTTCTCCTGCCTTTCCCTGCTTCACCTTCAATTCCAGGCCGTACAGCCCTTCCTCCTTCGCTTCCGGATGGCTGAAGGCGATACTCCACCTCTCCCCGTTCTGTTCAACCTGCACACGGTCAAGCTCCGACCACTCTCCCGACGGAGTCCCCCATCGCAAGGTTACTTCGGTATTTTGACTTACATGAATATCGTTTCGTTTGAAGGAAAATCGCTTGTCGGTATAACCCTCGTAAGTAAACTCGGTTTGTTCCGGAATCCAGACGGATTTCTCCCACTTGGGCCCCTTCTTCAACGAATCGGTTGCAGGTGCGGGCAGGAAGTACAGGCGGCCGAAGCGGCCGTGATCCGCAACATTGCCGACGAAAGTAATCGTTGCGGCGCCTGTGTCCGCAAAATACGAGTTGCGCATCTGTACCCATGAACTCATCGGTTTGGTATTGATTTTGTGCACAAAGACGGCATTGAAGCCCCATGGCGTCTCCGGTTGAACCGGACCTGTGCCTAGAGAAGCGAACGGAATCGAAATTTCTGCGGTAAACACTCCGTCCGTCATTTGCTGGCGAACGGTCGCTCCCGATACCGATACGGCCCCTTCTCCCCATTGAGTCCGATATGGTAAATTCAGCGTTCCGTTCTTCACATTGACGATATAATAGGCTTCGCCATCACCCGGGGGCTTGATCATCAGGTCTACCTGGGCCAGGGACGGCTCCTCCTCCCTCCCGGTTTGAATGGCCGCATACAGATGGGTATCATCATAGGTTACTTTGACAACCGTGTCCGGTTCGGCGGGACGGTTATCGTAAACCGTAACAAAATTGCTTAGCTCGGCGGCATTCGCCCAAGCCGGGTCCGAGAGACTGCCGTCCATGACGGGCGGCTGGGCACTCCATGGAATATAAGCCTGCTTGTCCGTATAATGGCGTATCGTTTCCGAGGCGAGCGTTTGCCCGTGCTTCTTCGCTTCGTCCGGCCGGGCTTCCGCCCATCCGACTATGCTTGTCTGAACGATCAGAAAGATCAATCCGATGAGAGACCATTTTTTTAACATCCGCCAGCTCTCCTTTTTCCAAATTGATTTGAGGCAGATATGCAGGCGTTTCAATAGCTGTCTTTTGATTAATAAAGCGTTTTCATAAATGAAGAAAAAAGCTTAAGTTTCCCTCCTTTCTGCAAGATATTTTGTGCCTAGACATAACCGGCAGCATAACTCTCGGTCAAACCCATAGTTGTTACTAACTTGTATTCTATATTCCCCTCAAAATTCCTCTTATGTATGAAAAAGAAAATTTCGGAACCCCCGGATTGGGAGAACCCATCCGTCAGATCCCACTTTTTTCCCGACCGTACAGGCACGGTTGGGCGTTTGCCCACATACAATGTAATATTCGTCGAACAAACGCCAAGGAGGTAGGCTTGTTTCGCTAACGCTCAGGAGGTGACAGATGTGCCGGGCCTATTTACGGCTATTGCTTTATTCATCAAGGAACTGATGCTTCTCGTCTCTTATGTCAAAAACAACGCTTTCCCCCAACCGCTCACCGAAGAGGAAGAAATGAGGCATCTGAAACAAATGGCTCAGGGCGACCAGCATTCCCGCAACATGCTTATCGAACACAACCTGCGTTTGGTCGCTCACATCGTCAAAAAATTTGATAACACCGGCGAAGATCTGGAGGATTTGATCTCCATTGGTACGATCGGCCTGATTAAAGCTATCGAGAGCTTCTCCCCGGACAAAGGGACGAAACTGGCCACCTTTGCCGCCCGTTGTATTGAAAACGAGATCCTGATGCATCTAAGATCGCTCAAGAAGACGAGAAAAGACGTATCGTTGCACGATCCGATAGGCACGGACAAGGAAGGCAACGAAATTACCCTGATCGATATTCTCGGGACAGAGGCGGATGAGGTGGCGGAACGGGTTCAGCTCAAAATTGAAAAAAGCAAAATATACGATCATCTGGATATTCTGGATGACCGGGAGCAGGAAGTGATTAAAGGGCGTTTTGGCCTGGAGCTGGGCGGCGACGAGAGAACTCAGCGGGAAATTGCCAAGGAATTGGGTATCTCCCGTTCTTATGTTTCCAGAATTGAAAAGCGGGCTTTAATGAAGCTCTATCATGAATTTTATAAAAAGAAATGATTGTGCGGCCGTTCTATTTCCCGACCGGGAGATAGAACGGCTTTTTCTAGCATTGGGGAGGTAGAGTCCGGCTGTCACAAAGCCTGCAGAAATACATCTTTTTGAGTTTACATTTCAGTTATTGGGTCAAAGCCTGCGATAGTGCATCTTTTTCTTCTTGAAGTAGGCGATTCAGCCATTTGGAAAGAAAATTCCTGTATTTTCGCAGGCTTTTCTTTCGAACCCCTCCGTTCGCTTCATAATTGATGTATTATCGCAGGAATTTACTCCACGGCAATCGGAATCTCAGCGAGCCTGGCCATTTTACAAAAATAACTGGTCAAGCCCCGTATTGTTAGGTATAATGTCAAACTGTGAACATCGGCCCCGGCTTTTCTGAGAGTGGAAAGCCAACAAAACTATACGCAGATATCTAGGAGGTTTGCTCGCACTAACATGAATGCACAACTGAAAAAATCCTGGTTTTCCAACACGCGCATGGACATCCTGTCGGGAATGACGGTCGCTCTGGCTTTGATTCCGGAGGCGATCGCATTCTCCATCATTGCAGGAGTGGACCCGATGGTCGGGCTGTACGCTTCTTTCTGTATTGCTCTCGTTATTTCCTTCGCGGGGGGAAGGCCCGGAATGATTTCCGCCGCTACCGGAGCCATGGCGCTGTTAATGGTTACGCTCGTCAAGGATCATGGGCTGGAGTATTTATTTGCGGCGACGATATTGACCGGTATTTTGCAATTCGTGATGGGATTGCTGAAGCTGGGCCGCTTTATTACCTTCGTCCCTCATTCGGTGATGACGGGCTTCGTGAATGCGCTCGCGATTCTCATTTTTGCGGCTCAACTGCCCCATTTTGTCGGACAGGGCTGGGTAATGTACGCGTTGGTTGGCCTCACTCTGGCCATTATCTATCTTTTGCCGAAATGGACGAAAGCCGTCCCTTCTGCCCTGGCTGCCATCCTTATAGTTTCTTTCCTGTCGATCGGACTTGGCTTGAAGGTTAATACCGTAGGGGATATGGGGACGATTACCAATTCGTTGCCGGTCTTCCACATTCCTCAAGTTTTGTTGAGCTGGGAGACTCTGCTTATCATCTTTCCCTATTCATTCTCCCTGGCATTGGTAGGAATACTGGAATCGCTCTTGACAGCGACAATCGTGGATGAAATGACGGATACGGCAAGTGATAAAAATAAAGAGATAAGAGGGCAAGGGCTGGCCAATATAGTGACCGGCTTCTTCGGAGGAATGGCGGGATGCGCCATGATCGGGCAATCGGTTATCAATGTGAAATCCGGCGGCCGCACCCGCCTGTCCACCTTCGTTGCGGGAGCCTTCCTCCTGTTTCTGATTATTGTACTCGGCAACGTCGTTCAGCAAATCCCGATGGCCGCTTTGGTCGGCGTCATGATAATGGTCTCCGTCGGAACCTTCAATTGGAGCTCGCTTCGTAATCTTAATAAAATTCCCAAGAGCGACTCGTTCATAATGATCGTTACTGTCGCTATTGTAGTGGCTACCCACGACCTGTCCAAAGGCGTGTTGGCCGGAGTGCTGCTCAGCGCGCTGGTCTTTGCCTGGAAAATGGCCAAGATCCGGATTCAGGCGACGGTTCAAGCGGACGGGAGCAAAGTATACAAGGTAACCGGCCAGATGTTCTTCGGCACCACATCCGACTTCTTGAAGCAGTTTCAATATCAGGAAGACCCGGGCCACATCGTGATCGATTTCTCCGGCTCGCATGTCTGGGATCATTCGGCCGTGACAGCTATCGCCAAAGTTGTGGCGAAGTACCGGCAGCTGGACAAGAAGGTTAGCATTACCGGCCTTAACAACGAAAGCAGCCGATTGGTGGACACGGTCGGACTCGAGCTGTCGGCCGGACATTAAATAAAATAACCCCACAAATGCGGGGAGCCCCGGAACTTATAATATCTGTACTATCCAAGGATAAACGGCTATCGCCGTCCTTTGGACAGGCGCGTTTACCGATGAAATATAAGAACAGGTATAAGGTGAAACTTAGACGCTTATATTAGAAAAAAGCCCGCCCTCCGATAAGGAGAGCGGGCTTAGTCTATTCACGGGACATTCGCGGAATGTTGTTGCAGCGAACAGATTCCGTTGACTGCCTTAACGGGTCGCTGCCCCCAGCATAGCCCAATCACGATCTGTAAAATTCCCCATGTGCCACAGCGACACACCCTGCAGCCCGTAATATTTGGCCAGCCATATTTTCGCCCCTATGCTGTCCGTATCCTCGTACCACAGCTCATGACTGCCGCGATCATCGGAATACAGCAGTTGCTTAACATAATAAGGATTGGCCAGCTTCGCCTGGATGCCCGGCTGCTTCAGCCGTTCCTCTACCAGCTCGACGGCGGGCGAGTAGTATTCTGTCCCCGCAGAAGTGCTTACCCATTGATTCGCCTGCTTGGAAATGCCGAGAATCAGCTTCTCGGCCGGAATCGACAGCAGCGCCTGGCGGACCGTATCATTCACCAACGGCAATGGAGCGGAAGGAAGCCTTTGGCTCCGGTCCGTATAGTCGTAGGCCATCAGCACGACCGCATCGGAAATTCGGCCGATTTCCGCCAGGTCATAGCCGGAATAGTAGTAGGTCGGCGGGACGGCCACCTTCAAGGAATAGGAGCCCAGCTTATCCTTCAGTCCTTGGATAAAACGGACGAACGGCTCCCGGCTTTCTTCGCCCTTCAGCCCTTCGAAATCGATAAGCAATCCGGTAAATCCGTATTGGGGATCACTCAGCACGTTCAATGCCGATTCATAGAAGGCTTCCACTGCCCGCTCGTCCTGAAGGAACTTCGCCAACATGGGGCCATCGTTATAGAAGACCATCAAATCCTTGGAAATTCGATGACTTCCGGCGGTATCCAACGCTTCCTTCCACCCTTCCGGTATCCGGTATTCCGTCTCGGCTGTATTCAGAGACGCGGAGCCTTCCCCGGGATATTCGAGGTGGGACCAGCCGAATACCGCATGATCCACCATCGCCAGCTTGTCCATATTGGAATAGGAGCGAATCGCATAGAAACCGGTCACCGATACAGGCTGTCCGGATTGCAAGCGATCCGTCAGCCGGTGAATGATCGCCGCCGCCTCCTTCCTCGTCAATTCGTCGCCGGGGCGAAAGCCTGTCTCGTCACCTTCCATGATCCCCCTATTCATTGCATAGTAGGCATAGGGCGCCGTATCCGGACGGAATTGCGCCTGATCGGCAAATCCTCTGGCGGCCTGCTCATGGAGCCAGCCCGATTCCAGCCAGGCCTTCCGCTCCTGTTCATCGAGGCCGGCCAGCAGCGATCGTCCCGCCGCGGCCGCCACCTCTTCCCGGGTAATGGCTCGCTCGGGGTGAAATTGCCCGTTCTCAACCATATGATCCAGCCAGCCCAATGAATAAGCGGCCTGAATATATGGATAAGACCACCGGTCCCCGGTTACATCCGTTAACGTTAATGACGACTCCGCTGGGGCACCCAGCTTGTGAGCCGATGTCAACAGCTTAATGAAAGCTTCGCGGGTCAGCTGCTCATCCGGCCGGAAGCTGCCGTCGGAATAGCCTTCTATCACCCCCAAGGACGAAAGCAAGTAAACGGAGGCTTCGGACCAATCTCCTTCCTGCAAATCGTTAAATGGCTTTAAAGCCGCTACATCATAAGCATAGACGTTCACTGTTCCGACGCTCATCAAGAGCACGACAAAAGCGATTATTTTTATCCACTTTCCCATTCGTTTGATCTCCTCCCCCAAATATAAAACGCGGCATAGGGAGGAAAGTTGCACCCGGGGAAAGAGGATTGGCTGCGGACGCAAACGGCTGAATGCTTTTCATGCCCATCTGACGAGCTTAACCTTTATTGAAAATGGAAAAACCGCCGATGTCGGCGGTTTGCGTATGATGACGAATCCAGAAAAATAGCGGAACAGCAAAAAAACTCTGAAATAATGCACGCCATGAGTTTGCGAATCCGCTGACGTTGCCGGCAGGCTAAATTCAGCTATCCGGCGAATCGTCCACCCATTGGGGAAGAAGCTGCCCGATCGAATCGTGAAATACATAATCCGCCGTTCCGTCAAAAGGAGTGGGCGACCGGTTGATAATAATGAAGCGGTCCCCATTGAAATACCGAATCAAACCCGCAGCGGGGTATACCGTCAAGGAGGTTCCTCCCACAATCAGCACATCGGCGCCGGCGATGGCTTCGATGGACGCTGTCAGCACCTTCTCATCCAGCGGTTCCTCATAGAGAACAACGTCCGGCTTCAGCTTTCCCCGGCAAATCGCGCATTTGGGTACGTTCTCTGCACTGTTCAGAACATAATCCAGGTCGTAGCTCTCATGGCAGTTCAAGCAAATATTCCGGTGAATGGAGCCGTGAAGCTCCAGGACATTGCGGCTGCCGGCCGCCTGATGCAGACCGTCGATATTTTGAGTGATGACGGCGGACAGACGCCCCTCCTGCTCCAGCTTGGCCAAGGCCAGGTTCGCCGCATTAGGTTTGGCATCGGGATATATCATTTTCTTCCTGTAGAAGCGGTAGAAATCTTCCGGATGCTTCATAAAAAAACGGCGGCTAAGAATTTCTTCCGGAGGAACCTCCGTTCCCTCCGAAGTGGAGTACAAGCCCCCTTCCGAGCGGAAATCCGGGATTCCGCTCTCCGTTGACGTCCCCGCTCCTCCGAAGAAAACAATGGAGCGGCTTCGCCGAAGAAGCTGCCGCAGTTCCAGCAAATGTTCCATCCTCATCCCTGCTTTCCTCTGTACGTACAAGAATTGCGATTATACCGTATGGACCGGTGTGCCGGCAAGAAAGGCGGCCACGTTGGCCGCCGCAGTTTCCAGCAGCCTGCTCCTGGCCTCCTGTGTCGCCCAGGCGATATGGGGAGTCAAGATGCAGTTGGCCGCTTTCGTTAGCGGATGATCGCTTCCAGGCGGCTCCTGGGACAGAACGTCAACCGCCGCCCCGGCAATCCGGCCTTCGTTCAGCGCATCGGCCAAATCCTGCTCGCGCACCAGCTTCCCTCGGGAGGTGTTGATCAGGAAGGCGGAGGGCTTCATCCGGTCCAGCGTCTTCCGCTGAATGATTTCTTCCGTCTCCGGGGTAAGCGGACAATGCAGGCTGACCACATCGGAAAGACGAAGCAGTTCGTCTAGTTCCACAATCCGCACGTTATCCTCCGTTGTTCCGACGGGAAGGCTGCGCTTGGTCGCGATCACTTCCATGCCGAAGGCTTGCGCGAGCTTCGCCGTCTGCTTTCCGATGGTGCCGAGCCCGATAATCCCCATCGTCTTGCCGCTTAATTCGATCAACGGGGTGAGCGAATAGCTGAAATCCCGGCTGGCCGCCCAATCACCCGCCTTCACCGAATCGCTATGCCGGCCGGCATGATGACACAGCTCCAGCAGTAGGGCCATCGTAAGCTGAGCTACGGAACGGCTGCTGTAATCCGGCACATTCGTAACGATGACGCCTCGTTCCGCTGCAGCCTTCACATCGATGATATCATACCCGGTAGCCAGCACTCCGATATATTTCAGCTTGGGCAATTGCTCCAGAGTTGCGGCCCGCAAGGGTGTCTTGTTCGTCAGCACAATTTCCGCATCCCGCGCCCTCTCCACAATCTGCTCCGGGCCCGTCCGTTCGTAGATCGTCAACCGGCCCAGCCGCTGCAGCGGCTCCCAACTGAGATCGCCGGGATTCAATGTATAACCGTCCAGAACAACTATGTTCATGAACCTCTCCCCCTTTTTCCGAAAATTGGCTATCCTGCTTCCTACTAGTATACGACAATAAGCCTCTATTCTTCAAAAGGCAGAAAGCCGGCGCTTCAGGGAAAACCAGACTGGACTTTGGTCGGAGGTGAAATCTCGGCGCGAGGCCGGTTCGTTCTACCCGCATCATCCGATATACTGGAAAACAAATCCAACCATAACAGGATGGTCACAAGCTTTGACGAAACAGTAATGGTTGGCATCAGCGCGCTGCTGTTCTTATCACTATGCTGTGTGAACTAACAGATCGGGCCGGTAGGCGAGAAGAACGGGCAAGGACAGCGCCCGGCCAGCGGCATTAGGCAGGACTTGCGCCAACTGCGACCGGTCAAGCTATTTTTCCTTGGGGAGTGTTAACAATGAAACATCGCTATTATCTTTGGCTGCGCGAGTACGACAATCGGCTGTTTCTCTGGTGCAACCATTCGCTCAGCCATCCTGTGCTCGACCGCCTACTAAAGGGGCTCACCCATTTGGGAAGCGCGGCATTCACCATCCTGTTTTCCCTTTCGATTATCCTTTTCTCGGTAGAGCCTTGGCAAAGAACCGGCTGGCTGAGCCTGATCGCCTTAGCCGCCAGCCATCTGCTGGCAGTGCTCATCAAAAAAACGTTCCAGCGCAACCGGCCCTATGATGTCCTGCAGCAGGCGAAGCTCTTCATCCATCCGCTCAAGGATTATTCGTTTCCCTCCGGGCACACGACGGCCGCTTTCTCCACTTTCATTCCGTTCTTGTTCGCCGATCCCGGGCTCGCCCGGATATTGCTGCCGCTGGCCTTCATCGTCGGCCTGTCGCGTATTTGCCTGGGCGTTCATTATCCTTCCGACGTGCTGGCCGGCGGTTTGGTCGGCACGATAACCGCCATCCTGGTTGTACTGGTCGCCGGGGCCGCGTAAGCAGCAAATTTTAGAGAACACGAAAGCGAGGAAATGGATATGCAAGCCGGTTCAAAAATCAAACAAGTGGTCCAGCATTGTTGGATGGGCTGGGAGCGGGTATTCGAGGCGTTCAGCCGCTTACGCTCCAAATATGCCGGAGAATTCGGCATCTGTAAAATGTTCGTAATCAAGTACCAAGGGAAGTGCATTCAGTGCGAGGACGGCACATGGATACATTCCGGCGATTGGATCGGCGAACTGCATTTGGATAATCGGAAAATCCTTCATATGCTGCAGTCCAACGAAGCGAACCGCGTGGCGCTGATGATCGCCCGCCTTACACGCGGCGCCATGCGGCAAATTTGCGCAGAAATGCAAAGAAACCCGCAGCTGAGCCAGGTCAAGGCGCTGCAGGGCATAACTTTGCTGCATCGAGGCATTACGCACGGGTTGGGCTTTGAGACTCACCACGTGGAGCAGGGCTTCTTCCGCAAGTTTACTACCTCCTATTTGCGTTTGCTGTTGACGGTCTTCCATCCGAATAACCGCCGGCGCATCGTCCCCCATACGGAGAAGCTTGTTCCGATGAGGCTAGTGATGACCCGCTCTTCGCTGATCCGCCGGTTCGGGGTGGAGTCATCGGCTATTTAGCCCGGCGCGGGTGATCCGTCCGGCGATATTTCCGCTCGATTCGGCTTTTTCCCTGGCCCTGCCCTGTCCTGTTAACCTGGAACTAACGTTTTCCGCTTCTGCTGAATAGGATAATAAGACTCGTGGGTTCGAGCCGGTTAATCTAGAAAGGAAGGGAGAGTTTGGATGAGCGGGAATAAACTTCGAATAGCCGCCTTTGGCGACCTGTTAGTCAGAGGAAACATGATAACGACGGCCAAGCTGCCCGATACGGACCGGTATTCCTTCGAGCCGCTGCTGGAGCCGATCGCGCCTATATTGCGGGATGCCGATTTATCGATAGGCAATCTGGAAGTGACATTGGCGGGCAGGGAAAGCAGCTATATGAGGAGAAATCCGAAGACCCGGTATCCCGAATTCAACTGTCCGGACGAATTCGCGGCAGCGCTGGCCCACAGCGGAGTCGACGTATTAACGACCGCCAATAATCATTGCATGGATCGGGGGGAGGTCGGATTGGTCCGCACCCTCCGCATCTTGAACAAGCACCGTATCGCTCATACCGGAACCTATGCGTCCAAAGCGGGAGCGTCTAAGCCTCTGATCCTGGAACGCAATGGAATCCGCATCGGCATCCTGTCATACACAAGAGGAACCAATTCGCTGCCGGTCCCGAAGCCGTGGATGGTTAACCGAATTCACCTGCCCTCGATGTTACGGGATCTGAAGAATCTCGTTCGGGTCACCGATCTTCCGATTGTCTGTATTCACGCCGGACCCGAGTACAGCCACAAGCCGACCGGCGAACAGCGGCGGTTGGTTAGGATGCTTCTCCAGCATGGAGCCCGCCTTGTTCTCGGCTCCCACCCCCATGTTGTACAGCCGGCGTATTTTCCTTCACCCGGACATTTTGCCGTCTATTCCATGGGAAGTCTGTTAAGCACCCGCTTGAAAAAAAATCCGTCCACCCTGGCCGGAGTGATTCTGCAAATCGAAATCGAGAAAGCACCTAACCGGAGGGTGCGCATCTCCGATGTGCATGCAGTGCCTACCTGGGTCCGCTCTCCGGAGCAGACGAAGAGCGGAACCTATCAGGTCGTTCCCATTCAGGCCGCCCTTGAACGGCCCGAGGAGATAACCGACGGGGAGGAAAGAGCATTGATGCAGCGGCTTTATCAGCAGACGCTGGACGTCCTGAACTTGAAGCGCCGTTCCCCCGCATCGGCTGTTCAGGCTTAAATAACAAAATCGAGAACCCATTCCGCCTCATAACGGTTAGCTTTCTGCAGCGGCGGCGAATACAAATGGAAAGTGATGAGCGGCTTGTTGGACGGGTTGCGCATGGCGTGAACCTGCCCCGGCCCGGCGTAGAAACATTCCCCGGCATTCAGCCTGTATTCGTAAAGAAACTCCGCCTTGCCGCGGTCATTAGGTTTATAGATCGTATTTACCATCGTCCCCTGCACGATATAAGCGCAGCCTACCGATTTGCCGTGATCGTGGATAAAGGTAGACTGGAGGGGCGGCAGGTAAATGACGATCGCTTCCACTTGATCGGTCCGGTGGATGACGTTCCGTCCGTAGGGCAAATCCTTCGGTTCGGTTACGTGCGGACCGATCTGAAGCGGGGTGCATTTCAATTCGCGAATAGCCGCTCTAAGCTCTTCCTCCTTGCCGGAGGATATCCCGTTGATCACTCTCTTTACTTCTTCCAGCCAGTTCATGTTGTCCTCCTTATAAGCATTGTTCCTGTTTCCTATAAGAAATCTTTATAAAAAAACTATAGATCCTGAGGGACTATAGCCCTGCTTCAATGTATGGAAAAAAGAACAGGAGGGTTCCAACAAAGCCGGCAAAAAAAAGAAAAGGACAAGGAGCATTAGCCTCCGTTGCCCGTCGTTAAGCGGTCGCTCATTGGGATGGAAAGCACGACGGTCGTCCCTACCTCTTCCTGGCTGTCAATGGACAGCCGCGCTTCGCTGCCGTAATACAGCTTGATACGGGAGACCACATTTCTTAAGCCGAACAGATCTTCAACCGGTTCCGCGGAATGTGCGCTGGAGACGACCGAGGCGGCCGCAGCAAGCTCCTGCCGAATATACCGCAGCTTCTCTGCGCTTATTCCGACTCCGTTATCCTGCACGGTAAGCTGCAAATGATCGTCCTCTAACCGGCTTACGATCCGGAGATGGCCTCCGCTTTGCTTCTTCTCCAGCCCGTGCAGTATCGCATTCTCCACGAGCGGCTGCAGCAGCAGCTTAAGAATATATAAGTGCTTGCTGTCCTCCGATATTTCATACTCCACTGTAAACTGGTCGAGGAAGCGAAGCTGCTGCACCCGGATGTAATAATTCAGGTGACCCATTGTTTCCTCAACGGTGAACGTATCCTTCCCCTTGTTCAGACTGAGCCGGAAAAAACGGGAAAGATTCAGCACCATTTCGCTAATTTCGCTTGCCTCGTAATTTTTGGCCGTCCAATAGATCGTGTCCAAAGTGTTATACAGAAAATGCGGATTAATTTGCGACTGCAAAAATTTCAGTTCCGTTCGGGACAAGCGAAGCTGCTGCTCATAGTGATTTTCTATCAGATGCTTCTGATCCTCAATCATTTTATTGAATGTGTTGGTTACATATCCGAACTCGTCCTTGCGGTTATTGTCGCTGAGCCTGACGTCGAGGTTGCCGAATCTCAACTGCCTGAGCCCATATGCCAGATTAGACAGGGGCGAGGAAATCCCGCTGAACACAATCCAGGAGATCCAGAGGGCCAGAATAACGCTCAGCCCGATGATCAAATAAGTGAACATTTGCAGCTGCCGGGTCTTCCCGTTCAGTTCAACCTCCGGCTGCATGAGCTGGAGCGACCAATTCGAATAGCGGGACTTGGCACGAATGATGAACATATTCTCTTCGTGCTTCTCCATGCTCTTCATAACCATCTCCTCGCTCACCGGATCCCAATAAGGGAAGAAACGGCTATGCCCGGTGCCGGCTACCAGCTTGTTATCATTGGAGAACAAGTAGATATGGGCATTCTCGGACGGTTGAATCGAAGAGGTCAGCTTGAGCAGCGTATCTCTCTTGATCGCCAGAATCAGTATGTTCGGCTGCCGGTCATGATTGTATAAATCCATCGTCCGCAATAAATAGATTTGATCGGTCTCGAACGTACCGTTAAGCAGATCCTCGTTCCCGTCGGCTTCCGGGATGTACAACAGCCTGGCCCCGTTGGCTTCGACCGTCTTGGCGATGACGGGATGCCGTTCCGCACCGGGAATTCGCTTTCCGCCGGAGTCCGTAGTGATCATCATTTCGGAAGGCAGATGAATGATGGATATTTTAGACAAAATATGATTGATGGACATCACATTTGTAATTTCCCGCATCAGAAGGGAAAAGTCGACAATGGACTGCGGCGTCAGCTGCGATTCCGCCTCTTCGAGAAGACGGATCAGGTTGCGGTCCGTTGCCAGAAGAGTGGACAGCTCATCCACATTCTGCAGGGTCAAATCGATATATTCCACTGCGGCCTGAAGCGCCCCGCGTGTTCTTTCCCCGGTCTCCTCCTCCAATATCTGTTGAGATTTGCCGTTGGCAAACAAGCTGATGATCACGAGGGGAAGGAGGATGAGAAGAAAATAGCATGTCAGCCTCACCTGAATGCGTCCGGTAAAGTAATTATAGATTCCTCTCAGCAGCCTTCTCATAGATGCGCGTTCCTCCTACTTGTTCTTGTACCACTCATTCACTTCCTGCGTGATTTCATTGCCGCCTTCCAGCTTCCACTTCTCTACAAAATCATCGAACGCGTCCAGCGGAACCGTACCAACGACGATTTTGGTAAAGGTTTCGTCCATAAGCTGCTGCAGCTTGGCATTGTATTTGCCCATTGCCGGCGTAGGGGCTGCATCGAACTCGTTTTTGATCAAATTGGCATGGATTTGCTCTATATTGTCCCACAGGCGAAAATGCTCTCCCAGCGAGTCAAGCCGGTCCTTGCTCACAGACAGCTCCACCGTATCGCACAGCGCACCGTAAATGCCGCGGTATTGCTGCTTGTTATGCTCCTCGAAATTGGAAATCATCTTCCCGTCCTTCTTCGTCCAGACTTCGTTCTCAAAGCCGAGCTTTAGCGTTTTGTGCCCTTCCCCGGCGATAAAATTGAGAAAAGCGACGACCCCTTCCGGGTTGCTGCTTGCAGCCGGAATCACGTTATAGGAACGGACAATGGAAGTGGTGTAGGTTCCTCTGTGCCCGTCCCGGCCAGTCGGATACTCCAGCGGAATCCATTCTGCGGTCGGATCGAGCTTGCGGTTTTGTTCAATCGGACCTCTCGTATCAAACCAAGCCGCGGAGAACAGTCCCACCTTGCCCGATATTATCTTCTCCTCCAGTGTCTTGGTCTTGTTCAAAGGGAACTCCTGGTCCAGAAGCTTCTCCCGATATAATTCAGCCAGGAAAGCGAGCGCTTCCTTCGTTTCCGGCAAAATTCCCGAGTAGATCAGTTCTCCGTTACGTTCATACCAAGCATTCTTCTGAGTTCCGAACGCGCCGAAGAAAGGAGCGGTTCTCCCCAGATTTTCAGTAATGGATAAGCCGACAGCGCCGGAAAGACTGCCGTCCGGGTTGTTCCCGGCAAAGGCTCTCATAACCTCCACGTATTCATCCAGCGTCCTGGGAGGCTTAAGGCCATGCTTATCCAGCCAGTCCTTGCGGACATACATGATCTCCGTTCCTTTCACCTCATTCAGGCTGGGAATCGCATAGATTTTCCCGTCGAAGGTGACCTGATCCCAGGCTTCCTGGGGAATGAGCCGTTTCAAATCGGCTCCATATTTATCGATGTAATCATCCAGCGGCATCAAAGCATTCTTCTTGACATAGTTGGACAGAAATCCGGGATTGCTCGTATTGAGCATATCGGGCAAATCCCCCGATGCCATGATCACATTGAGCATCTCCTGATAAGCATCCACCGGCGGCAATATCACCTCAACATCCAGATTGGTGCTCTGCTCGATATAGTCGAGATACGGATTGTTGTTTTCATTTAGTCCATTCGGAAAAGTGAGCCCCATGCTGCTGATTACTATGCGAATTTTGGATGGCAGAGGACTTCCGTCCTTATCCCTCCTTCCTTCCTTGCCTGTCGGCAGTAAAGAGCAAGAGACGGAGGCCATCAATATCCAACCGGCAGCGGAAACCAGTATTATCAAGCGGCTTAGTCTACTTACGGAGCGGTTCTTCATACTTATACCCCTTGTTATCATGTTTGCCGAGAATACCGGAAGGATGGAAGTGTACCGTTATTGTACCTGTATGCGCTTCCATAAAATAGTGGATTCCGGTTACTTTGTGTAGTACTCTCATGACTTTCACTTTGAACGATTCGAGGAAATCCGTCAAGAAGGAAATTGCGTTCGCTGCTTTAAAAATTGTACAGGCGCAAAATGTTAATCCGGTCTGGTCTCCCGACTATCAAAAAAAGGGCGAGGCCCTTAAGGAGCTGGTCGAGTAGGCGGGGCCTTTCCTTCGAGGATTGTGCCCCTTACCCCTCACAGATCCGTACGTGCGCAATTAACG
>NZ_VEGP01000048.1 GCF_007679495.1 Paenibacillus sp. 32O-W | reverse complement strand
AGAGGCTCCGTTAGGAGCTTTTTTTATATTTCATCGGTAAACGCGCCCGTCCTAAGGACGGCGATAGCCGTTTATCCTTGTTTACTGCTGGTGCCGTGCAAACGGAATGGCGCGTCTAACTGGATTTCATACAGTTAGTTTGAACCTCTGGAACGAAAGACGGAAACTAAGTGGAAAAACTACAGCTAGTTTGTACAAAAAAGGCGATTTTGGCAAAAAGCCCGGATTCTAAATGTAGTTTTTCCATTTACTTTAATCGCTTTCCACCATTCGCTTGAATTTAGCTGCATAAAATACAGTTAGACCATCTCGACCCTCGAAGTAATGGTTTTCTATTTGTGTAACACTTATATCCAAACTTATATTCCGCCAATCAAACCAAACCTTTAAATAGATTTTCGCTCTGTGAAAGTTGAATTATTATCGCTGCAAGAGAATAAGAATCCGGAGAAGATCATGAAGGCGGCGGAAGAAGCCATCCTTGCCCTCATCCCTCATAATTATAGTTACATGACTGTAGGGTTTTGAAATTGGTGCACATTAAACGAGCCGTCCACTGTTGGTCCGGCATCTTTAGGTTGCCTTGCTGAAGGATAACGAATAACGGAGCAGGGGAAGAAATGAACACACTACTATACCGAAGGTTTTAGTCCGCACCATTTCAAACTCCGCTCATACAGCCTCTCCTGCTGCTGTTGATCATAAGAGAACGGGCCGGTTTGCTTTTGCTCCATTTGCTTAAAATATTGGCCCGATATCCCTTCAAGCGACGGATCCGCAGCCAGCCTCAGAGACGGCCCCGCCCCTTTTTCCGGACTGGACATGAATAACTTTAACAGCGGTCGAAATATGGAGGGGGCCATCCGCGAAGATTGAGGCGTATAGATGACCCCGGGATGCACCGCATTGACCGTCACGAAAGTGCCGGATAACTTGCGGGCAAGCGCATAAGTGAACATGACGACAGCCAATTTGGAAGCCCCGTAAACTTTCAACGAATTGTATTTAGCGGGGGCGATCATTTGCTCGATATTCAAGGTTTCAGCCTGTACTTCCGAGGCTACATTGACGATACGGGCCGGAGCACTTCTCTTGAGCGTGTCAAGAAGAAGATGCGTTAACAGAAACGGGGCATAATAATTTAATGCGAAAGTCATCTCCATTCCTTCCGCATTCTTCTGATAGTCTTTAAAGACTCCGCCGGCGTTGTTGATCAGCACATGCAGCTTGTCGTGCCGATATAAATATTGCTCTGCCAACGACCGGACGCCATCGCTGGTTGACATATCCGCCACTAATAATTCAACACTCCGGTTGCCGCTTCGCTTAATGATATCCGCTTGCGCTTCTTCCCCTCGCTTCGGATCTCTGGCCGCCATAACAACATGCGCCCCGGACTTTGCCAGCCCTAACGCCGTCTCTCTGCCAATACCTGAATTGGCTCCTGTAATCAGACACAGCTTCCCGTTCATGTTCATTGCTTGGGCACCTCCCCAACAAGTGGAATATTAGTCCATACCTATGTACATGCAAATGAGTGGTTAAATTTTTTTGGTTTTTTCCTACGCAAAGTATTATAATGCCCATGATTATTATTGCAGTAAAAGTGTAAAATTAAGATATCAAATGTCAAAAGGAAAAGGAAGATTCGATTCGATGACAGAGGAAAAAACAGGTTGGAACTTCGATAATAGTTACGCTCGTTTGCCGGAAAGGTTGTTCTCTAGGCAAAAACCGACTCCTGTACATTCGCCGGAGCTGGTCATTTTCAATGAGCCGTTGGCGGCATCTCTTGGTTTGAATGCCGAGGCATTGCGAAGCGAAGAGGGTGCCGAGGTGTTTGCCGGTAACCGGATTCCCGAGGGCGCGGAGCCTCTTGCGCAAGCTTACGCCGGGCATCAATTCGGGCATTTCACCATGCTGGGGGACGGACGGGCTCTGCTGCTCGGCGAGCAAATAACGCCTTCCGGAGAACGGTTCGATATTCAGCTCAAAGGTTCAGGTATGACGCCATACTCCCGCGGGGGAGACGGCCGTGCCGCATTGGGGCCGATGCTGCGTGAATGCATCATCAGCGAAGCAATGCATGCGCTGGGCATTCCGACCACCCGCAGTTTGGCAGTGGTCACAACCGGTGAAACGATTCAACGTGAAACGGAGCTGCCAGGTGCTGTATTGACCCGCGTCGCTTCCAGTCATATTCGCGTCGGCACTTTTCAATACGTATCGAGATGGGGCACCGTCCAGGATCTTCAAGCCCTTGCGGATTATACTTTGCAGAGGCATTTTCCGGTTGGCGATGCTGTCCCGAATCGCTATTTATTTCTGCTGCAGGAAGTGATTAAGCGGCAAGCCGGGCTGATTGCCCAATGGCAGCTCGTTGGTTTTATTCATGGGGTGATGAACACCGATAACATGGCCCTCAGCGGAGAAACGATAGATTATGGGCCTTGTGCCTTCATGGATACCTATGACCCCGCAACGGTGTTCAGCTCTATTGATACTCAGGGCCGATATGCCTATGGTAATCAACCGTATATAGCGGCTTGGAATCTGGCCAGATTTGCCGAAGCTTTGCTGCCCCTGCTGCATGAGGACGAGGATGAAGCGGTGAAATTGGCTCAAGATGAGATATCGGCTTTTACCGGACAGTTTCGCCGGAACTGGCTCGCAGGAATGAGGGCGAAGCTGGGCCTCTTTAACGAAGAGCCGGAGGATCAAGCCCTGATTGAAGACCTTCTTGGTATGATGCAGAAGAATGGTGCGGACTACACGAATACCTTCCGTGCCTTAACTTTCGGTAAGCTGGAGGATACAGGCCTTTCCTGCAGCGCGGATTTTGATCCATGGCATGAGCGGTGGCAGGCGAGACTGGGCCGGCAGCAGGAATCCCAGGACTCCTCGCGCCAGCTGATGCGAAGCAGCAATCCCGCGGTCATTCCCCGCAACCACCGGGTGGAAGAGGCGTTGGAAGCGGCGGTGGAGGAAGGAGACTACAGCGTGATGGAGCGTCTGCTCGATGTTCTGTCGGACCCCTATAAGCACTCCCCCGAACAGGCTGAGTATGCAGCGCCGCCTGCGCCGTCCCCCCATCCTTACCGCACTTTTTGCGGTACATGACAGCTGGTTATAAAGTGGTTATTACGATAACGGGCGCCCATTCCAGGGCGCCCGAAATTTTCAAATTGGAGTTCCATATCCAAATAACGAGGCTGCCGTGGAAAAACGATCGGCAGCCTTATTTAAGCTTCGGCCAGCTTGCTCGCGAATGATTTCGCGGACTATGCCGGCATTCTATTTATTATCGTGCCTCTTACGTTCCCGAGAACGGTTCATACCTTCGTTCATGGCTTGCCAACCTATGACTTACAAGGGCCATAATTACAGCCAACACGAGAAAATACATCGGCATCGTTAATAATGAACCATTATGAAGATAACTCATGCCGCTCGTAATCAGGCTGACGACAAGGTAGTAACCCAATCCGAAAATGGCCCCGGGCTGGCGTGATGCCGATTCAGCGGCATGGCATGGGGCATGACTTTTGCCTGGAAGGAAGCGATCTAACTGTATTTTATGTAGGTAGATTGAAGCGAACATCGTAAAGTGAGATGGCTAACTGGAAAAACTACACTTAGAATCGAGGTTTTTTACTGATAACGCCCTTTTTGTCTAAAATAAATGGAGTTTTTCCATTAAGTTTTAATTTTTAGCTCCAAGGAAGCAAACTAACTGTATAAAATCCATTTTAACCGATCCCTGTCGGGACCAACGAATGCTGCCGATAATGATCAGCTATAACAAAACTGTCCGGTGATTAGCTAAATAGGTTTCGTATATGATTATCGGTAATGATAAATATACATTGGGGAGGACGGGCCATTTGATCAAAAAAGATGCTCCTAGTCTGGATTTAGCAGCACAAGTAGTAGGGGAATATCTTAATTCTACAGCTTTTAAAATAGAAAGGGTCTTAAGCGGAGTCTCCACTTATGTCTATCGTATCCGATTAGGTGAGGAGACCTTGTATCTTCGGGTTCTTCCGGAACAAGAGAGAAGCTTAGGCGTGGAAGTACATGTACATTCGTTAGTAAGACGAATGGGAGTTCAGGTTCCGGAGGTCATCCATTTTGAACACCATAATGAAGTCTTGGGGATGTCGGTGATGCTCGTTAAAGAAATCCCTGGTTCCAGCGTAGAGGATTGTATTTCCAATGGCGAATATGAGGACATTCTTTACCAAGCCGGGCAACAGATTGCGGTTATCCATCAGGTCAAGGTCGATGGCTTCGGTTGGATAATAAGAGGCCAAGAGCAATACGGCAACTTTTTACGAGGCGAGAAAAAAACATTGCAGGATTACATCTGTCCCTACTTGGAAGAGGATTTATTTTTACTGTCACAGAAGGTTTTCAGTAAGAGAGACACCTCTCAGATCACAAATATCATAAATTCCGGAATGGAATTGATGTCCAGGCACGAAGCCCATTTGGTTCACGGGGATTTCGATGATTCGCACATTTTCCAGCAAGCCGGGAAATACACGGGGATCATTGACTTCGGAGAGATCCAAGGAAGCAGTCCTTTATATGATTTGGGGCATTTCAAATTGCATGATGGTCAGCGTTATTATGGCTTCGATTCGTTAGCGAAGGGGTATGATGCAGTCACCTCCCTCTCATATAATGATCTATTGGAAATCGACCTTTGGGCATTATGGATAGGGGTAAGAAGATTAGGGATGATATGCGGAAGGACTTGGGGACGTTATCACGAACATTTAATAAAAACGGTAAACATGGAAATAGAACTATTAAAAGATATGCTTTAATTATAGGCGGGTCGAAATTAGTTTAATTGAAGGGTCGGTCGGGCCGGTGACTATGGATTCCTATCCCCATTGTTCCAACGGTGTTATATAATAGCAGAATGATATGAACGAAAGGGAGGCCAAAATGAAAGCGGTCCAAGATATGTATCAAACCTTCCAGGAGGAAATGGGATGGGCGCCGGTTGACAAGCATGACTATCAGTCCAGCAAAGAATTTCTTCTATATATCCATATGCTGCTGACAACCGAGGTGGCCGAAGTAGCCGAAGAATTTCGCAAGATGATGTATAGAACAAGGGACCTTGCCGAAACCGGGATGGAGATAAACGAAGCTTATTCCCGGGCGAAACAAGAAATCAGAGAAAATTTGGGCAAGGAGCTGGCGGATTGCCTTGCTTATCTTTGTAAGCTGGCCAACTTCTTTGACTACGATTTAGAAGAGGAGCTTCGCGCCAAGCTGGATGAAATAAGAAAGAGATACAACAAGTAAGGTAGTCGTAATCTAGCCTCTAAGACCAGTTTGGTTATAGAGGTTTTTTCTTGCTGAGCAGAACCGGCAGCATGGCCCGCCTAAGCCGAGATATTGGTTTTTACAACTCTGTTACATCTTCATGCTATGCTAGGGAAGAGTTGGTCCTAGTGGCAACAATTTTAATTGTAGAGGATGAAATTCCAATCAACGAGCTGGTCAGAAGAAACCTGCAATCCGTGGGACATAGATGTATCTCCGTATTTGACGGGAAGGCTGCCCTACTTGAGCTGGAACAGCATGAGGTCGATCTCGTCCTGCTGGACATCATGCTTCCTGAGATGGACGGGTACGAGGTGTATCAGCATATTTGCAAGACCCCTACGATTTTCCTGACGGCGCGAAGCAGCTTGTCGGATAAGGTGAAGGGCCTGACTCTCGGCGCAGATGATTATCTGGTCAAACCGTTTGAGATGTTAGAGCTGCTGGCAAGGGTGGACGCGGTATTAAGACGTACCAAGAAGGAAAGCAAGCATTTTGAACTGGACGGGGTTAAAATCGATTTTGAAAGCAGACAAGTCTTTCTGAATGAAAATCCGGTCGAATGTACTCCCAAGGAATTCGACTTGCTGGAAGTGCTGGTGAACAATCGCAATATTGCTCTTTCCCGGGACAAGTGCTGGAGCTTGCCTGGGGCTACGACTATGCAGGGGATACAAGGACGGTGGATGTCCATATTCAGAAGCTGAGAAAGAAGCTGGATATGGATGTCAGAATTAAAACGGTCTATAAGCTGGGATATCGTCTGGAGGTGTAGAGGTGAAATCGCGGACTTTTTTGCTCACGCTCATTCTATTCCTCTTGTTTTTTTACAGCGGGATTTTATTGGCATCGGTCGCGACGCTCAAGAGCAATTTGGACAACTCCAAGGATCGCAGTCTGCGGGAGCATTATTTTATCGCATCGTCTTATGCTAAGGATTTGAATGCTTTGGAGAATAGAGGGATTTCGGCAGGGGACGGAATTGGATCGCTCTATCGCTCTTACCTTGACTTCTACAGCAAGCAAAAAGTGATTCTGGCGGTTTCCAAGGACGGCCAACCACTGTTTGCCGATTTCATAGATAGGTCCACTTCGCTCCCCCAAATCTCTCGTCTTCCGAAGACGGGCGAACGTCTGGTTTCGATGGAAAAGCACGAAGGCAAGGAATACATCAGAGTAGCGGGTGCCCTGCCTGTACCATACGATACCTATACGCTTACCTATTATTATGATGTGTCCAACATCGTCTCTTCGTGGAACCAAATGACGGTGATGTTGTTTTTATATGGAATGTTATTTTGCGGATTGCTGGCCGCTTGTTTAATGCTTGTTCTGAATCGCGTGTTCAAGCCGCTTAAGCAAATTTCGGCGGCTTCCAAGAGCATTGCGCAGGGACAATACGAGAATCGGATTAAGGTTAAGGGGAACGATGAGCTTGCCGAAATGGCCGGGAGTTTCAATCATATGGCAGAGGAGATTCAGAGCCAGATGCAGCAGCTGGCCACAGCCGCTGAACAGAAGCAGCAATTTGTAGATAATTTGGCCCACGAGCTCAGAACTCCACTGACGGCTATCTACGGATATGCGGAATATATTCAGAAGGTCGCCCGCACAGAGGAGGACAGGCTGTTCGCGGCCCAATACATTATGTCCGAGACCCGCAGACTCCAGAAGATCGCTTATCGTCTGCTCGATCTGGCCATTCTTCGCGGAAATAAAATTGAGCTGTGTGAAGTTCCTATAGATAAGCTGATTCATGAGGTGGAGCAATCCGTGTCCATGAAGGCAGCGGAACGCGGCATTCGGATGACCTGTGAATGCCGGTTTGATACGTTATTGTGCGATGCGGACCTGGTGCATATTCTGCTCGTTAATTTGGTCGAGAACGCGATTAAAGCATGCGGTTCGGATGGAATCATTCACCTGAGCGCAACTCTGGAGAATGGAAGAAAAGTCATCTCTGTCCACGATAACGGCAAGGGAATGACAGAGGAGCATCTCCATCATATTACAGAAGCATTCTATCGAGTGGACTCTTCTCGAAGCCGTTCTCAGGGTGGAGCGGGATTAGGTTTGACACTGTGCAAACAGATTGCACTGAATCATGGAGCGGAGCTGAGCTTCTCATCTGAGCCGGATATAGGAACGACAGCCAAGGTAACTTTTACAACTTAATAATAAGTTCGTGATCGTTTGATAACTTTAGCCTTATATACTCATCCCTGTGATCACAATCTTTCAAAGGAGATGGTATGATGGGAACGTCGAAAGGTAACGAAATGAAAAAAATGGTGATCGGATCGGTAGCGGCCATTGCGGTGACTGCGCTGGCATTCGGCGGTATCAGTCAAGCGGTCAAAGCGGCGGAAATCGGTAAAACGCAAACGATTCCTACCAATTACAACATTCCTTATGCGGGGGCAGTGAACAATAACGTGCCTGACGATTACGTAAAGAAGGATTACGCGTTAAAATTTGTCGGTCAGGATCAGCCCACCGTCAACGATATGAAGATGGAGGAGGCTGCGGAGCTCGCCAGTCAGAATTTATGGCGGATCTTCCAGGCAGATCTGAGTGGTCAAACACTGGAAATGACCTATAATCCGGCCGGCACAACTCAACTGCGACCTATTTGGGAGGCTAATGTTAACATTAGTGATACGCTGTCCTATACCTTCACTCTGGATGCCGTAACCGGGGAAAACCATTCGATAGCGAAATGGGCTTATCACAAGGCGGACATTCCTGAAGGAATGGATTTCAATCTGTTGAAAAACAATCAGGAGTATCAAGAACTGGCGAAGACCGCAGCAGAAAAATATGAATTGGTATCAGGCAAAGTGACATCGGTTGAGTATATTGCCCAGGGATATCAGGAAAATCATGGCGCAACGGCCAGGAATGCGGACATTACCTTCCAGGTGAAATCGGATAAAGGGGAGGTGGCTCGACTCACTTTCTCCAGATACGATAAAGACTTGCTGACTATAGAATATAGCAGCTGGATTGAAGAAACCGAGCGTCTGGAAAAGCAGATTGAGCAGGAACTGAAGGAGAAGACTGAGAAATTTATTATTACGGACGAGTTATTGAAGAAAATTGAGGAAAATGGAGCCCCTATGCTGCTGGAAATAAAGTAAACGCCATGAGCATGACAGAATGGTATGGTTACGTTGATTGGATGATTCGTGCCATCCTGCCGCGAATAGTAAACATTATGCGAGGCTGGTTTAATTTAGGATGATGTTAGACCATGTATCTGCCTCAACATATCCAAATAGGCTTCGAGGGCGCTCTTTATAGGCTGTTGAAGCGTTCAGAGGTCACATCGATTAATTCGATGTGACTTTTTTTCTGTGCAGGAGCAACTTGTAGAAAGCCCGCAATTGTGCATCCTTTGAGGTCGATATGCTCCATTTCCGCAACAAAGCCTGCAAAAATACATCTTTTTCCTTGTTCCAATGGCCGCTCGACCGGTTTCATACGAAATTAATGCACAATCGCAGCTTTTCCCTCGAACGATCGGTAGCGATTCATAATAGATGTATTATCGCAGCTTTTCTCTCGGAACGAGGGTACATTGGATGAACAACCTTACGCCCAAGCATACATAAGAAATTACTTAAAGGATGTCCCGTTTCTATTCCGTGTGATCGAACCTGTGAAAATAGATAGGAGCGAGTAACATTATGGAAAAAGAATTGACGGAGACTTCGTTCAGTAATAACATAGACTTCTATAAAAATTCAACTATTCGAAAAGTATCTCCGATGATGCCGGAAACTTGCGTTAAGATCAGATAGTTAAAGGATGGAATAGATTCAAGAGGGGAGGAAACCGCACCATGTCAGATAATCATGAAAAATCATCATCGACCCCCCATAAGAGCCGCGTGAGTCTGCAGGGCGATTGCGAGAACTGCTTCGGCTTGTGCTGCGTTGCGCTGCCTTATGCAGCTTCGGCTGACTTCGCAATCGATAAGGATGCCGGGTGCCCCTGTCCGAATCTGCAATCCGATTACCGCTGCGGTATCCACGACAGCTTGAGACAGAGGGGCTTTCGGGGCTGCACGGTTTATGACTGCTTCGGCGCCGGGCAGAAGGTATCTCAGATAACGTTCGGCGGGCGAGACTGGCGGGGAGCCCCGGAGTCCGCGAAGCTCATGTTCGAGGTGTTTCCGATCATGCGGCAGCTCCATGAGCTGCTTTGGTATCTGAACGAAGCCCTGACGTTACCGTCGGCAAGTCCGATTCATGGGGAGCTTGCGCAAGCTCTCGACGAGACCGAACGACTCACCGACCTGGATTCCGGCTCCATCATGGAATTGGACATCGCGGCACATCGGGCCAAGGTGAATGACCTCCTGCTTCGGACCAGCGAGCTTGTGCGGGCGGAGGCTATCCGATCGCAGAAGGGCTCTGCCAGCCGCCGGAAGACGTACGGCCGGGGTGCTGACTTGATCGGGGCCAAGCTGAGGGGCGCCGACCTAAGGGGGGCCAATTTGAGGGGCGCCTACCTGATAGCGGCGGACCTCCGTGGCGCTGACTTGAGAGGCGCCGACTTGATCGGAGCCGATTTGCGGGACGCCGATCTAAGAGGGGCTGACCTTACCGGCAGTATATTTCTCACTCAGCCCCAGCTTAATTCAGCGAAGGGAGATGCCGATACCAGGCTGCCCAAGTCGCTCACTCGCCCTGCACACTGGTCCTCCAGCGGAAGATAAAGTGTGCGGGGTTCAGCCAATCGGATCTTATCCACCTGCTGTTGTGACAAATGGGTGAAATCGCTTTATTTGAACGAAGGTAGCAGCCTATGCCGCCTTGTGCAGCACCATCAGATACTGAAAAAGCGGGATTTTGAAGCCTGTTGATCCATAAACTCGAATCGGGAATAAAGGCCTGGTTTACCTTACAGTACGCGTAAAAGGGATTGTTTTGCAACATTCGAAGCAGAAGTGGCAACAAAAAAAGACACTGCCACAGTGTCTTTTGGTTTTTTTTGGGTGATTTTAAGCAGAGGGTACCTATCCCGGTTCCCTATAATAATATTATAATTTCCGGATCATTATAAGTCTACACATTTAGCAAAATATCCCGTATTCTTAATCGTGCCGGCCGGCAAATCTGATGTTGGGGGTGCCAATCTATGTTTCCAGATCTGACGCAGCATCCGGACTATTTACGAGGGCAGACCTTGGCCTGGTGCAATCAATTGGCCGCCAAGACGGGCAAGTATGAGTTTACGTGGAGAAGCATTTGTGAAGGGACAGCGGCCGAGGACGTTTTATCTGATAAGCTATCTTCCGTGCTGTACGGCAAAGTTCTGGATGTCGGATGCGGTCACGGGGAGTATACGAATCGATGGACGGAACTGGCCGAAGAAGTGGTCGGGTATGACATGACCGAGGGGTTTATCCGAACGGCTGAGCAAACCCGCAAACCGAATGTCCGGTACGTAGCGGGAAGAACACATGACGGGCTTCCTTTTCCAGATGATTATTTCGACTGTGCCTATACTAAGAAGGGCCCGACCAGCTGGTATAAAGAGGGGAACCGGGTAGTTCGGTCCGGGGGAACGCTTCTATTATTCCATCCCGGAGACGGCAACGGAGAAGGTGGAGAATTGGGGTTATGCTTCCCCGGATTATTCTCTCCTCCTGAGTTAGGCACCCCGACTCTGGACAGAATCCAGGAGCGGCTGGAAACTAGCGGCTTGATCGATATTCAACTAACTACTTTGAAGGAGACCATATGGATTCCGACTCCTGAAGATATATTTGCTATGGTATGCTTCGGCCAGAGTGATTCATTTGCCCGCTATGTCAGAGAAACCTGCTATGATCGAATCGTTACCCAATTTGAGAAGCATGCGAGCGAACAAGGAATCCGGACGACGGGCTTTTATTATTTGATTCAAGCTAAAGCTGCATAAAATGTATCCAGGGCCATCTATTCGGATGGTCCTGTTTTACTATTAAAAAGAGCAACTCTCCGATTGGCGTAAAAAGCATTCGATGGGGCGACGGACTAACTGTAATTTATGCAGGTAAATTCAAGCGAATGGTGGGAAGTAATTGAAGTAAATGGAAAAACTACATTTAGAATCAAGGAATCTTGCTGAAATCGCCTTTTTTACACAAACTAGCTGCATTTAGTTTCCGCCTTTTCGCTCCAGAGGAGCAAACTAGCTGTATAAAATCCAGTTAGACGCCCAGTATCTAAAATCCAGTAAAACTGCCTGTATAAAATACAGTTAGATGCGCCAACTGCGAGTAGACTGTTTGCACGCCACCGGCAGAAAATGAAAATAGACGGATTTCGAGATAGTCGAAGTCGGAAAAGCGTCACCGGTACCGTCAAACGTCACCACATCAGAAGGGTGAAAATGAAGACATAGTTTAAGAGTAGCTATGCTTTTGTCCAGACATGATAAGGCAGACTATATATTTACTGTGTGGTAAAGTCGTTTAGGCGGCGGTATTATCAAAAATATATTTACTAACTTGAAATAAGTATGGGAAAGCCTCAAAATAAAGATACTACTCTTGGACGGAGCTTTGCTTCCATAGCGTCGGAGAGAACTGAACATGAAACCGCAAGGAGGAAGAATAAATGGAAATAGGAATAAGCACATTTGTAGAGACGACACCGGACGTACAGACCGGCGAAGTGATAAGCCATGCGCAGCGCTTGCGTGAAGTGGTCGAGGAAATTGTACTGGCCGATCGGGTGGGGCTGGACGTCTTTGGCGTGGGCGAGCATCATCGCAAAGATTATGCGGCGTCTTCCCCCGCCGTCGTACTGGCCGCTGCTGCTTCACAGACGCAGCGTATTCGGCTGACCAGTGCGGTCACCGTGCTTTCCTCCGACGATCCCGTGCGCGTCTTCCAGGATTTTGCCACACTGGATGGCATCTCGAACGGGCGTGCAGAGATTATGGCTGGACGGGGCTCTTTCATCGAATCGTTCCCGTTGTTTGGATATAATTTGCAGGATTACGATGAGCTGTATGATGAGAAGCTGGAGCTGCTGTTAAAAATTCGCGAATCCGAGAAAGTGACCTGGAGCGGCAAGCATCGTCCGGCCATCAACAACCTGGGAGTGTATCCGCGTCCGGTTCAGAATCCGCTTCCGGTCTGGATTGGCAGCGGGGGCACTCCGGAGTCGGTTGTGCGCGCGGGTATGCTCGGCCTGCCTCTGGTTCTCGCGATCATTGGAGGCCGCCCGGTGCAGTTTGCTCCTCTCGTACAGCTCTATAAGAGAGCGGCGGCCAAGGCCGGCCACGATCCGTCCAAGCTGCCCGTAGCGTCACATTCCCATGGCTTCATCGGGGAGGATAATGAACAGGCGGCCGACAAATTTTTCCCATCGACCCAGCAGGCTATGAACGTGATCGGACGGGAGAGGGGATGGGGGCATTACGACCGGGCAAGCTACGATGCCGCGCGAAGCTTCGAAGGAGCGCTGTATGTAGGAGATCCGGAGACGGTCGCTCAGAAGATCATTCACCTTCGCAAGAACGTAGGCATAACCCGCTTCATGCTGCATGTACCCCTTGGCACGATGCCGCATGAGGACGTCATGAGGGCGATCGAGTTATTGGGGACCGAGGTGGCTCCTCGGGTTCGGGAGGAAATCTCCAGATGGGAAGCGGCAGGCGAAGATAAAAAATAATTAGCGAATGTGATATGGAAATATATTGCTAATTTATACTTCGGTAGAAATATATAATGAGCAGCAGATTTTATGTTACGATAAAAGAACAGGCAGCTTCCGCCATTGTAATCATGTCAATATAGCAGACAAGCCTGGGTGAAGTCGAATATTGAAGCAGCCTGTTTCAAATCTAAGATTTATAGAAAATCCGATAGGGAGGTTATCATGGATTTCTCACAATATTATGATAAGGCCAACAAAGCCAATGCGATAAAAGGCGAGGTGCTTTTCAGACTATCCGATATCCTTCCATCTTTAACTAAAGAAAGGTTATCCGCTATTGCTTCTAATTGCCAGCTCTCCGGACGATCCAAAATGAATAAACAAGAACTGGCCTCGAAGCTTCAGGAACGTCTAGTCGACCCGGAATATGTTGAGGCAAGCCTTGTGCTAACTAATCACGAAGAATGGAAGTTATTCGAAAGGCTGCTTGGCAGGGTGTCCATGCAGCTTAATAGCAAGAAGCCTTCAGAGTATCTGTTTTTAATGAGCAATGGTCTTCTCTTTCCTTTTTATGATCAGGGGAAGATGTTCTATGTCGTACCGGAGGAGATCCAAGAGGCGTATAATAAAGTGCAATCCGAAGCTTTCCTTTATAAAAGAGAGCGTTATGAGGCCGTGCTTCAATATTGTTTGGCGGCGGTTAATCTCTATGGTTATGTGGAGATCAAGCGATTGTTCGAGCTGTATATAGAACAAAACCAGGATCCGTTAAACGAAGAGGAATTCAAGGGAATCATCTTCTTTCATTTGGCCAGACCCCAATCTTTTTGGATGGAGCAAGGCTATCTGATCAGTGATTATTTCAGGGATTTCGATGATCTGAAAGAACTTATGGACAG
Source organism: Paenibacillus sp. 32O-W (assembly GCF_007679495.1). GTDB lineage: Bacteria > Bacillota > Bacilli > Paenibacillales > NBRC-103111 > Paenibacillus_L > Paenibacillus_L residui. The sequence goes on along the minus strand of NZ_VEGP01000048.1, from coordinate 28,607 downwards.
TACCCTTTTTAAGCCTTATTATACTCCGGATCGGGAGACCTTTTTGAAATATGCCGAATCAGATTATTTCGAAATGACACCTCAATTAAATAAATTGAAGAAGTTTATATTGAAGAATCTCTCTCGGGATAGGGAGCTCGTGGAGGATCTGATCGATGACATTCAGCTGGCCTGCTCCATGGAAGAGCCGCTGCAATCGATCATCCATGAATTCGAGAGAAGAAACATCATCTTCGACGATATGGAACAAGTGAACATTCTGATCTCGCTCATTACAGATGTCCATAATCATACGAGACTCTGGTCCAATCGCGGACATACTCCCGTTGAATTAAGCCTGTCCAGGAAGCCGGAGACTCAGGGCATGGGGGTATCGTATTCGCAAGCGAAATCCGTCAAAATTGGCAGAAACGAGCCTTGTCCATGCGGCAGTGGAAAAAAATATAAGAAGTGCTGTATGAATTAACACGTTATATGTCAAACCCACTCATATGGAGTGGGTTTAGCTGTATGGCTGAGTTAGAGGATGGAGGTTGTTTTGGCCTAGCAATCGATGGGGAGAGTGGTTCTGAATGAATAGCAAAGAACGATTTTCGAACCGGGTTGATTCGTATGTGAAGTATCGCCCGAGCTACCCGCAAGAAGCGATTCAATATTTGTACGACACCGCCGGATTGCCGGAGAATGGCGAAGTGGCGGATATCGGCGCGGGAACGGGGATTTTTTCCAAGCTGCTTCTGGAGCGGGGGAGCAAGGTAACGGCAGTTGAACCGAATAAGGAGATGCGGGAAGCTGCAGAAAATATGCTTGGCGGCGAACCTCATTTTCGCATAGTGCCGGGGGCTGCTGAGGAGACAGGACTGCCGAGCCGGTCCGTTGATTTTATCGTTTGTGCCCAGTCGTTCCACTGGTTCGACCGCACTGCCTCGCGTGCTGAATTCAGACGGATACTGAGGCCCGGCGGGAAGGTCGCCCTCATTTGGAATTCCCGGCTTACCCACGGAACCCCATTCAGGGAAGAGTATGAACGGCTGCTCCAAACCTTCGGTAACGACTATAAACCCGAGAAGGACAGGGACCTTTCGCTAGAGGGCTTGGCCTCCTTTTTCAAGCCGGGGACCATGCAGGAAGCCCGGTTCACCAATCAACAAGCGTTTGATTTTGAAGGCTTGCTCGGTCGGCTGCATTCATCTTCCTCCAGTCTCGTCCCCGGAGATCCGAATTACGAGAACATGGTGAGCGAACTGCGAGGTCTATTTGACAGGAATAATGTGAATGGTCAGGTGGCTATTGATTATGAGACCCGCGTGATCTGGGGCGAGGTTTAGCGGGACTGAATACCAATAAAATCTTGAGAACCCCCTCTTCCAAAGTTATAATGGGGGTAATCTTTTAATTGAGGTGAAGTGGATGTCTTTCCGCATCGTTCGAAGTAACTAGTGATCGGGCTGGGTAACAAACGCGTGCAGCCATCAAGGGGGTAGTCTGCCCTTTGGATCGTAAACCAACTAGTGCTTCGAATGGTGTCGGACAGCTCCTATGAGCCAGGGCACCAGCCTGTTTTATTGCTAAAGCCATGCGTTGATTTACCGTGGTTCTTTGCAGTTAAACGGCGAGGGGGGACCCTGGCTTTTTTTATATTTCATCGGTAAACGCGCCCGTCCTAAGGACGGCGATAGCCGTTTATCCTTATTTCAATTAAAAGATAGGGGATTGACGAGCATGTTAAAAAAGTGTCTTTTGCACCTGAAGTGGTGGGTGGTTCTATATCTTTTCATAGGTTTCGCCATACAGTTTTTAAGCAGTTCAGGCATTGTCGTTTTCCAACAAATCTTAGACAAGGCTGTGGCGGCGAAGCATATCGATGAGGTAACGGGTTTAATCGCTGTCTATGGGATCTTGCTGGGAAGCACGGTGATCCTCAATTATTTGGACGAATATCCAAGTACACATATATCGAACAGCCTCACCGAAAGATTGAAAATTATGGCCTTGTCCAAAATATCCAGGATTGATTATCAAGCGTATCAAGATCTGGGAACCGGCCAGATGATAAAGGTAATCGAAAATGGCGCAATAGCGGGAAGCGGCATCCTCTTTTCCTTCCTTCTCCGAACGATGCATGAGTTATTGCCAACCATTATGTTCAGCTTAGTATTCATTAGCTTCTACGACCTAAGGATTATGCTGGTGATAGCAGGCGGATATGTCGTCATCTTTCTCATCACCCATTTGCTGCTCAAATATTTGTACAAAATGAAATCAACGATACTCAAAGAACAAGAAAAGCTGTCCAGATACTCTGTACGGGGATTCATGGAGCTGGTCGTGTTTAGAACGAACAAGAGATATGGGAAAGAGATCGACAAGCTAAGCCAAACGGCACGCAGCATCATTAATACAAGCACCCGATTAAAAATGATCCATGAAGCCTTCTTCGCAATTTTTGAATGGTTTATCACGGTCGTTAAGATCGTCGTATTGGTTTATGGGATACAAGGCGCTTTAGCAGGGGACACATCGCTTGGGGTGGTAGTCGCATTATTGCTTTTTATTGAGAAGATTTATTCTCCCATTGCTATTTTTAATGTACTATTTGTGGATTACAAGCTTAACAGGGTGGCCTATCAGAGGCTGGAGGATTTTATTAATGCCCCGGAAGATAAAAATTTGGAAGCCGGCAAAGAAGCGGCCGATATTCAAGGCAAAATCGAATTCCGAAAGGTATCCTTTGATTATGGAAAAGTAAAGGCGCTGTCCAACGTGTCCTTCTCCATTGAAGCAGGGACTTCGGTTGCTCTGGTAGGATTGAGCGGGAGCGGCAAATCCACGATGATTAAACTGATTGCGGGGTTATTGAAAAAGGAAGAAGGTCAAATCCTGATCGACGGCACGGATATTGACGATCTAAGCCTGAACAGCTACTACGATCATATCTCTTATTTGTCGCAGGATACACCGATTTTCGATACTTCCATCTGGGGTAATATTGTATTTGATCAGGCGATTTCGGACGAAGAGATCTATGCGGTTTTGGAAAAAGTTCATTTGAAGGAAACGGTATTGAAGTTACCCGGTCAATTGGACGCATGGGTGGGTGAGCGAGGCGTCAAATTATCCGGAGGCGAAAGGCAGCGATTGGCTTTCGCCCGAATCCTTATGCAGAGAAGAAATGTGTTAATCCTGGATGAGCCCGTGTCCGCACTGGATAATCTCACGGAGGCAAACCTTATGGAGACCGTCCTGAACGAATTCCGGAACAAAACAGTGATCATTATTGCGCACCGGTTGAATTCCATTAAAGAGGTAGACAAAATCATTGTCTTGGAAAAGGGCTCTGTGATCGGTGAAGGGAAATTTGATTATTTAATGGACCATTGTGGGGCTTTCAAAGAGCTTTGGCATAAAAAAGCTTCTATTGAAGCAATATCGGAGTAGCCGTCGAATTCATCGTATTTCCCCAAAAAAGTGACGTAAACCTTCGAAGTCAGCATTGAAGCTTTGGCAGCGCGCGCCTCTCCCGGCGCGCGCTGCCGTTTTCTTACGCTTAGAGGCGGATTAATTGGCCCGGATGTCCGGGTTAGCGGACAGGATGGCCTCTGTCGTCTCCCAGAGCCTGGGGAGAAACCGGACGACATCTTCGGCACGACCGAGCAGATCGTCCGTAGAGGTGATGCCGATGTCTGCAAGGACCGCGTGGAAGGCGGGAGAATGAGTACGCTGCAGGTCTGGGGCGTCTGCGGCCAGAATCTTGTGGCAGCGTGCATAGGTGGCGACCATCCAGAAGACGGCTTCATGATGATAGCCCGCCTCTATCAGCTCGCGGCTTCCATCGATGGCAATCGGCCGCGCTGCGGCGGTGATGTCGCTGCTGAAGAGAAACGGCGTCTTGGCAACGGCCGACGCGGCGTCGAAAGTATGGGCAAGCCCGTCCAGATGATGCTGCACACGCTGAGGGGTCAGATGAGTGCAGCCGAGCAGCTTGATCAGATCCGCATAGAGGTGGTCATGACCGTACTCAATCAGGACTTTGCGTGCAGCGAGATAGCGGAGCCGTACCGTGGGGTTGCGAAGCGCGGCCACAAGAAGGACGTGCGTGGTCACGCCGGTCGGGAACAGCCAGGCGGTTACCCGGTCATGCAGCGGAGCGGAAGGGTCGACCGTCCGTAGTCCGTTCTCAATCTTCTGCCTGGCGTTCTCGCAACGGCGGCATACCCATTCCGGCTCCGCAAAGCGGCGAGATACTTCGGCCTGCAGTCTGCGCAGATGGCCTGTCGGGTCGGCTATAATCGTATCCATGCGGAAGCTGCCTGCCAGAGGATAGGACGTCAGAACCTCCTCGACGGAGGCGAGCTGGCCCCAGGACAGATACGTGACCTCTATTAACGTGTCACGGTAGATGAACTTCCCCAGCTTAGGCGGGGCTTCGTCCTGCGCAGTGACGATAACGACGTCGATGTCGGAAGCGGCAGACAACTCTGCGTCATCCGGCAGCCCAACCGTGGAGCCGCTGAAATACGCTCCCCGGAATCCCGCGTCCCGACTGGCGTGCTTCGTAACCCACTCCGCCGCGGCCTTTCTTGCCGAACCTATCTTCATAGTTACCCTCCTTTGACCAAAGTGGATAAAATAGTGGTATTTTTTTCATTTATTTCAAATACTGGGTTATTCATCTTCAGTCCCAGAGCTCCCGCAAAGTACCTGAGTAAGCTTCGAAGATAACGCGTCACTTAGTAGGGTATTCACAAGGCTATATCAGAGCCTTTTTTATCAGTCTAGCATGGCGATGTGAACAATTCGACCAAGAAAGCCTGCAATTCTGCAGCTTTTCAGGCGGTATGCTCCTTCTCCGCTGCAATTCCTGCCAAAGTACATCCTTTTTCTCATTCCAGTGAAAAACAGGCGGCTTCCATACCGAAATTGCTGTATAATCGCAGGCTTTCCCTCGAGCGTTTGAATTCGATCCGGAAAAACTGTATTTCTCAGGAATTTGTAATCGCATAGGGATTCATTCCCGAGACTAATTGCCAAGTATTTAACCTCCCTAACCATGTAAATTTGTTTTAAAAAAAATTGGCTTTCGCGAATAATTTTTTTCTAAGTACAACGTATATTTGAATAATAGGCAGGCCTCGCAAGCAAAATTGGCAGCGCAAACATTTTGTAGTGACCGGGAAAGGGCGGATTACAACAACGGGAGGAATGGAAATGCATTTAGTCGTGTCAGGTGCGCATTGCGGAGATGGCGAAAATCAAGCGGGCTATGATGCAGCCTACCATGCAGCCTATGATGCAGCCCATAAGTATGCTGAAGCAGGCCGTGAATCCACATTCATCCGGCTAAAGGCTGGCGGCCAAGGCCGTCCGGAATATATTTCTGTCGAGGGTTATCGTCCGTCGATAAGAGAGGGGCAGCGATAAAGCATGAATGGACAGAACCGCACAAATGTGGGAGCGCATGCCGCCATAAATCCTGCAGGGAAGGCTCTACCGGCCCCGCAGCCCCGGCATAACCATCCCAAGCTGAAGAGAATGCTGAAATATTGGCAGCTGTATGTCCTGCTCGCTCCTGCCTTAATCTATTTTTTAATCTTTAAATATTATCCCATGTACGGTGTTCAAATCGCCTTCAAAAATTTTGTAGCCGCAAAAGGAATTCTGGGCAGCGATTGGGTCGGATTCGATCATTTCATACGTTTTTTTGACTCCTATTTCTTCTGGGACTTGATTTGGAATACGCTATCCATTAATTTGTACGGCTTGGCTTTGTTCCCCGTATCCATCCTTGTCGCGCTATCGCTTAACGAATTGAAATCCGGCTCGTTCAAGAAAATTGCCCAAACGATCACCTATGCTCCCCACTTTATTTCCGTAGTTGTTTTTGTCGGGATGATCATCGCCTTCCTGGATCCGGATACCGGGATAGTCAATCACTTTCTTCAATGGCTTGGTTTGGAACCGGTTAACTTTATGACGAGCCCGGCCTGGTTCAAAACGATCTTTGTCTTCTCCGGAGAATGGCAGAACCTCGGATGGGGAGCCATCATATACCTCGCGGCGCTGGCCGGAATCGATCCCCAACTCCATGAGGCGGCCAAGGTGGACGGCGCATCCAGGCTGCAGCGCATAAGACATATCAATATTCCCGGAATTCTGCCGACGATTATTATTCTATTGATCTTAAACATGGGAAGCATGATGTCGATCGGGTTCGAGAAAATACTGCTGATGCAAAACCCGCTGAACCTGGAGTCCTCCCAGGTCATTCAAACCTACGTTTACGAGATTGGGATTCTGTCCGGGCAGTACAGCTATTCCACCGCAGTGGGACTGTTTAATTCCGTCGTCAATTTCGTCATCCTTCTATTCTTTAACCGTCTCGCCCGCAGAACGGGTACGAGTTTATGGTAAAGGAGCCCTCCTATGATAAAAGAAGCAAGGTCCGATCGAATCTTCGACATAGCCAACAAGGCACTGGTTTGGTTCTTCATCCTCATTATCACTTACCCGTTGATTTACATACTGAGCGCCTCTATCAGCGATCCGAGTTATGTGAACTCGGGCAGAATGTGGCTGATTCCGAAAGGCATCACCTTCGAAGGGTTTGTCCGGGTCTTTAACAGCACAGAGATCTGGAACGGGTACCGCAACACGATCTTCTATACGCTGCTGGGGACGTTGATCAACCTGGCGGTCACCCTGCCCTGTGCCTACGCCCTGGCCCGGCAAGAGCTTGTCGGCAGAGTAGCCATCATGGGCTTGCTGATCTTCACGATGTTCTTCGATGGCGGCCTCATCCCGACCTATCTTCTGGTGAGAGACCTCGGCATGATCAATACCATCTGGGCGATGGTCATTCCGGGGGCGGCATCCGTATGGAATATTATCGTGACGATGACCTTCTTCCGAGTGACGATTCCGCGGGCGCTGGAAGAGGCGGCGGAGATTGACGGCGCGTCGGTGTTCCGAACGTTCTTTCAAATTGTCCTTCCGTTATCGGCACCCATCGTTGCGGTAATGGCCTTATTTTATGGGGTTGGGCACTGGAATCAATATTTTGCGGGCTTGATCTTCTTATCCGACCGGGAGCTCTTCCCCCTGCAGCTAATTCTGCGGGATATTCTCATCCAGCAGGAGATGACGGCAGAACTCATGATCCAAGGGGCCAATCCCGAAGCCATTGGCGAGCAGGCCAGAATAGCTAACGTGATCAAGTACGCGGTGATGATTGTTTCGGCCGCTCCCCTTCTGATCGTTTACCCGTTTTTACAACGCTTTTTCATAAAGGGTGTCATGATCGGTTCGATCAAGGAATAATCCGTCTCAAGCAATTGGGGCCGGTCATGCCCCGAACGATTTCTCAAATTTAGGAGGGGGAAAATGTCATGCGCAGCAAAATGGCTTTGGCTTCGGCGGCGGCACTTCTGTTAACCGGCTCTGTCTTCGCGGGCTGTTCGAAATCGGAGGAAGGCTCCGGCGGGAAGTCCGGCAATTTGAACGAAACGGGGTTTCCTATCGTCAATGAGCCGATCACATTGGAAATGATGGCGCAAAGCTCGCCTTTGCAGCCGAATTGGGAGAACATGGCCTTCTTCAAAGAAATGCAGGAGAAGACCAACATTTCCTTTAAATTCAAAAATTCCACATCGGAGCAGTTTCAACAGAAGAAGCAGCTGGCCTTCGCCAGTCTGGAGCTTCCGGATGTATTCTTCGGCGCCAATCTGACGGCCAATGAAGAGGTCGAATACGGCTCCCAAGGGCTGCTTATCCCGCTGGAGGATCTGATTGAGCAGTATGCCCCGAATCTGAAGAAAGTGATGGAGAAGCACCCGGATCTTAAAGCTTCCATTACGGCCCCGGACGGCCATATCTACGCTTTGCCCGGGCTGGATAATCTGAGCCATTCCCAAACTCCGTTAATATGGATGAACGGTCAATGGCTGAAAAATCTGGGCGTTGAAAGGCCTTCCACTATAGATGAGCTGTATGCCTTATTGAAACAATTTAAGGAACAGGACCCCAATCGGAATGGCACGGCGGATGAAATTCCGCTATCCGCCTCCAGCGTAGCGGAGCTCCGGTATTCGCTGCTGCCCAACTTCGGGATCTCGGAATCCAATGGCATTTTTGAACGGGACGGCACCGTACACTACGCTTTTATCCAGGAGGAGTACAAGGAGTATTTAACCTTCTTGAACCGTTTATATACGGAAAAATTGTTGGACCCTCAAATCTTCTCTCATACCTGGGAGCAATATGTGGCTAAGGGAGCGGCCGATAAAGTCGGCATCTTCCCGACCTGGCCCATTGTCATGGTCGGATTTACCGACGTGACGGAAGCGGCCAATTACCCGCTGCTGCCTGCGCTGACGAGTCCGACCAATAAAGAAAAGCTGGTGACCAAAGTGTCTGAAATCAAGCGGGGTCGTTTTGCCATTACCAATAAAAACAAACATCCAGAAGCGACCATGCGCTGGGTGGATTACCTCTACTCGGAGGAGGGAACGATTCTTGCCCGCTTAGGGGTGGAAGGGAAGAACTGGGAGTGGGTGGATGAAGGGAAGACGAAGTGGACCCTGTTGGCCCCTGAAGGAATGAACACGACCCAAGCCAATGCGCAGGATGCCCCGGGGGCAGGCTCGAATGTTCCGATGGTGATTGACCAGGAGTTTTTTATCAAGGAGGATAACCCGACGATCCATACGATTTCGGGTTGGGTGGAAGAGGAATATCTGCCTTATGCCAAAGTCCCCTTCCCGCAAATATATTTTACGGTTGACGAGCAGACAACTTACAGCACGATCAAGCCCGACATCGATACTTATCTTAAACAGATGGAGGCGAAATTTGTATCGGGGGAGATCTCCATTGAACAAGGCTGGGACGACTATGTAAGCACCATGAAGAAACTGAAGGTCGACGAACTGGTCAAAATCCATCAGGCGGCCTATGACCGCTGGGCGAAAGCTAAATAAGCAGGGAACGCAGCGCACGCCGGGGAGGTGTGCGCTGCAGTGCTGCATGGCGGATGGTCGGCCCCCGGGATCACATTGCAGACCATCCGTGCGGAGGGATCGACATACTTATGGAGCCTGGTTATTTTGGGTAATAGGAGCCGATAGCCCGAGGGCTAGAAGCTGCTTTGGATAGCTTCTTGAGCATGGAGCAAGGCCAACGACATCGGGTTATAAACGATGGGAATCCCAAGCTTCTCAGCGGTATCCTTCAACGCCAGGAATGCTTTGTCGGAGGCCGCGTGGATTCGGGACGGCTTCAATTTCGTTGATTCCAGCAGATGGAGCAGCTGATCCACAAACTGCTGTCGACAATCTAATTCTTCCACTATCTCCACTCCGAGAATGATGCCGCTTGTTCCATTAACCCATAGGCAAAGACGAGGATACTGGCCTCTTTCTCCTCTTTGGCCTATGATGGCATTGGCGAACATGAAGTCCGCTTCCCAGATTTCCTTCGATGTTCTGACTGTCTTCTTCAATTGACGCAGACGAATTTCATCCGGATAAAGATAGGGCTCGATCAATTCTCCTTTCGGATGCCAGGGCAGCCAATGATCCTGCCAGACGATGCCATTCTTCGTTGCTTGAGGGACAAGGTGAAGGCGTTTCTCCCCAAAGCCGTACTCGGTTTTGTCGCGTTCGAAATTTAGCTCATGATTTTCACGAAACCGTTCCGCGACCACGAATGCTTGCTCTAACGCAACGGTGAGGAATCTGACCTCTTGCTTATCCAAATACCAAGGTTGAAGTCCGGGCTTATAGCTGCGGAACAGCGGCCATTCGCCGGAGCCTCGAAATTTGTAACCTAGTTCGCGAATAAGACCCAAATCGTTTTTGTCTAATCGATCCCGATCTTCGAAGTTTACGGATATGGCGTCAGTAGTAAACATTGACTCTTTAGTATCCTCGTCCACCCCATAACTTTGTACAATGTCTCTAAGGAAAGCCCCGGCTTGAGGACCCCGGTACACATTCAGACCATAATCAATCCCACCCGCACCAAGGGGGACACAATATCCGATTTCACCGGTCTCGGGGTCCGTTATCGCGAAATAATCCTCGTTCGTCATCCAATCCCAGCATCCCTGCTGCTTAAACTTTATAGCCGCTTCGAACAATCGGCGCCATTCCTGGATACTTGCTTCGGTTTTGTCCATGTTCAACTCTCCCGTAAGATGATGTAATTTCCTAATACGATTGCAAGTAAGACCCTTTAAGTTTCAACCTGTTAAAGAAAATTATACTCTTTTTCCCAGGCTCTTACCAATGGATCAACCGAAAAATAGCGAGTTCCGTCAGCTATCTTCGGAAAATTCAAACTTGAACGAAAATTCCAATGGTTCCGGCCAAATGCGTTCAGTTATGTGGTAACATATACCATAAAACGGAAAGGGAATAAGCGGATGATGACACGAATCGGATTTATACGACATGGAGAGACGGTATGGAATGCGGAGAGAAGGGCACAGGGCCAGAGCGATATTCCTCTTAATGACCAGGGGAGGCGGCAGGCCCGGTGCCTGGCCGAGCGCTTGAGAACGGAGCCTTGGGACTGTCTCTTCTCCAGCGATCTTTCGCGGGCTAAGGAAACAGCGGATATTGTGGCCGAAGCGATAGGAGTGCCGGTACGGACCGACCCGCGCTTGAGAGAAATGCATAAAGGCGAAATCGAGGGGACGACTCCGGAGGAAAGGATCGCCCGGTGGGGAGAGCAGTGGGAGAAGCTGCCCCTCGGAATTGAAGAGGAGCGCTCTATCGTTGGCCGGGGAACTTCCTTCCTGTCCGAGCTAATAGAGAGTGCCCGGGGCAAAAATATACTGGCCGTCAGCCACGGGGCGTTAATCGGACTAACGGTCAGAAGCCTGATTCCTCATGTGAACGTGGATGTGTATTTTCATAATACATCGATTACGATTGTCCGCTATGACGGCTCGAAATGGGACTGCGAGCTGTTTAATTGCGCCAAGCATGTGCAGCAATGAATGGAATCATAAACAAAATTGATATTATTATCAAAGATGATAGAAATGAAGTGGAGCCAATAGGATGGGTGTCCGGGCTCCAACTGCTGTGGGGAACTGCGGTCCGTTTTTAAGTTAACAGCAGTTCGAATTCTTGATTGGTGAATATAAAGGAGGGTGTTTATCCAATGCGTGAAAAGAAACCACTGCCGACAGCTACTCCAGAGCAAGTAGGAATTCCGTCTTCCGCCATCCTTCAATTTCTTGACAGATTAGAGAATAAAAAATTATGTATGCACAGCTTTATCGTCCTTCGTTTCGGCAAAATAGCTGCGGAAGGATATTGGAGTCCTTTTCATGCTCATAAGAAGCATCGGATGTACTCCTGCACCAAAAGCTTCGTTTCCGTAGCCATCGGCTTGATGGAAGAGGAGGGGCTGCTTTCTCTCGGGGACCAAGTGACTCGCTTTTTTCCGGAGAAGCTTCCAGAGGGAGGGGTTCATCCTTATATAGCCCAAATGACGATTCGCGACCTGTTGATGATGGCTTCTGCACATGAAAAAACAACCTACAAGCAAATTAAGGATGATGACTGGGTGAGGACGTTCTTCCAGGCTGCGCCGTCGCATCTCCCCGGGACAATGTTCTTTTACGATACATCAGCAACCGTTACCCTTGCCGCGATTGTGGAGAAATTAAGCGGAATGTCTTTGCTTGACTATTTGCGTCCGCGTTTGTTGGATCCTATCGGGTTCTCGGAGGATGCGTACTGTCTCCAGACGCCTCTGGGAGTTTCCCATGGGGGCTCGGCTCTGATCTGCACGTCTCGAGACCTGGCCAAGTTTGCATTGGTCTGCATGAATAAGGGCCGATTTAACGGGGAGCAGTTGATTCCGGAGGAATATATACTGGCAGCAACCTCCCGTCAGATCGATACAACGCATACGCTGGACACATTCTATGAGGCTCAGCAGGGATACGGGTATCAGTTCTGGAGGACAAGTCATGGCGGCTTCGCTCTTCGCGGTATGGGGGGACAGTTGGCTATATGTTTGCCGGAGGATGATTTACTGGTGGTGACAACGGCAGATCTTCAGCCCAATCCGGATGGAACACAGATCGTGTTCGACGCTCTGTGGGATACCATCTACAGTAGTCTTGCCGCCCATTCGCTGCCCGATGATGAGGAGGCTTACAACCAACTGCAGGATCGAACAAGCCGGCTTTCCATTATGCTTCCTGACGGGAGCTCTCACTCATCCAAGGCGGCTGAAATAAACGGGAACGGTTACCGCCTGGCAGATAACCCCATGGGAATCTCTCAAATTCATTTTGAGTTTAACGGCGATGAGGGGGCTTTATATTTTGAAAATAGCAGGGGGACTCACAGACTGGGGTTTGGATTGGGGAAGACCGTTTCGCAGAAGTTCCCTCTATACGGTTATGACAGTCTGTCTGCAGCAGCCTGGGTAGATTCCAATTCCTTGCTGATTTATTCCTACATCATTGATGACTATTTCGGAACAGTGAGAACTAAAGTTCATTTCGGAGCAGATACCTTGACTATCGTTATGCGAAAATATGCGGAAGGCTTCCTGGATGAATATTCCGGCATTGCAAGTGGAGACAAAATTTCAGAAGCCGGCTAGAGGAGACTGAACCTATCAATAGAAAATAAGCCGAGCTCGGTGCGAGTTCGGCTATTGTTAATATATAAGAAGTATAAGTTCACCTTATACCTATTCTTACCACATTAGAAAGTTATAAGTTCATTAAAGCATTAAAATGGAACAAACTTTCTAATTGGCATAAAAAGCTACCTTTAAAACCGGGTTATTCATCTTCGAAGAGGCTTCGTTAGGAGCTTTTTTTACCACAATAGTTATGATGAACGTGACCACCCCCAAAATTTGTTCATCATAACTATTTGGCGATAAAAACATCCTTTAAACACGGTCGCTCATCCATGAAATACTCCGATAGGAGTTTTTCTCATATTTCATCGGTAAACGCGCCTGTTCTAAGGACGGCGATAGCCGTTTATCCTTGTTTTCTGAGATAATGCGGCTTCAGTTCCGTCAGCCCTAGAAAGGCAGCAGAGCGACCGTTTCCTTCGCCCGGAGGTCTTCGATCATGTCCAGCCAGGCTTTGGGCTTATTGGACAGAACGGTGTAATAGCGGGTCAGGAAATTCACGATCAGGTCTGCCGGCAGCTCATTCTGGTCTGCCATCGGCAGGAAGCACAGGTCGAGCCCCTCCACCGCTTCACCGTCGTTGTTCCACGAAGGGTGAACATAGGGGAAGTCCAGACGTTGATAGCCCAGGTGGGACAGCACCTCGCGGCGGACATACGGGTCCATAGGCTTAATGCCGCCGAATTCATAATGTTCTACACGGTAAGGGTCATAAATCTCCGCGAACATCCCGGACAACGGATTGCCCTTACTTGCTGCCCAGGATTGCAAATCCTCCAGCCTCTTCCGAGCAAGGAAAGGGCCGATTCCCAGTCCCGCCGCCCCGATAATCGTAAAATCGGTCATGGCCACGTTGAAATCCTCGTAATAACGATATTCGGTAGCCCCCACGACCTTGCCGTCATGGACAGCCACAAAGACACGGATTCCCGGGTCTTCCAGAGGCTCTTTCCACAAGTCGAACTCAAGTACTTCCTCGGGCGGGAACACGTTCTGCATCAGTTTATGCATCTGCCAGAACAGAGGATCTTCAATACCGGTTATTCTGCGATAATCCATCGTTTCATTCTCCTTCTTATCCTTTTCCTGTGCGGAAAGGGTTCTTCCATTCCATCAAGGCTCCATAGTTGCAGGATTCTTCATCCTCCAGGTAATCGGCCACTACCTTGACGGGAGTGCGGCCGCACCGAAGCAGGAAGGTGATGACAGGGTCCTTGCATTCCCCCCGGATCACTGCCTGCAAATATTGCTCCGCCGTCCATTCCTTCGCCTTGTGATGATAGCCGGGCATCCTTCCTCCGCCTAGAAGCCGTTCCAGGCCCAGATGAACGACAACCTCGTACATAGACTGCATCAGCCATTTTCCCAGGCCAAGCTGGCGATAGGAGGGCCGGACGCTGATATCTACGACATAAAGAGTATTCCCGTCGGGATTATGATTGCGGATATAGCCGTTATCGGTCATCTCCGCCCAGGTATGGTCCGCGGAATGGCCGTCATCATCCACCAGCAGGCCGGTCATCGAGCCCGCGATTTCGCCGTCGACTTCAATGCACAGAGCCCCTTCCGGAAATAACTTGACATGGTTCTGCAGCTGCTCCTCGTTCCACCATAATTCCGACGGGAAGGGAGGAGGGAACGTTTCCTGCTGGATGCTGATTAATCCGGGAAAATCCTTCTCCTCATAGTTCCGGATCACTGCCGGGACAGGCCGGTTCCCGTTAAAGACGTAGATTTCCTTGCGATACATAGCCATCCCTCCTCAACCGAAATAATAGTCCGCCTGCGCTGATCGACCGGCAAGCCCGGCTATTCCTTCCAATCGGGATACAGATCGGTTCTCCGGTCGCGCCAGGTCGTGACCGATCCGCTTGCCCGCACCTGATACAGCAGCTCCAAATCGAGATCGGCCGTTACAAGCATATCCTGATTGATTTCTCCCTCCGCCAGAATTCCTTGGGGAGGGAAGGGGATGTCATTAGGCGTAATAATCGCCGCCTGCCCGAAATTGGCCCGCATGAAATCCACGGTGGGCAGAGAGCCGACCGTTCCGGCGACGACGACGTACACCTGATTTTCAATCGTTCGGGCATGGCTGGTGTAACGGACCCGGTGGAAGCCGTGACGGTCATCCGTGCAGGACGGGCAGAAAATAACGTCGGCCCCTTTCGCCTTAACCATCCGGACGATTTCCGGAAATTCAATATCGTAGCAGGTTAATATGGCGATAGTTCCTTTGTTGGTTTCGAATACCCGCAGACTCTCGCCGGGAGTCATGTTCCATTCCTTCTCTTCCGTCGGGGTCATATGGAGCTTCGGCTGCTCCGCTACGGTTCCATCGGGATAGAACAGGAAGGCGGTATTGTATAAGCGGTTTTCTCTGCGGATGACGTGGGTTCCCCCGATGATGTGGACATTCATCTGCTTGGCCAGAGAAGTGAACAAATTCAGGTAACGATCTGTAAAATCGGGCAAATCTTCAATCGATAAAGCGCGGCCCCGATCATCGCCGATGGACATTAATTGAGTCGTGAAATATTCGGGAAAGAGGATGAATTCCGCATCATATTCCGCCGCTGTCCTGACATAATGCTCCGCTTGCCGGGCAAATTCCTCGAAGGAGCTGATCGTATGCAGATGGTATTGAACCGACGACACTCTTAATTTCATAGCGGGTGCCTCCTTGGATAGGATATTGATTTCTATTTGACTTCTAAAAGAGTTCTTTTAGGAGAGGTGCCTCGTGAGGGGCATAGGGTATAAAACATTCCATATATTTCCAATATATGGTCTGCAGCTTGGCGACATGGAGACTGGTGGATTTCATCCATGGGAAGGTTGGTTTGGCTCCTTCATGCGAAAAATTTAGCTGACAGGAAACCCGGGGCTCCCGCAAATGACAGAACTGTAGGCAAAATGGCCGTGCCCCCGCAGATTGCGTATAAAGATGCAAAAGTGCATCTTTTCCTCCGGAAAAACCGAATAATGCGAGAAAAAGGATAAAAAGCATGCACTTTTTGGACAAATTTTAAGCAGATTCTATCGTAAAGCGTGCACTTTCGCAGCTTTTGGTTGGCGCTGACGGGCTTATCCGCCGCTCCCTTCGTTCCCCCGTCTATGGACATATCCCTGCCCATTCAAGGGAACATCCTCATTGTGCTAAAAATATGACAACATGGCAAGTACCTACCGAAAAGTGACTAAGTTACCCGGAAGTAACTATGCTTGATGTCCCAGAGCGAGAGGAATTATAGCAGCCGGTTTCGGGCATAATATGAGGCTTGTCAGCCATCCTTCCTCCATTAAACAGTAGGATTCACCTATAGGGATATAGTATGATTAAAACAAGAGGAGGCGGGCGCAGTGGAATTGAAAGACCGGATCAAGCTCAAGGAAATCAATTGCGATAAAGAATTGACCTTGGCCGTCATCGGCGGCAAATGGAAGCTGATTATTCTGTGGCATCTTGGCCTGGAGGGTACCAAGCGTTTCGGCGAAATGAAGAAATTGATTCCGAATATTACGCAGAAAATGTTGACCAACCAGCTTCGGGAGCTGGAAGAGGACCAGTTGGTCATAAGACGGGTCTATCCGGAAGTGCCGCCTAGAGTGGAATATTCCCTGACCGAGTACGGCGAAAGCTTGATGCCGGTCTTGCGGATGATGTATGACTGGGGCAGAAATTACCGCCAGAACGTGATTCGGAAAGATTCCGATTCCGCTGCCTTCGTTGAAAGATAGGATGGAAAAATAACTCCCCTGCGCGTGAATATGGCGGGCAGGGGGGTTTTTGTATTTGGGGGAAGCAGGCTTCGTCGGACTTTAACATTGCGGTTTCGGATGACTAGTGTCCCACAGCCTTACTTTGCGGACGGTCCCGATTCTTGCTGTCGGATGGAAGCAGAAGCCCTAGGATGCCGAACAAGGGCAGGAAAGAGCTGCAGAGGATAACCAGCGTCAGGTCGGTCAGATCGATCAGCCCGCCGATCGCCACCGCTCCGATGGCTCCCATGCCGAACGCCAGACCGGTAATGAGACCGGAGACGGTTCCTACCTGCCCGGGCACCAGCTCCTGTACGTAGACTACGGTTACAGAGAAGCTGCTGTGATTAACGAGCCCGAGAATAAACAGCAGCAGGTAAGCCCATAGTTCATTCGCATAGGGCAGCAGGATGGCAAAAGGAGACGCACCCAGCAGGGAGAGCAGAATGACTCTCTTTCGGCCAATGCGGTCGGACAGAGGCCCGCCGAGGAACGTTCCGGCAATGCCGGCGCCTACATATACAAAAATATACCACTGCGCCTCGGGGATCGATATCCGGAACTTTTCCATCAGATAAAAGACGAAATAATTGGAGATTCCCGCCCCGTACCAGGATCGCAGGAAGACGATCAGGATAATAATACCGACGGCCAGCCTTACATGTTTCCAGTGGCCCTTGTCCGTATGCTGCTTCACTTTGCTTTCGATTTTCCGGCCGGAATCGGACAGATAGCCCCGGTACCATCCGGCCAGCCTTAGCTGAATAACAACTCCAATAGCGGCGACCAGAGTAAACCAGAGCGCCCCCAATTGCCCGAACGGATAGAAAATCAATGCCGTCATGACAGGCGCCAGAGCGCTGCCGGTGTTTCCTCCTACTTGAAAAATGGACTGCGCCAAGCCTCTTCGGTTTCCGGCGGCCAAATAGGCAATTCGGGCCCCTTCCGGGTGAAACATGGCGGAGGCGGCCCCAACCAAAATCACCGATCCGAGAACCGCTAAATATCCCGGGGAAACAGCAAGACAGAGCATGCCTAACAAGGCAATAGCCATTCCTATAGGGAGCAGGAGCGGCGAGGGCCGTTTATCCGAATACATTCCGACCACCGGCTGCATGACGGAAGAGGAAAAATACAGGATGAACGTGATCATGCCGAGCTGGGTGTAGGATAACCCCAGTGTATCCCGCAATATCGGATAAGAGGCCGGGATGACGGCTTGAAGCGAGTCGTTGATTAGATGGACCAGGCTGACGGCCAATAATATGGGGTAGAGAGTCTCCTTCTTGTTCATTGTCGGCTCAGACAAGATTGTCACAACCGTCCTTGAGGGAATGGATGGCTCGTTCGTACAGTAGTTCAGTTATCCTTAAATGACGCCGTACCGTCGCTCGATTGATTTTGGACAATGGTTCCAGGCCCCCTTCCCACGAAAGATCGTCAGGCAATACTGACTTCTGGCGCTCAATCATAACAAAGCTCTTCTTCATCGGCGATTTCGACCATTCGCCTGTATTCCTTGGGCGTTATGCCGTAATATTCCTTGAACAGCTTGGAGAAGTGCTCGCTGTTTTCATAACCTACCTTATTGGCCACCTCATATACTTTCACATTATGATCCAGCAGCAGCATCTTCGCTTTCTTCATCCGCACATTAACGAGATATTTCCACATCGTTAAGCCGGTGCTCCGCTTGAACATTGCCGTCAGGTAGGAGCGGCTGATGGGAATCAGATCGGCCAGCTTCTCCAGATTCAACTTATCGGCATAGTGCGTATCAATATACTGTTTGATGCGGCGAATGATTTTTTCGTTCTCGCTGGACTGCCCTTTTCTCATCCTATCCAGAAAATAAAGAATGCTTCCTTCCATCTGCATAACGGCATTCAGCCGGAAATATTCTCTCAACTTGTCACGGGGAAGCACGGCATAATCCATATCCCATTCGCGCATGGGAGCCATATTCTCACCAATAGGCGGCCGTTTCAACGCTGCGGCAACCAACTCGATCCATGCGGTGGATAGAGCTTTTAATAAACAGTAGTCTCCTTCAATCCAGCCTTCCATCAGATTCAACGTATCCACCACAAGCAGGGGATATTTATCCGCACGGTTGGTCAGGATGTAATCCGTCCAGCGCTGCAGCATGTCCTGGTACTGATCGTTTTTTTGCAGCAGAAGATGGGAGACCTCATCCATTCTTGTTTTGTCGAGAGTGACCGCCGCATGCTCCAATGCTTGCTGCAAAGCAGCCCTGTCGATAGGCTTCAAAATATAATCGGAGACATTTAATTGGATCGCTTGCCGGGCGTAAGCAAATTCATTATAGCTGGATACGACAATGCTTAGCATCCGCGGATGAGTCTGCCTGATTCGTTGGATTAGTTCCAATCCGTCCATAACGGGCATGCGTATATCCGCAATACAGATGTCCGCGTGATGGGTTTCCAGCCACTCCAAAGCTTCCATACCATTGCCCGCAAACCCGGATACGACGAACGGTCCCCCGAATTGCCCGATCTTCGAGGCAATCCCCGTACGGATGTATGGTTCATCATCCACGACTAAAATTCGTAACATCGTGCTCCCACCCCCGGTCTATAAATTCATAGGCAAGCAAAAGCGCACTTCGGCGCCTCCGCTGTCGCTGTTTCTTATCCGGAGGCCGGCCTTGTGCGATGTATATTGCGTCGTTAATCGGTAATGGATATTGAGCAGCCCGATGCGCTGGAAATCGGAATAATGCGAGTTTTGCCGGTGCAGTTTATCGTTCAGTTCCCTGATCTTGTCCTCGGAAAATCCCGTTCCGTTATCGGCAAAGCAAACCTCTATCCACTGGTCTTCGATTTTTCGAATGGCAACGGACAAGTGAAGGGCTCCGCCAGACGTCTCGAAGCCGTGCTTTACGGCATTTTCCGCAAGCGGCTGCAGAATAACTTTGGGACAAACCGCCTTCCAACACGTCTCTTCCACGAATAGGTCGTGTGTAAATTTATCGCCATAGCGGGTTTGAATAATATGCAAATACCTTTGCAAATGTTCGACCTCATCCCGGATCGTCGCTTTCGTATCTTTATAATTGGCCGTATAGCGGAACAGGTTGGCCAGGTCCACGGTCATCTGCTCAATATCTGTCGCATGGATTTGGGAAGCCATGGAGTTAATGATCTCCAGCGTATTATACAGAAAATGGGAATCGATCTGCGATTGCAGCGAGAACAGAACGGCCTGCTGCTCGGCTACCTTGGATTCGGCCAGCCGTTTGATGTGCTCTTGTAAATCCTCCAGCATCTGATTGTACGAATTGGCCAGAGCCGAAATTTCATCCTGACCTTCCACTTCTGCCGGAACATGAAGATGACCGCGCCCCGTGCGTTTTATAAGCCGCTTTAATTTGCTTAACCGTCTTGTAATAGAGGAGGAAACCATAACAATGAAAATGGCCGATACAACCAAGCAAGCGGCCGTAATCCCAAACACGGCATTCCGGATGGTATAAATGCTCTTGGCAATATCTTCATACGGAATGAGGATAACCGATTTCCAATCGGTGCCGGCTATGTTTTCGTAAATGGCGATCTCATTCGAATCGTCCCATACAAAAGCCCCGCCTGCCGACTTATCCATCTCCTGCATCATGGAAGCCTCTAATGGCGAAAGAAAGCGTTCCTTATGCGGATGGGCGACAATAATTCCTTCCTCATTGACAAGAAAGCCGACCCCGTTGTTGCCCGGATTCATTTCCTTCAATATGCTTTCCAGCAGAGTGGGCTGGATATCGATTTTCAAATAAGTAGACCCGTCAAAGCCAAATTTCTTCACCAGAGTGATGACCTGCAGCGATACGGGCCTAAGCATTACATCTACGTAATTACGGCTCGTTTCCACCCTATAGGCCGTCCGGCCTGCAGGCGAAATCTGCTCCAGCCAGGCTTCCTCGCTCATACTGTAATCCAGCTTCAGCCCATAAACCGGTGAATAATGCGCTTCATTGCCATTGGTGTTGTACAAGGTAAGGGATAACAGCTCGGGATGCGTCCGCGCGAAAGGCTGGATATAATCATTGACGATCATGGAGTATGGAACGACGGACTCCGCCTTGCGCGGACCGGTCAAGCTGGCCCAGGACAGAAGCTCCTGACTGGAGCTCAGAGTAAACATGAATTGTTCGATTTCCCCCAAATAACGTTCCAGATTCAAATTGGCCTGTTTGAGAATAAGCCGGCTTAACTGTATGGAATCCTTCTCGATAGCCATCGCGACATACCGGTTGACGAAGAAACCGATGACAACCAGATTGAACATAACAATGACGAGAAAAATAGAGATCAACTTCCACTTTAGAGATGACTTCCATCGATTGATTATGTTTTTGGCCGGCAAATGAAGTCCCACCTGTTCCTAATGTTCATCCGGAGGATTATCCCGATGTTGGTATTATCGGGTTAAGACCCCCACCTCTATAGGTGGGCTCTAAATCAGGTGGAGTAGAGTCTCCATCTGATTACTCGATGTTCAGCTAAGCTGAACGAGTTCACTTGTCAGCGGCCGGTGTCTTCAGCACTTCGAAGATTAAGGTCCGGAGAGGCTGATCACTGTTATTTTCCAACCCGTGCTTCCACCAAGGCTTGTTCAGGATGACATCCCCGGCTTTGACCTGCCGCGTCTGGCCGTTGACGGTCATTAATCCGGTCCCTTCCAGGATGATGTATACCTCTTCGTCCTCCCGGTGGCCGTGATAGCCGATGGAAGCCCCCGGCGGGATTTCTCCGTAGCCGAGGAACATGATCGGCGTATCGAAATCTTCACGGGAATACAGCCTCTTCCCTCGGGTCATCCCCTTCCCGTGATGGCTGACCGATGGGGGACCGAATTCCATATCGTAATAGTTGCGGACAATCATTGGACCATACCCCCAGCTCGCAGAAGTATCCACTGCTTGGTGCGTAGTGATGGATTCCCTGCAATAATGTGCGAGCGCCTGATTTCTCAAGTAGTCCTTGGCGCTTGTCTCCGGCTCTCTCTGCTCCTCAAGGGACTGCAGAAATTCCGTAAACGGGCCCGGAGCATGAACATCGCTAAAATCATCGATCAATGTGGTGGCTCCGTCTTTCGTCAGATGAATCTGGTTATCTATCAGCTCCAGGCAGCCTTGATCGCCTTCGATCCGCCAATTGCCGGCCCAATCGGTATGCTTGCCCTTCGATCGGACGGAGCAGCGGAAGGTGGCCGTAATGCCTGCTTGCAGCTCCATAACGATATTCAGGCTGTGGCGGTATGTCGCGAACACTTTCCCGATCTCCCGCCCTGTCAAATAGCGGATCAGATCGAAATGATGGACGATCAAGCCTTCCAGAATGGCGGTTTTGTCCGAATGCGCCATTTCGCTGTAACGGTAGAACACTCCGTCGATCGTAAGGATGCTGCCGATTTCACCGTCCGCGATGAGCTTTCTTAACTTTCGGACAAACGGGAAAGCACGGTAGTTTTCGGCGATCATGAACGGAATATTTTCTTTCTCCGCTCTTTCCACCATCGCGATGGCATCCTCGTAGTTATCCGCAATCGGCTTTTCGCAAAAGACGGGAATTCGATGATCGAATGCGAGATGGTTGATTTCCTTGTGGATATGCGGCGGAGTGACGTTGAGCAGCACATCGGGCCGTTCCTTCTCAATCGCTTCTTGTACCGAGGTGTAGAAAGGGACACCGTCTTCTTCCACCTTGGCTCGCTTGCTTTCATCGGTATCGGCAACCGCCAACTGCAGCTCACTATATTGATTGCGAAGCCTCCGGTACCATCCGGAACCGAATCCTCCAATGCCGACCAGCAATGCTTTCATCATATATCCCTCCATGTCCATTGTTTATGCAGCGTGTATGCGGATTACCCTTTGAGCGATCCGACCATGACGCCTTTAACAAAATATTTTTGTACAAACGGGTACAGTACGATCATCGGCAAGCTGGAAAGAATGATCAGCGAATACTTCAATAATTCGCTCAAGTAGAAATTTTTGCTTTCCTCATCCACATTCAGTGTGATATCGCTCGTAGTGTTCAGCAGCAATATTTCCCGCAAGTAGATCTGTAGAGGAAATTTGTTCTTGTCGGACAAATAGAGCAGCGCGTCGAAAAAACTGTTCCAATGTCCCACCGCATAGAACAGCGTAATAACGGCAATGACCGCTCCGGACAGCGGCAGGACGATGCTGAGCAAAAACCGGAAGTTGCTGCATCCGTCCATCTTGGCCGATTCCAGCAATTCGGCAGGAATATTGCTGCGGAAGAAGCTCATCATCACGACGACATTGAAGATGCTCATCGCATTCGGAATAAGCAGCGCCCAGCGGGTGTTCAGCAAGCCGAGCTCTTTCACCAGCAAATAATTGGGGATAAGCCCGCCTGAGAAAATCATGGTAAAAGCAAAGATCAGCATGATCGTTCTTCCGCCGTAAAAATCTTTGCGCGAAAGCGGGTAAGCGGCCGCAATCGTCATGACCACATTGATGACCGTCCCTGCTACGGTATAAAACAGGCTGTTGGAATAGCCGATCCAGACGCCCTTGTACTCGAATACGGCTTTATATCCGGCCAGTCCGATATCCACGGGAAACAGCCAAACTCTGCCTCCCATCAGCGACTCCGGCGAACTGAACGAGGCGCTGAGTACATATACAAGAGGATACAGGACCAACAGCAGAAGAATGCCGGCGAACAGGTAGTTGGCAATGGTGAACAGCTTATCCAGGCCCGTTTCTTTGATCAGCCGGTTTTCGATCAAGGCACATCCCCCCTTCGAGCTACCATAGGCTTGTGTCGCTTACTTTTCGGGCTATTTTGTTCACTGACACTATAAGGATCAATCCGATCAAAGATTTAAACAGACCAATGGCAGTGGCGTAAGAATAGTTGGGAATTCCCGAGATAATGCCCACTTTGTACACATAAGTGTCAATCACTTCCGAGGCTTCCAGGTTCAATTGATTCTGCAGCAGCAGTACCTTCTGGAAGCCTACGTTCATGATCTGCCCGACATCGAGAATGAGCAGGACAACGATCGTGGGCATAATTCCCGCAATGTCTATGTGCCATATGCGCTGCAATTTGCTGGCGCCATCCATAACGGCCGCTTCATGGAGATGAGGGTCAATGGCGGATAGAGCCGCCAAATAAATAATGGATCCCCAGCCAATCTGCTGCCAGATGCCGGACCAGACGTAGATGGACTTGAAATAGAGCGGCTCTCCGAGAAAATTGATCTGCTTGCCGGTAATAGCCTCGATCATCTGATTGACGATTCCCGTATGAACCGACAGTAATTGGACGACAATTCCGACCAATACGACGACCGAAATGAAATGGGGGGCATACGTCACCATCTGCACCAGCTTCTTGAACCTGCGGTTCCGTAAATAATTGAGAGATAGTGCAAGAATAATCGGAGCTGGAAAGCCGACTCCCAAATTGTAAAGGCTTAGTCCGAGAGTATTCTTGAGCACAAGCACAAAATCATAGGAGCCGAAAAATCTTGCGAAATGGGAAAGTCCCGCCCACTCGCTGCCCCATATCCCTTTGGCCAGGTTGTAGTTTTTAAAAGCGATAAGCAATCCGTACATCGGCAAGTAATGAAAAACGATGACGTACACAAAGGGCAGAAAGATCAGTACGTAAAGCTGCCAATTGTCCCAAATTTGCTTGCGTCTTAACGCATTCACCCGTCCACCCCCGAGCTTCATTCCTTGTTCTTATCGTAGGTTTCCTGCAGAATGTCCACGTATTGCTTCAATCCGGCGTTGTTCAGCTCCTGAATGTATTTATCCCAATCTTTGTCGATATCGAGATTTCCCGTCACGAATTTAAGCATGAACTGGCGGACGACGCCGACGATATTTTTTTGCAAGTCTCCATATTTGGCCAAATCTTCAGGCATGAAATAAAGGAAAGGAAGCTTTTTGTCCAGCATGGAGTACGGTTTGTACAGCTCTTTAGTCGTGTTATACAGAACGACCTCGCTGTCCATTTCCGGCGTGACCTCGTAGCGGTACATCGTTTTCACGGTGCTGTAGCTGGGAACGCTCTGATTCCAGTAATAATTGCCCGGTGTCCCCGGCTGCACCAAAATCCGGAATTCGGCAGGCGTGACTCCGTCCAGACCGAATTTGCCCGGCTCGATCTTCTCCCAATGGACGCCTTCTATGCCGTAAGACGGGCTCATGCCGGTCTCGAGCATTTGGGACGAATCGTAGAAAAAGTCGATCCAGCGGATGGCCGCCTCCGGATTTTTGGCATTTTTCGTAATGACAAATTCCGCAGGAATAACGCTTTCGCCCTTATCGAAGCCGTATCGTTTCCCGTCCGGACCGGCCAGAATAGGTACGGGCACGAACTCTTTGTCCCGCCCGAGCGGGGAGTTGCTGACCGAGAATTGGGTCCATATAAGGCCGGGCGCCGCCCCCAGACGCGCTCCCTCCGGCGCTTCCGACAGAGCGGTCAGCGCTTTGCGGTCCTGGGTGAACGATTCCGGTGCGAGGAGCCCCTCCTGGATGAGCCGTCTCAAGTATTTGAGCCCTTCCTTGTAACCTTCGCTATCTCCGGTAAATACGATCTTGTCATTCTCCACCATGACATAAGTATCTCTGTCGAAGAACAGGAAGGACTGCATGATGAACGATTCGGGCTCGTTATTATCTTGAGTGGCGCCGGCAAAGGGGATTTCGTCGGCTTTGCCGTTTCCGTTCGGATCTTCGGTTTTAAACGCTTTCAATACGTTGTAGAGATCTTCTGTCGTTTCCGGCATTTGCAGGCCGAGATTGTCCAGCCACTTCTGATTGATCCATAATTTCTTCGGCATGGACGTATGGACGTTCTCCGAATACCGGGGCAGCCCATATATGTTGCCATCCGGCGCATACAGATACTTCCTTGATTCCGGAACCTGCTCCATCATTTTCTTGATGTTAGGGGCATATTGGTCAATCAAGTCGTTAAGAGGAAGGAATAAGCCTTGGCTGCCGTAGGCTACCAATTGGCTCGGGGTAAGCCCTGCGGTCATAATCACCTCCGGCAAATCGCCGCCGGCCAACGTCACCTGCAGCTTCTCGGCCAATGCCGACACCGGCACGGTTTGCCAATCGATATGAATGTTGGTCTTCTCTTCATACCATTTGGTGAACTCGTTAGTGGCGTAATCCTCCACCTTGGGATCATGCTTCGTGAACAGCTTGATCGTTATTTTCTCATCCACAATCGGAAACGTCCCCGGAGCCGAAACTTTCTTCTGGTCTGCCGCTGTTTCTCCCCCGGGAGACGGGTTCCCCGTGCAGCCGGACAATACGACCGTACCGCATAGCAGCCAAACCAGCCTTTTGGAAACGCCTTCAGAAAAAGTTCTCAAAGGTGCGAGCTCTCCTTTCCTTATTGGGATTTAAGCTTACTTCATCTTCTCAACGGCCTCCATTCTCGATGTTCTCTTCATTATGGAGGGTCGGGTGGGTTCATACAACATGGTAAAATACTAAAATATATAGTGATTTTACGATGTTTTCGGGACAAGGGATGGGTCACGCGAAGAGTGATATGAATGAAATGTCCCCGGACTGCCCGGGGAACGGCAGGAACGAGCTGGAGTAGGCGATTCGAAGCTCTTCCGGCCAAAGACAGGGGGTTATCAAAGTTGATTTATGATTTTTAAGCCCGCATAGAGTTAACTTTGGCTGCCCCAGAAGGACTTCATTTCCACGTCAACAAAACGCACTCGTTCCGGGAACGAGTGCGTCCATATAGTCGGACCGTTGCGGCCATATACACGGCAGGTTGTATAATTCGCGTGCAAAATGCACTCGTTCTCGTTCCCGGAACCTGCGCGTCCGTATGTACGATTAAAAGTCGGACCGTTGCGGCCATATATACGGCAGATTGTACGATAATTCGTGCAAAAGCGACCAGAGGTCCTTCTTGCTTCATAGTTGGGACGGGGCCGTTTTATGCTAATACGCTTGTGGGAAAGCTCGCCGACTACAGGAAGACTCGGTATGAAACGATAGCAGGGGATCAGCGGCCTTTTTTTCCATAGAAAACGGCGAATTCCAGATTTTTGTACATGCAGTCCACGTCGGTGAAGCCGGCTTCCTCCATCCAGCGGATTTGCTCCTCTACCGAGGCGTTGATGTCGTGCTTTCTTCTTTCCACCGAGGCGTCGATCATCTCTTGCGGAAGACCGCTCGCGCTGACGGAGGCCATCCAGCGCCTTTTATAGTAAGCATCCGTCTCGGGAGTGCTGCCTCGTGCCTGGTCGGCATTGACGAAAGCTCCACCATCCCGCAGCG
This sequence comes from Paenibacillus sp. 32O-W, assembly GCF_007679495.1. Taxonomy (GTDB): domain Bacteria; phylum Bacillota; class Bacilli; order Paenibacillales; family NBRC-103111; genus Paenibacillus_L; species Paenibacillus_L residui. Next base: position 1,846 of record NZ_VEGP01000048.1, on the reverse strand, counting down.
CATGATACACGTTCGCGAACAATTTTCTTTTGTCGTCATGGGGCAGATGATGGATAGACAGCGAAGAGATGACGAAATCGTAGGATTCGGTAAACGCATAATCGCAATAATCGGCCGTAATATATTGAACATTTGCCGCCTGGGAGCCGAATCTCTGGCGGGCTTTGTCCAGCATCAGCTCGCTGAAATCGATGAGGGTCAGACGGGCCTTCGGGTACTTCTGCAGCACCAGACCGGAGAACAGCCCCGTCCCTGCCCCCAGATCCAGGATGCGTGGGGAAGAATCAGCGCTTTCCACCAAGGACAGAGCCATCCCGTAGAAATCGTCAAAGCATGGAATCAAATTTCTCCTCTGCCACTCGTAGTCTTTCGCACCGGCATCGAACAGCTTCTTTACTGACGGATCCATCGTTATTTCCTCCTTGCGTATTTGGTTGAATTCATTGTAGTCGACCGGTCCTCATTATTGAAATATATAAAAGATATCGTGTTTATAGGTAAAAACTATAAGGCGTTCAGCCAGCGGCAGAGGGCCGCCCCTGGCGGGGGACACTCGGCTATGCTGTTGGAGAGCCATCCTCCTGCATCCCGTATTGGAGCCGATCCGCTTCAATAAATACTTCTCCATAAGTAGAAGGTGGCATAGGCTTCCCATCCGGCCCAGGTGGAGGCCAGCTTCCTGATTTCGTCTATGGAGGGCTTGCTTGGCCTCCCCAAGAGCTCACGGATGGCGTTATGCAGACCGACATCGGCAATAGGGAAGGCGGACGGGAAGCGGAGACATCTCATCAGGACGTAATTGGCGGTCCATGGACCGATTCCCCGAATGCTGACCAGTAGCCGCTCCGCCTCCTCGCAGCTTCCTGCCTCCAGCAGCTGCTTCTTGGTCAGTTTGCCTTCCGCCATCAGCCGGGCTGTGCCGATCAAATATTCGGATTTTCTGGCGGTTAGCTGCAGCCGGGTCAGGTCCTCCACCTTCAGCTCTGCAATGACGGATGGGGAAGGGAAGCACCAGTACTTGACCCCGTCCCATTCGACATGCTTACCGAACGATTCCACGAGGCGTCTCTTGAGCGTGTAGGCAAAGGCTAAATTAATCTGCTGCCCGATAATCCCCCAGCTAAGAGCTTCGAATAAATCGGGAATGCCGGCCAGGCGGAGGCCATAAAACCGCCGGACTACCTTGTTCAGCAGGGCATCGCCCGCGGCCATTTCGTAAAAAGGAGCGAGGTCCGTCTCCAAATCAAACCATTCGCGAACATATCCGGCTACCATGTCTCGGCTTGCCTTGGATGGAAGGCCCTCTTGCAAATAGGTAACAACGAGAGAACCTTCCTGCTCTCCGCTGATTTCGATTACAGGGCCCGTTCCTTCATCCGTTACCGGAATGTGACAGTATAGTTTATCATTGTGGATACGGAACATACACTCGTTGGGCGAGCGGGACAAGTAGCCTAATGTTTCGGTATAGCTGAAGGGCTGAGGGACGCTGAGCTTTATTTGCTGTGTTTCCGGTATCGCGGGTAGGGTTCTCTTCGTTCTATTGAACGGTTCCTGGCTCTCCATATACTGATTCCTCCAATTAGACAACTATATTCAGGCAATGAAGACGGAAGGATGGCCACGTTTCACAAGAGAGGGAACCTAGCTCTGAGGGACACTACCTTGAAAATCCGTCTATTTTCATTTTCTGCTGGTGCCGTACAAACGGAATGGCGAGTCTAACTGTATTTCATGCAGGTAAATTGATGCAAATGGCGCCGAATGACTAAACTACCTTGAAAATCCGTCTATTTTACCGTCTGCAGGCATCGTTGCAAGCGGAGCGGCACGTCTAACTGTATTT
>NZ_VEGP01000047.1:43208-43417 GCF_007679495.1 Paenibacillus sp. 32O-W | reverse complement strand
TGTTTAAATCGAAGTAAAATGCACTTTTATAAAGAGTTTTTTGGCAAAAATTCAAACCAATCAGTCTTGAATTTTGACCAGAAATTTCTATGTTTTTAAAGAGTCAAAGAAATGAAGGGAGACGTCTGAGCGAATGGGATAACAGTCAGAGGGATTGGAGAGGAGGTTATGAGGGCCATTCAGAAACTGAGTAAACGGGATAACAGTCA
>NZ_VEGP01000047.1:0-43108 GCF_007679495.1 Paenibacillus sp. 32O-W | reverse complement strand
GAGGGACTGGAGAGAGATAATGATGGCCAAACAGAAACTGAGTAAACGGGATAACAGTCAGAGGGACTAGAGAGAGATAATGACGGCCAAACAGAAACTGAGTAAACGGGATAACAGTCAGAGGGACTGGAGAGAGATAATGATGGCCAAACAGAAACTGAGTAAACGGGATAACAGTCAGAGGGACTAGAGAGAGAGATAATGACGGCCAAACAGAAACTGAGTAAACGGGGTAACAGTCAGAGGGACTAGAGAGAGATAATGACGGCTAAACAGAAACTGAGTAAACGGGATAACAATCAGAGGGACTGGAGAGAGATAATGATGGCCTAACAGGTCCTGAGTAAACGGGATAATAACCAAAAGAGGGGATAGAGATGACGAAGTTGCAGATAAAGACTGAGCGAATGGGATAACAGTCAGAGGGACTGCAGAGAGATAATGACAGTCAAAGGTTCTAGAAAGAGATTTTAGGTGAGAGGAGGGAGGCAAGCAGAGGAACAAACAGAGGAATAGGAGGGATATTTCGTGACGGTGGTTTCAAGGAAGCCTAACAAAAAAACGGGTATGAGGCTGCCCAAAAACAAATATAACTATTCATTCCCGAATGGGATGAATGTTCTTTGATAAAATAAAGGAGTAGTTTTATAATAATGAAGCTGATGGCTCATGATGATTTCGGAGGAAACTTATATGGAACTTATACAGAAAGCCGTTTTGGTCGGCGTTAACCTTAATCAACATACCGATTTTGAGTATTCCATGCAGGAATTGGCCAATCTGGCGGCCGCATGCCACGTGGAGGTAGTGGGGGAACTGACCCAAAATTTAACTCGTGTGAACCCTTCCCATTACATTGGGACCGGGAAAATTCAAGATGTGCTTTCTCTGATTGCGGAGAAGGACGCCAACATGGTGATTTTTAACGATGAACTCTCCCCATCGCAAATTCGTAATTTGGAAGCAGATCTTGATTGCAAGGTGATTGACCGGACTTTGCTTATATTGGACATTTTTGCAGAACGTGCGAAGACGAAAGAAGCACAGCTGCAGGTAGAGGTTGCCCAATTATCGTATATGCTTCCCCGCCTCATCGGATTAAGAAATTCGTTGGGAAGGCAGAGCGGGGGAGTAGGAACGAGAAACAGGGGGGCCGGAGAAACTAAGCTGGAGCTGGACCGCAGAAGGATTGAGGAGAGAATATCCGCTCTTAACAAAGAATTGGAATCGCTTGTCGCTCATCGACAAACCCAACGGAAGCAGCGCCGCAAAAATGAAATTCCGGTTGTTTCGTTGGTAGGCTATACCAATGCCGGGAAGTCGACGATTATGAATGCCATGGTGGAGTTGTTTAGCCCTTCTGCCGAGAATAAACAGGTTTTTGAGAAGGATATGCTGTTTGCCACTCTGGATACTTCAATTCGCAACATTACCCTTCAGGATAATAAATCTTTCTTGCTGACGGATACGGTCGGATTTGTGAGCAAGCTGCCGCATCATCTGGTCAAAGCCTTTCGTTCTACGCTGGAAGAGGCCGCCGAAGCCGACTTGCTCATTCACGTGGTGGATTACTCCAACCCTTACTACGAGCAGTTAATAAATATAACTAATGAAACCTTAAAGCAAATAGGCGTAAAGGACGTCCCGACAATTTATGCCTACAATAAAGCCGATTTAACGCAAAAAAAGGTTCCCGACGTGCAGGCGGAGGCGGTGTATTTATCCGCTAAACAGAGAATAGGCATAGAAGAACTGGTCGGATTGATCGGTAGTCATATTTTTAAAGATTACGTCTCCTGTGTCATGCTGATTCCATATGATCAGGGCCAGCTTGTTTCTTATTTCAATGAAAAGGCGCATGTACTTGCCACCGAATACGAGCAGGAAGGAACCAAATTGACTCTGGAATGCAAGAAGGCTGATTGGGATAAGTATCGGCATTATGTCATCTCTGAAGAATAATACCAGATTCGGAGTTGACAGAAACCAAGGCAAGATGGGGCGAATAGGAGTTTATGAGGAGTACGGTAAGAGGAAGATAAAGGGTTAGGGACAAGAGAAAATTGAGAAGATGGGAAAAGAAAGATAGAGGGTTAGGGACAAGAGAAGATTGAGAAGATGAGAAAAGAAAGATAGAGGTTAGAGACAAGAGAAGATTGAGAAGACGGGAAAAGAAAGATAAAGGGTTAGGGACAAGAGAAAATTGAGAAGATGGGAAAAGAAAGATAGAGGGTCAGGTACAAGGGAAGATAGAGAAGATGAGAAAAGAAAGGTTGAGGGTTAGGGACAAGAGAAAATTGAGAAGATGGGAAAAGAAAGATAGAGAAGATGGGAGAAGAAGAACAGGGAGGATGCTGTAAAGCTGCATCCTCCCTTGAACATCCTAACTGTCCATCCGTCGCGTGTTATGAAGGTTCACGGGATGGTGTAGATTTCGTGCTGATTTATTTTTTATAAATGTCGTACCCTTGCGTTGTATAACTGTCCTTTAATTGTTGAATTGATGAAGAGCTGCTGAAGCTGATGCTTTGCAGATGACTGCCGCTTGGATCCAGCGCTTTAACCTGGATGCTGTGAAATGGAACCTGGCGTGCCTGCAAAGTGTTCAGGATGGCCGCCGCTTTATCGATAAATTGTTCCTTGGACAATTTATCGTACTCTTCGCTGAAGGGGCCGAAGGAAATTTCATAGCTCAACTTCGCGCTTTCGCTTCTTCTAAGGGCTGTCGCTTTGTTCCGCCTCTCGGGATCATATGAAAGATGATAGTATCGGTCGTTGATTTCATCTTCTGTTATGTTAAGCTCCGATGCCGGCTTTGCATCGATTGCCACGGGAGAGAAGTCGATCGCGGCGGTTATTTCGGTCTTCATGTCTGCGCTTCTTTCGTACAAGAATTGCGACTCCAGCACGTATTTATAGTAGTCATCGACCTGCCCATCAGGATCAAAGCCGATTGTCGCAGTCTGCCGGACTCCATTCAATACATACTCAAATTGTCCATAGTGCCGTTTGTCTTTGAAGTTAAACACAACTCCCTTGAAGCTCAACACCCCTTCTTCATAGGTCTTATTTACGTAATCCTTGCTTTTGACCATCGCTTGGACATAGCCGACAGGGTTGCCGCTTAGAGAAAAGAAGGCCATACAGCTTGCGAACAACAATGCGGCAGATATGATCCAAAAAACGGGTCTCCATATTTTCCCAATTCTGCTTTTGATCAATACGGCAGCAAGGACGCCGGTGATGGATGTAAGGAAAGTCATCACTGTGAAGAAAGGAATATAACTGGAGGAGTGGTTCTCGCTTAATAATCCACCTATGATTCCAAATCCGATGGAAGATAACAGAATCGGCCACGATTTGCCATAATACAGTCTGCAAACAAAAGGGACGAGGATCAGGAAAGGGATCGTAGACAAAAACTGAACCCCGGCGCCATGAATAATACTGGACATAAGCATGGCCATCATCACTCCGGCCAGCTTGATCTTCTGCTGATACCCCGCAAGCTGCCCCATTAATCTATCCAACTGTTTGTCATCCGGCTGGATTGCTTTCTGTTCCTCATAATCCTGCTTGATCATTTCATAATAGCTTCTGCATTCCGCACATTCCGTAATATGATTTTTTACCAGTTCCGCACTATCTTCGTTAGCCAGCTCTTCTACATACAAAGGAATTAAGTCTTTGACCAAATTACAGGTTTTCATAAGCGTACTCCTTCCTGAGCTTTTCTTTGGTGCGGTAATAGTTGACCCGGCAATAATTTTCCGTTCTTCCTATCCTAAGAGCGATTTCCTTGAAGGATAGTCCGACGATCAGCCTTAATCGCATGATTTCGTTGTGAGGAGGCTCTAAATCATTAATCGTTGCCAGGATTTGCTCTGCCAGCAGCTTGTCGCTGAAGTCATTATGCGTGGCCCATGCCGCGCCTTCCAGGGCATCCAGATCGACTTGCATCTTATTTTTTCTGAAATGCCTATACAGTTGATGCTTTGCTATGCCGAACAGCCAGGTTTTGATGGAGGAGCGGCTCTTATACGTTTCGAGGCTTTTCATAGCTTCCACGAACGTATTCTGAACAATGTCATCAATATGGTCCGGATTCCGGCAATGCTTTGCCACAAACCGATACAGCTCGTGATAATAAACGAGATATATCTGTTTTATGTGATCATACATGCACACACCTCTTCGTCGCTGAGCTTCTTTAATGCCCTATCTGCTTGTTTGCAAAAAACCATCGTTCTCTCCCTGATTCCCTATAAACGACTGTTGAACAAGCTTATAATTATTAGTGCCAGTTTACTATCGTTTTGTTACACCTGCAGAGAAAAATATAGATTATTTTTCTGCGCGATCAAGAATTCGGCCAGTGGAGGAAGTTTGTCGAGGTAAGGAGCTTGGGGGACAACCGGGTTATTTTGATGCTAATATCGCCGCCTTCAGATGACATTGTCTAATAAAATTCCGACATTCTGGTAATAATCGGGAAGTATGGAATGAACTAGACATGATCTCGAAGGAGGTACTATTTTGAAGCGAAAACCATTCAACCAAAAACATTTAATCGCTGTTTTAATGCTTGGGACGATTTTGTTCGGCGTGGTGTCCTTAGCTTATGTATGGAAAATCAATGCGGTTGAGACAGCCCAGCCGGTTTCGGCAGATGAACCGCTTGTTAAACTGTACGATACCCGCGGCAAAGAAGTCGGTTCGGCCATCTTGACACAGGAGCCGGACGGGGTGCGCTTGCAGCTTAAGGTATCCGGGCTGGCTCCGGGCAAGCATGGCTTCCATATTCACGAGAAAGCTTTCGTTCCATTCGATTTCAAGACGGCTGGCGGACATTTCAATCCGGACGGGAAGAAGCACGGGCATTCCAATCCCGATGGCCATCATCTCGGTGACATGCCCAATCTTGAGGTGAAATCGGATGGCACCGTCGAGGCCGACTTACTGCTCAAAGCTGCGACGTTGGAAAAGAGCGGCGCCTATTCCTTGCGGGGCAAATCCATCATCATTCACGCCGATGAAGATGATTATAAGACAGACCCGGCAGGTAACGCCGGAGATCGCTTGGTTGGAGGCAATATCCCGGAATAAAACGGTACTGGAGCTAAAGGATCGTGAAAGGGTAATGGAAACGGAACGGATATCGGCTCTCCTAATCCGGGCTGTTTGAAAGTGCACACCATTTTCATATAATGGATATATCAACAGTTGGCTTCTAAAGAAAATCCGGCACACATAGGCTAGGAAATCATCTGAACTAACGAACCATACTACAGGAGGCATTGCACATGAAAATAGTCGCGATTGTCGGCAGCATTCGTAAGGAGTCCTACAACCGAAAGCTGGCGGAATATGTGCAGAAAAGATACCAAGCGAAAATGGACATAGAGGTTCTGAACATCAAGGATCTTCCTATGTTCAGTGAAGACATAGAAAATGACCCTCCGTCGGAAGTCAAACAATTTCGCGGCAAGGTCGCGGAAGCCGATGCGGTCCTATGGGTCACTCCCGAGTATAACTACTCCATTTCCGGTGTACTGAAGAATGCGATTGACTGGTTATCCCGCGGGGACAAAGTTCTGATCGGCAAACCATCCTGGATCATGGGCGCCTCCATGGGGGCGCTGGGCACGGCTCGTGCTCAAGGGCATTTGCGCGATATTTTATTCTCGCCGGGAGTATCCTCTCCGCTTCTTCCAGGCAACGAAGTATATGTCGGTGCCGTTCATGAGAAAATCGATGCGGCCGGAAATCTGACCCACGAACCAACCGTTAAGTTTCTGGATACGGTAGTGGACAATTTTATTCAGTGGTTCAACCGCCAATCCCAATTAATGAAACAATAAAATAGACTGTAATGAGATAATGGGATAATGAGATACTTAATCAACGAAGCGCTTTTGCTTGCTTGGCCGGAGCGTTTTTTTTATTTGAACGAAATCGTGAAACGGATAAATCAGCCAAATACGGACTTTAAATGGAGCATAAATATGATTGTGACAGACGGATATGCGAGAGTGTGGTAAAATAAGAAAAATACTAGAAAACGATAACATTCGGAACTAAAAGGCTAGAAACGGAAAGGTGAAAAATGAGAAAGTGAAAAAATAAAACAGGGAGAGATGCAGAATGGCTATTCCCAGACCGGAATATCCGCGGCCGCAATTGAAACGGGAGCAGTGGCTGAACTTGAATGGAGAGTGGGGGTTCGAAATCGATCATGGACGAAGTGGCCGGGAACGCGGCTTGACCAACCCGGAGCATGCTTTGAGCGGCCTTATTCTTGTGCCGTTCTGCCCGGAGAGCTCATTGTCCGGTGTGGAGTATAAGGATTTTATGGCTGGCGTCTGGTACCAGAGGGCCTTTGAAGTCCCTGCCGCCTGGGCGGAGGGGCGGGTGCTCATTCATTTCGGCGCGGTCGACTACGAAGCCGAGGTTTGGATTAACGGGGAATCTGTCGGAAAGCATAGCGGCGGATATACTCCCTTCGCCTTCGACATTACCCGACAATTGCGTGCGGGCGTTAATGTAGTGACGGTATGTGCGGAGGATGATCCGCGGTCAGGCAGGCAGCCCCGCGGCAAGCAATCCTGCCTCTACCGATCCCACGGCTGCGATTACACGCGGACAACGGGCATTTGGCAAACGGTGTGGCTGGAATGTGTTCCCGATATCAGCATTCGCTCCTTGCGTTATTATCCCGATCCGGAGAATGGCTGTCTTCATTTTGAAGCACAGGTCGACGGTTGGAGGAACGGGGTCCGGCTTAAGGCGGAGGCTCTATATGAAGGAAGTTTCGCCGGAGCGGCAGATATCGGAGTGAGCTCCCCGTCGGTCCGCGTTACACTGCCGCTGTCGACTATCCAGCTATGGGAGCCGGGCTGCGGAAGGCTGTATGACTTGAAGCTGACGCTATCGGACGAATCCGGCAAAGAGTTGGATAGCGTATCCTCCTATTTCGGACTGCGCACGCTTCGACTTGACAGTCATGCCATGCGCATTAACGGCCGGGCTGTCTTCCAGCGGCTGGTGCTCGACCAGGGCTTCTATCCGCAAGGGGTTTACACCGCCCCAACGGATGAAGATTTGCGGCGGGACATCGAGCTTTCGCTTGAACTGGGCTTTAACGGCGCCAGATTGCATGAGAAGCTGTTCGAGCCGCGGTATCTGTACTGGGCCGACCGGCTCGGATATTTGGTCTGGGGCGAGTATGGCAATTGGGGCCTTAACATTTCCGGAGGTAAGGGGCTCTCGACCATGCTTTCCGAATGGTTGGAAGCGGTGGAACGGGACTTCAATCATCCGTCTGTAATCGGCTGGTGCCCGTTCAACGAAACCTGGGATACGGAATGGGGTAAGCAGGACGATTCCACCTTGCGCAGCATCTACCGAATGACGAAGGCGTTGGATCCGACACGCCCGGTTATAGATACAAGCGGGAATTATCATGTGGAGACGGACATTTTCGATGTGCATGACTATGAGCAGGACCCGGAAGTTTTTCGCGCCCATTACGAGCCGATGAAGACGGGCGGCCCGGTCTTTAATGCTTTTCCGGAACGGCAGAAGTACCGCGGGGAGCCCTACTTCGTAAGCGAATACGGGGGAATCTGGTGGAACCCCAACAAAGGCAATGACGATGGCTGGGGGTACGGCAACCGGCCCACCAGCGAGGAAGAATTCCTGGCTCGGTATGAGGGACTGACCAGCGTTCTGATGGACCATCCGCTGATGCTCGGGTTCTGCTACACTCAATTGTATGATGTCGAGCAGGAGGTTAACGGCCTGTATACGTATGACCGGAGGCCGAAATTTCCGTCCGAAGTCTTCCGGGCCATTCATTCACGACCGGCGACCATCGAGAGGAAGGATGCGGCGGGAGGACAGTCCCGGTAGAAACCGACTCGAACGGCAGAAGCTTAATAATAGATTGCTCTAATAAAGAACCTCTGAACCGTATGGATGGCGGGAGCAGAGGTTTTTTTGCACGACCCGGACCAACCGGATTTAAACCCAGTCCGCAGATAATGAAATAGTTAAAATATTACAAATGCTTGTCATGAAATTACCATTTCTTTTAACCGAAAAAACGACTAGGATGAAATTGGTAACGCTTTCAAATTCTGAGGAAAAGATTATGGGGAAGGAGGGCAATGATAGATTGTCGGTCCAAAATCTATAAACAGGAGGCGATGATGTATGAGTTCGTATTTCTACAAACAATTACGTGCAAAGCTGTCTGTTATTATGGCCATTATGCTCACGGTCACGATGTTTCCCGTCCCATTCGCCGGTTCCTTGCTCGTCCATGCCGAGGCGGCGGAACCGCCGGCTGAATACACGTACATGTTTATCGATGCCTACTCGGGAGACTCCAATCTCAGGGTGCTCGGGGATATTAACGAGAAGCCGATCACCCGCAAAGTAGATCTGTACGGCACCTCGATCGCGGCGGATGCCGTCGGCCAGTCTCGCTCCTTCGACTTTGATGTACCGCGGACAGGCTATTACTTGCTGGAATTTCAAGGCTATCTCTATAAAGCCGCCGGAATTGGCGACCTCTTCATCGACGAAGAGAGGATAGGCCGGTATGATTTCTATGATCCGGGAAGCATGTTCGGACCGACCGTTCCTTTGAAAACCGTTTATCTGACCGAAGGGACGCACACCATCACCTTCCAGGTGGCGGGACGCAATCCGATGGCGGATAAAGGCTCTAATTATTCCTTGTATCCATATAAATTTTCACTGATTGAACAGGAAGGGCTTCCTTCTCTGCAATTAAGTGTGTCTGCGGCAAAGCAGATATTATTAATGAATGAAACGACGAGCGTGCAGGCATCGGTATATAAATCGGACGGCACGCCGGTTAATCAGACAACGTTCTCTTATGCGAGCGAGAATGATCACATTGCCAGTATTGATGAAAGCGGTTTAATTACCGGATTGGCTGAAGGCTCATCCGTCATTCACGTTCAGGCGGAGGCTGACGGGCTTAAGGCTGTCCAATCATTGAATATTCAAGTGGTGAATTCGCTATTGGAAAGCGTGGAGTTAGGAATGGACGGGGGGCCGCTTCCCTTAATGGGGACGAGGCAGCTCCATGTCAGCGGCATGTTAAGCAATGGCGCCGACGCGGATTTGTCAGGAGCGGAGATGGTCTTTTACAGCTCGGACCCGCAGACGATTCGGGTCGATGAGACCGGTCAGGTCACCGGATTAAAGAAAGGAACGGCGGTCATTCAGGTGCAGGTTACATTGGCGGGCAGAACCGTAAGCGCCGAATTGCCGATCGAGGTGACGGACAGCCGGCTTGCCGGGGTGCAGCTCAAGCTGGATAAGGATGACGTGGTGCAATCCCAGTATGTGAAGGCTTCGGTGGAAGGGGTATTGGATAACGGGGAGAAGGCTGATCTGTCCCAAGCCGAGATTGTATTCACAAGCAGCAATGATCAGGTTTTGCTGAAGAAGACGGAGGGCGGATTTTTCAAGGCAGTCGGTGTAGGGGCGGCAGCGATCACTGTCGATGTCACTTTTGCCGGAGTTACTCAATCTGACGGGGTAACCGTGGAGGTAGGAGAATTGACAAGCTCCAAAACGAGAAGCACCTTCTATACCGAAGAGAAAGTGGCCAATGCGAGGAACAATGTGCAGCAATACGAATGGGCCAAGGGCCACCGGTCGGGAGCGGTGAGCGCGGCGGCCAAATATGTGGAGGCCGGATGGGACTTTCTATGGAAATCCGTTCCCCCTCAAACATTGCCGCGAAGTTATGCGGTCAATCAGCCGCTAGGCAGCCCGGTGTCGGGCAAGGAAATCGATAAATGGGGGAATTATCCGTATAAGGCGGATCCGTTCAACGAACCCTGGAAGCTGATCGATCCGAGCGCGGTAGACGAGAACGGTAAGAACTACCGGTATCCGACGAACGATTTCAAGTCCTATTATGAGAGCGGACTGGATGAACAAGGGATCTTCCGCCGGGAGCTGGCCGACCCTCAATATTTGGTCAATGAGCTTTATCCGGAGAAGGGGGAAACCTGGGGTGTCGACGACGGCTACGGCTGGGTGGATGAGAACGGCAATTACTACACCTTTATATCGTACTATACGCATTGGCATTTGTGGTATAGCAACGGAGTTGTAGTGGATGCGATCAAAGCGCTGCGGGATGCATATATCTTCACCGGGGAAAAGCAGTATGCCCAAGCGGGGATCGTGCTGCTCGACCGGATCGCGGACGTCTACCCCAGTCTTGATTTGCGGGTGTTCGACCGGTCGATCTATTGGCATTCCGACGGAGGAAGGGCCGGCGGCAAGGCGGTCGGTTCCATATGGGAAACGGGACTGGTGAAGGAATTTATCAAGGCCTATGACGCTTTCTTCCCGGCGATGGACGATCCCGAGGTGATGGACGAGGTTCTCGTATTTTTACAGCAGAAGGGCGAGCAGTATAAGCTTTCGTTCAAGGATTCGGCCACGGGAATCCGCAAAAATATCGAGGACGGAATTTTGAAGGAAGTGTATCCGAACGTTAAAAACGCCAATATTTTTGGCAACAACGGCTTCCATCAAAGCGCTTTGGCTTTAGCGGCGGTGGTGTATGATACGTTACCGGAGACGAAGGAATGGCTGGACTTCAATTTCCAGAGCGGCGGTCTGTTATCGAACCCTTACCGGGTAACAGGAGGCAATATTCTGGCCGGACTCGTCAATACGGTAGACCGGAACGGTCACGGCAACGAAGGGTCCCCCGGTTATAATCGTCTGTGGATATCCTCCTTTTTGGAGGTCGCCAACATTCTGGAGGGATATGACAAATATCCGGAAGCGGACTTGTACCAGAATGTGAAATTCCGGAAAATGTTCTCGGCCATGTACCCCTTGACGATGCTGGAGAGGTATACTCCTTCGATCGGGGATACGGCGGCCGCGGGAAATCCCGTGCATGTTCTGGATCTGGCACAGATGATCCGGGCCTACGAAGTGTATAGGGAGCCCATCTTTGCCCAACTGGCCTATTTCTTGAATAACTACAGAGCTTCCGGCATTCATGGCGATGTGTTCACCGAAAATCCGGAGCAGATCGGCAAGGATATCGAAGCGGTGATTGCCGAGATCGGACCGCTTGATTTGGAAAGCACCAACCTGTCCGGCTTCGGCTTCGCAGGCCTGCGTGACGGCTTCAAGACCGTGCCTCAGTACGGAGAGAGCCTGTTCTTCATGGATATGGAAGTAATCGAAAGCACAATAGGCTATCGATTCTTCGATTCGAACTCGACGGTTCAGTTGGAAGCCAATGAGCCCGGACATTCGATCACCTTCGCTTTCCCGGTGACGGCGGCCGGCGAATACGATGTGCTGCTGCGTCCGTGGCGCGCTCCTTCCTACGCCAGATATAACGTATACATCGATGATCAATTCGTCAAGGAAGTCGATTTCTTCGGCTCCTCGAAGGAATTGGAGCTGTTGGGCACGTTGACTCTGGAAGAAGGGAAGCACCAAATTTCGTTCCGCTACAGCGGAATAACGGACGGCGCCAGCAATTACAAAATGGGAGTGACCGAGCTCAGGCTGCAGGAACCGCAGGACGACGACCAGCCGGAACCGGTGGACACGCAGCGCGGAATGTGGATGTATTACGGGGTTTCGTCCGGACACGGGCACCGGGATACTCTTAATCTGGGCATTCACGCATTCGGCCTCGACCTGGCGCCCGATCTCGGTTATCCGAAATTCGCCGATGCGGTGGATATGCATCGGGCGCAGTGGATGAACAATACGATCAGCCACAATACGGTGGTCGTTAATAAGAGAAAGATGGCTACACAGGTCGTATCCCTGCCGAAGCATGTGGATCTGAACGGCGGCAGAGTGCAGTTGATCGACGTGGAGGCACCCAAGGTATATCCGCAGACATCGCAATTCCGGCGGACCTCCGCCATGATTCGGGTGGATGCCGACAATTCGTATATCGTCGATTTCTTTAAAGTTCAAGGCGGCAGCGATCATCATTTCAGCTTCCACAGCATGGAAGGGGAGGTGACGACGGAAGGACTCGATCTCATACCTCAGGTGGATGAGAGCGGTCAATATGTCGGCACTTACGCCGGACCGGATGTGCCGCTCGGCCACCGGGTAGACGATGTGGACGGACCGGGGTATATGGGCAGCGGCTTCCACTGGCTGAAGGATGTGGACCGGGCTCAGAATCCGACCGCGCCGTTCAGTGTGGATTGGAATGTGAAAGACACGTGGAATATATACGGCGGCGGGGCCGGAGCGAATACGGACGTTCACCTGCGGCTGACCATGCTGACTCCGCTGGATGATGCGGCGCTGGCCGACGGGTTGCCGCCGGACAACAAGCCGGGGAATCCGAAGGAAATCCGCTATTTCATAGGCCACCGCAGCGGCACTAATCTGGACAGCTTGTTCACTTCCGTCATCGAGCCCTACAAGGGCAGCCGGTTTGTTCAATCGATAGAGAAGGCAGAGGTGCGACAAGGAGAGAATGAAGCGGATGGCAGTAAGGTGCAGGCGGTCAAAGTCGTTCTGGAGAATGGGCGGACCGACTACATCGTCTATTCATTGGATTCCTCGCAGGAATACATTATCGACGATCAATTCCGGTTTCAGGGATTCTTTGGCCTGTACTCGGTCATGGACGGCAAGCAGGAGTATGCGTATGTGCATGACGGCACAGCCATCCGTCCGCTGGATTCCGAGGCGGAGCCCGTCCGGGCCAGGCTGACCGGTACCGTCACCGACTTCACCCGCGAGCTTTCGGTCAGCAATGAGCTCCTGGTAACGATGGATTTAGCGGGGATGCAGCCGGAGGACCTGATCGGCAAGTGGCTGTTTGTCGAGAATGACCAGGTTCGCAACGCCGCTTATCAGATCAGGGGCATCGAAGGGCTGGGCGGCAATCAGTACAGCCTCAAGCTCGGCGATATTACATTGATTCGCTCCTTTGCAAATGTCAATGACTTCAGCAAAGGCTATATATACGATATCGCTCCCGGCGCTGCGTTCGTTATTCCGCTGTCCCATGAGCAAGGTGCTGTACCGGAACCGGTAACTTTGGAAGCGGTAGCCTGGCAACTGGAGGAATATATTTCTTCCGGCGATATCCTTAAGCCGCTTACCGTTCAACTCCGCAACAGCCTGAAGCAGGCGGCGCATCACTTAGGCAAGCAGCATCTGCCGCAGGCGAGCAAGAGCCTGGAGGATTTCCTCAAGCATATGAATAACCCGGCTCATCGGGACAAAATATCCGAAGCCGCAATGGCTAAGCTTGGTGCGGACGTGCAAACGTTGATCGAGGGCCTGGAATAGCGCGGGGCGGCTTAACGCTGAGAGCAGCGGGTCTGGGCGGAATCGCCCGCGCCTCTCCCGGTGAGCATCGCGGAGCTGCCTGGCGGATCATCAGATCCAGCCGCAAACGGCAAAGTGATAAAAAGTAAACAATACCCCGTCAGGTCATGAACCTTGGCGGGGTATTTTTTTGCAGATTAAGCGTACAAGCTTATTCGGTTCTAATTTAAAACCGGACGTTTTTAGCTGCTAGTGCCTTTTTAATCGGGGGGCTGTGCTAAATAATCCGGTTTTCGATTTTTCTGCACCGCTCAGCACCGGAGATTCTCGTCTTCTGTGAATTCTGTTGGGACAGCCTCGTTACGTCCGCCGGATTGGGGAAAAGACAAGCAAAACTACAGGTCTTTTTCGGAAAAAGCCGCGCAGTGCCTTATTCTAAAACGATAATGCAGGTCCTTGGAGCGGTTTTGTGCGGAATGGCCCCATTTAGAGAAAAAGACCTGCACATTTGAGCGTCTTTCGCCTTCTTTTTGGAAAAAGGCAAGATTTTAATGCATTTTTGCTCGTCTTTGCGGCGTGTTTTTTCCGACCCGGGTGCGACTTGCGGCTTTCCCTTGCTCATCAGCAGTCGGATTTTTCCACCTTTTTATCCCGATTTGTACGTGTATTTGCTTTTCTGTTCTTTGTACACTAGGAATCGATGCTTCGTCGAAAGGAAGGTGAAAACATGCGGTACGGCAGAAAAGGGAAAACGCTCGTCAACCATCTGGTGTTTGTCGGACCGGCTTTTATATTCTTTGCTCTCATCGTCGCCATTCCGTTTGTGATGGGGATGATCTATTCGTTTACTTCCTGGAACGGAGTCAGTGGAGAAGTGCAGTGGGTCGGCTTCGAAAATTTCAAAAAGATATTTACGAGCGATAAGCAATTTTTTGCTTCATTCTGGTTTACGATCCGTTTTACGGTTGCGGCTGTCCTGCTATCTAATGTGATCGGTTTCATTCTTGCGTTGTTGTTAACGGGGCCGATCAAAACGAGAAATATGCTGCGGACCGCCTTCTTTTTACCCAATGTCATTGGCGGATTGATTCTCGGTTTTGTCTGGCAGTTTATATTCGTGAAAGGTTTTCCTTCAATTGGGGAGGCCACCGGAATCGGATTTTTCAAGCTCCCTTGGCTGGGGGATGCATCAACGGCGTTCTGGGGTCTGGTCATTGTGTTCGTTTGGCAGATCGGGGGATACCTGATGGTTATCTATGTGGCGGCTCTGCAAAATATCGACGATTCCCTGCTGGAGGCGGCGCGAATAGACGGTGCCAATCGCATGCAGATTTTGTTCAGAATGATTCTCCCGCTCGTTGTTCCGGCTTTTACGGTTTGTTTGTTCCTGACCTTGTCTTGGGCGTTCAAAGTGTTTGATTTGAATCTGGCTCTGACTAACGGCGGGCCGTATGGATCTACGGAATCGGTAGCCATTAACATTTATCAGGAAGCTTTCCAATATAACCGTTATGGTCTAGGCACGGCCAAAGCCTTCCTGTTCTTCCTGATCATCGCGCTGGTGACGACCGCTCAAGTTTACTTTACTAAGAAGAGGGAGGTCGAATATTGATGGAAACCCGGTATCGGCCGCGAACGTTCGTTGCCGAAGCACTGTTGATTGTGATCGCCATCATTTATCTTGTTCCCTTCTATTTTGTGCTGCTGAACTCCTTCAAAACATTAGGGGAAATTATGGTGGATACGGCAGCTTGGCCGCAAGCTTTTACACTCAAAAACTTCTCGGCATCGTGGGAGGCGATAGATTTTCCGAAGGTGCTGCTCAATTCCGTCCTCGTCACTTCACTAAGTGTCACGGGAATGGTGATTATCGGGGCGATGGCGGCCTGGAGGCTGGTGCGCTTTCCCGGAAAAGTCAGCACGGTCCTGTTCATTATGTTTATATCGGCGATGGTTATCCCGTTCCAGTCGATTATGATTCCACTGGTCCAACTGACCAAAAATATCGGGTTGATCAACAGCATTCCCGGCCTGATCGTCATCTATTTCGGCTTCGGAGTTTCGTTTACGATCTTCCTGTTCCATGGCTTTGTCAAAAGCGTGCCGTTAGAAGTCGAAGAGGCGGCGATCGTGGACGGCTGCGGCGATCAGCGGTTATTCTGGTCCATCGTCCTCCCGCTGCTTAAACCGATGATCGTGACCGCTTTGATCTTGAACAGCCTTTGGATATGGAATGACTTCCTGCTGCCTTTGCTGATGCTGCAGGATCGGGAATTGCGCACCATTCCGATAGCGCTCTATTCCTTTTTTGCCCAATATTCCAAGAAGTGGGATTTGGCTATGGCAACCTTGACCATGTCGGCAGCGCCCATCATCCTTTTGTTTCTCAGTTTGCAAAAATATATCATTAAAGGGATCGCTGCGGGTTCAGTCAAGGGATGATCATAGATTATAATGATGAGGAGAGGGGATCGCAGGTGAAAAAATATTTGGCAATCGCTGTCGTTCTGGTTCTAATGGGGACCTTGTTCGCCGGATGTGCAGGAGGCGCGAACAATAGCGCGGGGGACGGCACCAAGCAAGAGGAAGGACAGAAGGGCTCCGGCAAGAAGAAGGAGCTTGCCGTGTTCCACTTTAAAGTCAATATCGACAAGGAATTTCAAGAGCTGCTTAATGTCTATAATGAGCAGCATCCGGATGTTAATGTAAGGCAGGAGGTTATCGGCGGCAGCACGGACTGGCGCGCCCTGCTCAAAACCCGCTTCGCCGGGGGAGAGGGTCCAGACATCTTCGTTGTGGAAGGCTTGTCCCAATTGGAAACCTGGAAGAATCAGGTCGTAGACCTGTCCGGGGAGCCATGGGCAGAGAAAGCGTTCGAGACGGCCAAGGCCGGTGCGATGCTGGACGGGAAGTTGCTGGCTATGCCTTACAATATCGAAGGCTATGGATTGGTTTATAACAAAGATATATTCAAGCAGTTGAACATCGAGCCTCCGAAGACGCTGTCCGAGCTGCGTGAGGCCGCAAGAACGCTCAAGGAAGCAGGATACATTCCGTTTGCCACGGGATTCGGGGAATGGTGGGTCATCGGAATTCATCTGATGAATGTCGCCTTTGCACATCAGCCGGATCAGGATGCTTTCCTGCAAGGCTTGAATGACGGGTCCGCCCATTTTGCAGACAATCCGGTCTTCCAGCAGTTTAAGGACTTGTTCGACACGATCATTGAATACGGCGATCCGAATCCGTTGACCAATGATTACAACACGCAAGTATCGTTGTTTGCCACCGGCAAGGCCGCGATGATGCAGCAGGGCAACTGGATGGAGCCGCAAGTATTCGAAATCAATCCGGACATGAATATGGGACTGCTGCCCATTCCGATTAACGATGATGCGGAAGCGATGGATAAGCTTCATGTCGGAGTTCCGTTCAACTGGGTCATCAACAAGGATTCCAAAAATATTGATGAAGCCAAGCAATTCTTGAACTGGCTCGTGACCGATGAAACGGCACAGAGCTATATGACCGAGAAGTTTCTGTTCATCCCTGCTTATAATCATATCGAAGCCGACAATCTCAAAGGCTTGTCGCAGGATGTTATGAATTACTCCAAAGCCGGTAAGACATTGCCGTGGGTGTTCCCCAAATGGCCTGAAGGGGTAGACAATCAGTTCAGTTCGGCCATGCAAGGTTATGTAGGCAAGCAAAACAGCTACGAGGAAATGCTGAAGCAAATCCAGTCCTCCTGGGATGAGTTGAAAAAATAAGGAGCCCCTGGGTCTTCATCAGGCTGTATCAAGAGAAAACATGCCCATTCCATCTATGGATACATGGCGCATGTTTTCCCTCGTTTTACGAAAAGGATGATCAGACATGCTTCGTTCGAGTATTCGCAACAAGTTAATAGCTCTCTTGCTTCTGGTAGTGGTGATTCCTTCGGGTATCTCCATTCTGCTGACCTATCTCCATACGGTAAAATCGACGCGGGAGCAAACCATACAGGAAAATATGCGCCTTCTGTACCAGGGCAAGAACAATATCGAGAATTATTTGGAAATAGTAGACCGACTGACGCTCTCCGTCTACAAGCATCCGGATTTCATGAACGTGCTGACGACGGGAAACCGGATGAATGATTATGAAAGCATCCAAACGATCAAAAAAATACTGTCCTCAATGTATCACTTCAATGATGATATTGAGCAGGTTTTCTTGTATTTGGACAAAAGGCAGCAGGCGTACTCGGTCTCCAAAAAATATGTGTTTAACGCCAAGCATCTGGACATCCGCGAGCACCCGGTGTTCGAGCCTGCGTCCGCAACCCGGGGTCATTCCTGGCTGGAGCCCCCGCATGTCATGACCCATTACGGAATCGGCGGACAGATTGTCGACAATCCATCCATGGTGTTCAGCCTTCACCGATTGCTGGCGAATTACCCGGATAAGACGCCGCTAGGCTATTTATCGATCGATTTCAGTACAGAGACGGTCCATCAGTTAAGCGAGCATCTGTACGATGAGGACAAGGAGCAGTTGTTTCTGGTGGCGCCGGGCGGGGTGGTGTTCTTCTCATCCGGTGAAGCCGATGAATCCGGCGAGTCGGCCGGGATGGGAGAATGGCTGAGGGCGGTTGAAAACGCTTCGACAGATAGCGGTTATCTCCATTGGCGCGATGACGATTTCAACGGAGTGATTTTCTTTGAGAAGCTGTCCGAGTCCGTAGGCGGATTGTATTTGGTCAAAAGAATACCGAACGAGGTCATGTTCGAGAGTGCGCAGAAGATGATCCGGATGAATATTGCCATCGGCTGCATTATGCTCGTTCTGGTCATTGCCGCGACGACGCTCGTCACCTTCCGCATCACCTCGCCGATTCGCGTCCTACTTCGCACCATCCGCCGTGTAGAGAAGGGGGATATGGATGTGGACTTCGGGGTGCAGAGCCGGGATGAAATCGGCCTGTTAAGTTTGCGCTTCCAATCCATGATCCATACGATCAAGCATTTGCTTATGCGCGAGCAGCGGCTGGAGCTGCAGAACCGAACGAATCAGTTGAAGGTGCTGCAATCGCAGATCAACCCTCATTTTCTGCATAATGCCCTGCAGTCGATAGGCTCGCTGGCGGTGGACAAAGGAGCGCCCGAGGTGTATAAGCTCCTACGTTCCCTATCCTCCATCATGCGTTACAGTATGGAGACAGAGGAAAATCTGGTTCCGCTGTCCAAGGAAATAGAGCATGTGCTGGCTTATCTGCACCTGCAGCAGGAGCGGTTCGGAGAACGGCTGTCCGTCGAGGTACAGATCGATGATAGGGCCAGAAGCTGCATCGTGCCCAAGATGATTCTGCAGCCAATCGTCGAAAATTACTTCAAGCACGGCTTCCAAGCTTCCAAAAAGGCCGGGAGCCTGCAGCTGGAAGCGGCTTTGCACGAGAGCGGGGAGCTGCAATTGATGGTGCGGGATAACGGTCCCGGTCTGACGGAGACGGACCTTAACCGTTTGCAGAAAGGACTGAACGAAAACCATCTCGGACATGAGCTGAAAGGAATGGGACTGACGAATACGAATAACCGTCTGAAGCTCTATTTCGGGGCAAGGGCTCGTCTTCGCCTTGAACCGACGCCGGGCGGGGGATTGACCGTTTGGCTGATACTCCCGGCCATTACGGATGCATCCGAGCTGGAAGGAGGGATGAACGATGAAGGTGCTGCTGATCGATGATGAACGGCATGCCCGTTCCGTCTTGAAGAAGATGGTGGATTGGAGCGCAGCAGGAGTAGCCACACTTTTGGAAGCGTCTGACGGGGAGGAGGCCATAGCTGTCATCGAACGGGAAAGGCCGCAGATCATCCTTACGGATATGCGTATGCCCGGCAAGGACGGGGTTTCGCTGCTGGAATGGCTGGACACCTGTCCTTATCCTCACAAAACGATCGTCATCAGCGCTTATAGCGAGTACCATTATATGCAGCAAACGATCCGATACGGAGGCTTCGATTATTTGGTCAAGCCGGTGGACCCGGAGGAGGTTGCGGAGAGAGTACGGAAAGCGGCGGAGGAGTGGCGTGAGGAAGAACGGGAACGGCTGGAGAGCATCGAGAATCGGATTCGGGTGAACGAAGTCACTCCGCTCTACTGGGCCCATGCTTTTGCCCAATACGCCAAACAACCGGATAACGGGTTCGTATTGTTAACCCGCCTGCAAAGCGAATTCGGTTTTGTTCCCGGGCAAACTCGGGGCCGGGTCGGGCTGATCGCTTTCGAGCCGGCTGCCGAGAGGGCGCGGGAGAAATTTCGCGACCGTGTCGATTTGCTCAGGTTTGCGGTGGAGAATATCGTCAACGAAATGATCGGTTTCCCGGAGAAGGGGCTTGCCTTTGCCATGCTCGGGGAGGAGGGCTTCGTGCAAATCTTGATGAAGGATACGGGCATCGAGTCTCTATGGTTAGGTAAAATAGGTGCCGCTGTGCGCAGGATTCTGGGCGTGGAGATCGAGATCATTCTTGGCGAGGAAGGGCCTTTTCCCGGTTTTCTGCAAGAGATCGGTTCCCCGCTTATAGATATTTACATGCATCGCAATTTGCTGAAGCCCCGTACGGAATACGTATATACCCGCGCGGATATGGAGGAAATGAAGGGCAGGCCGCTTACGGAAGGCGGAGACTTGAAGGCCGCTGTTCTGGGCGGAAATGAATATGCAATCCGGCAGCATATCGACTCCCTGATGAGCTCGCTGGAGCAAGGGGAAGGAACGCTCCAGCGCAAGCAAATCGCGATTTGGGAGAAGGAGCTGGATTTGCTGCGGGAGCAGTTGTCAGAGCAGGAAGCGGAGAGCACCCGTCCGCTGGTTTATTGGGCGGAAGACGGGCGGTTCTCTCTGCCCCGATTAAGAGCCGATTTGCTGAACCGGCTTTTGGAGCTGGCCGGGCGCGTGTCTGCCGAACGTGAATCGGGGTATAAAGTAATCAAGCAGGTGCGGGAATATATCGACGAACATTACGGAACGCCGGTCACTTTGCAGGAGCTGGCCCGCAAGTTCAGGCTCCATCCCGATTTGCTTGCCAGGCATTTCAAGAGAGAAACCGGCCATAATCTCAAGGATTACTTGACCCGATTGCGCATGGACAAAGCCAAGACCTTGCTGTCCGGCCATACCTTAAGGGTGCATGAAGTA
The DNA here is from genome assembly GCF_007679495.1 of Paenibacillus sp. 32O-W. Classification (GTDB taxonomy): domain Bacteria; phylum Bacillota; class Bacilli; order Paenibacillales; family NBRC-103111; genus Paenibacillus_L; species Paenibacillus_L residui. The sequence goes on along the minus strand of NZ_VEGP01000047.1, from coordinate 22,599 downwards.
GCAGAGGCCGTCGGCTTCGCCGATGAGAAATATTTCAGCAAGGCGTTCAAAAAACATGTCGGCCTCACTCCAAGCGAATATAGAAAACGCCGCGGAAACGGCGGCTGATGCAGGCGGTATCCAGGGGTATGGAAGGGATTCCCAATCGGTTTGTCCCTATCTGCCAGCCCGGTCTGACGTGGCGCTTAGCGGTTCGGTGCGGTTCGGTGCAGTTCGGCTCGGCTCGGTGATTCCGTGGTTCGGTTCTGAATTTCTGCTCTTTTGACTGGTATCCCCTTTAATCAGGAGCGACTCGAAATCCGACAGGCCAAAGTTTTTGGTTCGGGATTCTCTCGTCCAATAAATGAGATAACGAACACGACATACCGGTAAAAGATCACCCCATGTATCTGGATTCTGAGCAGAGGGGATAACAGTCCAAAGCCCGAAGCGAAGATTGATTGATCTGATAGGGTTGATTGAAGGGGAATCACATCGCGCAATTTAGAAATGCGGTTGTATTTGCGAGACTCTTATCTCCAAGGAACGGATGTCCGGGAAGCCGGGGAATCGGGAGTACTCCTTCCATGGGTTATTCCTTATAAGCAGGGATGCCGAGCAGTTCCGGCAGAGAGGCGAAGGAATACCCTTGTTTTCTCAACGTTTCAATAGTGTAGGGGAGAGCATTGACGGTGTTCTGAAGATTTCCTCCTGTACCGATGGCACTATGCTGCAGGATAATAGCGCCGGGCCGCGCATGCGAAAGAATATTGGTGGCGACCTGCTCCGCCGTTAATCCCGACCAGTCAAGACTGTCAACATTCCACAGAATTATTTTGTATTTCAGGGCCATGGCCGTTTTAATCAACGGATCGCTTAACGCACCGTAGGGAGGACGGAGCAGCGCCGTTTTCCTCCCGGTCAAACGGTTGATTTCGCTCTCGGTCCGGAGGATTTCATTCCTCACCTCGTTAACCGGCAGCTTGCTCAGATCCGGATGATTCCACGAATGATTCCCGACGACATGCCCTTCTCTTACGATGCGTTTCAGAGAATCCGGATATTTCTGAATCCGCCATCCGACACAGAAGAAGGCCGCTTTCACCTTATAATCCCGCAGCACATCGAGAACCTGCGGCGTCCATTTTTCATCCGGCCCATCGTCATAGGTGAGGGCGATCTTCTTCACCGCCGGACCGTGCAGGATGACTTCATTCGGATAAAGGGCGGACCAGTCTATTAACTGCGGCTGAGGAGGCCGTTCTTGCGCGCTCTCCGGTCCTCCGGCATGTTCCTCCGGAATTCGATACCCTCCATGTAGGGGAACCATAGGATGACCGACAATATAAGGATAGTACGGTAAAGCAGGAGCAGAGGGGGAATAACCGCGCCATAGCCCATGGGGCGCCGGGACTGGGGAACCGGACGTGCCGCAGCAAGGACACGCGGGAACATAATAAAAGGGGTATCGCATGGGTCACCTCTCCTTGATCTCATTCTTATAAGTCTATGCCCGCCGGCTTTTCCACATCCCTGCAATGATATGATGAAGCCGTCTATGCTGCACTTAAGAGGATAGCAATCGTCCAATTAAGTTATCACTAATCATTCGTATATATAGATCAGCCACAGGGCTGTTGACAAACTTTGTCCCAAGAAAAGCTATCTTTTTAAGCGATTATCGCTTCTCCAAAAAAACCAGAAAGAGAACCCTTGACAATTATATTAAAATCAATTATCTTTAATTCAAGATAATCGAATCCGAGATAAATGAAAGGAGGGAGCATGATGCCGCAATCTTTCGATTCGTATACTTCGGATTCTTTGAAGCTGTTCATTGTATTGTCTAAGGCTTACAAAACCATTATGGAGCGGGCGGTTCAGGACATGAAGAAGTATGGTCTGACGCCTACGGAATTTATGATTTTGGAAGTATTGTATATCAAGGGAAAAATTCCTCTGCAGCAAATTGGCGAGAAGATTTTAGTTACAAGCGGGAGTATAACCTACAATATCGACAAGCTTGAAAGCAAAGGACTCTTGCAGCGAATTCCCTGCGACAAGGATCGGAGAGTGATTTATGCGGAAATGACCCGGCGAGGCAAGGAATGGTTTTCCGATATTTTCGATAAGCATGTTGAGGTGGTTGTGTCCATGACGGATGCTCTAAGCATGGATGAAAAAAGAGAGATTACAGAACTGCTGAAGAAGCTGGGTAAAGGAGCCGAGGCCGGATAGCGGGTCTATAGTCTATAAGCTTACGGCGGTGAAGAAGTTATAACGACTGGAGCCATATTTTTTTGCATAATATCTTTAATTCAAGATTATCAATTTCAAATTAAATTTAGGGGGTCATTTATATGACAGCATTAGGACTTTTGATTATTCGTTTGGTTATTGGTTTATTGTATATCGGACACGGGGCGCAGAAGCTTTTTGGCTGGTTCGGTGGTTATGGACCTAAGGGGACGGGCGGCTGGATGGAATCGGTCGGAATCAAGCCCGGCGTGTTAATGGCGGTATTGGCCGGATTGATGGAACTGGTCGGCGGAGCGTTATTCGCCCTAGGTTTTCTCACTCCATTGGCGGCTGCGCTTCTGGTGTTGACCATGCTGGGGGCTATTGTTAAAGTGCACGCTCGCAACGGGCTGTGGTCGACCGCCGACGGTATCGAATATCCGCTTGTGCTGCTGGTAGTGCTCATTGGCGTAGCAATGATCGGCGCAGGCACTTATTCCTTGGATTTTCTGCTTCAATAAGCCGGCAAGTCCCGGAATTTGGTTCGGTGTTTAAGAATGGGGTAAGGGGAAAATATATTCCAAACAGCAGCAGCGGGAACCCGTTCTTCCCCTCCCTACTTCAAGAAAATCAAACAAAAAGGAGAGAGAATTATGTCGTTACAAACGGCTGGAATACACCACATAACTGCTTTTGCCAGAGATCCGCAGGCGAATGTCGATTTTTACGCAGGGGTATTGGGTCTGCGGCTTGTCAAAAAAACAATCAACTTCGACGCCCCCGAGGTATATCATCTTTACTTCGGGGACCAGGCGGGCAGTCCCGGAACGATCATGACCTTCTTTCCATGGCCGAACTCGCGCAGAGGTCGGGTTGGAGGGGGGCAAGTAGGAGTTACCACTTATGTCGTCCCGCCGGGAACGCTGGAATTTTGGGAAAACCGCTTGAAAAGCTTCGGAATCTCCACGGTGAAGCAAACCCGTTTCGGCGAAGAATACGTTCAATTCTCGGACAATGAAGGCCTGCGGCTGGAGCTCGTCGAACGGGAGGAAGGTCCGAACAGCGAATGGTCGTTCGGAGGCATTCCGGCGGAGAAGGCCATCAAAGGCTTTGGCGGAGCCATTCTGTTTAGCACGGATGCGGCCGCAACGAGAAAGACACTGGAACAAACCCTCGGCATGAAAAAAATAGGCGAGGATGTGGGGAATACCCGGTACCGGGCGTCAGGACAGCTCGGCAACATCATCGATGTTCCGCATTCCGACATTGCGATGGGGGCGGGGGGAGCCGGGACGGTACATCATATCGCATGGCGTGCCAAAGATTTCGCGGAGCATGTGGATTGGCGCGTGCTGGCGGAAGAGCAAGGCTATCAACCGACTCCGCTTATCGACCGGCAGTACTTTAATGCGATCTATTTCCGTGAACAAGGCGGAATACTTTTTGAAATCGCAACGGATCCCCCAGGTTTTGCGCGCGATGAAGCACCTTCGGCACTGGGAGAAAAATTAATGCTGCCGGAATGGTATGAGCCGTACCGGTCTGAAATTGAAGCGAATTTACCTCCTATACAAGTCAGAGCGGTGGGGGGGAAGCAAGAATGAGACATCTTTTTGAACAAGGCTCAAACCCTGAAGCGCCGACGCTCGTACTGTTTCATGGAACGGGAGGTAACGAACGCGATTTGCTCCCGCTGGCGAGGATGATTTCTCCGGAATCGTCCGTGTTGAGCTTACGCGGTAACGTTTTGGAGAACGGAATGCCTCGTTTTTTTAGACGGCTGTCGGAAGGGGTGTTCGATGAGGAGGATCTGATTTTCCGGACAGGCGAGGTTTATCAGTTTTTGCAGCAGGCTTCTGCTCAGTATTCTGTGGACCCTGGCCGGTTAGTAGCCGTCGGTTATTCGAATGGTGCTAATATAGCGGGAAGTCTGCTGTTTCATTATCAGGATGCGCTGCAAGCGGCCATCCTGCATCATCCGATGGTTCCGCGGCGAGGGATTAAGCTTCCTGTTTTATCGGGAATCCCCGTTTTCATTGGCGCCGGCCTCAACGATCCGATTTGCCCGGCAGCCGAAACGGAAGAATTGCAGCAATTGTTAGGCGAAGCCGGTGCGAAAGTAAGTGTTCATTGGGAGCGCTATGGCCATCAGCTTACGGCGACCGAGGTGGAGGCGGCGGCCGCCTGGTTCAAGGAACAATCGTTATGATTGCTATTGACCCGGAGAGCCGGAATGAGAGGGAGATTTACAAGCTGCTTATCGGCAGTGTTATCCCCAGACCGATTGCTTTCGCAACGACGATGACCCGGGATGGGGTGCTTAACGCGGCGCCGTTCAGCTTCTTCAACATCGTCTCGAGCCAACCGCCGTTGTTTTCCATCGAACGGCCGCAATAACAGAGATAGCTCTATTCGGGGCCGGATCAATAGATCCGGCCCTTATGGCCGTTCGACCTTCTTGACATTTTTACAGGGATCATATAAATTATTTTTGAAAGGAATGAATATTCATTCCGCGAGTTGGGAGGCTGTCAAATGTCAAAAAACAAAAGAATGGATATTTTGGAGGCTGCATTAGAGCTATTTGCCGAACGGGGCTACGACGGGACTACGGTGCCTACGATTGCGGATCAGGCACAGGTGGGAGCCGGCACCATCTATCGCTATTTTGCGAACAAGGAAGTCCTCGTCAACTCGTTGTTTCAAGAATGCATCCAGCAGCTTACCAATACCTTGATGACAAACGTGCCTCCGGCTGCGGCGCCGATCCGCGAACGCTTTAAGCATATTTTCTTCCGTATTAGCGAATATGCAGGCGCTCGTGGTCAAGCTTTAACTTTCATCGCTTCCCATTCGGATGCCCCGTTCCTGAATGAGAGCAGCAGAGAGATGTTTGAACAATTTCTGGATTTAATTCGCGGTGTTATAGATGAAGGCAAAGAACAGGGGATGATTTGCCCGCTGCCGTCGAATGCACTGATCGCTATGGTATATGGAGCGATGGTCCAGCTTTTTAATATGATGAAGACCGGAGCACTGGAAGAAACGCCCGGTTTGTTGGCGCAAATTGAAGAATGCTGTTGGAACGCTATTCGTGTTCATTGAATAGCGAAGCTTTTTGCCTGAAACGGAATGAATATTCATTCCGTTTCGGCGTAAAAGTTATTACTTTTGCAAAGGGCTGTATACCCCCAGGATACCAGTTCCATACTAACCTTTATCAGGAGGAGAATGTATATGACAACAACGATGATTCCACAACCCAAAACGTTCGGACCGCTTGGCAATCTTCCTTTATTGGATCTGGGTAGTCCGGTCCAATCCTTGGTCAAGCTGGCGGATCAGTATGGGCCTATCTTCAGAATGGATTTGCCCGGGCGGTCGGATTTATTTATATCCAGCCATGAATTGGTAGCCGATGCTTGCGATGAGTCCCGCTTCGACAAGAAAGTATGGGCACCTTTGCAGAAAGTCCGCGCCTTCACCGGGGACGGCTTGTTCACAAGTGAAACGGATGAGCCTAATTGGCATAAGGCGCACAATATTTTGCTGCCCAGCTTCAGTCAAACGGCCATGCGCGGTTATCACGGCATGATGGTCGATATTGCGCTCCAGCTTATTCAGAAATGGGCGCGCCTGAATCCGGATGAGAGTGTTGATGTGCCGGAGGATATGACTCGATTGACGCTGGATACGATCGGTCTGTGTGGGTTCAATTACCGTTTCAACAGCTTCTATCGGGAACAGCCGCATCCTTTCATTACAAGTATGACCAGGGCACTGGGCGAAGCCATGAGTCAGCTGCAGCGCCTGGATATTCAGGATAAGCTGATGGTAATTACCAAACGGCAGTACAAGCATGATATTCAAGCGATGTTCTCCCTGGTCGATAAAATCATTTCCGAGCGCAAAACCCAAGGCTATCAAGGTGGGGAAGATCTGCTTGCACATATGCTGAGCGGCAAGGATCCGGAAACGGGGCAGCCTTTGGACGATGAGAACATCCGATACCAAATCATAACGTTTCTCATTGCCGGGCATGAGACGACAAGCGGGCTATTGTCCTTTGCTCTTTATTTCCTCCTGAAGAACCCGGATAAGCTGCAGAAGGCTTATGAGGAAGTCGATCGCGTTCTAAACGATCCGGTGCCGAGCTATGCTCAGGTTCGCGAACTCAAATATATCCGGATGATTCTGAATGAATCGCTCCGGCTGTGGCCAACCGCTCCTGCTTTCGCCTTGTACGCCAAGGAAGATACGATGCTGGCCGGGAAATATCCAATGAAAAAAGGTGACAGCGTTAACGTGCTGATCCCTAAGCTTCATCGGGACACCTCCGTATGGGGAGAGGATGTCGAAGAGTTTCGCCCGGAACGGTTCGCCGATCCGAGCCAAATTCCTTACGACGCCTATAAGCCGTTCGGGAATGGCCAGCGGGCATGCATCGGGCAGCAGTTTGCCCTGCAAGAAGCGACATTGGTACTGGGAATGGTGCTTAAGCACTTCGAGATTATAGACCATACGAACTATCAGTTGAAAGTGAAGGAAACATTGACGTTAAAGCCGGAAGGCTTCACGTTGCGGGTTCGCCCCCGGGGCGGGCAGGTTTCCTATACTTTCTCCACGGCGGAGACAACGGCACCGGCGGGGAACAAGGGCGAGCAGGAGGTAAAGCCTGCGGTGGAAGCCCATAACACGCCGCTGCTTGTGCTTTACGGATCGAATATGGGCACGGCGGAGGGCATTGCACGAGAGCTCGCGGATACGGCCCGTTATTGGGGCTTCCGCAGCGAGGTGGCTCCATTGAGTGATCGCGTAGGCAAGCTGCCCAAAGAGGGGGCGGTCTTTATCGTCTCGGCATCTTATAATGGGAAGCCGCCAAGCAATGCCCGTGAATTTGTGCAATGGATTGAAGGAGTGGGGCCCGGCGAGCTGGAGGGTGTACGCTATGCGGTGTTCGGCTGCGGAGACCATAACTGGGCCAGCACGTACCAGCAGGTTCCCCGGATTATTGACGAGCAGCTCGCGGCCAAGGGAGCGACACGGTTGGCTGTCCGCGGGGAAGCGGATGCGAGCGGCGATTTCGAGAAGCAGGTCGAGGAATGGAGCGGGAAGATCTGGCCGGAAGTGCTCAGTGCTCTCGGACTGGAAAACATCAACGTTCCGCAGCAGGAACGAAGCACGCTGACCATGCGGTTCGTCAGCGGTCTTGTCGGAACCCCGATCGCCGACAGCTACGATGCGCTCCTTGCTTCGATAACGGAAAATCGCGAGCTGCAAAGTGAAGGCAGCGAACGGAGCACGCGCCATATCGAGATTTCCCTGCCGGAAGGCGTCTCTTACCAGGAAGGGGATCACCTCGGGGTTATCCCTGAGAACGCGCCTGAGCTGGTAGAGCGTGTGCTTCGGCGGTTCGGGCTGAATGCCAGCGACCATCTTATTATTAGCGCGAGCGGACGCAGCGTCGTTCATCTTCCGCTCGACCGTCCGATTCGAGTGTATGATTTGCTCAGCCACAGTGTAGAGCTGCAGGAAGCGGCAACGCGTGCCCAGCTTCGTGAGCTTGCGGCATTTACCGTCTGCCCGCCTCATAAGAAGGAGCTGGAGGCCCTCCTGCAGGAGGAAGCCTATAAAGAAGAAGTGTTGGACAAACGTTTAACGATGCTTGATTTGTTGGAGCAGTATCCGGCCTGCGAGCTGCCGTTCGAGCGGTTTGTCGAGCTGCTGCCCTCGCTTAAACCGCGGTATTATTCCATCTCCAGCTCTCCCAAGATGCAGCCGGACAAGGCAAGCATTACCGTCGGCGTTGTACGCGGACCGGCCAAGAGCGGGCGCGGCGAATATCGCGGGGTGGCCTCGAATTATTTGGCCGCACGTCAGCCCGGGGAGCCCATCGTTCTGTTCGTCAGCTCGCCGGATTCCGGTTTTCAACTGCCGGAAAATCCGGAAACGCCTGTCATTATGGTCGGTCCGGGAACCGGGATTGCACCATTCAGAGGTTTCCTGCAAGCCCGCAGCGCTTTGAAGCAGGAAGGCGCCAAGCTGGGTGAAGCTCATTTATATTTCGGCTGCCGCAACGAAAAAGACCAGATCTACCGGGAGGAAATGGAACGGTTCGAGCAGGAAGGAATCGTGCGCGTGCATACGGCATTTTCTCGAATAGAAGGAGCCGAAAAGACTTATGTCCAGCATCTGATGTTGAAGAATTCGCGGGAAATCATCCGTTTGCTTGACCAAGGTGGAAGGCTCTATATATGCGGAGACGGGAGCCGAATGGCTCCGGAGGTCGAGCTCGCTATACAGGAAGCCTACCGGGATGTTCATCAAGTCAGTGAGGAGGAGGCCCGTAAGTGGCTGGAGGGCTTGGAGAAAGAAGGTCGTCTTGCCAAGGATGTATGGGCTGGAATCTAAATAGTCCGCAGGATAGTGTAAAACTGCAGGTCTTTTGGGAAAAAGGCCGCGCGGTGGCTTATTCTAAAGCGATACTGCAGGTCTTTTTGGGAAAAAGCCGCGCGGTGGCTTATTCTAAAGTGATAATGTAGGTCTTTTGGGAAAAAGCCGCGCGGTGCCTTGTTCTAAAGCGAAACTACAGGTCTTTTTGGAAAAAAGCCTCGAGGTGCCTTATTCTAAAGCGAAAATGCAGGTCTTTGGAGCGATATATAACGAAATGGGCCTATATTGTCCAAAAGACCTGCACATTTGAGCGTCTTTTGCCTTCTTTATGGAAAAAGGCGGGATTTTAGTGCACTTTTGGAGCGACCAAGTCTTTGACGAAGTCGGTACCAACCCGGATGCGACGTGTGGCTTTCTCCAACGCCAATTGCTCCAATGGACAACAATGAAAGAGAAGAGTGATTGTAAGTGGAAAATTGACCGCTAGCCTCGTACGGAAAACTTCGAAGGCATACGTACTTTATAGGGTTCTCACGCACCTCTTTCATTTAAACATCTATCCAGTACATGAATATTGGTAAAGCGGACAAAAATAAGGGCTGAAACCAACGTTCAAATAACCTTTACTGGAGTGATTTAACGAATGAAACGAATTGCGGTACTTTTCTTTCTAATAACGCTGATGATCTTTCCCTTGCAGACAGAGGCGGCGTCACCCGGAGGAGCCCATCACTTTGGCTTCAAAAAAAGCAAGAACGGGCAGCTGCCCTCCATCGATCAGGAAGGGTTTAAGGACATTGTTCAGAAGCACGGCGCCATCTTCTTGGGGGATACGACACAGAAAGAGCTTTATCTCACCTTCGATAATGGATATGAGAATGGCTTTACGCCCAAGATTTTGGACATATTAAAGGAGAAGCAGGTTCCCGCCGCCTTTTTTGTCACCGGTCATTTCGTCAAGGATCAGCCGGATTTGGTTAAGAGAATGGTTAGCGAAGGCCACGTCGTTGGCAACCATTCCTGGAGCCATCCCGATATGACCCGGATTTCCAAGGAGCAGATCCAGACCGAATTGGATAAGGTGAAGGAGAAAGTAGCCGAGCTGACAGAGCAGAAAGAAATGAGCTTTCTACGTCCGCCCCGGGGAATCTTTAGCGACCGGATGCTTGGGGTCAGTAAAGAATTGGGATATACCAATGTGTTCTGGTCAGTCGCGTACAAAGATTGGGATGTTAACGACCAGCGGGGCGGAGGCTATGCTTACGAGAAAGTGATGTCCCAGCTTCACCCCGGAGCGGTCATCCTGCTGCATTCCATCTCCAGCGACAATGCAGCCGCATTGGGCCGGATCATAGATGAGGCCCGGCAGCAGGGCTATGAATTCAAGAGTCTTCATCAGCTGACCGTCAAAAATTATTAGGCCGGGAGTATGCATAGAAAGGATAGCTGCGCAGGTTTGTCTGCGCAGTTTTCTTTTTTGAAAATTGGGAACGTATGATCCCGCTATTTTTCACACCATATTCACGCCGTTTTTAGTATATTTAGGAAAAACTACGTCTCAAGCATCATGACCGATCAGTTTTAATAAAGGGGGGGATAGGGTTGTTTCAAGCGCAGATTAATTTGTAAGCGCATAAATTAATAAGCTCATAAGGGAGGTTTAATATAAATGCAGATGCATTTAAAAAAGTCACTGTTCTTATTTGCTCTACTCATACTTATTGCTTCATGGATGACAGCCTGTTCCACAGATGTGGCTGAGCCGGGGGAACCCGACCAGACAAGTGAAGAAGGGGGCGCAGAATCCAATGGAGAATCTGCTGAAGAGCCCTGGGCTTATCATGGAGATCCCGTCACGCTGAAGATGTTAATATGGATAGACGAAATAACGTTTAATTCCCGGTATAAAGAGCAGATCGAGGCGCAATTCCCCAACATTAAATTGGAGCTGATCAGCGGGAACCCGGTTGGCTCCGAGTTTATACAGGAATTAATAGCCAAAGGAGAAATGCCGGATATTAACGTCGGCAATCCAAGCAAAGAGCTGGTTGAAAATCTGGATTTCCTGATGCCGATCGATGAATATATCGAAAAGACCAATTTCGACTTAAGTATTTTTCAAGAAGGAATCGTTGACAATCTGCGCTCGCTGGATCCTCTCGGACAAGGACATCTGTATGGTCTGCCGGTCGAAAACAGCGTAAGGGCGCTGTTTTACAATAAAGATATTTTCGATTTGTTCGGAGAGCCTTATCCCGAGGATGACATGACCTGGGACGAAGTGCTGGAAATCGCATCGCGTTTAACGGTCAACCGTGAAGGGGTTCAATACAGGGGGCTCGTTCTCGCTCCGAACAGCACGCCTTTTATGCAGCTTGGCGTACCGGGCACCGACCCTCAAACCGGTGAAATTGTTTTTGCGGATGATCCCAGAACGAAGAAATTTTTTGAACTGCTGGACCGCTACAGGAGTATTCCCGGTATAGTGAACCCTGATACCAAGAATAATCCGGACGGCTTTAGCGACGGTAAGCAGAATATTGCCATGTGGGTCAATAACTCGCCCTGGCTGGAGCTGTTAACTCGTGTGGAAGGCTTTAATTTCGACATGGCCGCCGTTCCTACCTGGGCCGATATGCCGAACATCGCACCGACTTGGGGAGCCCTGCCGTTTAACATTACCAAGCACAGCAAGAACAAGGATGCGGCATGGTCTGTAATCTCCTACCTGGCTTCAGAGCAGGGGCAAATCGCGTTATCGCAGGCAGGAAGCCCGCCGGTTATCAAAAGCGAGGAAGCGATCCGTGAATTTACATCCATGCATGTTAAGGAAGAATATAATGTGACGGCACCATTCTCTCAAACTTTGGCCGAACTGGCGCCGTATTCGCCGTACGATGAAAGCTTCAGCGATTTTATCGCGACGAAGTCCGCGGAATTTCTGACATCGGATCAAGATGCGGTACAATTTATCAGGAAAATAGCGGAGGAGTACTCCGTCATCGTGGATGAGGTGAAGGGGCGCAAATAAATCGGTTCCCGGCCGAACTTGATCGGATAAAAGAATAGGAGCTTAAAAAACTGACATGCCGAATGTCAGTTTTTTCTTTTTTTTGCAATCCTTTCAAGGGCCCGAAAAGGGGAGCGTCAAATAGCAATCGATAAGAAATCTGAACTACGGCCGCATGCTAAAATAGGGAAGTTCTTAAGAAGCCGGAGGGATATCCTCCGGTTAGGAGAGGAGAAATGAATTCAGCTATGTCCGAAATGAATGACCAACGAAAGTCTGCCTTCGGAACTAAAAGCAACCGTCTGATTATATGGGTCATGGTGCTGGGAGTGTTCGTCGCGATTCTGAATGAAACCTTGCTCAATGTAGCCCTGACCCCCATTATGAATGACCTGGGGATATTGCCCAATACGGCGCAGTGGCTGTCGACCGGTTATTTGTTAGTCATTGCCGTCATGATCCCGGCCACCGCCTTCTTAATTCAGAGATTTACGACAAGAAAGCTGTTTTTGACCGCTATGGTCCTGTTTGCCGCCGGTACGCTTGTTGCCGCTTTGGCTCCGGGTTTTGCATGGCTGCTGGTCGGAAGGCTCGTTCAAGCCAGTGGAACGGCACTATTATTTCCGCTATTGACTAACGTCGTACTGGCCATGGTTCCTATGGATCGCCGGGGAGCCGCTATGGGGACGATCGGGATCGTCATCACCTTCGCCCCTGCGATCGGTCCGACACTATCCGGCCTGATTGTCGCCCATTATAGCTGGAGGTTACTATTCTATGGAGTCTTGCCCATTGCGGCATTCGTGATCCTGTTCGCATATATGCGCTTGACGAATGTGCTGGATTCCAGCCGTCAGAAGGCGGATCTTGTTTCGATGCTGCTGTCTGCCGTCGGATTCGGCGGCATCGTATATGGGTTCAGCCGCGCCGGGGAAGGACACGGGGGCTGGTCTGATGCGGATGTGCTCCTTCCCGTGGCAATCGGCGGAATAGCGCTTATAGCGTTTATCCGCCGTCAGCTGAGGATGAGGCAGCCGATGCTCGATCTCCGGGCTTTTCAATCCGGCATGTTCTCACTTTCCGCAATTATCATGCTTATTGTTATGATGGCGATGTTCGCCACGATGATGCTGGTGCCGATCTTTCTTCAGACCGCGATGGGTTACTCCCCGCTTGAAGCCGGTTTGGTCATGCTGCCGGGCGGGGTAGTCATGGGAATCATGTCTCCGGTTACCGGCAGAATGTTCGATCGGTTCGGAGCGAGGGGATTGGCGTTGACCGGCCTGATTCTGATGGTTGTCGCTCTGGTCGGGCTCGTCTCCATGACATTGTCGACTTCCTATCTCGTCATTACAGGGATGAATACCTTGATGATGCTGGGGATATCGATGCTGATGATGCCGCTCATGACCAATGGGCTGAACGCTTTGTCTCCATCGCTGTACCCCCATGGAACCGCGATTTCCGGAACGATTCAGCAAGTAGGGGGTGCTATGGGAATGGCGCTGCTTGTCACCGTCATGTCGAACGGCTCGGACCGTTTCAAGGCGGGGGCAGAGCGCACCGTGTCCAAGGAGCAATGGGAAGCATTGGCCACGGCAGCAGGAATGAAACAGGCCTTTCTCTTCGCATTGGGGCTTGTCATAGTCGCTCTTCTTCTGGCGGTCTTATTCCTTAGACGCTCATCTTCCCCGCAGGGGGAAGCGGAAGGGCAGCGAATCAACGCCCATTAAGAGACAAACGATAGCACGGGGTTGTCTCATCAGTCGATCTATGATTTATCAGCCCCGCCAGGGTTTAAATTTGGCTGCTAAAAAAGGACCCCGTTTCCACTTATAGTGGGATTTGAGGTCCTTTTTGCTTCATTTTTGGGATGTTTCCCGTTTTATGCGAAAGCTTTTGGGACAGCCCCGTTTCGTCGAGGATCGCTATGCCCAGTATTCATTGCACCCATCCGAGAGCGACTATCGGGCCGGTCGCCCTTCTTGCTTATTCCACACGGATTCGAAGCCCGGGGTAGGCTTCATGCAGTTCGTGAACTCGCGCTTCGATCTCCGCTCTGTCAAAGCGGCCTGCAAACAGCTCCCTCTCGGGGCTGAATGTAACGCTCGTTCCGGTCTCGTTCGTCTCGCCAACGGTCATTAGCCCGGATTGCGGAATGCCGTGCCGGTAATCCTGCCGATAAATTCCTCCGTCTCGGCGGATTTCCACACTCAGCCAGCGGGACAAAGCATTGACCACCGCGATGCTGATCCCTTTCTCCGCGCCGGGAGCGAAGAACGACAGCTTGGGATCGCTGAACAGGTCGAGATTCGTCATGACGGATTGCACGGCAGGCTGGCCGGTTTGCGGCAGCAGCTTGGTCGAGATGCCCCGGCCGTTATCCGCCACGGTGACACTGCCATCGTCATGCAGGTAGATTCCCATCTCGCTGCAGAAGCCGGCTTGATGCTCCTGAATCGTATTGCTGACAACCGCCCACAGAAGCTGGTGGGGATCATAGCCTTCCTTCGCGGGAGCGCCTAAATAGCTGTGGGCTTCATTGCGAGCTTCCGTCATGGCGATATAATCGCTGGTATCGATTAAATCCGCGACGGCCGATAACAGGAACAGAACAGGAAAGCGCCGGTGGACCGGAATCGTATAGCGCCCGCCCCGTTCTTCCTGCATCAGTAAATCAGCCCCGGTCAATGCCTTCAAATGGTGGTAAAGCTGCCCGGTCGTCCCCATGTTCAGCCGTTCCACCAGTTCCGCCCCGGTTAGAGGCTCGTTCCATACCTCCAGGAGCAGCTCCAGCCGCTGCTTGTGCCCAAGGGCGGAAAGCACCTTGGCCGCCTTCGCCCTGTTAACCCCGAGCAGTTCGTCCGCCTGCCTTTGCTGCGGTTCACACCGTATCGTTCGGTCACCGCTGCGGTAAGAACCCGAGAAGTAAATTGAGCAGGATTCGATGCCGTCTTCCTGCAGAAGCTCTGGCTTCTCCGCACGGTCATTCCCTCCCTCGAAAACAGGCTGTTCTTCCAGCCCGGCCATTCGCCGAACCAGCCTCTCGATCTCTGCCATCCTTGCTTTCAAATCATCCAACTCAGCGCCATAATTTCGATCCATGCATCCCCACTCCTTGAGAGCTGATTTAAACACGCTATCGATTCGCTGATTTAAAATTACGTAATTACGTGTTTACGTATATTTTAACTTAAATTGACATGGTTGTAAATGGATATTTGCGTTGAACGGTGTAAAAGTCACTCCAGGGGATGGCCCGGATTATTTTTTTGAGAAAGAAGGGGATTCCGGAAAAACCTAGAAATCATTTGGAAGGGGAACCTTCAAATATGGGGAAGAATTTTGAAAAATCGGAGGAGGATAGCAATGAAATTGTTTATGACCGTAGATATGGAAGGCATTACGGGGCTGGTGGATCCGACGTTCGTCAATTCCAGCATGCAGCATTATACCCGAGGCCAGCAACTGATGACCGATGAAGCGAATCACGTAATCGATGCGGCATTTCAAGCCGGATGCCGGGAAGTCATAGTTAACGACAGTCATTCCAAGATGAATAACCTGCTGATCGAGAAGCTTCACCCGGAGGCCAAACTGATTTCCGGAAATGTCAAACCATTTTCGATGATGCAAGGGCTGGATGCCAGCTTCGATGCTGCGGTGTTCCTTGGCTATCATGCACGTGCGTCCATGAAAGGGGTTTTAAGCCATACGATGATTTTCGGCGTTCGTCATATGTACATAAATGATATGGTGATCGGAGAATTCGGATTTAACGCCTATTTGGCCGGTTATTATGGAGTGCCTGTCGTCATGGTTGCAGGGGATGATGAAATAGCCAAAGAAGCGGAGGCTCTTATTCCGGGAATCACAACGGCCATCGTTAAGGAGCAGGTTTCGCGCACGTCAGCGGTCTGTCTTACCCCTCACAAAAGCGGCCGGCTTCTTCGCGAGAAAACGGCGCAGGCCCTGCAAAATCTGGAGAAGGTGAAGCCGCTCACCCCACCCGACAGTCCGCTGCTCCGGATCGAATTTGCTAACTACGGCCAGGCGGAATGGGCAAATCTGCTCCCGGGAACTCACATCGAGGAAGGGACAACGATCGTCTCTTATCGCGCCAAGGATATTTTGGAAGCCTACAAGGCGATGATCGTCATGACGGAGCTGGCGATGAAAACACAATTTTGTTAAAGGTCCGGCACGTTTTGAATGAAACGTCATATCATGTGTCGGTCGCTATTTTTGCCAATGAAGGCTGCTGTAGTTTGGAGGGAGGCATTGCTTTTTATAGTTAAATATTAGGAAAATTTTTAAACACGGAGAGCATCCAGTTATTGGGTTATTCCCATTCCGGTTTAAAGGTTGAGCTTAGGAGATCGAGTCATTTGCCTATTAGCCGAAACAGAGTCCAAGCATGGAAAACCATTGTCATCGTAATCCTATTTCTGGCTATCCTTATTGGTGCGCGTTTATTCTGGATAGCGATGTTTTATTATGCGGATCAGCCGCATGCCGTGAACGGCCGGCTCGACTTGCGCGGCTGGGATGCCGAGGAAGGCCAGACGATTAAGCTGGACGGAGAGTGGGAATTTTATCCTCATGCAATGTTGGCGGATCAACCGGGGGTACCCCCTGGAGTCGAACCCCATATACTTTCGGTACCGGGAAAATGGAATGATTCCATGCAGCCGGAAGAGAGCACTCCCTATGGCTATGGCTCGTATCGTCTGCAAATTCTCGTAAATCCTGAAGATGAATACACCTATACCATCCGTATTCCAAGCGTTAGAAGCTCGTCGGCCTTGTATGTCAATGGGCGGCTGCTGGCCCAATCCGGGGTGCCCTCCGCGGAGGAGAAGGAGTATGTGGCGAGGAATGTTCCTTATTCCGCCTCCTTCTCCACGAATGGCAGTGAAGTGATCGACATTGTTATACAAGCGGCAAATTATAAGGATTCCCGTGGCAGCGGGATCATCCGCTCGATCAAGTTCGGTACGGAAGCGGCAATGGCACGCGAGACGCAGCTATCGATCAACATGCAGCTAATCTTTGCCGTCGTATTTCTTGTACAGGCTGCTTTCGGGATTATATTGTACATTCTGAGTTCCAAGGACAAGCAACCGCTATATTTTTCCCTGAACCTTATTTGCGCGGTACTGACAATTTTATCGGGAAGCGAAGACAAATTATTGCAGTACTGGTTCCCGATGAGTTACGATTGGAGCTTTAAATTTGTCGCGCTGGCCCTAATCGGTCTTACCGTTGCTTTGATGTTATATGTGAAGCCGCAGCTTCCTGTCATTATGCGAATCATCGTACCTGGATATACGGTCCTGTGCGCGATTGCCGCATTGCTGGTCGTTCTTATGCCCGGCTGCAGCTCCGAAGCTTTTCCATGCGAACGATAGCAACGGGAGTGTTGGACATGCTTCATTTCATGACAGAAGGGAAGCGGGTGCGCCTGGTCAATCGTATTCCGGAACAATTTCCGGATGTGTATGCGGATGAAAACCGGGTCATCCAAATCGTATACAATCTGCTTCACAATGCGGTCAAATTTACTAACGAAGGTGAAATTGCGATTCGGGGAGTAGTAAAAGACGGAAGGGCGCATATTGCGATTACGGATACGGGTATCGGGATGGATGAGGACACGCTGCGATATATCTTTGAGCCTTATGAACAGGGCGACCCCGGAAAAACGATGGTTGAGGGAGGCTTTGGCCTCGGGCTTAGCATTAGCAAACAGCTGGTAGAGTTGCACGGAGGAACGCTAAAGGTTAGTTCTGTACCCGGACAAGGCTCGAAATTCGTCTTCAGCTTGCAGATTTCCGACTCCGCCGCAGCACAAGAAGAATCGAAGACGGGAGTCCTTAAATCGATTGCTGACGCTGGATCGGTATTGGCCGTTGCTTCCGAGGCCGGCTCGATCTCCGGGCAGCAACCAAGGCAGGAAAATCAGTCTGATCCATCCCGAATATTAGTCGTAGATGACGATCCGGTTAACCTGAAGGTGATCTATAATATTCTTTCATCGGAAGGATTCGATATTACGGCGGTATCGAGCGGTTCGGAAGCGCTCAGTATGCTGGATACCAAGGAGTGGGATTTAGTCATTTCCGATGTCATGATGCCCAATATGTCCGGGTATGAGCTGGCGCGCAGCATCCGCAAGCGTTATCCGATCACGGAGCTTCCCATTCTGCTCCTTACGGCCCGTAACCGGCCAGAAGATATCGCAAACGGCTTTCTGTCCGGTGCCAACGACTACGTGACGAAGCCGGCGGATGCGTTGGAATTAAGGTCCAGGGTACATGCGTTAACCGAGGTAAGAAAGTCGGTGCGGGACCGGCTGCGAATGGAGGCAGCATGGCTTCAGGCGCAAATTCAGCCCCATTTCTTATTCAATACATTGAATGCCGTAACGGCTCTAAGTGAAATCGATCTGGGGAAAATGCGCGATCTGATTGATGAGCTGGGCAATTTTTTGCGAAATAAATTTCAGTTTCAATACAAGGATGAGCTTGCCCCGGTAGAGGATGAGCTGAATATCGTCCGATCCTATCTCTATATTGAACAGGTGAGATATGATGACAGGCTGCGCGTCGCTTGGGAGATCGGAGAATGCAAGGATTTGAAAATCCCGCTGCTAACTATCCAGCCCCTGGTCGAAAACGCAATAAAACATGGCATTATGAAGCGTTCCCGTGGAGGAAATATTGTTATTCGGATTTCTCACTTCGATACTTATGCAGAAATATCGGTGGAGGACGATGGTGTCGGGATGGATGAAGCCCGATTGCAGCAAATACTGGACAGAAAACCGGACAGCAAGTCGGGAGTCGGTTTGATTAATACGGATCGAAGACTAAAACGATACTTTGGCAAGGGACTTCAATTCGAAAGCATCCCAGGCGTTGGAACTAAGGTATTCTTTATTGTTCATAAGAAGAAATAAGCTGGTAGGATGGCAATTCCCGTGGTCCGGTGGGGGATTGTGTCCTTTTAGCAAAAAAGGATTGACGTTATTCGCAGTGTGCTGATACAATGTGGTCAATCCCGGCTGGGAGCGCTCTCAGTCGATAATATATCGGAGGTTTCAATGAATCAGCTTGTTCAGTTGCTGCAACAAAAGACAGCGTTGATCGTCAGTCTCCCCGCAAATTCCTTGGAATTGTTCCAAGCGGCAGCGGAAGGTGGAGCGGATGCTATCAAGATTCACTTCAACATTGAGCATCGTGCCAGCGGAACGTCGTTTGGTCCGACAACGGAATATACGGATTTGTTATCGAACATGCGCGGGATGTTCGCCGGATCGATCGGGGCTGTGGCAGGGGACTCGCCTCAGAAAGTAACGAAGGAAGAAGTGGACCGGCTGGTTTCCTTCGGAGTCGATTTTATTTCCTTGTATTCCCGGCATGCGCCTGGTTGGATGCTTAGCGACAAGAGGATTGACAAGATGCTGGCAGTAGGCGCCGATTATAGAGAAAGCACTGTCACCGCATTACGGTCCCTGCCGATCGAGATGCTGGAGGCCTCTATTATTCCACCTCAGGAATATGGCGATCCTTTATCCATCGACGATTTGCTGAATTACCGCTGGCTTGTGGAAAATTCAGGGAAGCCGGTTATCGTTCCAAGTCAACGGAACCTTCAGGTCGAGGAGCTGGAGGCCCTTCAACTTACCGGGGTGAGGGGAATCATGATTGGAGCGATTGTGACCGGAACCGATGCGAGTTCGATCTATGAAGCGACGAGAAGATTCCGGAGCGAATTGGACCGCTTGACTGAATAATTGGACGGTTGGTATAAGAGAGACGGAGGTTCCGAATAAATGGCATCGCAAGCCAAGTAATGAACGCAGGATCGGAGCGTGGAGTTATGAGACATCGTATTGCGCTTGTTCCGCTGGATAGCCGGCCGTGCTGTCAGTGGTTCCCGCGAAAAATTGCAGAGATCGCCGACGTGGATCTGCATATGCCACCAATCGAAATGCTTGGAAAGTTCATGACCCCCGGACACTGTGAGAGCATTCATGGTTGGCTGCTCGAGGCGGCAGATTCGGTCGATGGTTTGGTTGTAGCTGCCGACCAGCTCGCCTTCGGCGGCCTGATTGCTTCGCGCACTAACGAACGGGCTTTGGAGCAGGCCCGGGAAACGCTGGAGGCATTACGTGCCGTTAAGGCAAAGTACCCAAGCAAGCCTCTATTTGTCTCGAGTGTACTCATGCGTATTACAATAACAGGAAGGAATGCCGAATACGTAAAATATAAACACCTTGTGCAGCGGTATTCGGAGCTGTCCGACCGGCATTTGCGGTTAAAGGAGCCGGGTCTTGAGCAAGAGATATTGCATGTCAAGGCTCAGATTCCGAATGAAATTTTGCTGGATTTCTTCCAGGCGCGAGAACGAAATATGTGCATCCACAAGCTGCTGATTGATTGGACGGCAGAAGGCATCATCGATTATTTAAGCATCACACAGGAGGATGCCAGCCCTGTAGGCGTTCACATTAAGGAGCAGTGGGAACTGCAGCGTTACATCTACGACCGACATGTTCAGGCCAAGACGATGATATATCCCGGCGCGGACGAAGGAACCCAAACCTTGCTCGCCCGTATGGTGCAGAGGTTAAACAGACGCAAGGCGAAAGTGTTTCCGAGATTTACATCCGAGGCGGGCAAGCAGGTCATTCCGGAATTCGAAGATCGTCCTCTGGAAGAGACGGTCAAGGCGCATCTGCTGGCAGCGGGCGCGGTAATCGTAGATTCGCCGCTGGAGGCGGATTTGATATTAGCGGTGAACTCCCCATTGAATAATATTCACAATGGTGGGAGCGAGACGGAGCCGGTGAATGCTTTATTCAATCCGCGACATCTGATCACCGATCTGGCGGAGAATGCCCGATACCACTTAGAGCAAGGGCGGCGAGTGGCGATTGCGGATGTGGCTCTGCCCAACGCTTCTGACATTGAGCTGGTCCGTTACTTGCTCGATGAGCGCCTCTTCACCCGGCTGTCCGGCTATGCCGGCTGGAATACGGCGGGCAACAGCCTTGGTACGTGTATTTCCCACGCTATTGCCCGCACGATGTATGAGCTGCAGAGACCAGGAGGAGCGCCGACTCTACCGGCGAATGAGACGGGGGATAATGCGAGCAGGCCTGAGAAGGCGCATTACTCGTTCCTGGTATCCCGGCTTATGGATGAATGGGGCTATCAGGCACAAATACGCGGGGAAACAAACCGATGGATCGAAGCGAATCTGACAGTCAGTCCCTGGGATCTGGAAACAGAGTACGATCAGGTAAACGCCAGGATCATTCAACGGATAAAGGAGCTGTTTGAGGCTACGAAGCCGCTGATTTGTGCCGGAGATCGTGAAGTGGGGGAAATCCCGGCAGCTATCCGGGACGCTGAACTCGTCCTTGTGCAATTGCCCTGGAACCGAACGTTCGAGCTGGATGTCCGTGTAGACGTAGAGCTAGTAAAGTGAGAAGCAACTCCCCGATTGAATTTCGTTTAATACATTTGAATTTATTGAACACTTAACCGCCTATTGGCGGTTTTTTTGCATAGCGGAGAGTCTGCTGCTGCAAAGAGCGAAATTATCCCATCTTTCCGTTGATTTTGCTTGCGGCGTCGTTTAAACTTCATAGAAAGCGACCTCTTAGATGGGCATTTTTAGTAGGGTATCCGCGTCATCCCTTGTCCTTCTGAGGCGCTTTTTTCATTTTGGCAAGCCATTTATCCGTGAAATTTCCTTCAGGGAGGGTTTATATGAAAACCACAATCTATATGGTAAGACATGCGAAAGCCCCGTATATTTTCGGACAGGAGCAAACGAGAGGGTTGTCTGAGGAAGGTCTGGCCGCCGCACGCAAAGTAGCCGACATTTTAGCAGAAGTGGAAGTTGATTATATTATTTCAAGCAATTATAGGAGAGCCGTGCAGACGGTTCAAAATTTGGCCGAGAGAAAAGGGCTTCCCGTTATCGAATTTGACCAATTAAGAGAAAGAGCCATTATTGGGCTGGAATATGAGGCGGAGTGGGAAGATTTGTTGAAGGCGATTGAAAAATCATTCGCTGATCCGGATTTTGCCCTGGAAGGCGGAGAATCGACGAGGGAAGCTCAACAACGAGCCATTCCGGTCATCGAGGAGCTCCTTAATGATCACCGCGGCCAAAATATTGTGGTCGGTACTCATGGAAACATCATGACAATCATAATGAACTATTATAATAAAGAGTTTGGCTTTGATTTTTGGAGAAGCATTTCGATGCCGGACATCTATAAGCTGACCTTCACCGGTAACCGGTTGGAAAGCGTCGAGAGAGTATGGGAAGTGATATGAAATCGGATTAACCAGTCGTGATGCTTTAATCGCAAGAGGCAAGGAGGATTTAGGTGAAAATTAGACCATATCAACCCAAGGATCAGGAAGCTGTCCAAAAGCTGCATTGGGCAGGACTTGATCAATTCAATGCAAGGATGGACGGGCCCGATATAGATCAAGATTTGGAAAACATCGAGCAGATCTACATAAACAACAACGGGGACTTTATTGTGGGACTGATAGATGACCGAGTGGTAAGCATGGCGGCTTTTCGCAAAATGACGGAAACGGTCGCAGAAATCAAGAGGATTCGGGTCGATCAGCCATTTCAGAAAAAAGGGCTTGGGCAGCAGATTTTATCTGCACTGGAAAAATCGGCCGAGGAAAAGGGCTATCGGAAGCTTAGATTGGACACGACAAGCAGCCAGCAGCCGGCCCAAAAATTGTTTGAAAGAAACGGTTATCAGGTGACAGGACGAAAATTGTGGAATGATCTGGAAATCATATTTTATGAAAAGGACATTTCCCCGATCATGTGACCATCCTTTACACTAAACTATTAAACCTAAATTTCGAAAGCCCGTAATATCAAACACTGAATATAGTGGATCTGCCTCGCGGACTGTAAAAAAGTGGAGG